>CALUIV010000004.1 GCA_944320775.1 uncultured Paraprevotella sp. | reverse complement strand
CAACGGCGGGCAAACTCTATCTCGTCCTCCTCCGGGTCGCGTCCCCATTTGAGGTCGGACAGCGAGCCGCCTCCACCACCGCCGGATGTAATCTCGTAGGGTGACGCTATAAGAGTGAAGTAAGCCATCGCCAAGTTCTGCAAGTCCTGCCAGTTGGCAAGTTCCCGGTAGTCGAACTCGTTGTTGAAGAAGTCAATCACCTTGTCGGGCAGATAGCGTTTGTAGGTCTTGCCGTCATGCTCAAACTCCGTGGGCAGGCGGTTCGGCTTATAGTCCGTGTAGTTCTCGTAAACCGGATTGTGCTGCCGTATAACGGGCTGTGGCTTTTGTTTTGCAGCATTGGGTACAGGCGGTTTCGGTGTCAGTATGGCGGTCGGTTTGGGTGTCGGGCTTGCTTGTTTGGTTTTCTGTTTATCCTGTTCGGGATGCAGCTTCTCCCATGTCAGCCTGATGCGTGATGCGGTCAGGTTGCGCCCCTTTCCGAGTTCCGATGCCTTGAACCTTGTGCTGCCCTTGCAAAGCACATAGCCGCGCATCACATCCTTCTTGTCCTTGCGCAGATGCAGTTCGTAGCCTTTGGCGGAAAGCAGCTTTTTATAACCGTCCCATGACCACTTGTCGAGTTCGCGTAAGGCTTCCAAGCAGTCGGCACTGACCTGTGGAATGTTCATCTCGTGTATGTGCATGGCGGTAGTCCAGCCCCTTTGCCGTGCGACCTTTTCAGCCGCCCGTTGTGCGCGGAGGTGGATGGCGTGGTCGTTGTTGATGTTCCCGTCCTCGTCCACCCGGCAGACGATGGCATGTAGGTGCGGTATGCCGCTCTTGGATTCCTCGTGCAGCCAGACGCTGGACTTGCTGCCCGATACGTTGGTGTGTGGAGAAATAACTTTGCCGTCCTTGTCACGTATCTCTTGGCTGTCGAAAGCCGCCGCGAAATCATTCCACAGTTGCCGCCAGTCGTCCAAGGTGAAGTCCCGGGTATGCTCCATCGCCGGGCTAATCTCCATGCGGATGACGTTGTTTTTTATGTTGGGGTGGTTCATGGTGGCGAACTTCATTTCCGTCCATATACCCGTAGCGTCCATGCCCTGCGGCATGAAGTTGTCGCAGATGCGCGTTATCTTTTCGGGATGCTTCTTGTTCCTCGATTCCCCCGACACATAGAGCATCGCCCTTATGCCGTGGGCTACCGCCTTTGCGTTGGCTATCATGCGCCGTCCTCCTTTGTCTCTTGGTTTGTTGTTCCTGCCGGATAGCTGTTCGCCGTCTGCGCGGACTGCAAGAAGTCGGCGACACGGTTTGTAACATGGGCCACTTTCTCGTACCATTCGAGCATGGTCTCTTCGTGCCGGAACAGGCGTATTTTCTCGTTGTCGCTCAGTCCGTGCAGGGCGTTGGCGAAGTTCACCATGTCCGTGCGGCAGGCCGCAAGCTGACGCAAACCGTCCAGTTCCCTGTCGGAAAGCCTTTGCCGTGGCTTGTAGCCGAGTGCCCTTGCCCGGATGAAGTCGCTGCGTGTCATGCCGCACTGGTCGGCGGTGCTCTTGATTTGCGAAAGCTCCTGTTCCGTGACCTTGGTGACAACCACCTTGTCGCGCCTTATAACGGGCTTCTTTTGCTCCTGTTCCTGATTGGAGGTATCCTCGTATTCCATATATAACAGATGTCTTTGAAAAGTCGTGAAACGGTTTCTAAAAGAGGGAAGCTGCGAGCCTGCGAGCGGCAAGGACAACGGTCTGTCAAGCCGTTGCGAGGGCGTCGGGGTGTTACTGTCCGTAGGCGGTAATACCTCGGCATACCTCGCAACTGAACGCTAACGCTCCATGCCAAACCGGCCTTCCGCTTGCCATTGCCAAAACAGACTGGTTCCAGCAAAATGCCGGAGAATACCTTAAAGGACATTTTAGGGTAATCGGGAGAAAATGACAGTCTGGGTAGTTCGATATTCGAAGGACATGCGTATGCTTCAACACGTCGGGCAGTAGCTTATGATGTATCTGCACGTGATGTTTGTTTACAGCAATTTTCAACCAAGGGTTTTGTGCGTTTACTTGTTCCAGGAGCTATGTCGTCAAAAGATGTTCTTGCTTTACTGATACGTAAAGGATATGGGATGAAATCGCTTCCTGATTGTCGTTCGGTATATCAGATCTCGTCTGATAGTTTACTCCGTCAGCATCTGTATGCGGTTTTGCGTACAGACAAGAAGGATGTTTCTGAATATGATGTTCAGAATGATGAATCTTTGATTTTAAAATCAGACAGTCTTACAGAATTGTATTTTAAACGTGCAGAAGAATTGGCACAAGCTGTACACGAAGCTTCTGTTAACGGTTCTTCGGTAATTTCAATTGCTGCAATTGGTGATGCTTTACATCAGGTTTGGTTGGATGATGTTGTTCAGCCGTTATGTAAAGCTTTGATGTTGGTTTCTGATAAAAGACAGGCACGTAGATTGTCAGAGTGTTTTGTTGAGCAGCAATGTAGGTTACTAACGTTTTATACAGAGGAGGGATCTGCTTTGTGTGGGCATGAAGGGGCTATGGACCGAAGCCGTGCATCATGGGATTTATTATGGCATGCTGACTTCTGGCAGAAACGTTATGAACGTATTATTTCATCTCCTTCTGTTGTCAATCGTGATGTTGTACTAGAAGCCATGGAGCATAGTTTGCATCGACACAGACGTTCTCTGGTTGGTTCTGTTGTGCGCCGTTGCTGTTTGGAATCGGCCAAGACTTTTATTGGCCAGAAGAAAGAGGAAGAAAATTCCGTTTTGTTATCTGATTCCTATAAAATGTTATTGCATGGATGGTTTGCTCCATATAAAAATTTTTAAGTATGACTTTTTGGATGTTTAATTGATAATTATAAAAGTTTATGAAGAAAATGAAAACTGTAAATTTAAACGTATTTTGGGTGTTATTATGTATGGTACTTTTCTCAGGGAGTTTGAAAGCTCAAAGCGTACCGCGTAATATTGTTTTGCGTACATTGGATGGGGCAGAGACAACTGTTGGAGATGTGCTTGGGGAAGATCAGGTCACGATCGTTTCATTTTGGGCTACATGGTGTAAACCTTGTCAGAATGAATTAGAGGCATTGTTGGATTTGGAAGATGAATGGTCTGGACGTGTTCGTGTTGTTGCTGTGCCTATTGATGATTCAAGAGCTGTAGCAAAGGTAAAATCTTTAGTACGTGGTAAACGTTGGCCATATGAAGTTGTGCTTGACCAAAATCGAGACTTTTATAAAGCGTTGAATTTAACGGCTATTCCTTATGTAGTGGTTGTTAATCCTGAAGGAAAAATTGTTTGGAGTCATAGTGGATATGTTCCCGGAAATGAGTCTATTGTTGTAGAACAGGCACTTGAAGCTGCTTCTAAAAAAGAAAAGTAAATATTAGACCGTATACTTATAATTTTTCTGATTTGATTACTTTCTATCATCTTAACCTTTCATGAGTAATGATAGGTTGAGATGATAGAACTTTTTTTGTAGGTATTGTAGCTGTTAGAATGATGGTTTATATCATGTAATCATGAAATTCTCAGATTATGTAAGTTTATATTTGAGATATAAATATGAATTTTGATGGATTTATTTTATTTTTGCATCTTCAGAACCATTAATATTTAGAACATTATGAAGATTTTGGCGGTGGGCATGAATTATGCTGAACACAATAAAGAACTCGATGGAACGTTATATATACCGGAGGAACCGGTGATTTTTACAAAACCTGATTCGGCTTTGTTGAAAGACAGCAAACCATTTTTTATTCCCGATTTTACGAAACAATGTGACTATGAGACGGAACTGGTTGTTCGTATTTGCCGTTTGGGGAAAAATATTTCAGAGCGTTTTGCTCATCGTTATTATGACGCATATACGGTAGGTATTGATTTTACCGCCCGTGATTTACAGCGAAAATTGCGCGCAGAGGGAAAGCCTTGGGAATTGAGTAAAGCATTTGATAATTCTGCTGTGATCGGTGATTTTGTATCAAAAGAAGAACTTCCCGATGTGCAGCAATTGCATTTCCATTTAGATATAGATGGTAAGACTGTGCAACAGGGATTTACTGGAGATATGATATATTCCGTAGATCGTTTAGTTGCCTTTGTCAGTCAGTATTTTACGCTGAAAATAGGGGACTTGATTTTTACCGGAACTCCTGTTGGTGTCGGTCCTGTAGCCATTGATCAGCACTTGGATGGTTATTTGGAAGGACGTAAGGTTTTGTCTTTTAATGTGAAATAAGATGATTTTAAAACGGACAATCATGGGCTTGATGGCAAGCCTGATTATGGGTATGGGTTTTGCTCAGCAAGAAACACAATTGGATTGGTCGGTGTTGAAGATTGATTCTGTTTTGCCGACTTATACCGAAGTGATTCCGTTGGGCGAAGATTATCAGGCTTATGATTATCAGGTTGTCTTGGAATATCCTGAATATGTTTCGGTCTCTGAAGAAGAATTGAATTGGCTGAAGAATAAGCGGACAGTTTTGCCTTCGGTGCCCGAGATTAATACATATATTGGTGTTTCCCGTAAACAGGGATTTCTGGATTTAGCTTTTATTCCTGTGGTATTTCAGGATGGACAATATAAAAAGCTGGTCAGTTGCCGAATAAAATTACAAGGAACACCTCGTCTGCCTCAAACCGTCAAAACGAGAAGCAGGGTATCCCGTTACGTCACATCATCTGTTTTGGCGCAGGGGCGTTGGGTGAAGATTGCTGTACAGGATGACGGTGTGTATCAGCTATCTGCTTCCGACCTATCACGTATGGGGTTCCAGAATCCGGATAAAGTGAAACTTTTTGGATATGGAGGACATTTACAGGCAGAGGTGATTGATGCCGACCGGGATTATGATGATTTGTGTGAAGTGCCCGTATATCGTCGAGGCAAGGACATCTTGTTTTATGCGAATGGTTTGTCTTATTGGACAGATGTTGCTTATAATTCTTCAGCAGGAATGGATATTGCTCAATGTGTCCGGAATCATTATGCAAATAAGGCTTACTATTTTTTGACAGAAGGGGATAATCCGGCTGTTTTGGAAACTATCTCTGAATCGATTACAACTGCTGAAGAACAGACTCAGTTCTTGGATCAGACGAGTTATGAAGTAGATGATTTTGCTTGGTTTAGTGGTGGTCGGCGTCTGTTCGATAGCTATGATTATTATACTGGAAATTCTCAGACTTATCGTTTGGAAACTCCTGGTGCGATTTCGACAGAAGCGGCCGCTTTACGGGTGATGTTCAGTGCAGGGGCTGCTACAAGGACTTATGTAGAGCCGGAAGTGAATGGTGAGGCGCTGACGTCTTTTTCTGTAGGTACAACCAGTGAGTATATTTATGGTGCTTCGACAGAACGTGTATATAAAGTCAACAATATGAAATCGGGAGATGCCGGAACCACTGTAAAATTGACTGCAACGGCAGGAAATCATGCGCGTCTTGATTTCTTGGAATTGAATTATTGGCGTAAGCTGGAATTGACAGATAAAAGTTTGGATTTCCGGGGACAAGGAGATGAGGCTACTGTTTTTTGTATTTCTAATCCATCGGGGAAAAATATCCATGTGTGGCGAGTTGGAAATGCAGAGCAATCATTTGCAGAAATGGTCGGAAGTACAGTAGAAACTTGTTATCGGGTACCTGTGGATCAGGCAAATGCCCGATATGTAGCAGTGGATATTGATGCTCAGTTCCCTGTTCCGGAATATGTCGGAGTTGTAGAGAATCAGAATTTACATGCTACGGACAGTATTGTAGATATGGTGATTATCGTTCCCGAATCGGGCAAGCTGGTATCAGAAGCGGAACGTTTGGCTGATGCGCATCGGAAGCAGGATGGATTAAGTGTTATTGTGGTTCGTGCTGATCAGATTTATAATGAGTTTTCGTCCGGTACACCCGATGCAACTGCTTACCGGCGTTTTCTGAAGATGCTTTATGATCGGGCAGAGAAAATAGATGAGGCTCCTCGTTATTTGTTGCTTTTTGGGGATTGTGCCTGGGATAACCGGATGTTGTCTTCTGCATGGCGTGGGGAGAATCCGAAAGATTATTTACTGTGTTTTGAATCGGAGAATTCTTTTAGTGATACCGAAAGCTATGTCATGGAAGATTACTTCGGTTTACTCGATGATGGCGAGGGTAGTGATTTGCTGCGTGAAAAAGTTGATTTGGGTATAGGTCGTTTTCCCATAACTACTGCAGAGCAGGCGCGGAATATCGTAGATAAGACTTTGAATTTTATGAACAATGTCTATGCCGGTTCCTGGAAAAACTCGATTTGTGTGTTGGGTGATGATGGGGATAATAATACACATATGGATCAGGCGAACAAGATAGCGACCCGTATAGAGACAAATTATCCGGATTATGATGTGACCAGAATTTTTTGGGATGTTTATACCCGAGAGGCTTCAGGAACCGGACTTTCTTATCCTAAAGTTCGCGAGCGTATTTTGAGTCAAATGAATGAAGGGGCATTGATGATGAATTATACGGGGCACGGGTCGCAATATGTTTATTCACACGAGAACGTTTTGTTTCGTGAAGATTTCAGTTCTTTTACGTCGAAAAAGGTGCCGTTATGGGTGACGGCTGCATGCGACATTATGCCTTTTGATTCGCGAACGGAAAATTCGGGAGAGCTGGCCATGCTGAATCCGGATGCAGCTGCTGTTGCCTTTTATGGTACGACACGGACCGTATATGCCGACCGAAACTATTTCATGAACAGCTACTTCACCGAGTTTGTTTTAGGACGTGACGAACAGGGCAAGCGTTGGCGGCTTGGAGATGCTGTTCGCCTTTCAAAAGTAAACTTGCTTGAAACAGAGGATAAAATTACGGATTACACAAAAAACAAACTTCAATATGCCTTACTCGGAGATCCAGCTTTGACTTTAGGTGTTTTGGATTATCGTGTGGTTATTGACAGTATCAATGGACAGCTGTTGGCTGATTCAGAGGCGGCTGTATTAAATGCCGGCAGCTTGGCTCGGGTAAGCGGTCATATTGAGCGTCGCGAGGGAATGCCAGAGACGGCCTATAACGGAACACTGTTTACCAAACTCTATGATAGCGCCAGCCGGATTACTTGCTTGAACAATGCCAATGTGCCTGCAGGACCATTTAGCTTCATCATGCGTGATAAAGTATTGTTTACCAGCAATGATTCCATCAAAAACGGACGATTCGACTTGATTATCCCAATTCCGTTGGACATTAAGTATTCAGATGCATCCGGGCGCATGGTCTTTTATGCTTTGGATATTAATAGTCAGCGTGAAGCTCATGGCAGTACGGAAGATTTTCTGGTAGGAGGTTCGGGTACGGATTTGATGCGAGACAGTATCGGACCTGATATCGTAGCCTATTTGAACGAGGAAGATTTTGTGGAAGGTGCCACAGTCAATGCGACACCCTATTTTGTCGCCCGTTTGTCGGACGAAAGCGGTATTAACACCAGCGGTAATGGTGTCGGTCATGATTTGGAACTGGTCATCGATAACGACTCCCGTCAGACTTATAATCTGAATGATTATTATATTCCAGAATTTGGTGACTATCAGAAAGGAACAGTCGCATTCCAGATACCGGAATTGTCGGATGGCATACATAGTCTGCGTTTCCGTGCCTGGGATGTCATGAACAATTCTTCTACGGTTACGTTGAGTTTCCGTGTCGACCATCGTAAAGCGCCGGAGTTGCGTGTGTTCTGCACGGAGAATCCGGCAAAGACCAGTACGACCTTCCTGATTTATCACAACCGTCCGGAAGCAGATTGTCGGTTTACGCTCGAAATCATGGATTTCTCAGGACGTCTGCTGTATGCAAAGGATATAGAAACTTCTGGTGGATCTGGTGTTTATGTCTTTGATTGGGATTTGACTACGGGTAACGGCATGGCCTTATCTACAGGAGTTTATTTGTATCGTGTGAAAATGTCGGCAGATGGAAGTGAAACAACCTCGAAGTCACAAAAAATAATTATCCTACGCAATAAATAATCATTATTTGAGTTTTTAAAAACAACACGAAGAAAGTATTAACACATGAAGAAAACAACGCTTATATGCCTTGGCTTGATGTTTTTAGGCAATACAGGCCATTTATATGCCGATGATAAGGAAGGTTTTTTTAATCCAGTTCGAAGTTCTGTGACTTCTCAGTCTATTGCTCCAGATGCACGTGGTGGTGGATTGGGTGATATTGGTGCTGCAACCGAAGCTGATGTGAATTCGCAATATTGGAATCCGGCAAAATATCCTTATTGTATTGGTCGTGCAGGAGTTTCTTTGAACTATACCCCTTGGTTGCGGCAGTTGGTTAATGATATTGATCTGGCTTATATGAGCGGTTTCTATCGTATTGGTGATTATCAGGCCCTTAGTGCTTCGCTTCGTTATTTTTCTTTGGGAGAAGTTTCTACTTCAAGTGGTCAGGACAATACGGGGGATATGACGATCAAGCCTTATGAAATGTCTATTGATATGGCCTATTCGCGTATGTTGAGTGAAAATTTTTCGGCTGCTGTCGGAATGCGTTTCATTTTGTCAGACATCACATATAACTATTCAGAGGAAAGTTCACCTGGAAAAGCTTTTGCTGCCGATATTGCGCTTTATTATAACAAATATTTTATAGCCGGTAGTCGGGAATGTAACTTCGCCTGGGGATTGAATATCAGTAATATCGGTAGTAAAATCTCATTCGGTGGTGATGATAATGCCGAATTTATTCCGACGAATTTGCGTATGGGTATCAATTTCCTGATTCCGATTAATGAATACAATAAAATCGCTTTTGCGGCCGATGCCAATAAGCTTTTGATTCCGACTTATCCTGTTCAAGGTGAAAATGAGGCCAGCGAAGATTATTTGGACCGTGTGCAAAAAGAATACTATGATTTGTCACCTATTTCCGGTATTTTCAAAAGTTTCAGTGATGCTCCCGGTGGTTTTAAGGAAGAAATGCAGGAGATACAGTGGAGCGTTGGTGCGGAATATTCGTACAACGACCGGTTTATTTTAAGAGGTGGTTACCATCATGAGGCTGCCAGCAAAGGTAACCGGAAATATTTTACAGCCGGTGCTGGTTTCCGCATGAGTGTATTCTCTTTGGATTGTGCTTATGTGATTTCAACGGCACAGAGTAATCCGCTCGATCAAACTCTGCGTTTTACGTTGGGCTTTGATCTTGATGGTATGAAAGAATTATTTGGACGAAGATAAATGACGAAACGTTATGGGAAAAATAAGAGTAGGATTTGGTTTTGACGTACATCGTTTGGTGCCCGAACGTGAATTGTGGTTAGGAGGTATACGTCTGGAGCATGAATTAGGCTTGCTGGGGCATAGTGATGCCGATGTGCTGATTCATGCCATTTGTGACGCTTTGCTCGGTGCGGCCAATATGCGTGATATTGGTTATCACTTTCCGGATACGTCAGCCGAATTTCATCTGATCGACAGTAAGATTCTGTTACGCAAAACAATTGAACTAATTGCAACAAAAGGATATCATGTGGGTAATGTTGATGCAACAGTATGTGCTGAACGTCCGAAGTTGAAAGTGCATATTCCTGATATGCAACAGTGTTTGGCTTCAGTCATGCAGGTAGATGTTGATGATGTTTCTATAAAGGCTACGACAACAGAAAAACTTGGATTCACTGGGCGTGAAGAAGGAATTTCTGCATATGCTACAGTCTTGATTGAAAAAGATTAGTTTGTAGGCAATAAGAATTTTATATAAAATGCCCCTCAAAAAGTTTTGTCAGACTTTTGAGGGGCATTTTTTATTGATAATAACCGCGAGCCAAAATCTCTTTTAGAACGTCGGGGTTTAGTCCATATGAAGCGTCCAAGCCGTCGTGAATAGCTTTTCGCAATTCTGTTGAGCTTAGATCTATGATAGGTGAAGGAACTGCTGTTACCTGTTCAGGTAACTGTAGTGGATCCAGTGGATATCCAGTTCTAGGATAAACCAATATTTGGTGATGAGCCCGGATTTCTTCCGGTTCGGCCCACCTGTCAAAAGCTTGCCAGTTGTCCGCACCGATTACGAGCAGGAATTCCCGATCGGGATACGTTTGGCGTAAAGCGCGTAGAGTTTTATAAGTATACGATGGTCTTGGCAGTGTGAATTCGAAATCGCTGACATGTAAATTGGAGTTTTCTTTTATTGCCAGTCGTGCCAGTTCCAGTCGCGCCTGATCATCAAGCAAGTCGTTTGCTGATTGTTTGAAGGGATTTTGTGGAGATACGAGAAACCATAATTCATCGACATACCCTTCACGACATAAAAATTCTGCCAGTTGTGTATGGCCATTATGAATCGGATTAAACGATCCACCGTAAATGCCGGTTTTGATACGTTTCCTCATTTTTTTGACTTCAAGATTCGTCGGTTCTTATTATCTAACTCTTTTCCAGCTTTTTGGTTTCGTTGGAACCAGATTGCAAAGATTAAAGCTTCGAAAATACCCACGATAATCATACAGATTGCAATTTCTGTAAGGTTTGTCCAAAAACACAGACCACTGACAATAAAGCAAAGCACACAGATCAGTGCACTGCTTGTCATGTTTTGCTTAATGTTTTGTTTGTTCATCGTTTTATTTTTTTTCTAGGAAATCCTTTAGTTTTGCTAAAGCATCGGCTTGGGCTTGTTCCAAATTGTCGTTGATAATAATGGTATCGAATTTAGGGGCAAAACTGAGTTCGTATTCGGCACGGGCAATGCGATCCTCGATTACTTCGGGACTATCTGTACCTCTGCCAGTCAACCGTTTGCGCAACTCTTCTACTGAAGGAGGCTGAATAAAGATACTTAGTGCCCGGTCGCCATAGAATTTTTTGATGTTACAGCCACCTTTGACATCTACATCGAAAACGACATTTTGTCCTGCTTCCAACTGTTTTTCAACTTGCGCTTTCAGTGTTCCGTAATAACGGTCTTTATAAACTTCTTCGTATTCCAGAAATTCTTCGTTGGCAATTCTTTGGCGAAATTCTTCCGGAGATAGGAAGAAATATTCCACGCCATTCTGTTCCGTACCGCGCGGTGGACGACTTGTAGCGCTGATACTGAAAGCCAGGTTCAATCCCTGTTGCATCAGATAGTTAATGATAGTGCTTTTTCCACTTCCGCTTGGAGCAGAGAATATGATAAGTTTTCCTTTCATAAATCAATCTGTTTTTACATGACGTTCAATACTTGTTCCTTAATCTGTTCCAGTTCGTCTTTCATCTTGACGACGATGTTTTGCATTTCAGCCTGATTGCTCTTACTGCCGGTTGTATTAATTTCGCGTCCCATTTCCTGAGCGATAAATCCCAGTTTCTTTCCCTGTCCGTGTCCGTTGTCCATGGTTTCCCGGAAATAATTCAGGTGATTTTTCAGGCGTTGCTTTTCTTCGTTGATATCCAGTTTTTCGATATAATAAATCATTTCTTGTTCCAGACGGTTTCGGTCATATTCGACTTCAGGTATAGAGTTTAGTCCGTCTATAATCCGTTGGCGAATTTTTTCCGTACGGCTTTTTTCGTAGGGCTCGATGCTGGCAAGTAGTGCAGCAATATTATCAATTTTTTCTGAGAACTTTTTGTATAGTGCAGCTCCTTCCTGCTTGCGGAAATCTACTAGTTTCTGAATAGCTTCCGATACCGTTTGTCGTACGATAGTCCATTCCTCTTCGCTTAATTCTTCTGTTTCGGTTTTGGTCATTACATCAGGTAGGCGTAACAGAGTGGCAAACCAGTCTGTCGGGAGTGGTATATTTCTTTCGGTACTGATCGTCAGAATCTGTTTGTAATAGTTTTCCAAAACACCGGCATTTATTGGGGTTGCTGTTGATAGTTCATCCTTATCGATCCATAGGCTGAAATCCACTTTACCCCGTTCCAGAGCAGCTGCAATCATGGCTCGAATTTCCATTTCTTTTTCCCGATAGAGTGGGGCTATACGTGTGGAAAGGTCGAGTGCTTTGCTATTGAGCGATTTTATTTCTACGTTTATTTTTTTTCCATTGAAAACGGCAACAGCTTTGCCGTAACCAGTCATTGATTGTATCATAATTTAACATCTATTTTGTGCAAAAGTACAAAAATGATGGCAGAAAATTGTAATTTTGTGACCTAATAATCTGAAAAAAAAGGTATGTCTTGTATTTTACATATAGAAACGAGCACAAAGGTCTGTTCTGTCGCTTTAAGTGAAGATGGACAGAATGTGTTTGAGAAGACTGATTTCGAGGGGTCTTCCCATGCTGTATCTCTTGGTGTTTTTGTTGACGAGGCGCTGTCTTTTGCAGATAGTCATGCGTTACCAGTTGATGCTGTGGCTGTCAGTTGTGGGCCGGGTTCTTATACGGGATTGCGTATAGGCGTCTCTATGGCGAAGGGTATATGTTATGGCCGTGGTCTAAATTTGATAGGAATTCCTACTTTGGAACTTCTTTGTGTTCCTGTTTTGTTGTATCATGATGAGTTGCCTGAGAATGCTTTGCTTGTACCGATGATTGACGCTCGTCGTATGGAAGTTTATTCGGCTGTTTATGACCGTGCATTGCGTGCGGTGCGTCCGATTGGAGCTGACATTGTTGATGCGGATACTTATTTGGAGTATTTGGATAAAGGACCGGTTTATTTCTTTGGCGACGGAGCTGCGAAATGTCAGGATGTGATCCGTCATCCGAATGCTTTCTTTTTGCCGGATATTCAGCCGTTGGCCCGAAATATGGCACCATTGGCTGAGAAAGCAATTGCTCAGGAAAAATTTGAGGATGTGGCTTATTTCGAACCTTTTTATTTGAAAGAATTTGTGGCTTCCCAGCCTAAAAAACTATTATAAAATCAGATTCGTTTATGCTGTATAATACCCAACAGAAAAGATTGCCGATGCCGGAATACGGACGCGGTATCCAGAATATGGTTGATCATGCTTTGACCATAGAGGATCGTGCCGAACGTCAGCGTTGTGCCAATACGATTGTGAATATCATGGGAAGTATGTTTCCGCATTTGCGGGATATTCCTGATTTTAAACATAAATTGTGGGATCATTTAGCTGTTATGGCAGATTATAAGTTGGATATTGATTATCCTTATGAGATAACGCCTGCTGCAGCCGTGCATTCCCGACCAAAGCCTTTGGCTTATCCGATGAAACGTATTCGTTATCGTCATTACGGCTACATGTTGGAGACTTTGTTGAAAAAGCTGAAAGACATGCCTGAAGGTGAAGAACGTGATGCTTTGACTTCAATGGTAGCCAATCAGATGAAGCGTTGTCTGTACAATTGGAACAAAGACGCTATGGACGAAGAAAAGGTGGCGGCCGATCTTTCGGAATATACGGAAGGTAAGGTACAGCTTGATCTGGATCATTTCCGTTTTGCTTCTTTACAGACACGTTCACTGGCTGTTGCATCTATGAATAATAAAATGCAGCGTCGGAATAATAAGAAAAAATTTTAAAGATTTATCACTATGGCTTCATTTAAAATAGAAGGCGGTCATAAACTGTCGGGCGAGATTGTTCCCCAAGGGGCCAAGAACGAAGCCTTACAGGTGATTTGTGCGACTTTGCTTACTTCAGACGAAGTACGTATTGCCAACATCCCGAATATTGCGGATGTGAACAATCAGATCCAATTGTTGCGCGATATGGGGGTGAAAGTGTGGCAACACGGTGAAGGCGATTATTCTTTCCGTGCGGACGAAATAGACTTGGATATTTTACAGACTGATGAGTTTTTGGCTCGCTGTTCCAAATTAAGGGGTAGTGTGATGCTGATCGGTCCACTTCTGACGCGTTTCGGTCATGCGCTGATCGCTAAACCGGGAGGAGATAAAATCGGACGCAGAAGGCTCGACACTCATTTTCTGGGGATGGAAAAATTAGGTGCTCAGTTTCATTATGATGTTGAGCGTGAAGTTTTTCATATTCAGGCTGAGCGTTTGAATGGTACTTATATGTTGCTTGATGAGGCTTCTGTGACAGGAACGGCAAATGTCATCATGGCCGCTGTCTTGGCTTCCGGAACAACGGTGATTTACAATGCTGCCTGTGAACCTTATATACAGCAACTTTGTCATTTGTTGAATGCTATGGGTGCTAATATATCTGGTATAGGATCTAATCTGATAACGATTGTAGGTGTGTCTCATCTGCATGGAGCCCGTCATCGGATTTTGCCGGATATGATAGAAGTCGGTAGTTTTATCGGTATGGCAGCCATGGTTGGTGGTGGAGTACGGATAAAGAATGTTTCTATCGAGCATTTGGGGATTATTCCGGATACTTTTCGTCGATTGGGTATTCAAGTGGTGCGTGATGGTGATGATTTGTATATTCCCGAACAGGAACATTATGAAATCGAATCTTTTATTGATGGATCGTTTATGACGATCAGCGATGCTCCATGGCCGGGGTTGACACCGGATTTGCTGAGTGTCTTGCTGGTGGTTGCCACACAGGCTAAAGGTACGGTATTGATTCATCAGAAGATGTTTGAGAGCCGTTTGTTTTTTGTGGATAAACTAATCGATATGGGGGCTCAGATTATTTTATGTGATCCTCACCGTGCCGTGGTAGTAGGTCATGATAAACAGATTCGCTTGCGTGGTGGAAAGATGACTTCTCCTGATATTCGGGCCGGTATAGCATTGCTCATAGCCGCAATGAGCGCTGATGGAGTCAGTGTGATTCACAATATAGAGCAGATCGATCGGGGCTATGAACATATCGAAGATCGCTTAAATGCCTTAGGTGCTCATATAACACGTTTGGATTGAAATGATACGCGAGGAAGAAGTTTATAAAATCGGTATGTTAACCAAAACACATGGCGTTTCCGGTGAACTGAGCCTGTCGTTTACGGATGATGTGTTTGATCGTGTGGATGCCGATTATTTGGTTTGTAAGATGGATGGTATTCTTGTTCCTTTTTTTATGGAAGAATATCGGTTCAAGAATGATACGACGGCACTGGTCAAATTTGCAGATATTGATACAGAAGAACAGGCACGCAAAATGGTCGGTGTAGAAGTATTTTTCCCGAAAGCTCTTGCAGCTCAGACAGAAGACAATACATATTCTTGGAGTTATTTTGTCGGATTCAAGGCTTTTGACGAACAGCATGGTGCTTTGGGTACTATTGTTGGTATAGATGAATCTACTGTAAACGTATTGTTCGAAATTCGTACACCTCAGGGAAATGAGTTGCTTGTTCCCGCCCATGAAGAGTTTATTGTCGGGTTAGATCATGAACGGGAGGAAATTCATTTCTGTTTGCCAGAAGGATTGCTTACATTAGGCCAATTGGAGGATTAGTCATGGAAAATAAAAAAAAGAAAATAGCCATATTGGGGTCTACCGGATCTATTGGTACTCAGGCATTGCAGGTCATAGAAGAGCATGCCGAACGGTATGAAGCTTATGTTTTGACAGCGAATAATCGTGTAGAACTGTTGATTGAACAGGCGCGTAAGTTCCAGCCTGAGATTGTTGTTATTGCCAATGAGGAAAAATATGGAATATTAAGAGAAGCGCTTGCTGATATGCCGATAAAGGTTTATGCAGGAGCTGATGCTATCTGTCAGGTTGTTCGTGAGAAGGATATTGATATTGTGCTTACTGCAATGGTTGGTTTCTCGGGATTACGGCCGACAATAGCTGCTATTGAAGCTCATAAGACCATAGCTTTGGCCAATAAGGAGACGCTGGTTGTTGCCGGAGAACTGATTAAGGATCTGGCATTGCGTCATCATGCACCTATTATTCCTGTAGATTCTGAACATTCTGCTATTTTTCAGTCGATTATGGGCGAACAAAGTCCGATTGAGAAATTGATACTGACTGCTTCCGGTGGTCCGTTCCGGACTTTTACGCGCGAACAGTTAGCTACGGTTACTCGTGAACAGGCTTTGAAGCATCCCAATTGGGATATGGGAGCCAAGATTACAATTGATTCTGCTTCGATGATGAACAAAGGTTTCGAGGTGATTGAGGCAAAATGGCTTTTTGACGTCCGTCCGGATCAGATTGAAGTCGTTGTTCATCCACAGTCGGTTGTGCATAGTGCTGTTCAGTTTGAAGACGGTGCAGTCAAAGCTCAATTGGGAGTACCTGATATGCGTGTGCCGATCCAACTGGCATTTTCTTATCCCGAGCGTCTGAAGAGTTCTTTCGATCGCCTGGATTTTGTTCAGGCTTCTCCATTGACTTTTGAGGCTCCTGATACAGAACGCTTCCGGAATCTGGCTTTAGCATATGTTGCGTTAGATCGTGGTGGAAACATGCCTTGTATCCTCAATGCTGCAAATGAAATCGTCAATCGGGCCTTTTTAGAAAACCGGATTGGTTTCTTGCAAATGAGTACAATAATCGAAGAGATTATGCAGCAGGTAAGTTTTCTAGCAACACCAACGCTGGAAGATTATTTCGAGACAGATGCGGAAGCACGTCGTTATGCTGCAGAAAAAATAAACTGATCATGGGATTATTGTAAAATATGTCAGAATTTAAGGAATAGATATAATCAATACAATTTAAAAACAGAGCATATTAATTTACGAACTTTATTGTATTTATGGATGCAACATTAATCAAAGCCCTTCAGCTCATCCTGTCACTTTCCATTTTGGTAGTGCTTCATGAGGGAGGACACTTCTTTTTCTCCAAACTATTTGGGGTAAAAGTTGAAAAATTCTTTTTGTTTTTTGATCCTTATTTTCATCTGTTCAGTACGAAAGACAAATGGGTGACTCGTCTTTTTCCCCGATTGAAAAAGAACGAAACGGAATATGGTGTCGGTTGGTTGCCTTTTGGTGGCTATGTAAAGATTTCCGGAATGATAGATGAAAGTATGGATACCGAACAGATGTCCAAACCTGTTCAATCCTATGAATTCCGGGCAAAACCAGCCTGGCAGCGTCTTTTCATTATGATCGGTGGTGTCTTGGTCAATTTCTTGTTGGCCTTAGTCATTTATTCTATGGTATTGTTTGCTTGGGGTGAACAATATATGCCGATGAAGAATATGACCATGGGATTCAATTTCAATGAATCGGCCAAAACAATCGGATTTCAGGATGGCGACCAGCTGGTTGCTGCTGATGGAGTCGATTTTGAACGTTTTGACGGTACAGTCTACCGAACAATATCTGAGGCTAAAACCGTAACAGTTCTGCGAAACGGCGCGCTGATAGATTTACAGATGCCTGAAGATATGAACATGTTGCAGATGCTTCAGGAGAATCCTCCATTTTTAGTACCGTTTGTTCCGTCCGAGGTTGATACTGTTTTAGCTGGTACTCCGGCATATGAAGCCGGTATTCGGGGAGGTTGTCGGATTGATGCCATTGATGGAAAACCAGTAAAGTGCTGGAGCGATTTCGATAACCTTATGGCTCGTAAGGCCGATGTCTTGGCTGCTGGCTGCTCGCATGAAGACAGTGTCCGTCTACGTTCGCTCACGGTTGTCTATACAGATCCTGTTTCAGCTCAAACGGATACTGTTGCGTTGACGTTAACTCCGGATTATAAACTCGGTATCGTAAAAACCAGCATGCTAAACTACTATGATCTGGCAACAAATACTTATGGATTTTGGGAAAGCATTCCTGCAGGTGTCCGTCATGGATTGTCTGTTCTGTCCGGTTATGTGAGCGATTTAAAATATATGTTTACGTCCGAAGGGGTAAAGAATGTGGGTAGCTTTGGTACAATCGGCAGTATTTTCCCTGCCACTTGGGATTGGCAGAGTTTTTGGGAGATTACAGCTTTCCTGAGCATTATGCTTGCCTTCATGAACATATTACCGATACCGGCATTGGATGGAGGTCATGTACTCTTCCTGTTGGTCGAGATTATAACCCGTCGTCCACCAAGTCAGAAATTTATGGAGCGTGCCCAAGTTATTGGTATGACGTTGATTTTTGGTTTAATGCTTTTGGCTTGTTACAATGACATCATGAAATTCTTATTCTAAGGATTTTGATTGATTTTGACAATTTGATATTATATTCCGCTTTATAAGGGCGAAAATCTCCTTTACTTTGGAATAATGAAATGATAAAGTCTGGTTTTATTGATTTATGTCAAGAAAACCAGACTTTATTATTTTTTCTTTCTGGCTCTCTTTGTGGGATTTTCTTGAATATTTAATTTTGTTGCCGTAAACAGAAATGTTTGTCTTGTATATAAGTAAAGGTGAAAAGATTTGGAGATATGACCATAGATGGAGATTTACAATTCATGGTTCCCCTCATGCTGGTAGCCATGGTATTTGCGGTTTGTTTACTGATGCACGGTACGAAAGGCGAAAATTATTGATTTTAAAATAAAAGAAATATGGAACAGTTACCAAAAGATCCAGTAATATTAATGGGATTTATCAATATGAAGTTGCGCGACTTTTATCCTTCACTGGATGAGTTGTGTGCAGATATGCAGATTGACCGTTCGGAATTGATCTCAAATCTGGCACAAGGCGGTTTTGAGTATAATCCTGCAGCAAACAAATTCTGGTAAGGAAATAAATTATAAAAAAAGTGTGTTTGTCCTTTTTTATTTGGATAAACACACTTTGATAGGGTAATTAAATTTCGGGTTTGTTTTTTTCTTTATCAACTTCAATCTTGCGCAGATAGAATTTCACTTTGGCGCAGATTTCATCAAAGTTTTGTTCCAGATAGAACACTTTGTTTTTCTGATTGTAGAAAGGAGAGTTTGCTCCTCTGTTGTTCTTCTTCTTGATTTCTTCAAAAATGATTCTTTCCTTTTGCAAGATACTGTCGAGTACGGCTAAAGAATCTTGAGCTGCAAGCAGTTCTATACTGTCCATGACAATAATACCTGCAGAGCGGGCCGAGAATGCCGTCGGATAAAGTTGACGCATGAGTTCAATGGAATCACGCGCGGCGTCATATTGCTTTTGTAACATGAGCGTACGGGCGTTTTCCAGCATGATGCCGGCTGGAGTTTCCACATCAACTTTCTTCTCAGAGCAAGCCATCCAGGCAATGCTGAGAAAAAATAAGGGGATCATTTTCTTCATAGGCATTCTTTTCTTTCGTTATGAAGGGCAAAATTACCATTTTTTGCGGTATCTGATATAGAACGCGCGTAAAAAATATTAAATTTGCATGGATTTAGTATTTAAATGAAACATGAGACAACTTTTAAGAGAAGATTTTGTCCGGTTGTTGGATAAGAAGATCTTTCATCTGATTTCTGAAGCTGCCGATGATCTGGGGCTGGAATGCTATGTGGTTGGTGGATATGTGCGTGATTTGTTTTTGGAACGTCCGTCGAAAGATATAGATGTTGTTGTCGTAGGAAGTGGAATTGTTTTAGCAGAAGCATTAGGACGGAAGCTGGGCAAAGGAGCACACGTCAGTGTTTTTCATAACTTCGGTACGGCACAGGTGAAGTATCATGGTATGGAGGTTGAGTTTGTAGGAGCCCGTAAGGAAAGTTATAGTCACGATTCCCGAAAACCTATTGTGGAAGACGGTACTTTGGAAGACGATCAGAACAGACGCGATTTTACGATAAATGCTCTTGCCGTTTGCCTCAACAAAGCTCGTTTTGGCGAATTGGTCGATCCGTTTGATGGCGTTTTGGATATGGAAAATCGTTTGATTGCCACACCGCTAGATCCCGATATTACATTCAGTGATGACCCGTTGCGGATGATGCGTTGTGTGCGTTTTGCTACGCAATTGAATTTTTTTATAGAGGAAGAGACGTTTGAGGCTTTGGGAAGAAATCGCGAACGTATTAAAATTATTTCTCGGGAACGTATTGCTGATGAACTGAATAAAATTATCATGACGCCGACACCTTCAAAAGGCTTGGTCGATTTGATGCGTTGCGGATTGTTGCCATTGATTTTTCCGGAACTGGCGGCTTTGGAAGGAGTCGATACGGTACAGGGACGTTCGCATAAGGACAATTTTTATCATACTCTTCAGGTACTCGACAATATTTGTAAGGTCAGCGATAATCTTTGGTTGCGTTGGGCTGCTTTGTTACACGATATTGGTAAACCGCGGACAAAACGTTTTGAGCCTGGAGTAGGATGGACTTTTAAGAATCATAATTTTATTGGTGAAAAGATGGTTCCGGAAATATTCCGGAAAATGAAATTGCCAATGAATGAAAAGATGAAATACGTGCAAAAACTGGTCGGACTGCATATGCGTCCGATTGTGATAGCCGATGAAGAGGTTACTGATTCTGCTGTCCGGCGTCTGTTGTTTGAAGCTGGTGATGACATTGACGATCTGATGACTTTGTGTGAGGCTGATATTACTTCGCGTAATGTTCAGCGTAAACAGCGTTTTCTGGACAATTTTAAGTTAGTGCGTCAGAAACTTGTGGATCTGGAAGAACGCGACCGTATCCGTAATTTCCAGCCTCCTGTGAGTGGGGAAGAGATCATGCGTGTTTTTGGATTGAGTCCTTGCCGTGAGGTCGGAATTTTGAAAAGTGCCATTAAAGATGCCATTCTCGATGGTCTGGTTCCGAACGAACATGATGCTGCGTATGGTTTTATGATGAAGAAGGCTGCCGAACTAGGTCTTGTTCCTGTTGTCGGATAAGATTCTTATGATAGAAAATCAGCAGGGAGCATAACTACAATACAGTTATGCTCCCTGCTGATTTTTGTATATGTTAGCCTTTTTGAATTATGGATATTTTCAATTATTCAGTATAATCATCCAGACTGTTTTCTTTAATCATGTTTTCTTTTTCTTCAGTCCTGAATTTTACAGAAGCATAATGGAATACCAATGGGAAAACCAGCGCCCACATGGCGATACCGGATAATACAACAGTGAAAAACAGTACGAAAAACTTCAGTATGGCAAAGCCTGAAGGCAGGTCTATAGGATCTCCAGCCAGCATGTTCTGGTACGAGAATACTTCAGCTGCCAGCAAAATGCATGATGGCAACCAGGAAATAAACAGAATGATCAGTGCTACCAGTCCTCCGACAAGTGTGACTGCAGCTGTTCCTCCCCAAGTATGAAATGCCTGTAAATATGCTTTCCAGGTTCCTTTTAGGTTAGTCTGATCGAACAGACAGGCGACGCCGGAAAAAAGATAGGGTATAGAAAATACAAGCAGAATGATCAGATCGAAAAGAAATGACCACCAGGTCCAGCCAGCCGTGTAGTGGAAAATCGCGAATGAACCGAAACTGATCACCCAAAAGACAAGCAGCCATGAGAATGATCTGCCCCATAAACCTTTCAGTTCCGGCCAGGTTTCTTTTAGGGATAGTATGGGGAAAAACTGTAACTCATGGTATTTTCGGATTAATAGGAACAGATGTCCTAAATAGATGCTGCCAGCCAGTAACATGACGAGTTTGAGCAACATAAAAATACCGAAGAGCATCAGAGTACTGTCTGCTTTTCCAATAAATGAAACCAGATAAGGAAGAAATTTTCCGATCGTTAAAGATGCAGCAGCAGTCACTAAAGAAGTGACCAGCATTGTAGGCCATACGTTACGCAGCAGAGTCAGAAAGTTCTGTATGCCCAGTTTCAGGCCTTCGTGAACGCAGGAAGAGTAACTCCTGTTCTTAAAAAATATGCCTGCATTTTCCATTTTGTCGTTCATCATTTTATGTAGATAAGATTTTTTGATATACGAAGCAAATATACCCAAAAATTATTATATTTGCGTGTAGATAACAAATTTTATCACCAGAGTGTTATGGCTGAAAATAATATGATCAAATGGGGCTTTATCGGTTGCGGTGAAGTGACTGAGAAAAAAAGTGGCCCGGCATTTAATATTGTCCCCGGTTCAAAAATAGAGGCCGTAATGAGCCGGAATAAGGAACGTGCCCGTTCTTATGCTGAGCGGCACAACATTAAGAAATGGTATACGGATGCGCAGGAACTGATTAACGATCCGGAAGTGAATGCAGTTTACATTGCAACTCCGCCGTCGTCTCATGCTACTTTTGCCATTATGGCCATGAAGGCCGGTAAGCCTGTATACGTTGAAAAGCCTTTGGCGGCCAATTATGAAGAATGTGCCCGTATCAATCGGATTTCGGCCCAAACAGGTGTACCGTGTTTCGTTGCTTATTACCGGCGTTATCTGCCTTACTTCCATAAAGTTAAGGAACTGGTGGAGAGCGGTGTAATAGGCAAAGTGCTGAATGTGCAGATCCGTTTTGCAGTGCCGCCCCGTGATTTGGACTATAACAGTCAGAATTTACCCTGGCGTGTACAACGCGACATTGCCGGTGGAGGATATTTTTATGATTTGGCTCCTCATCAGTTGGATTTGTTGCAGGAAATGTTCGGACCGATTACAAAAGTACAGGGCTTTTGTGCCAATCGTGGTGGCTTGTATGCAACGGAAGACACAGTGAGTGCAAGTTTCCAGTTCCCTGATGGGATCCCTGGGTCAGGTTCCTGGTGTTTTGTCGCTCACGAATCAGCCCGTACCGATCGTATTGAGATTATCGGCGACAAGGGACAAGTCTGTTTTTCTGTCTTTACTTATGAGCCGATTGCTTTACATACGGAAAAAGGGCGTGAAGAAATTGTTATACCAAATCCGGAGCATGTTCAATTACCTTTGATTCATAAGGTTGTAGAGCATTTACAGAATCTTTCTATTTGTGATTGTGACAGTGTCAGTGCCACACCGGTCAATTGGGTCCTGGATAAAATATTAGGAAAACTGTAGTTTGGAGTAGAATATGAAGCATTGTCGGTTCTGTCTGTTTCTGTTCTTGTTGGGATTCTGTCGTATGGTTGGAGCTCAGGAAATCAATTCCGGCATTTTAAATGTGTCGGAAGATTCTGTTGCGGCCCAGAAAAGTTTTTTTACGCGGGTTATTGATTTCTTTTCCGAAACAGATTCCACTTACGTTACTCCCAATTATTACAATTGGGCCTTTATGGTGCAGAACACGAATTGCTATGAAACATATCGTCTGGCCAGTAATGATTATAATCAGTCTTTGCTTTTTACGCCGCGACCTGCGATTCGTTTTGGACCCTATTTGGGATGGCGTTGGCTGTTTTTCGGTTATACGTTTGATGTCAATTCCTTTGGAAAGGGGCATAAGTCGAAAAAAACAGAGTTTGAATTATGCTTGTATAGTGCAGCTGTCGGATGTGATCTGATTTATCGCCGTACGGGTGATGACTTCCGTTTAAATCACATCCGGGGTTTCGGCGAAGATGCTACACAGTATGAAGGCCAGGAATTCAAAGGTATTCGGAACAGTATTACGGGCATCAATGCTTATTATATATTCAATCATCGTCGTTTTTCCTATCCGGCAGCCTATGCTCAAAGCACAGTACAGCGAAAAAGTTGCGGATCGTGGAAGATTGGTTTTTCCTGTACACTTCACGAAATGAAGTTTAATTATGACGAATTGCCTGAAGGTATGTTGGAGAATCCGGAACATCCGTTGGGGAATGGGTTTAAGGTCAATAATCTGAAATACTGGGATGTTGGCTTGTCTTTTGGGTATGCTTATAACTGGGTGTTCAAAAAGAATTTTTTATTCAATATTTCTATGACGCCTACCATTGGTTATGCTAAAACTCATGGTAAGACCAGTTATCTGTCGGATCAGGGGCAAACAGATTATTCCGTGGTGAATGACCGTTTCAGTATGGACAATGTGAATATTAATTTTACGGGCAGAATGGGTGTTGTCTGGAACAATACAAAGCGTTTTGCCGGCATGTCGTTGATTGTTCACGGTTATAACTTCAAGCATCACCGCCTTCAGGTTAATAACGTATTTGGGACGCTGAATTTTTATGTGGGCTTGAATTTCCACAAACGCAAGGAATACCGCGATTAGATTTTTTTCATATAGATGCAGCGTGGCAGACCACCGTATTTTTTGACGATTGTCTGACAGGAAAATCCTGCTTTTTCTATACTTCTTCTTGATGGCTGATTGTCGGGATGGACGGTACAGAGCAGATAGGCAGTTCCTATTTTGGATAAAAACTGTTCTGCGTACCTCATCAGACGAAACTGAAGCCGATGGCCGCGCCCTTCAGGCCGTGTAGCTGCCAGATCAATATAGGCTACTTTGTCCCATTCCGTTTCGGGCAGACCTGCATCTTGACCAAGATGATCGGTGAGTGGAACTGGGTAAAGGGCAACAACGGCTGCTGTAATTTCCTGCAGACGGTCTGTCGCTTCAAAAATCCAGGCGTTTTTTTTATATAAAGTTTGTTGCAGATAGGCTTCGTCTACGGCAAACCAGTCTGGATGGTCCATTTCGGATTTTGTCTTTAGTATTAGAGCGATAATCAAGGGGATATGGTCGGGGTTGGCTTGTCGTAATAAATACCCGTCTTCAGTTGTCTGTGGCATATACAAATTTGTCTTTAATTGGTCAGAATGAGTTGGGCATCTGATTTGTATGAAATGCTCAACTCGTACAAATCAGATGCCCAACTCATTTTTGTCTATTGTTCGGAACTATCTGCGTTTGGCGATGAATCTGCCCGTTTTCTTATCTCCTGGTCGGTTGACGACGTGTTTTGAAACAGGAGATGTGCCATTTGATCTATTGCTTGATTTATACGTTGCATGCCCTCGTCTGTCGTGAGATCAATACCACAGAAAGGAGCACATTTTTTATGCAGGTTCAGGAAATAGATTCCAGCTACCATTATACTGGAAATGGCTGCAATATCCAGATTCGTATTTTCAAAGATGCGTTCATATCCTTTTACGAGCGGTATTGTGGTTTGCTCTCGGGTATACGCAGTGCGTCGCGTGATGTCGTTGGCTTCTGTTGCCTCCCAACGCAACAGTTCCAGTATGATCGATTCGTTTTTCAATGTGTTTAGTAATGTTTTCAGAAGTTTGGTAAACCTGTCTTCTGTATAGGCTTCGCTTTGAGATTCACCGAGACTGTCCTGAAGCCAATAATCGTATTTTTGTGTAAAGAAGTTATAGAAATCTTCCTGGTTTCTGTATCTTAGATAGAACGTAACCGGTTCTATTTTTGCTTGTTTTATAATGTCTAATACGGTGGCCTTGGCAAAACCTTTCGCCAAGATGACTTTTTCTGCCGCTTGTATGATGCCGTTTTCAATATCAGCTTTAGTTCGTCTGAATCTTTTGGGTTTTTCTGCTTTCTCCATGTTTTTCGGTTTTGTTTGGTTACAAATGTAATGGTTTTCTTTTATTTTCTCTCTGTTTTCAAACTCTCTTTTTGTATTTTTGCAACAACAATATAAATTTAATTTTTTAGATACGCTAAAGTATTCAGATTTTTATGAACCCTTTACAAACAAAGAAGAACGATAGCGGCGTGCAATTCGAACCGGATCTGGATTTTATACCTGTAGAAGAGCATCCGCTAGAGCCATTTCTGCCGTCTAACGCACGATTGCTGATGTTGGGCAGTTTTCCACCTCAAAAGAAAAGATGGAGTATTGATTTCTTTTATCCGAATCTGATCAATGACATGTGGCGGATTATGGGATATTTGTTTTTTAAAGATAAAAATTATTTTG
The DNA here is from genome assembly GCA_944320775.1 of uncultured Paraprevotella sp. GTDB lineage: Bacteria > Bacteroidota > Bacteroidia > Bacteroidales > Bacteroidaceae > Paraprevotella. The sequence continues at coordinate 110,895 of CALUIV010000004.1, read as the reverse complement.
TAGATCTTGAGGGAAAGAGATTTCGGAAAGAACTTATCGTTGATTTTCTTAATGAGAAGGGGATCGCTCTTTATGACACAGCTTGTGCTGTGCGCCGTTTACAGGATAATGCTTCGGATAAATTTTTGGATGTGGTGGAAATTACCGATGTCGGTTTGTTGCTGAGACAGATTCCGCAATGTAGCGCTGTTGTAACAACAGGCCAAAAAGCTACGGATACGTTGCTGGAAATGTTTTCAATTCAGGAGCCTTCAATCGGAACTTTTTCAGATTTTATATTTGAAGACCGACATATGCGACTCTACCGGATGCCGTCCAGTTCGCGGGCTTATCCGATGAAGTTGGAAAAGAAGGCAGAATTTTATGGACAGATGATGAAAGAAATAGGATTGCTCTGAAAATATCGGGAGCAATCCTATTTCTGGTCTGACGCATTATGATAATGCTTAAATCAATCCAAAATGTTTCAAGGCATGCGCAATGCCGTCGTTGTCAATTTCAGTTGTGACATAATCGGCCGCTTGTTTTACGTCGTCTGCGGCGTTTCCCATGGCGACACCATATCCGACATGTTTCAGCATGTCAATATCGTTACCTCCGTCGCCGAATGCCATTGTTTCTTGCAGGCTGATCCCTTCTTTTGCCAGTATGGCATCGATACCGTTGCTTTTACTGATCCCTTTTGCTATAACGTCCATAAAAGCCGGATGCCAGCGCATGGCAGAACTTTCCGGCATAAGTTCATCCATGAAACGTTGTTGGCGGTCGGCAGGTAGAAAGGTGATCATTTGCAAAACGTCCATATCCAGTGCAGAACGGATTTCGCGGGTTGGAGGAGTCTGGATATTCAGAAATTGAGCGATTTGTTCGAGTGAGTCGATATATTGCGACAGGAACATTTCGTTGGCACTGATAAAGATGATGGGAAGGCGTTCGTCCGGATGGTTTTCCAAATAGTTTACCACACGGGCTATGTCTGTTTTGGGGATACATCGGTTTTGAATAACATGACCGTCCCGGTCTATACAATAAGCTCCCGTTGCCGTAACCATTCCGTCATGTTCCAGCCCGGTCAGATTATTAATGTAAAGTATCGGCCGTCCAGTTGCTATAAAAACTTTGATGCCACGGCTGCGAATGGCAGCCACGGCATCAAGTGTTGATTGGGGTATTTTATGTGTTTTGAAGGAAACCAATGTTCCGTCAATATCCAAAAAAATAGCTTTTATATTCATGTCGTGTTGTGAACTGTTTGATTAATCCTTGTTCATGGTGCCTTCGATATAAAGTCGCGTCACTTTATTTTTGGCATTGGTCCGTACGGTTATGGATTTTTTGAAATAACCCGGATTTCGGCCTTTTCCGTTGTAATGGATTTCTATGGTTCCGCTTTCACCCGGTTTGATTGGTTCTTTAGTATATTTGGGCACCGTACATCCACAAGAAGCAATCGCCTGATGGATGATCAGGGAGGCATTTCCTGTGTTTTTGAATTTGAAAACACAACTTACTTTTCCATCTTTTTCAGGAAATGTTCCAAAATTGTAGGTTGTTTTTTCGAACTTGATTTCGGCTTGTTTGTCATCTGTGGCTTGGGCAAAAACACTGGTCAGTGCGATCATGCACAATACGGATAAAATGAAAATCTTCTTCATTGCTTCTGCATTTTATGGTTGATATTTGTCTGCAAAGTTAGTATTTTAATCTGTAAATCAGGCTGAATCCACATAAAAAAGCATTAATTAGCATGGAGAAACAATAGCTTGATCCGGTTTTTCTTTTTTTTATTGTAACTTTGCCCTCACGGAATTTTTAAAAAGTAGTTTTATGTTAGTTTATAATATAACCTTTCAGGTAGATTTTAACGATGCCCGGAATTTTGTCATTTGGATTCATCAGGCATATATTCCACGGGCTTTGGAGGGAGCTATTCTGCATAACGCCCGATTATGTAAGATACTTTCGCATCATGATGAAGATTCGGAATGTTTTTCATTGCAGTTCGAAGTGGAAGATTCGGCCGCACTTCATAAATGGTATAAGCAGTACGGTGTAGCGCTTCATGAAGAGATGTTGAAGATCTTTGATCAGAAAGTAGTTGCCTTTACTACTTTGATGGAGGTGATAGACGAGGCATGATATCCATTTCAAAACCGGAAACAATAATCTTGGGTATCGACCCTGGTACAACAATTATGGGTTACGGTATTCTGAGTGTTGCAGGGAATCGGGCAACGATGGTGACTATGGGGGTTATCGATTTGCGGAAATACACTGATCCATATTTGAAGTTAGGTCGTATTTTTGAGCGTTTGATAGGGATTATCGATGCTTATCATCCGGATGAACTGGCCATAGAGGCTCCATTTTTCGGAAAGAACGTACAGAGTATGCTGAAACTAGGGCGTGCTCAGGGGGTGGCAATTGCTGCGGCTATTCATCGGGATATCCCCATCACGGAATATGCTCCTTTGAAGATAAAGATGGCAATAACGGGTAATGGACAGGCCAGCAAGGAGCAAGTGGCGGATATGTTGAAACGTATGTTGAAGATTCCCGAGAGTTCCATGTTGCCTTTTCTGGATGCAACGGACGGACTGGCAGCAGCTTATTGTCATTATTTACAGAAAGGTAAGCCGAATATATCTAAGGCATACAGCAGTTGGAAAGATTTTATCAATAAAAATCCGGATAAGGTCAAAAAATAAATTTTAGCTATCATGCGGCATACTATTGAGATAAAAAACGGAATAACGCGACATCCTTTATATCGGATGAATCAACCGGTTGACCTTCTGATTGATGAGGGAGAGCAAATCGCGATTGTAGGTCCGAACGGCAGCGGCAAGTCCCGACTGACAGATATTATAGTCGGCAGATTGCCTTTATTGATGAATGAAGTGAAATATGATTTTGGATCCTCGCCATATAAATTGGTGAGTGATCATGTTAAGTTTATGTCTTTCCGTGACTCCTATGGCGACAATGACAGTACTTATTATTATCAGCAGCGCTGGAATCAGCATGATGTGGATGATTCCATGCCTACGGTTCAGGAGTTATTGGAGCAGGCATTTCAGGCATCTTTGAAAAGTGCTGGATTCGGGATGAATGAAGATGAAGTCCGGAGGGCGAATGAGCAGAAGATACAGCTGAAAGAGAAGTTGTATACCTTGTTTCATCTGGATACGCTATTAGATAAAAAAATTATCTTTTTGTCGAGTGGTGAATTGCGGAAATTTCAATTGACCAGAACTTTGTTTGCTGACCCGCGTGTATTGATTTTGGATAATCCTTTTATCGGTTTGGACAGTACTACACGGGAACAGTTGAAAGAACTTCTGAAACTGTTGATTCGGGATATCGGTCTTCAGATTATATTGGTGCTTTCCAGAACAGATGATATTCCCGATTTTATTACACATGTTGTTCCGGTAGAAGATCTGACTGTCTTTCCCAAGATTAGCCGGAGCAATTACCGGGCCGAATGGAAGGACCGGAATGTAGAAAACCTCTCTGAAAAGCTTCAGACTATTATCGGGAACTTACCCGATTGTTCAGGAGAGGAGAAACAAAAAGATGGCGATCCGGTGTTAGTTTTCAATCAAGTGAGTATCCGTTACGGTCAGAGAGCAATTCTTAAAGATTTAAACTGGACTGTAAAAAAAGGAGAGAAATGGGCTTTGGAAGGAGAAAACGGTTCGGGAAAGTCAACTTTACTCAGTTTGGTTTGTGCGGATAATCCGCAGGCCTATGCTTGTGATATAGCCTTGTTTGGAAAGAAAAGAGGTACGGGAGAAAGTATCTGGGAAATCAAAAAACATATCGGTTACGTGAGCCCGGAAATGCATCGTGCATATTTGAAGGATTTGCCCGCTATTGATATTGTTGCCAGCGGGTTGAATGATTCTGTGGGATTATATGTAAAGCCGAAACCGGAACAGAGAGTCACGTGTGAAATGTGGATGGATATTTTTGGTATCCGTCATCTGGCTGACCGGACTTTCTTGAAACTGTCGAGTGGCGAACAGCGGTTATGCCTTTTGGCTCGTGCTTTTGTCAAGGATCCGGATTTGTTGATTTTAGACGAACCTTTGCATGGTTTGGATTGTACCAACCGGAAATTGGTGAAGGATATTATAACGGTCTTCTGTCGGCGACCACATAAAACGCTGGTGATGGTTAGCCATTATCCGGAGGATCTGCCCGAAATTATCCAAAAACATCTGGTATTGCATAAAATAAAATAGATGCAAGATTGACATTTTGCAAATAGAACTACTGTTTTTGATAGAAAAATGGTAGTTCTATTTCTTTTATTATTATTATATAAGGAGCAGGTTTGTTGTAATGCTGATGACAAAACTCATACTTTTTTTGCAAAACGATAAAATCTGATACTTTTTTTTCGTATCTTTGCGCCAAACGGCATTAAAAAACAATGGAATGGAAGTTGCTATAGTAAAATACAATGCAGGAAATATATATTCAGTCGTTCATGCGATGAAGCGATTGGGGGTGACGCCTACCGTTACGGATGATCCGGAAATGTTGTTGCGTGCGGATAAAATCCTCTTTCCCGGTCAGGGAGAAGCAAAGAGTACGATGGCTTATCTTCGGGAACGTCATTTGGATGAATTGATCCGTCAGCTAAAACAGCCGGTTCTAGGTATTTGTATCGGACAGCAACTGATGTGTCGGCATTCGGAAGAGGGTGATGTAGATTGTCTGGGGATATTCGATGTCGATGTGTTGAAGTTCCGTCCTTCACGGCATGAAGATAAGGTTCCTCATATGGGATGGAATACTTTGTCTCATACTGAAGGCGATTTGTTTAAAGGATTTGGTACAGACGAATTTGTCTATTTTGTGCATAGTTATTATGTACCTCTGTCTTCTGTGACATGTGCTACGACCGATTATATTGTACCGTTTAGTGCCGCCTTGCATCAAGGTAATTTCTACGCGACGCAGTTTCATCCGGAAAAGAGCGGTAGCGTAGGAGAGCGAATACTTCAGAATTTTTTGGATCTGTAATTTCTGTAAACTATGATCGAATTAATACCTGCAATAGATATTATTGGTGGAAAATGTGTCCGACTGACTAAAGGAGACTATGCCACACAGAAAGTGTATAACGAGGATCCACTGGCTGTTGCCCGTGAGTTTGAGGAATATGGATTCAGACGTTTGCATATAGTAGATCTGGATGGAGCCAAGTCGAAACATATCGTTAACTATCGCGTGTTGGAACAGATTGCTTCCGCTACGGGTCTGGTTATCGATTTTGGTGGTGGTATCAAAACTGATGAGGATGTTCGCATTGCGATCGAAAGTGGTGCCGGTATGGTGACGATTGGCAGTGTGGCAGTAACGAGTCCGGATTTGTTTCTTAGTTGGTTACAGCAATATGGCGCTGAACGTGTCATTTTGGGGGCTGATGTCCGGGATCGGAAAATAGCCATCAACGGATGGAAGGAAGAAAGTGCACAGGAGCTTATTCCTTTTCTGAAGAATTTTCTGGAGCAGGGAGTACAGCAGGTGCTCTGTACGGATATCAGTAAGGATGGTATGTTGCAAGGAACTTCTGTTGCTTTGTATCAGGAAGTTATGGAAACTTTTCCGGAATGTAAACTGATAGCGAGCGGAGGAGTGGGGTGCCTGGCAGATATTCAGACATTAAATGATGCCCATATTCCGGCAGTTGTGTTCGGAAAGGCAATTTATGAAGGACGGATTAAGTTGAATGAATTAGCCAGATGGGCTGAAAATCAGATATAGTGTATGGCATTGGCAAAACGTATAATACCTTGTCTCGATATTAAAGACGGACAAACAGTGAAAGGAACCAATTTTGTGAATCTCCGTCATGCCGGCGATCCTGTAGAATTGGGTAAAGCATACAGTATGCAAGGAGCCGATGAGTTGGTATATCTCGATATCACAGCGAGTCACGAAGGTCGGAAAACGTTTACGGAATTGGTGCAACGCGTTGCAGCAGAGATTTCTATACCTTTTACGGTCGGTGGTGGAATCAATGAACTTGCCGATGTGGACCGTTTGTTGCATGCCGGAGCGGATAAGGTTAGTATTAATTCGGCTGCTTTGAGACGACCGGAACTGATCGATGAGATTGCAAAGCATTTTGGATCGCAGGTTTGTGTGGTGGCTATTGATGCCAAGGAAACTTCCGAGGGATGGTTCTGTTATTTGAATGGCGGGAGAATTCCTACGGAACGAAATCTTTTTGACTGGGCCAGAGAAGTATGCTCGCGTGGTGCCGGAGAGATTCTTTTCACATCGATGAATCATGATGGAGTGAAGAATGGATATGCCAATGAGGCATTGGCCAGATTGTCTGAGGAGCTGACCATTCCGGTTATAGCTTCAGGAGGAGCCGGTAGCATGCAGCATTTTCGGGATACGTTCCTTTATGGCAAGAGCGATGCAGCATTGGCAGCCAGTGTTTTTCACTTCGGTGAGATTGCAATTCCAGAACTGAAGGCTTATTTGAAGGCAGAAGGCATTCAGGTCAGAATATAATTGAAAAAACAAATAATTAGTATAAGATTTCATGAAAATAGATTTTGAGAAAATGGGTGGGCTCGTGCCTGCTGTCATTCAAGATAACAACACGAAGAATGTCCTGATGCTCGGTTATATGAATCAGGAGGCTTTCGACAAAACGTTGGAAACGGGCAAAGTGACTTTTTATAGTCGGACTAAGAAAAGACTGTGGACAAAAGGAGAGGAAAGCGGAAATTTTCTGAATGTTGTTTCAATTAAGAATGATTGTGATGACGATACACTGTTGATTAAAGTAAACCCGGTAGGTCCTGTATGTCATAAAGGAACGGATACCTGCTGGGGTGAAAAGAATGAGACGAATCCATTGTGCTTCCTGAGTGAATTGCAGGATTTTATTGAAACCCGTTATCAGGAAATGCCGGAAGGTTCCTATACGACCAGCTTATTTAAGGATGGTATCAACCGGATGGCACAAAAAGTTGGAGAAGAAGCGCTTGAAGCTGTCATTGAGGCTGTTAACGGAACCAATGAACGATTGATTTATGAAGGATCTGATTTGTTTTATCATTTGATTGTTCTGCTGACGTCGAAAGGATTGCGTATAGAACAATTGGCTGAAGAACTGCAGAAACGTCATAAACCCGGATGGAAAAAGCATTAATCAACTACATAACGGATTTTAGCGTAGAAATATGCTCGTCAATTACGAAAAAGTAGATGTATGCCAGAATGAACATATCATACTGAATGAAATTAATTTTCAAGCCAGTGAGGGTGAGTTCATTTATATAATCGGTAAAGTGGGTAGCGGAAAAACATCGTTACTCAAGACACTTTATGCTGAGATTGATATTAAAAAGGGTAAAGCGGAAGTTGTCGGATTCAAAATGAATGGAATCAAACGAAAGCAGATTCCGGAATTGAGAAGACAATTGGGGATTGTTTTCCAAGATTTTCAACTGTTGACGGACAGGACTGTCAAAGCCAATTTGGATTTTGTACTCAAAGCTACCGGCTGGAAGAAAAAAAAGGAACGGGAGCAAAGAATCAAAGAGGTACTTTCGTTGGTGGAAATGACGGAGAAACAAGATAAAATGCCTTATCAGTTGTCGGGAGGTGAGCAGCAGAGAATTTGTATTGCCCGGGCTTTATTGAATCATCCGAAACTGATTATTGCAGATGAAGCTACAGCCAATTTGGATGTTGAAACGGGTAAACGGACAGTTGCGATTCTTCATTCAGTCTGTAAAAATGGTACGGCGGTAATTTTAAGTACCCACAATGAAGCCTTGATACAGGATTTCCCGGGAATTGTATATTGTTGCCACGACGGAACGATTGACGAATGTACAGATAATTATAGAATAAAGTAAAATATAAAATAAGTAATTAGTATGAAAGTTTTGAAATTTGGAGGAACATCTGTCGGTTCTGCTCAAAGAATGAAGGATGTTTGTAAATTGATTACAAGTGACGGTGAAGCTAAAATCGTTGTCCTTTCTGCCATGTCCGGAACAACCAACACATTGGTAGAGATTTCTGATTATTTATACAAAAAGAATCCGGAAGGAGCCAACAATATTATTAACCGGTTGGAGCAGAAGTATCTGGATCATGTTGAGGAACTTTATGCAACTGAGGAATATAAGAATAAGACTTTGAGCTTTTTGAAAGAGGAGTTCGACTATTTGCGTACGTTTACCAAAGTGATGTTTACTTCCTTCGAAGAGAAAATCATTTTGGCACAAGGTGAAATCATCAGTACTAACATGGTGACGAATTACCTGTTAGAATGTGGTGTGAAGACGGTTCTTCTGCCTGCATTGGATTTTATGCGTACGGATAAGAATGCTGAACCTGATGTAAACTATATCAAGGAGAAGACCAGAGCAATCATGGAACAGAATCCGGGATATGAAATCTATATCACACAGGGATTCATTTGTCGTAATGCGTATGGCGAGGTTGATAATCTGTTGCGTGGAGGTTCTGACTATACGGCATGTCTTATCGGAGCTGTACTTGATTCTGAGGAAATACAAATATGGACGGATATTGACGGCATGCATAATAATGATCCACGTATTGTAGAGCACACGGAACCTGTACGCCAGCTGCATTTTGAGGAAGCTGCAGAACTGGCTTATTTTGGAGCAAAAATCTTGCATCCTACTTGTATTCAACCGGCTAAATTTGCAGGTGTTCCGGTTCGTCTCCTGAATACAATGGATCCGACTGCTCCGGGTACAATTATCAATAATAAGATTCAGAAGGGTGTGATCAAAGCTGTAGCTGCCAAGGATAACATTGTGTCTATCCAGATTCAGTCCAGTCGTATGCTGTTGGCTCATGGGTTCTTGCGCAAAGTATTTGAGATTTTCGAAAGCTATAAGACAAGCATTGATATGGTTTGTACATCGGAGGTGGGCGTTTCGGTTACAATCGACAACAAGTCTTATTTGAAAGATATTATTGCTGATTTGATGAAATATGGAACGGTTACTGTTGATGAGGATATGTGTATTATCTGTGTTGTCGGTGATTTGGACTGGAATAATGTAGGTTTTGAGACTATGGCAACCGAAGCATTGAAAAATATTCCGGTGAGAATGATTTCCTATGGCGGCAGCAATCATAACATTTCTTTCCTGGTGAAAGGTGAGGACAAGAAACGCACTTTGCAGGCCCTTAGTGATACTCTCTTCAATAAATAATAATATATGAAAGGAAATTTTCCAATAGATAAATTCAAGGGGGTAAGAACCCCCTTCTATTATTATGATTCCGAACTGTTGAGAAATACACTCGCGGCAATTAAGGAGGAAATCGGAAAGCACGAACACTATCATCTGCATTATGCCGTGAAGGCTAATGCGAATCCCAAGATTCTGAAAATAATCAAGGAAGCCGGATTTGGTGCAGATTGTGTCAGTGGTGGAGAAATTCAGGCTTGTCTCGATGCCGGTTTTCCGGCCGATGAGATTGTCTATGCCGGTGTCGGTAAGTCGGACTGGGAAATCAATCTCGGTCTGGATGCAGAGATTGCCTATTTCAACGTGGAGAGTATTGCCGAGTTGGAAGTCATTAACGAACTGGCTGCGGCAAAAGGAAAAACGGCACGCGTTTCTTTCCGTATCAATCCTAATGTAGGCGCCCATACGCATGCTAATATCACCACCGGCTTGGCCGAGAATAAGTTTGGTATTGCCATGGAGGATATGGAGCGGGTAATTCAGATCGCGGCCGGACTGGAGCATGTGGCTTTTGTGGGACTGCATTTCCATATCGGTTCGCAAATCCTCGAAATGGAAGACTTTTCGACATTGTGCGGCCGGATTAACCAGTTGCAGGAAAAACTTGAGGCTCAAGGCATCGAAGTGAAAAACATCAATGTCGGTGGAGGACTTGGAATTGACTATCAGCATCCTGTAGATCATCCGATTCCGGACTTTAAAGATTACTTTGACACCTATAGCCAGCATCTGAACTTAAGACCCGGACAGCATTTGCACTTTGAATTGGGACGTGCCGTGGTCGGACAGTGTGGTAATCTGATCACGCGTGTCTTATATGTTAAGCAGGCTACGACCAAACAATTTGCGATACTGGATGCTGGTATGACCGATTTGATACGTCCTGCCTTATATCAGGCATATCACGAGATAGAGAATCTGAGCAGTGATGAAGAATTGGCTGTCTATGATGTCGTCGGTCCGATTTGTGAATCCAGTGATGTTTTTGCTAAAGGATATAAGTTGAACAGATGTCATCGCGGTGATTTGATTGTTTTACGTTCAGCTGGTGCCTACGGGGAGATTATGGCTTCAAAATATAATTGCAGAGAACTTCCTGTCGGTTATGTTACAGAAGATTTTGCATCATAAGAAATGACTTTTCTGAATCAAACAGAACAAATAGCTGCCTGCATTGGATTTATTCTTATGTGGGCAGTACATTTATGGTATAGTTTATCTTATTTGCGTCTGTTGCATGAACAGAAGCGGCAAATTGATGATAATAAGGCGACGGCTATTTCCAACGAGACTGCGAAGACGGTCGGAATTTCTATCGTTCTTCCAGTTTTTAACGCAGAAGATCAGCTGGCGCATCATCTGCCTTTGTTGTTGAATCAGGAATACGAGAGATTTGAAATAATTGTTGTTGACCAAAATTCGACAGACGGTACACTAGCCTTGCTGGAAAAATTCGAAAAACAGTATGACCACTTACGGCATACTTTTATTCCGGATTCTGCACGTTATGTCAGTAAACATAATTTAGCTTTGACTTTGGGGATAAAGTCGGCACATTATGAATGGATATTGATCGGTTCGGCTGATTGCGTTCCAAGTAGCAGTTGTTGGCTTAAATCCATGGCTGTTTTTTTAACGTCAGATAAGGATATCGTGTTTGGGTATACCCATTTTGCATTGGATAAAACTCCCAAAAAGGAAATGTTCATCCAGTTCTATCGGCAAATGTATTCCTTGTCCTGGTGTATGGATCATCCGGCTTATCATGCCTCTCTCTGTAACCTGTTTTACCGTAAGAGTTGCTTTATCCAAAACAATGGTTTTGCATCATGCTGTAATTTAAATTATGGAGGTGAAGAGATTCTTGTAAACCATCAGAGCAATCATCAAAATACGGCCGTATGTTTGTTGCCGGATACGTTTCTTATGCGCGAATTTCCTGGTCGCAAACAATGTAAACAAGAACGTATTTTTGAATTGGAGACAGCGCATTATTTAAATCGGAAAATGATGTACCGTTTACGGTTTTTTGCCGGGTTGTTGATACCATGGTTATTTTACTTGTGCTTTCTGGTTGGAATATTAGGGAGTATCATTGGGCAAAACTGGATACTGACGGGTGTCTATTTTGTTTTGACCTTAGTGTTATGTGGAATAAAGGACAAGTGGTATCATCAAACGAGTCGTGCTTTTCAGGCAGGAACGTGTCACGTTATATTTCATTGGTTTGAATTGGCTTTGCCTATATGGTTGGCTGTGGCTTGGATCAAGCATTACTTTACTGATAAAAAACTTTTTTATAAGAAGTATATTTAATGGACAAGGTTGTGTGAAAACTTATTTGTTTTGCGCACAACCTTGTCTGTTTTTGATGTTTTTACCGATAATGAAACTTTCTTAGCATCGTGACATTAAGTCTCGTAAATGATATTCAATCCGGTAAATGCATTAAACTTTTGTATCTGATCATTGACAATCAGTTCATGAGGAAAGTTTGTTTCTTCGATTAAGGGCCAGAGACGTTCATAGTCTGCGATAGAAAAGGAAATGTGTGCATCACTTCCCAAAATGACAGGAACATCCATTTTTTTGCATAGTTTGAGCAATTCAATATTATTGGCTCTTGCTACTGGGTTTTTACGAATGGGATTTAATGAACTGTTGTTAACTTCCAGTAAGGTTTTCGTTTCTGTTGCATGTTTGACCAGCTCTTCCAGACAAAGATCGGCTGCACCGTCTGCGGGATGACTGATGATATTTACCCGTTTGTTATGCATGGTGGCCAATACTGCTTCCGTATTTTGTATCCGATTCCCTCCGCAGAAACACATCTTGTGGATTCCGGCAACCACATGGTCAAACCGGCTGTAATAGCTCTCGTCCAAATCCAGTTGGCCTTCCAGGTTTTTGATATTCAATTCTGCTCCGTGTAAGATTCTTACCCCATATATGATTTTGGGAATACAATAGAGATTGCGAAAATAGATCGGATCCGGTGCTCCGGGAACAAGAGGTCCATGTTCGGTAATACCTAAAAATTTCAGATTCTTTTCTGCTGCTGCTTGGGCCATTTCTTGAATAGTACTATACGCATGGCCCGAAGCGATTGTATGCGTGTGCAAATCTAAGGCAATTTTCATAAGAACTTTCTTCTTTTTCTTATTTCTGGCAAAGTTAATCAAAAAAACGATTTGAATGGTTAGGATAATATCTGTATCTTTGCGGACTTTTAGCCTAATTTAGATTGTTTTTGAATATGAATCAGCAAATAAATACACCAATGATAAGTTATAAGAAACATGTTTTAGCTCTGATTTCTCTTGGATTTCCGATTGTTGTCGGACAGATTGGTACGATAGTTCAGGGATTGGCCGATACGGTAATGACCGGACAATATAGCGCACAGGCTCTTGCTGCAGCTGGATTTGTCAACAATGTCATGCTTTTGATTCTTATTTTGGCTATGGGATATTCTTATGGACTGACTCCGGTTGTAGGTGCTTTTCATGCTCAGAAGAATTATTTTGAAGTCGGGCGTTCGTTGCGTTGTAGCTTGCAGACCAATGGCATTCTGGCCTTGGTTCTTGTCAGTTTCTTAAGTGTCTTGTATTTTTTGTTGGATAAGATGGGACAGCCAGAAGAGTTACTTCCGCTTATTCGTCCGTACTACCTCGTTATTTTGGCTTCGCTTCCATTCCAAATATTGTTTAATGCTTTCAAACAGTTTACAGACGGAATTGGAAAAACGCAGATTGCGATGTGGATAATGTTGGGCGCAAATGTCTTTAATATCATCGGAAATGCTGTTTTGATTTATGGCTTGGGACCATTCCCGGAATTAGGCCTTTTTGGTGCGGGTGTCTCTACATGTCTTTCGCGTATATTTATGTTGTTGATCATGTTTGGCTTGCTTTATTTCCATAAGAACTTTTCTTTATATCGCGAAGGTTTCCATAAAGGAGGCCATAATGGAGCTTTACGTATGCAACTGCATCGTTTGGGTTTGCCTATTGCGCTTCAGATGGGCATGGAAACAGCATCTTTCTCTTTGACTGCTATTATGCAAGGGTGGATTGGAAGTTCTGCATTAGCCGCCCATCAGGTAATGACCAATATCAGTTCGCTTTGTTATATGATTTATTATGGCATTGGAGCTGCAGTGGCGATTCGTGTCAGTCACTATACTGGTATTCACGATTGGAAGAATGTGCGTGCAACAGCATTTTCGGGTTATCGCATGATTTTGGTTTCCGGTATTGTTCTTTCCGGATCTATTTATACGTTCAGCGATACGATTTGTGCATTCTTTACTCCGGATGAGGCTGTCAATGCAATTGTCCTCAGCATGCTGCTTCCATTTGTTCTTTATCAGTTTGGAGACGGTTTGCAAATTAACTTTGCCAATGCATTGCGCGGTATATCTGATGTGAAGCCCATGATGCGTTATGCATTTATCAGTTATATTTTGATTTCACTGCCTTTAAGTTATATATTAGGTATTGGTTTCCAGTGGGGATCTGCCGGAATTTGGATGGCGTTTCCTGTAGCGCTTACTGTTGCAGGAATGCTTTTCTATTGGCGTTTCAATAAGCAGACACAAAAGCGAATCCAAGCAGGATTATAAATTGGAATCTTTATAAGAATATATGAGAATTGTTGAGATGATACTGATAATATTCATCAGAAAAGATACGGACTTGTATAAAAAAATTATTCCTGCTTGCACTCGCTGCATGCAGGAATAAAAAAGGGCTTCCGCTGAAGCCCAACCTTTGTTAACCTTAAATCTAATACTATGAAAAACACGATACAAAGGTAGTGCTTTCTTTTATAAATGCAAGAGCTGATCATGAAAAAAAACACGAAAATTATGTTTATTAACATATAAAATCTGCATTGTATCTGCTTTTAATACTTGTTAGATTTGGTCTGTATTTTTACTAAATTTTAGAATTCTATTTTTAATCCGTCGTAAGCCATATGGATTTGGGGTGGGAGCATACGTTCTTCTTCTGCATGTAAATTTATGTTGTGTCCCATGTGGATGAGATAAGTTTGACGGGCTCCGACCCGATCGGCAAATGCGCAGGCTTCTTCTATACTTTGATGTGAATTATGTGGTGTATGACGCAGGCCATTCACGACTAATACCTCCAGATTCTTCAAAAGGTCTAGTTCTGAATCCGGGATGGTTTTCATATCGGTAATATAGGCCAAATTATTGATCCGGTATCCTAGTATGGGAAGTTGGGCATGGTGCATGATGCGGATGGCAGTTACTTCGGCATCCTTGAAATATAGTTTTTCATGAGGTGCAATGCAATGTAAGTCCAGCTTGGGGACGCCTGGATATTTATTTTTTGCAAAACAATAGGGCAATCGTTCTTTCAAATGTTGTACGACATCTGGGGCCGCATAAAGACGCACGTCTCCGAAAATACTGTATGGGCGCAAATCATCCAGTCCGCCTACGTGGTCGTAATGTTCGTGAGTCAGCAAGACCGCGTCAAAAGGTTTAAAGTCTATGCGCAGCATTTGTTGCCGGAAATCAGGTCCGCAGTCTAATAACAAACGGGTTTCATCCGTTTCGACTAAGGCAGAGCAACGCAAGCGTTTGTCGCGCGGATCCTCACTGCTGCATACCCGACAGTTACAGCCAATCTGGGGAACACCTGTGCTTGTTCCTGTTCCTAAAAAAGTGAGTTTCATGATTTACGCTTTTCTATTTGACATCAATCAGTCCGTTTTTACCGATAAAGTTCACTTCCGGATGAATGGCGATGCCAAACCGTTCGTATACGTTTCTGCATATCGTTTCTGAAAGTCTGGCAATGTCTTCTCCGGTTGCTCCGCCCAGATTGACCAGTACCAGGGCCTGTTTTTTATGGACTCCGGCAGGACCCAGATTCTGACCTTTCCAACCGCATTGTTCAATCAGCCATCCGGCTGGAATTTTTATGCGTCCGTCGGGTTGGTCGTAATGTGGACAGGAATCATACTGTTGGGCCAGTTGTTCGTAGACCACTTTTTCTACGACAGGGTTCATGAAGAAGCTTCCGGCGTTTCCCTGAACTTCAGGATCAGGTAATTTTTGTTTTCTAATATCAATGATGGCATTTCGCAATTGTGTCATGGTTACCTTATCCGGTTCTATTCCTAATTCGGTCAAAGCTTTCCGTACTCCTCCATATTCGATGTTTGGAGTAAAAGAACATTTCAAACGGAATACGACCGAAAGAACCGCATATTGTCCGCGTAACTGTTCTTTGAAAATACTTTTCCGGTAACCATAATGGCATTCTTCGCAAGAAAAAATCCGTTTGTCTCCTGTAGCCAGTTCCAGACACTCCACTTCATAAATAACATCTTTTGCCTCTACTCCGTATGCTCCGATGTTCTGAATAGCTGCTGCACCTACTTCTCCCGGTATCCAGGATAGATTCTCGACACCAGCCCAACCTCTTTTTACACAAGTGTCAACAAAATCATCCCAGACCTCTCCTGCACCGGCACGGACATAGATTTCGTTCTCTGTTTGGCTAATTTCCGTAATGCCTTTAATCGCGGAATGTAAAATCACGCCTTGAAAATTTTCAAGAAACAATAAGTTGCTGCCTTTTCCTACGTGCAGTATTGGTAGGCCATGATAGGCGACAGCAATTCTTTTTCGTACTTCCTGAAGATCTTCTTCAGAGTCATATTCTATAAAACAAGTTGTTGCAGCATCAATACCGAAAGTATTATGCTGCAACATGGAATAGTTTGTTCTTTCTATCATAAAAATTAGTTTTCATAAGAGATTAGTTTCCATTTACCGTTTTTATGGGTAAATGTCAGTATGTTCATCATACCACTGGAGAAGCCTCGTTTGATAAAAATCATCCGTGACGGTTGATCGAATTTTTGGCCATAGCAAATGTTGGTGATCATTTTTTGAGGCAATTCCGGACGGAATGCCATCCATTGTTCCGATGAAAGCGTACCTTCTATGGTCGAAAAATCATCTTCGGGATCGGATGTTATATAATTCAACGGATCAGCTACACTTTGTTGCTGGAATTGTTCGTTGGATACGAACTTATGGTAGAAATCCAAGAAAGATTCCATTCCCGAACGTGGAAAAGAGGTGTACGATATTTGATTCAGTCGCCAGACTCCTTGTTCTTTGGCAAAATGATAATTCTTGATGTAGCGTTCGTTTAAAAAAATCTGTTCTACATTGATGTGTTGCAGATTCGTGTTGTTTTCCATATCCATTTGATTTTTGTGGCTAAACAACACCGTGTAGTATTCCTTATCAGGGAAAATCCGGTCGTGTATCCATTGTTTTTGTTCAAACCAGGTTGTGTCTGGTTTTCCGTCAATAATCTTGATGCTGGGTAACGGAAAATCGATCCGGTTTAATTGCAACTTGTGGTTGTTGACAAATAAAAATATAAAATCGCCGAAGAATTCATCGACATTACACATCAGTTTTTCGTCTGAGCGTTCAGCTTCTTCTTCCGATAAAGATTCGTCAAAAATATCGCTTTCGTAGTTTTCTACAGAATCTTGTTCTATTGTAGTTTCTGAAACAGTTTCCCTGTCCTGCTGTTTGTTATTGCAAGAGACAATCAGGAAAGCCAACAATAACCCCTCAAATCCAAAATACCTCATACTAACTGGAAGATATTTACCTTTGTTGAAAAAACGCACAAATTTACGCTTTTATTTTTAAATCAAGTGCTTTTTCACGTATAATTGATTAACTTTGCAATGATTTTGAGAAAGAAATAAAACTCGATTAAATTATGATAGCTAAAATCCAACAACTTTTAGAAGAAGTAGAAACCCTCAAGGCCGGGAATACTGAAGAAGTTGAGGCCTTAAGAATCAAATATCTGAGCAAAAAAGGTATTATCAATGCCCTGATGGCCGATTTCCGGAATGTCGCACCAGAGGAGAAGAAGGAAGTGGGTATGAAGTTGAATGAACTGAAAAACAAACTTCAGGACAAGATCAACAGCCTTAAAGAAGCGGTAGAATGCAGCAGTCACAGCCATTCTGATATGGATTTGACCCGTACAGCTTATCCGATAGCTTTGGGAACCCGCCATCCGCTGACTATAGTCAAGAACGAGATTGTGGATATTTTCTCTCGTCTTGGTTTTACATTGGCCGAAGGACCGGAAGTTGAAGACGACTGGCATGTTTATTCTTCTATGAACTTTGCCGATGATCATCCGGCACGTGACATGCAGGATACGTTCTTCATCGAAGCACATCCCGACATCATTCTCCGTTCGCATACCTCTTCTGTGCAGGCACGTGTCATGGAGTCACAGCAGCCGCCTATCCGCGTGATCTGTCCGGGACGTGTTTACCGTAACGAGGCGATTTCTGCGCGTGCGCACTGTTTCTTCCATCAGGTAGAAGGTCTGTATATCGATAAGAACGTTTCATTTACCGATTTGAAGCAGGTGTTGTTGCTGTTTGCTCAGGAAATGTTTGGCAAAGACACCAAGATTCGTCTTCGTCCGTCTTATTTCCCATTTACAGAGCCGTCGGCCGAGATGGATATCAGCTGTAACATTTGTGGTGGAAAGGGTTGTTCTTTCTGCAAGCACACCGGTTGGGTAGAGATTCTCGGATGCGGTATGGTGGATCCGGCCGTGTTGGATGCAAACGGAATCGACAGTAAAGTATATACCGGTTATGCTTTCGGTATGGGTATCGAACGAATCACAAACTTGAAATATCAGGTGAAGGACCTGCGTATGTTCTCAGAAAATGACACAAGATTCCTTGAAGAATTTGAATCAGCCAACTGATCGGATTGCAAAACAAGGAAAAACTGACCGACTGTTTACCAGCAGTTATATTTGTATATTAGCAGCCAATTTCCTTTTATATTTCGGATTTTGGCTGCTAATTCCTGTTTTGCCCTTTTATCTTAAAGAACAGTTTGCCTGTGCCGAAAGCATTGTCGGACTGGTGCTTTGTGCCTATACCGTGTCGTCGCTCGGCGTACGTCCGTTTATGGGCTATCTTTACGACGGTTTTCCCCGTAAGCCGATTTATATTGCCGCTTACATTGTGTTTACATGTATATTCCTGGGCTACGTTCTGGCCGGTGTTTTATGGCTGTTCATTTTCCTGCGTATGCTCCATGGTATTGCTTTTGGAACGGTGACGGTAGGAGGCAATACGCTGGTCATCGATATTACGCCTTCTGCCCGTCGGGGAACCGCACTTGGATATTATGGACTGACCAACAATATTGCCATGAGTATCGGTCCTATGACTGGACTTTTTCTGCACGACCATCAGGTTCCGTTCGACGGAATATTCTTTTGTGCACTTGGAAGTTGTGTGGTAGGACTGCTGATGGCTTCGCTGGTCAAGGCACCACGTAAGGAACCTACAAAACGTCCTCCGATTTCGCTCGACCGGTTTATTTTGGTTAAGGGGATTCCGGCCAGCATTGCGCTGTTACTGTTGTCGGTGCCTTATGGAGCTACAACCAATTATGTGGCCATTTATGCCCGAGAGATGGGATTGGATGTACCAACAGGTTTCTTCTTTACGTTGATGGCCGTCGGGATGGGAGTGAGTCGGTTGTTTGCCGGACGGTTTGTAGACCGCGGATACGTTACCCAGACCATTTCCTATGGCTTTTATCTGATTATTGCTGCATTTATTCTGTTGTCGGGTTGTGAAACTGTAATTGGTTGGAATGCTACAGTATGTGCCTGGATATTTTTTCTAGTGCCTTTTATGCTGGGTGTCGGGTTTGGAACGATGTTTCCGGCTTATAATACCTTATATGTCAATCTGGCTCCAAACAGTCAGCGGGGAACAGCCACCAGTACTTATTTGACGGCCTGGGACGTCGGTGTCGGTATTGGTATTTTATCGGGTGGTGTGATTGCAGAGTATGCTTCATATGGTAAGGTTTATATGTTTGGCAGTTTGCTTTGCATTATTTCCATGATTTATTTCAATCGAGTTGTCACACCACATTTCCAAAAGAACAAGTATCGCTAAGGCTTAAAATAAGTATCATTTCGACATCAGAACGTAAAATAATGCCTTTGGGCTTGATATAAGTCAAGAAAATATCAGACTCTTGTTAATAAACTTGTTTTTATTTGTTTTGTGTCCGAACACATCGTATCTTTGCAATGTCAAAAAGAGACAAGGATAACAAAAAAGGTAACACAAAAAAGAAAAAGGCCAACGGTGGTTGGTGGTAAAAAGATTGTATAATAAAAAAAACTAGAACTATGGCATTATTTATGTTTGTGATTATTGCTGTTGGTGTCATTGCTGCAGCAGTAGAGTTCAACAAGGCAAGTGGTACGTTTTTCAAGAAAGGAACAACAATGTTTTTCCGTGATGAAGACGTGAATGCCGGTGCAGCTTGTCAGTAAGTTTATTGACCATGCACTTTTAATTGAAAATTATCTGATTAAATAATTGAGGCAGGATGATTCCTGCCTTTTTTGTTTTCATATTTTCTGTTTTTCTGACCAATTGTTGTGTTATTCATGGTAAACTCACGGATATTGTGGGGTTTATTTCGTTTTTAGTCTTGTTTTTTTTGCATAGATTGCCAATTTTGGCTTTCTTTATAGTCATATTTGTTGTTTGTTTACGACTATTAGGAAATATTTATTTATGGATAAAGAATTTTTTATGCAAAGAGCGATAGCGCTTTCGCTCGAGAATATAGATCGGGGAGGTGGTCCCTTCGGTGCTATAATTGTAAGGGATGACAAAATTATTGCGACTGGCGTTAATCGGGTGACAGATTGTCGGGATCCGACGGCACATGCCGAAATCAATGCTATTCGCAAAGCTTGTCAGGTGTTGAATACGTTTGATTTAAGCGGCTGTGAACTGTATACTTCGTGTGAACCTTGTCCTATGTGTCTGGGAGCCATTTATTGGGCTCATCTGGATCGCGTCTATTATGGAAATTCCAAACAGGATGCTGCCAATATTGATTTTGATGATTCTTTTATCTATGATGAGTTGAGCCGCGACTATTCCGAGCGGAAATTGCCTATGGAGCGTCTGTTGCCTGAAGAAGCGATCAAGGCATTTACATATTGGGAACAAAAAGAAGATAAGGTTCGTTATTAAACCGACTGTTCATAGAAAATTTTTAAGGATTTTCTACCGATATACAAAAATGGTTCTGTCATGTCTTCTTATACAGGAAATGACAGAACCATTTTATTTTTTATATGTTGTTTATTATTCTTCCGTATAGAAGCGGATCAGCCGGTCGATGGCCCGTACACATACGGGGCAGAACACCGGAGCATCGTTGATTTTCATGCGGCATTCCTGATAGGCCCGGTAGACTCCTTTCGACTGGTATCCGGCTCCCTCATAAACACCGATGTGGGTGTAGAGGTCAGTACCGGTCGGCTTGGTCGGGATGGGAGTTCCTGCCGGGAGCAGGTCTTTCCATTTTGCATCGAAGTTTTTCAATGTCGTGATGTTCTGTTCCCAAGGCTCCGTATCAGCCGGATACATCGGTTCGAATTCATCATCGTAGAAATATTCATCGGCCAGTCCGGCAAAACTGTGGCCGAATTCATGTACTACGACCGGACGGAAGGTTCTGTGGCGTGAGGAAGTCAGGGTATAGGAGTTGAACACACCGCCACCGCCGTATTCTTCCGTGTTGGCCAAAATAACAATGTGTTCGTAGGGCACTCCGCACAGCAGGTTGTGCAAGTCCTTGATGTGCAGGGTGGTCAGATAGCGTTCGGAATAGAACGTATCGAAGTGGGAGTTTACGGCCGTTCGTTTCCAGATACCGTTGTGGGGTACACTTACTCCGCTGTCGGCCGATGGCGAGGCAACGGCTACGAAATTAAAGCGGTCTTTCAGCGTCGTGAACGGTTCGTGGTTCAGAATGGCATCTGTGGCCACTTGGCAGTCAGCATAAAACTGTTCCATCTGGTCTTCACGGTAACCTTCGGCCACAAAGACTACGTCGATACAGTTTTTCGGATCGCCGGCCTTCCGGATGTAGCGGTGTGGTGGTACGGCAGCCTGGTCGAGCTGACGGATCAGGATATCCTTCGGATCAACCCGATGGGTTAATTCTGATGTACGCTTCCGGTGGTTGTCCGTCAGATGGATGGTAATGTCTACCGGATTCTTTGGGAAAGGCACTAGAAACGTGTTTTCAAAAGACTTGTCTGTGCGTACGGCTTCTTCCGTGCCCTGCCATTCCTGAAAGAGGGAAGAGAAAGAGTGACGGTAGATGGTATCGCCCGTCTGTACGTCGCATACCGTAATCTGTCCGTTGCCTTCGAGCGGCAGTTCGTTCAGATGATGCCGGCGTCCGGCCCATCCCGGGAAGGAACACAGTTCGTCTACAAACAGTGTCTGTTGTTTGTTGTTTCCTGCAAAGATATAGTCGAGACGCAAAGTGCGGTCCTCAAAATAATTATCGAAATCTTGCGCAGCCAGATTGCTCCAGCCCAGACCGAACGTGCCTATCAGCGCGGCGGTCAGTATTGTGGATTTTCTTTTCATGCTTTGTTTTCTTTATTGGTTGGTTCGATGATGGTTTGGAATTCATGTTCGAAATTGGGTGTGAAAACCTCCTTGCCCAGATTGGCCCGGATTTCTTCCATCGGCCAGAACCGTCCGCCGGCAGTCTCCGCACTGGGTGTTACTTCACCGTCGTAGACGCATTTATGTGTGAACACCAGTTCGCGTTCTCGGGTAGATTCAAAAACATAGTGTGTCAGCAATTCAGGAGTGAAGTCGGTCAGTCCCAGTTCTTCCGATGCTTCGCGTTTGAGCGCCATTTCGACACTTTCGCCCAGGTCAATATGTCCGCCGACGGAAGTGTCCCATCGTCCCGGTTGGATGTCTTTCCACTTCGGTCTTTTTTGCAGATAGATTTCTCCCCGGCTGTTGAATACATGCAGATGGACCACCGGATGCAGCCGCTTGCTGCCGTCGTGGCATTCTCCGCGTGTGGCGGCTCCGATGATGTTGCCTTCTTCGTCCACCAGAGGGAACATTTCTTCCTGATTATCTTTTTGTGTACTGATCATGAGGATGCGTGATAAAGTTGTTTGTTACTTGATTCTATTTGTGTTCCTGATTCGGGATGTGTACCGGAAGTTTTGTCCGGTGTTCAGGGAATCAGCAGCGAACTGTCTCCGTAACTCAGGAAACGGAAATCGTGGGCCAGGGCATAGTCGTAGATTTTATGCCAGTCGCCATGCACAAAAGCCGATACGAGCAGCAGCAGGGTGCTTTGTGGCTGATGGAAGTTCGTGACCATCATTCGCACGATGTGGTAGTCGTATCCCGGAGCAATGATGATTTGTGTGCTGGTATGCAGCGCGGTCAGCTGGTTGCGGTCCAGATAATCCAGAATATGCTGCAAAGCTTGCAGTGTGGTCAGTGCTTCGGGTTTGCCGTTGTCCGCACTGCCGGCCGGCCGGGTTGCTTCGGCATATTCGTATGGAGTCCATTGTTTGACGTGCAGTTCCTCTTCCGAAGCATCCGGATGGCTGGCCAGCGTCACTCCAATGTAGTAAAGACTTTCGAGCGTGCGTACCGAGGTCGTACCCACGGCAATGCACCAGCCGCCGTGGCGGATCAGTTTCTCAATGCTCTGGCGCGGTACACAGATATATTCCGTATGCATTTCGTGTCCTTCTATCTCTTTGCTTTTTACCGGTTTGAAGGTTCCGGCGCCTACGTGTAGGGTCAGTTCCTCTCGGTCGATGCCGTGTGCGTCGAGTGCCTGGAGCACCCGTTCGGTGAAGTGCAGACCAGCTGTCGGTGCCGCCACACTGCCCTTGATTTTCGAATAAACCGTCTGATAGGTCGTCTTGTCGCTTTCCTGTGTCTCGCGGTTCAGGTAGGGCGGAATAGGGAGTTCGCCCATCGCTTCCAGCACCTCGGCCCACGTAATGCCCTCGCCGTTCCAGGCGAAGTCTATCCAGTGGCTCGTACCGTGGCTTTCGCCGCGTGTAGCCGTCAGGGTGATGGTCTGACCGTTGATTTCTATGGTGCGGCTCAGCGGGCCGTTTTTCCATTTCTTCAGATTTCCGATCATGCAAAGCCAGCTGCACCGTTCCGTCTGTTGGAACATCAGCACATAGTCGTGCGGTGCGACCGGTTCCAGACAGAAAATCTCAATCAGCGCGCCGGTTTCCTTGCGGAAGTGCATGCGTGCCTGAATCACCCGCGTGTTGTTGAACACCATCAGGGCGCCTTGCGGCAGATAATCGGGTAGGGAAGTAAAAACGTCGTGACTGACCTCGCCCTTCCGGTAGACGAGCAGTTTGGACTGATCTCTTTCCGGAAGCGGAAATTTGGCAATGCGCTCGTCCGGCAGATCATAGTTGAAGTCCTTGATCTGAATGTGTTTGGTATCTTCCATGAATGTCGTTCTATATTTTTTGCAAAAATAATATTTTTAGGGGAGATATAGCCGGTTCGTCTTACCGAAAATGCGGTTCAACGATGCTCATGCATTCCATTTCCACAGTTGGTTTGTATTTTTGTAAAATATCATTTTGACATTTTGATTTTTCCACCCGTCTATATGCGCGAATTTACGAGCTGTTTTGTGTCTCCTTCCGAATACTTTCGTATAGAAAGACTGATTCTAATTTAATTGTCAGTTATACAACGATTTATTACGTTTTTTGTTGTTTTGTGTGAGGGCTCATCTGGAAAAATTATGCATGAATATGGAAAGAAAAAGAGCGAGTTGCCCGTCTGATTAATACGAAATGCCGAACTCCATGCGAGGAGATGCCGGTCATAATTCGTCTTTTCCGTGGTCTTTTTATCCTGTTACCGTGGTTTTTCTATACGGTTACTGTGCTGAATATTGCATAAGTCATGCGAGAAATGACCATTTTGCATTTTTATGCAGAATAAATATTCGATTTTTGTGCTGGATGAGGCTTTAGAGTTTGCCTGATGAGAAAGTGATTTTGTTGTTTAGCTGATAAATTGAAAGGTAAACATGGTATGATTGTTTCTAAATGACAAGTTGGGAGATGTCCGTTTGCTGTTTATTAGGTCTGTTGTTATTTGTTTGGCAAAGTCGCTGTTTTTCCTATAAACAGGAGCCATAGCCTGATTTCGAGCGATCAAATCAGAATCTTTCTTTGATAGAAGAACTGGCAGGAACTGTTTTCTTGTTGTACTGAAACGGACACATTAAAGTTTTTTCGGACCTGCGTGATGTTGATTTAACTGATTATTCTTAAATTTGTATTTTAAGCCTTTATTGCAGGAAATGTAAACAGTCATGAGGAGAAATGAGCATCCTTTGTCCTTGTTTCAGGCTGTTCGTGCAGTAGGCGACAGATAGTTTATTTCGATTGGATAATAGTATGCTGCAATAAATAAAATAAACTTGTCGAAACGTGCCGGAATATTGCTACTCTGCCACCCTTGAAGAGATAGCGGCTAAAGACTGGTTGCTTGTTTCAGGCAAATACATGGAGTTCAAAAGCCGAGAGAAGGTATAGACTGTGATTCCAGGATGAAAAAAACTGCAAGCAGAAATGAAGAGTTGCTGAAGCAGGACGAAGAGAGCAAAAAGGATTTGTTGAATCTGTTTAGAAAAATTGGTTATGGATTTGAATAACAAGATAGTAATCTATCGTTCGGAAGACGGTGAAACACAGCTTAAGGTCAGAATTGACCAAGATACGGTATGGCTGAATGCCTATCAGATAGCCGAACTATTTGGGCGCGATTCAAAAACGATCCGTAAGCATATAGCCAATGCCATAAAAGAAGAACTTACTGGCGAAGTGGTTGTCGCAAAATTTGCGACAACCACAGAACATGGTGCGATAGAAGGTAAAAGCCAGACACATGATGTACGTTTCTATAATCTTGATGTCATCATTTCTGTTGGTTATCGGGTCAAATCAAAAAAAGGTGTGGAATTTCGCCGATGGGCCAATAGAATACTGAAAGAATATCTGGTGAAAGGCTATGCCGTCAACAAAGCCCTGACAGAACAACGCTATACGGAGCTGAAGCAGTTGGTTTCCGTCTTGGGTCGGACGGTCAAGGCACAAGAGGCATTGACTTCCGATGATGCGCTCAATCTGGTGGAAGTGGTTTCCGATTATGCTTATGCTCTTGATACGTTGGATAAGTACGACTATCAGCGACTGGCGGTAGAGCAGATCACGAACGAAGCCAAGTTTCATGCTACTTATGAAGGAGCCATGCAGGCTATCGAAGAATTGAAGACCAAGTTCGGCGGCAGCCAGTGGTTCGCTCATGAGAAAGACGATTCATTCAAGAGTTCCATCGGGCAAATATATCAGACTTTCGGCGGAAAAGACCTCTACCCTTCTGTGGAGGAAAAAGCAGCCATGTTGCTTTACCTCGTGACGAAAAACCATTCATTTAGTGATGGCAACAAACGCATTGCTGCCACCCTCTTTCTATGGTTTATGGCCGGTAACGGCATTCTTTACAATCCGGATGGGAGTAAGCGTATTGCCGACAACACCCTTGTGGCTCTTACGCTGATGATAGCTGAGAGCCGTACGGAAGAAAAGGATGTGATGGTGAAAGTTGTAGTAAACCTGATTAACAAGAACAATTATGAGTAAGACGGATTACAAACTGAAACAAATTGAGATTTGTGTTAGTTTTAAATAAAATAATTTTGAGATTCATGCTTTTAGGGCATAAAAACAGAGCGTAACGACAGCTTCTCAGCCTGTTTGTTACGCTCTGTCCCAATTTTTATTCCCCTTAAATTAAATGCTTGTTTATTTTATTCTGTGTGGTTGGTTGTTGCTTGTGGTGGTTACTTGAGGTTTGCCTTTATAGAAAACCTTCCCGCCCTGATCGGTTTCGCAGTCGAGCGTCTGTTCGGCCCGGCAGTAGATTTCGCCATTACCGATACATTTTGCTGTCACATCCTGTGTCGCACACTCTTCAGCATGAATGGTTCCGGAACCAGCTTGATGATAGTCTGCTTTCCGGGCCTTTCCCTGCAGATGCAGATCACCGGAACCGGCCACATTTCCAGCCAGCTCTTCTGTCTGGATTTCCGAAACGCGAATATCTCCCGAGCCGGCAATACTGATTTTGCACTTTTCCGTCTGTAGTTTGGAACAGGATATGTCACCGGAACCGGCCACGGTGATCTGGCATTCCTTGGAGTTAATTCGGGAACTGTTGATATTCCCCGATCCGTTGACTGTCCATTCCAGGCTTTCAGTCGAAATATTTGTGCAGGATATATCTCCCGAACCGGACACTTGCATGCTCAACTTTTGGCTGCATTCCAGACTGGGAGCACGGAAACTGCCGCTACCGGCAATGGATACAGTCAGATGATTCGTGTTCAACTCTTTACTGAGATACATGCTGCCCGATCCGATGATGCGGAGGTCTTCCAGATAGCGGTAGGGCAGGAAGAGTTCTATATCGTTGTAATGTACTTCCACATGATTTTTGAATCTTATGCTGAGTTTGTTGTTGACAACTTCCGTCTGAATCAGTTGGGTGAAGTTCTCCGGCAGGCGGAGTGACACCTCGTTCTTGTCGGTCGGTGTGATGCGAAGCGCGATGGAGGTGAGGTTCACCTCCTTGATGTCTTTGGCGTTTAGCTTTTGGGTGATATACTTGTTGCTGGCATAGAATACAGATCGGTTGCTGCTGTTACCGGTTTCTGCCATATGGTTATACTGCATGTTGTTGTGCACGGTCTGAGCTTGTGCACAGGCGTTGAGACCTACTGAGAGCAGGAGTATTCCTGCCAGGTTTTGAATCGTTTTCATGATGTGTTTAAATTTATTATTCAATTATTCTGTTTTAATACTGTTCACGGGATTTTCCGTAGCAACGCGCCAGCTTTGCAGAACGACCGTGAGCAATACAATCGTGGCGACAGTCAGTAAAGTCAGCGGGAAGAACCACCAGTGTATCGGGGTATGTTCGGCGAAGTTCTGCAGCCATTGCATACTGAGCCGGTAACCAATAGGAGCGGCGATCGCAAAGGCTATTAACAGGGGAATCAGATAGCGTCCGGCGAAAAGCAGAAGCACTTCGTGCACCGTGCTGCCCATGATCTTGCGGATGGCGATTTCCTTTCTCCGGTATTCCGTTTCAAAGAGCGTGAGGCAGAATACACCGATAAGCGTGATGAAGATGCAGATGAAGGCAAAGAAGCGCACCTGGGCAATAAACCGGAATTCTTCTTCGTAGGTAATCTGCAGATCCTCGTCCAGGAAGCGGAACTCACAGGTTTCTTCCGTGTCCAGTTCTTTGATCAGTTGTTCCAGTTGTTTCTTTGCTTCTAATTTATCGTATCCTTTTGCAATACGTACAAAGATGGTTTTGCATCGGTCGCCCCAGTTGATCGTCATATCGGGGCTCATGATGATAAACGCGGCCGGAATGGTATTGTTGTCGTTGCGCATGGAGGTGAGTTTATAGTTCTCGCAGATGCCCACTACGGGATAGAATCCTTCCGGACTGTTCCATCCGTCGATATTCTGGTTGATGGGTTGTTCCAGTTTGATCCAGGGATATTTCTGCACCATGGCCTGATTGAGAATGTAGGCTCCTTTTTGATCGTGAGGATTGAAATCGCGCCCTTCAGCAATTTTAATATCCATGGTTTTTAGAAAAAACTCGTCTACGCATAAAGCATTGAAAGAGATACTGCTTTCTCCGTTACCGCGTCCCCAGCTCATATATTTGTCGGCGTTTCCCAGAACGTCTGCTGCAAAACTACTGTTTTGAGTGAAAGGAAGTTTGGCGATTTCCTGTTTCAGATAATTTTTCTTACTCATCGCCTCGCGCGGAAGTTTGGCATAGAGCACTTCGTCTTTATTGAATCCGTAGTCGGTGTTGAAAATATAATGGGCCTGTCCGGTCATGACCAGTACGTAAAATGTCAGGGTAAGGGCAATAATGAACTGTACGGTAAGCATGGTCCAGCGCAGCATCTTTCCGCGTGGCGACAGTCCGAATGAGCCTTTCAGTACGAGTGCCGGCGGAAGAGACGTGGCATACCAGGCTGAAAAAAGAGCCGACAGAACACCAATGAACAATGTGGACAAAAGGGTAAAACCTACAAGGGACCAGTGTGTTTCGAAACTGATATTTCCGGAAACCAGTTTCATACATTCCGGGCTTTTCTGAAAAAGCAGAATCAGCAGGACGGCACCTGTCAGGGCTATGGCCGACCAGAATATGTTTTCCAGAATCAGGCCCCACCGAAGGCTGGCGGTAGAGGCACCCATCACCTTACGGGTGTTGATGCTGCGCATGCGCACCGGCGCCTGAGCCAAAGAGAAATTGGCGAAATTGAGCAATCCGATAATCAACACGAATATGGAGGCTGCAAGCAGGACGTAAACCAATGTGGCGTTCCCTTTGTCTTCTGTACCACTTCCTTCAAAATAGACCCGATCCATCGGAATGAGGCGGAACCGTTCGGTCGTTTCTTCAGGAGTGATTTGAAAATACGTCATAAATTTGTTTTGCATTTCCTGCTCAACGATATGCTTGTTTTCCGGATGATCCAGACGCAGATAAATTTCTGCACTCCAGTTACGGGTGTCGTTGCTGAAATTCTCGTTATAACATTCGAACAGTCCGTTCTTGAAAGAACAATTTTCTGGAAGGTCTCGGCATACGCCAATAATGGTTTTTTCGTCGCTGCCCCATTGAGGAATGGAAAAACTTTTTCCTATGGGATTTTCAGTCCCGAAAATCTGTCGAGCCAGACTTTCGCTCAGGATGTAGCCGTCGGGTTTGTCTTGCCAGGTGTCTGATCCCGGAAGTAACTGGATGCCCCAAAAGTCCAAAGCATTCTTTTTTACCTGATAACTGGTTATGGGATACATGTGCTCATTTACTTTTATTTCCAGCTGGTTGATCCAGGCGGCGTGGCTGGTCGTATTTTCAATGTGTGCTATTTGTGCCCACAGTTTTTCTCGGTCGGCCGATAGGTTATTTGCCCATTTAGTGTCATTCCAATATTCTACCCGATAGGTCCGTTGATAATCCTTCAGATTCTGGTTGAAGGTGTTGTTGTACTCTACCTGAGTCATGAACAGGTAGAAGGCTGCCAGAGCCATGCTCAGTCCGAGCAGGTTGAGCAGTGTGGCTGTTTTATAACGGCGCAGATAGTATAAAAGTGGTTTCATTATTTTTATGGTTGCGGTTATTGTTTTTCAGGTATGCTAAAGAAGTCCGTTGATCTGGTCTACAATTTGTCCGTCGAACATATTAATGATGCGGTTGGCGTATGTGGCATCATGCTGCGAGTGTGTCACCATTACGATGGTTGTTCCTTCGCTGTTCAGCTGGCTTAACAGTTCCATCACTTCCTTTCCGTTCTTGGAATCCAGATTACCGGTAGGTTCGTCGGCCAGAATCAGCTGTGGATTTCCCACTACGGCACGGGCGATGGCCACACGTTGCTGCTGTCCGCCTGAGAGTTGCTGTGGATAATGTTTGGCTCGCTGACTGAGGTTTACCTTACGCAAAATGTCCAGCGTGCGCTGTTTGCGTTCGGCTTTGGACACACCGAGATATTTCAGTTGCAGCTCGATGTTCTCCTCTACGGTCAGTTCTTCGATCAGGTTGAAGCTTTGGAAAACAAAACCGATGCGTCCCTTTCGGAATCGGGTACGGTCTTTTTCTTTCAGCTGACTTACTTCTTCTTCGCCTAGCCAGTATTTTCCTTCGTTGGGATTGTCGAGGAGGCCTAAAATGTTCAATAACGTAGATTTACCGCAACCGCTGGGTCCCATAACGGCTACAAATTCTCCGTCTTTTACATCAATACTTATGCCGTTTAGTGCCGTCGTTTCTACTTCTTCCGTACGGAAGATTTTCGTCAGGTTTTCAATTTTGATCATGTTGTTTCTTTTTTATGGTTATAAAATTAATTCTTTTTTTATGTTACTCCGTCAGGATCAGCATTTCATTATCCTTGAAAGCTTCGTAACCGCTGGTGATTACCTGTTCGTCGGGTTCCAGTCCTTCGGTCACTTCATAATATTGCGGGTTTTGCCGTCCGATACGAATGGTTCTGCGATAAGCCTTGTCTCCGTTTTTATCCAATACGAAAATCCATTTGCCTCCCGTAGCCTGGAAAAAGGCTCCTTTGGGAATCAGCAGCGCCTGTTCGGATTGTCCCAGTTCCAAATTCAGATTATAGGTCTGTCCGCTTCTTATTTTTTCCGGACGCTGGTCGGCAAAGACCAGATCTATGCGGAACCGTCCTTCACGCACCTCGGGATATACTTTGCGGATGCGCAACCGGTAAGTCTTTTTGTCGCGTGTGCAGGTAGCAGTAAGTCCTGTCCGGACCCGGTCTATATAGTGTTCGTCCAGATAGGCTTCGATTTTGAAATCGGAAAGATCGTTGATCTGGCCCACCTTCTGTCCGGCTCCGATACTTTGTCCGAGTTCTACGTCCAGCAATCCAAGCTCACCGTCGATACTGGAGCGTACTTCCAGTTTCTCTTTCCGTTCTCGTACCATGAGGACGTTCTGGCGCATATTGGCCAGGTTTTCTTCCATCTGGTCCATCTGTACCGAACGGTATATACTGTCCTGTTGTAGTCTTTGGCTGATGAGCTGATGTTTTTTCTGTGCCAGTTCGTAGTCTTCCCGGCTTTGCAGGAATTCTTCCTTGCTGATCATCTTTTCGGAATATAGCCGTTTTTTCTGTTCAAAGTTCCGTCGTTTCCGTTGCACGTCCAAATCCAGCGAGATCCGTTCCGTGCGGTTGTTCAGTAAGTCCTGTTGCATCGCGATTTGTGTGTTGCGCAGCAGGTTCTGTTTCTCGGCCAGTTCTGCTTCAGCATTGAGAATCTGTAAATCCAGGTTGCTGTTGCTCAGGCGAAGGATAATATCCCCTTTACGAACCTTGCTGCCTTCCTCGATTACTTTTTCCTGAACGATGCCCCCTTCTTCGGGAGATACCTGTACAATCTGGATCGGGACAACCTGTCCGTTCAGCCGGACGTAGTCCTTGAACAATCCTTTAGTAACGTTGCCGATGGTTTGCTGTTTCCGGGATACTTTGACTGCCTGGGTCTGACTGCCGGCAATGAGCCAGATGATGAAGGCCAAAAGTCCTGCTCCGGCCATGGTGAAATAAATGTATTTGCGTTTCCAGCTTTTGTTTTCTATTTTTCTGTCCATAATGGTTTTCCTTGATAATAATCCAATAATCGGGTGTTATAAATATAATTGAGCTGGCATTGTAACCGTTGAGCTTCGCTTTGCAGCAGGGTGACGGCGGCTGTCTGTACATCGATTGGCGAAGCCAGGCCTTCTTCCCACTTTCGGATGGTGATGCTCGATGCGATACTGTCGGCCTGTACCCGCTGTTCTATTTTCCGTAATTCCATGCAGGCACTTTCTCGGTCGGATATAGCCTCGGTGATCAGGCGATGGAGTTCCTGCTGCTCGTATTCCAGATTTTTCCGGGCTTGTTTCAGGTTGTTGCGTCTGTCCCGGATGCCCGTGATGGTGTTGAGCCGATTGAACAGCGGAATTGAGAGGGTAGCCGAAATATATTGTCCGGAATTGTTTTTCATCTGCTCGGCAAAATGGCGTGCCTGCTGGTCATTGATATTCTTGTAATAGGATGACGACATTCCCATACTGAGCGACAAAGAAGGATAGAATCCTGATTTTGCTGATTGCAGTTGGGAGCGGGCGATGCGAATTGATGTTTGTGCCTGAAGGATAGAAGGATAAACGGTCTGAGCCTGTTGATAAATGACGGCTTCCGGGGCGGATGCCTGTTCTGATTCGGTTTCAGTTCGGACTGTTTCCAAGGCCAACGTGTCGCCAATCGGAAAATTCATTTCTTTCTTTAAAGCCAGAATGGCCTTTTCCAACAAATTTTTCTGATGAGTCAGTTCATATTCGTCGGCAGCTAATGTTGCCGACATTTGGGCGCGGTCCGGTTCCCCTTTCGTACCGATTTCCAACATGACTTCTGTCTGACGGAGCAAGGATTGGCTTTGTTTTCGTTTCTCTTCGGTCATGCGAACCATTTCCTGGCAGTAAAGCACATTCAGATAAGTTTGTAATACGTTTAAGGCTACCTGATCCTTTTGTGCCTGGAGTCCTTGTCGTCCGAGTAGCATTTGTGCCTTGGCGGTACGCAGATCGTGATAGCGCCGGAAACCTTCGAACAGACTAATTGAAGCAGACAGACTGTAGCCGTTCGAAAAAGTGCTGACATCTGTGTATGTATTGGTTTCGGGATCAATGGCGCGTCCGTAACTGTTTTGTATGCTGGTGCCGGCACTGATATAAGGCAGGAAATTGCCGATAGCCCGGATATGTTGTGACTTTATGTTTTTTTGGATATATAACTGTTGTCGTACTTGGTGATTGTGGTCTACAGCGTAATCGATGCAGGCTTCCACCGTCCATCGTGGTGGTTGCTTTTCCTGAGCATACAGATGGATTCCGGCCAGTAGCAGAAACGTTGTACAATAAGAAATTTTTCTGGACATAGATTCGTTTTTGTTTGATTTCTGCGACAAAAGTATGGGGAAGCTTGTCAGCAGCCAAGGAAACGGAGGGTGTCGGAAGTGGTTTGTATGATAATCATACACTCGCCTGTGTGATAATCATACAAACTTTCATCGGTATGGGGGATTTTTAGGATAGACCCGTTTTTGATTCGCCCGGAAAGCCTTACCTTTACAGAAAAATAAATAAAAAAGATACAAGATTCATGGCAAACTATGGAACGATATTAGTCGTTGATGACAATCCGGCTGTTCTTACGGCGTTAAAAATCTGTTTGGATGGTGTTTTTGACCGGATTATTACACAAGATAAACCAGATCATATTTTAGTGACGTTGAATCAGGAACGGGTGGATTTGATTTTGCTGGATATGAACTTTACGTTAGGGGTCAATTCCGGGCAGGACGGGTTGCTTTGGTTGCGGATGATCCATCGGCAGCATCCCGACATTCCGGTTGTGCTGATTACGGCTTATGCTGATGTCAAGCTGGCGGTGCGTGGTCTGAAAACCGGCGCGGCTGATTTTATCACAAAGCCCTGGGATAATGACGAACTGATCCGTACGTTGAAAGATGTTCTGGAACAGAGTCGGGAAGTGGTTCCGCTCGAGCAGGTGGAGTTGGAACATGTACGTAAGGTGGTAGACAAGTGCCACGGAAACATCAGTAAGGCGGCAGAGATGTTGGGCATTACCCGGCAGACGCTTTATGCAAAAATGAAACGGTGATGCTGGTAGGATTTAGCATCTTGGTTCTGGCCGTAGCGTGTATCATCGGATTTTACCGGCATCAGAAGTTGTTACAGGAACGTGCCCACTTGCTTCGGGAGGCGGTGCGCAATCGTGATTTTGCCTTGCGGCTACCGGTTCGGGGACTGTTTTTCGGAGAACGTGCCTTACAACAGACGCTCAACGATCTGAGTGGCGACATCAATCGGTTGATGGCTCAAAACGAGGTGGAGTCCTGGCAACGGCTGACTCGTGTGCTGACCCATGAGATCATGAATGCCACAGCACCGATTTCCAGTATCAGTCAGGCTTATTTGGGAAATCCGAAGATAAAGGGGACGGTTTATGAAGAAGGCATCCGGGCCATATACGAGACGAGCAGTGGGCTTTCGGCGTTTGTGGACAGCTATCGGAAACTGACTGATTTGCAGGAGCCGGAATGTACGGAAGTGGTTTTGTCGGAAACAGTACAAACCCTCCGGCCGCTTTTCCCTCATTTGGACTGGCAGATCCGTCTGGATGCGTCGCAGAGGATGACAGCAGACGGCAACATGTTACGGCAAGTCTTGATGAATATCGTGAAGAATGCTGCAGAAGCGGGGGCCCGACGTCTGGATATCCGTTGGGATAAGGGACTTTGTGTGAGCAACGACGGTCCGCCCATTCCGGCCGATGTAGCCCGCGATATATTTGTTCCGTTTTTTACAACGAAACGTACCGGTTCGGGGATCGGGCTTGCCCTGTCGCGTATGCTTATGGTAAAACAGGGGCGAAGCCTTGTTTTGGCAGAAAGGCCGATAGCAGGCTATCACGTCACGTTTGTTATTCAATAGTTTCATGGCCGACTATTGGTTTCGGTCAGAATCATGCCGTCCATCATGCGGATAATCCGATGTGCTTCCCGGGCGTTTTCTTCCGAGTGGGTGACCATGACTATGGTGGTACCGTCGGCATTGAGCTCTTTCAGTAGTGTCATGACTTCGCGTCCGTTGGTCGAATCCAGATTTCCGGTGGGCTCATCAGCCAGGATAATGCGCGGGTTGGTGACCAGTGCCCGGGCAATGGCTACACGTTGCTGTTGTCCGCCACTGAGCTGTTGCGGGAAATGTTCCGACCGATGGGTAATCTGCATCCGCTCCAGTGCATGGGTGATTCGTTTGTTCCGTTCCGAGACGGGCATACCGGCATAGAGCAGGGGAAGTTCGACATTTTCGAATACGGTCAGTTCATCGATCAAGTTGAAACTTTGAAAAACAAATCCTAAATTGCCATTGCGCAGGTCGGTGCGGTCGTTTTCCTTCCATTTGGAGACTTCCTGACCGGAGAACCACAATTCGCCCGAGGTCGGATTGTCCAGCAGGCCGATGAGGTTGAGCAGCGTGGATTTGCCGCATCCCGAAGGTCCCATGATGGCGACAAATTCTCCGGATGCGATTTCGAGATTTACAGCGTTCAGGGCTGTGGTTTGTACACTTTCCGTACGGAATATTTTGGTCAGGCCGATGGCCTTGATGATGCTATTTTCTTTCATTGTTTTATGATTTTAGGTGTCGTTCGTAAGATGATTCAACGGGACTATTCATACCGTAAGGATTCAACAGGATTCTGTGACGCCTTGTGTCGGGTGAGGCCAATGACGGTCAGCAGGGTGACGAGCCCCATCAACAATCCGGCTGAAAGGAAAAGCCACCAGCTGATGTCCGTCTGATAGGCAAAGGAGCTGAGCCAGGTGCGCATCAGTACATAGCCGATGGGACAGGCTATCAGGAAAGAAATACCCACCCAGATGAGATATTCCCGGCAGAATTGGCGTACGATGCGGTCGGCATGTGCCCCGTGTACTTTACGAATACCGATTTCTTTCGTGCGCTGTTCGGCGGAAAGGGCAACCAGTCCGAATACGCCCATGACGGCAATGATGATGGCCAGTATGGTGAAGAAGAGCAGCATGCCGCTTTGCTGGCGTTCGCGCGTATAATTCTGTTCCAGCTGGTCGGAGAAGAACTGATAGCTGAATTCCTTGATGAAAAGGTTCTCGGTAGTAGTGAATTCCTCAAATTTTTTCCGGATGAAAGCCAGGGTCTGCTGTTGTCGTTCCGGGGCAATTTTAATGTAGAGGTATTGCAGGTTTTCGGGGTTATACCAGATGTAGGCCGGCATGAGTTTTTTCCTCATGGACTGAAAGTTGAAATCCTTCACGACACCTACGATACGGCCGCCCGGACGAATGACCATACCGATCGGATCGGCCACTTTCATGGCTTTCCAGGCCGTTTCGTTGATGATGACATTCATTTCCTTGTTCAATGATTTCCAGTAATCACTGAATTCCAACTTGCCCTTGATCATTTCCAGACCAAAAGTTTTCACGAAATCCTTGTCGGCCATCAATCCCATCATGCGGACCGAATCGGTGCGGCCGTCCGGATCGGTCCAGCGCACCATGTCGCCGTCTTCGTAGGCCGTTCCTTCCAGCGTGCTGCCGATGGCGACCGACATGGAAACTGCTTTGATATCCGGATTGCGCAGCAGTTCCTGTTTGAAATGATCAACCTCATACCATAGGTTGGTAAAAATACAGATGATATTTTCTTTATCCAGTCCCATGTCCTTGTTTTGCATGTAGTGCAGCTGCTTGAAGACGATGCTTGTGAACAGCATAAGCACCAGTGCGATGACAAACTGGATGCAGACCAGACCGCGGATCAGTCCGCCTTTACGGCCGGTCTTGCGTCCGCCCTTAAAGGCCAGCAAGGGGTTGATGGACGACAAATAGAATGCCGGATAGCTGCCGGCCAGGCACCCCACACCAATGATGCCGAACAGCAGATACAGTACGACACTCCAGCTGAATTTCAATTGCAGGTTGGTTTCCATCATTCGGTTAAACAGGGGCAGGGTCAGTTCGGTCAGTGCCAGGGCCAGAATCAGGGCGATGCCTGCCTGAACCATGCCTTCGGAAAGAAACTGGCCGATAAGGACACGGCGTTTGGCACCGGTTACTTTCCGCACGCCTACTTCCTTGTAGCGCAATGAAGCGCGGGCGGTGGACAGCGTCGTGAAGTTGAATGCTCCCATGAAGATAATCAGGAGAGCCAGAGCGATGAAAAGATAGATGGTGGTTCTGTTTCCGTGGTTCTTTACGTGCGGATCAGAGAACCGCGTATGGAGATGAATGTCGTGCAGGGGCTGGAATCCCAAACGCACGTCCGGTTGCCCCCGTTTGGCCAGGAGACGGCTCATTTCATACGCCTCGTCGGGACGCAGGGGAGCGTTCTTCTTCATCTTGACATAAACATACATGCCTTCTGTTAAGGTGTCCCAACTGCGGCCGATGGTCACGTTTCCATTCATGTATGCATCCATGGGCATGGCTACGTCGAACCGGATATGGCTCTTGCGTGGAATCTGGATTACGGCGACTACGGTATAAGTTCTCCTGACAAAAGCACCTAATGAAAATGTCAGTTTCTTGCCGATGGCCGGAGTGTTGCCGAAGAATTTCTGCGCCAGTTCATCGGTGAGGACAATGTTTCCCGGATTGTCGTTGATTTGTTGCGGGTCACCGTCTACGACGGGAAATGTAAAGAAACGGAAGAAGGTGCTGTCTACATAAGCTTGTGCAGCGGTCACTTGCTTGCCATCGTCCGTTTCGAATGAGCGCTTGTCGTCGTATTTGATGGCTGTCGCGTCTTCTACTTGAGGAAATTCCTGTCGGAAAGCGGTGGTCAACGTGCGGGGTACGGTGGGCGATTCCAGAATCTCGCCGCTTGCTTCCCGGTGAATATTCGTCACCCGATAGATGCGGTCGCCGCCGCGGAAACAGTCGTCGTACGTGAGTTCGTCCACCACCCACAGGTAAATCATGAAGGCTGCCGTCAGACTCAAAACGAAGCCCAGCAGACTGATTGAAGAGAACAACAGACTCCTTTTGATGAGCCGAAGGGCCATTTTTATATAATGTTTCAGCATAAATCAGTTTTTATTTAGGGATTACAAAAATACAATATGGATTGTTTTTGGGAAAAACAAAGATCAGTTTATCCGGAGCAGAACGAGTTCATCGTCCGCTATTTCCGGTAGATCCGGCACTTCAGCTTTCAGTTGTTTTCCGTTGTAAATCAAGTAAGGCTGTCCGTCTGTCTGTCCGTAGGGAAATCCGGAAAAAAGGTGTCCCTTATGCTCGAACGGTAAATTCGGAAAGACGGGATGCCCTTCCTGAACCTGAGCCGATGGCAGCGAGAAAGATTCACCCGTCTGTTTGTCTTGGATAACCGTGTAAAGGCGTACCTGATTGTTTTGGCGGGCTGCCGGGCAGTCATATCCTTCGGCCAGCCGGAGCATCAGATAGCGGTCGGTTTCCAAAACAGCTTGTACCGACCAATAGCCGTCCAGACTGTTCGACATATTCTCCACGACATATTTTCCGGAAGGCTGTTTTAACGAACCGAAATCCAGTTTCCAGATGGCTTTCAGTGTGGAATCGTTTTCGATTTCATAGATGGTGTTGTCGTAGGCCATGCGGAAACGTGGTTTGTTCCGGTACAGGTAAATCTGGGATTTTTCTGCTGTGCGATAGGTGGCAGCCGGCGGATAATCTTCCGCACCATTTACAATGAAACGGCACAACGTGTCGCCTTTCATGCCCAAAGTATATAGGCGCGAGGAAAAAGGTTCCAGTCGGAAATGTCCCTTTTCGAGGACACAAG
Source organism: uncultured Paraprevotella sp. (assembly GCA_944320775.1). Taxonomy (GTDB): domain Bacteria; phylum Bacteroidota; class Bacteroidia; order Bacteroidales; family Bacteroidaceae; genus Paraprevotella. The sequence goes on along the minus strand of CALUIV010000004.1, from coordinate 72,634 downwards.
GGGTATTGAAGCTCTGTCCTTTTGCGGGCAGAAAACCAACCAGATCGTCGGTGGTCCACGTTTCGGAGCTCTGAAGCAAAGAGTCCCAAGGCAGATTGACTACATAGACACCTGATCTCCTTTTGGTGTATTCCCGATAAGGGGCACGAAGCATCCGGAGCGAAGCGTCGTAGCCCACAGGTCCCATTATCCGTCGGGCATGGCCTACGACAGTGGCTCCTTCCTGATGTATTTCCATGTCGTTGCGGAAGAGTTGCCGTTCCATCCGGAAGTCTTTGTTGAGCAGATACAGGCCAATGGCTCCCTGAAGCAACCAGTAGTTTTCCACTTTCACTAACGGGACGTGTGTCTGAAAGTCCTTAATCCCCGTGGGATAAACCGTTGGCACACCGATTTCGTTTGGTTTCAATTCACGTATATGCCGCAAAGCGTTTGCCACAGAGAATGTCCGAATTCCATTACGGATGATTTTCGGCTGATGTCGGATACCGGCAGGCGGACAATAGTCCGTTGCGAACGTGTCCAATACAGAGGATACCGGCCGGGGGCAAGTATCTTTTGCGGATACAGGTTTTTCCAGTTCGGCTACAGCTTCTTCCCGGCTCATTCCTGGTCGCCGCTGTCCGCAGGATTCCAGAACCAGAGGCAGGAGGATAAGAAAAATAGATGTGTATGTTTTCATATTAATCGGTTTGATAAGTTCTGCATTAACAAACTGCAATTCTTGTGCCAAAGATTTAAGTGGTTTTTAATCAGTTGTTTAGTGAGTTTTAAGTACGAGAAAAATGTCCGTTTTCGTACACCAATCGCACACTGCATTCAGCGGGTAATCGAAAAAGAATCACTACCTTTGTTTAGAATAAACCGATTTATGGAACAGAAAATATTGATTGCAGATGACAACGACGACATTCCTTTTATGTTGAAGAAGATCTGATCAGGGCTTGAGCCATTCAAATAAGTAAAAGTAATTTTCAATGGATATGAACAATAGAAAAAGAAAATACCATCAGGAAATTCATCGAAGTAAAAAGAACGTTTGGAATAAAGACTGGTTGCGTACGCCTTTATTACTGTCCATTCTGTTGTTACTGGCTTGTTTGGCAGCAGCGTGGCTGGCTGTTCATGGTTTTTATATCAGTATGTGTCTGGCTGTTGTGGCCATATTGGGTGTGACTTGGGCTATTTATAAGTATATGCAGCGTACGGACCGCATTATGGAACGTTTTGTTTGGGCCATACGCCATGCCGAATTTACCGATGTTCATTTTTGCAATGCGCCAGACCGTGAGGGGCAGTTGCCTGTAGGACTTTTGGAACGAACCAATGAAGCGCTGGCACATTATCGCATGCACTTGCAGCAGTTAGAAGGCCGCTTGCATTATTTTCAGGCTTTAGGCAATCATCTGGACACGGCACTTGTCGTTTACGATTCAGACGGGACAATCTTTTGGATGAACGATACGGCTTGTCGTCTGCTGGCTACGGCCGTGGACGTGCAGAGGGAAGATACCTGGGTACTGAAATCGCCAAAGACGATTGACGACCTGCGCGCTTTTTATGCCGGTCTGCCCGATTTGTTACGCCATATTCAGGTCGGTTCGCTTCATATACTTCCGGCCCGTTATTGTGAGGAACAGTTTCAGTTAGCTCTGACCTGTACGGAATTTATTTTGCAGGGACGTTGTCAGATTATAGCCAGCCTGAAGAACATCCATGCCGCATTGGACAGTCAGGAAACCTTGGCCTGGCAGAAGCTGATTCGGGTACTGACTCATGAAATCATGAATTCCATGACACCGATTATTTCCTTGTCCGAACTCCTGACCCGCCAGATGGAACAACTGGAAGGGGACGAACAGGATAAGGAAGATATGCGGCGTATGTTGGCTACGATTGTCCGCAGGGGCCAATCCCTGACTCATTTTGTCGACAGCTACCGGAAGGTGTCTCATTTGCCACAACCTGTATTGGAACCTTTGCATGTAACTGCTTTTTTGGAAGATCTGGTTCGTCTGATGCAAACGGATAAAGACGACATACGGTTGGTTGCTCCGGTTGTCCCGCTTGCAGTTTATGCCGATAAAGGCCAGATAGAACAGGTGCTGATCAATTTGATTACCAATGCGCGCGAGCACGAAGCTACCCGTATCGTGCTTACGGCCGGCTTATCGTCGACCGACCGTATTTTTCTTCGTGTGTCGGATAACGGATGTGGAATCGCTCCCGAAGCACTCGAACGGATTTTTGTTCCTTTCTTTACGACCAAGCCGGGCGGTTCCGGAATCGGTCTGGCTTTATCCCGCCAGATTATGTTATTGCATCAGGGCACTATCGAGGTCAGTTCCCAACAGGGAGCAGGAAGTACGTTTACTTTACTTTTTCCTTATAAAGGCAATACTCATTAAAGGTGGAAGTCAGATGGTTGTTCGTTTTTCTTCACCCCTTGGGGTATTCGTTGATAATAAATGAAAAAAGATTCGGAAACATACGCCGCATTTCGACAAAATGCATTATCTTGTCCGTTGTTTAACCTTTAATGATTTTGAGTTATGATTCTTGGTGTGCCTAAAGAAATTAAGAATAATGAGAATCGGGTCGGCATGACGCCCTCAGGGGTGGCCGAAGTAGTGAAACACGGGCATTCTGTATATGTACAGACCGGAGCCGGTGTCCATAGCGGTTTTTCCGATGAGGCATATGTGGCAGCCGGTGCGTGCATTTTGCCGTCGGCACAGGAAGTTTATGCCGCGGCCGAGATGATTGTCAAGGTGAAGGAACCCATTTCGGACGAGTATCGGTTAATCCGTGAAGGTCAGGTGGTATTCACTTATTTTCATTTTGCTGCCGACCGGGAATTGACAGAAGCCATGATCAGGCAGGGAGGTATCTGCATAGCCTACGAAACGGTCGAACTGGCCGACCGTTCGTTGCCGTTGCTGATTCCCATGAGCGAAGTGGCCGGACGTATGTCGGTTCAGGAAGGAGCCCGTTTCTTAGAGAAACCACAGGGTGGAAAAGGCAAGCTGCTCGGTGGCGTGCCGGGAGTATCACCGGCACGGGTCCTGATTTTAGGTGGCGGCATTGTTGGCTATAATGCTGCTAAGGTCGCTGCCGGTATGGGAGCAGAAGTGACTATTGCCGATGTGAATCTGTCCCGCCTGCGTTATTTGGACGATGTGTTGCCGAAAAACGTACGGACGCTCTATTCTTCAGAACAGCATATCCGACAGGAACTGCCCTCGGTCGACTTGGTGATTGGTTCCGTGTTGATTCCCGGCGACAAGACGCCCCGCCTGATTACCCGGGATATGTTGGGACTGATGCAAGCCGGAACCGTACTTGTCGATGTCGCCATTGACCAGGGTGGCTGTTTCGAAACTTCCCATCCGACAACCCACGAAAATCCCGTCTATGTTGTAGATGGCATTGTTCATTATGCCGTGGCTAATATACCCGGCGCCGTTCCATATACCTCGACCGTGGCCCTGACGAATGCCACATTGCCTTATGTGTTAGCTTTGGCAGACAAAGGCTGGCAGAAGGCTTGTCGGGACAATGCTGCTTTGGCGCGTGGTGTGAATATGGTTCAGGGCAAAGTGGTCTATAAGGCGGTGGCTGATGTTTTCGGGCTGCCTTATGAACCGGTTGATTGGTGAACTGAGGGGATTTCCTTTTAATTTGAAACTGTATCAATTCTGAGAATGAGCATAAGGGAGAATCTGTTCACATCCAATATAAATTAAGATTTTCTTTCTGAATTTTAATAGACAAAAGATAGAGTCGCATCATTGCTCCAAGTGAATTGGAGGGATGCGACTCTTATAGTATTCTTATTTTGAAATGATTAAATTTTGTCTTTTTTGAAAGTTTGTCCTTGTTCTGTGTTGTTATGGGAATTACTTATCCTTCCCGTTTACCTCTTCCAAAACCTTTTGGAGCAGATATGATGCATTCAGATTCTTAGCCACTCCCTGTTGTATGCGGTAAGAATATTGGATTTCGTCGGACAACTCGATTTCGAAGCAATAGTTCCGGTATTGTTGCGGATTCTTTTTTTCCAGGGCGGCCAGTTCCAGATCGTGTGTGGCTACAAGGGCAGAAACCGGATAGCGGGCCAGTTCTTCGAGAAAGAGTCGTGACCCCTTCAGCTTGTCCTGCGAATTGGTGCCTTTCAGAATTTCATCGAGGATAACCAGTGTATAGGGATGATTCTGTATGTGGAGCAGCAGTTGTTTCAGACGAATCAGTTCGGCATGGAAATACGAAACATCAGCCGAGAGGTTGTCTGTGGTACGCATACTGGAGAAAAGAGAGACGACTGCCATTTGAAACGATCGGGCACAGACAGGTGCTCCCGTATGCGCCAGGACGTAGTTGACACCGACCGTACGGAGAAAGGTACTTTTTCCGGCCATATTCGCTCCGGTGACTAATGCAATATTCTTTCGGGAAAGTTCGAAATCGTTCGGAACTGCTTGCTCTGCCGACAAAAAAGGGTGGTAGAGGGCAGTGGCACGGAAAACCGTTTCAGAATTGTCCGGGAGCAGGATGGCGTAGGTATTTTCCGGATGGTTGAATGCGTAGGTGGCCAGGCTCGTCAAGGCATCTATTTCTCCGAGTGTCTCTAACCAGTCGTGGACGTGTGGCAGGTATTGCCGACACCAGTTCGTGAAACGGCGCATGAGCAGAATATCGTAGAGAAACAGACCGTTGAACAGAATATAAATCAGGCCCGAACTCCGCTGGTCCATCAGATTGAGGATGCGCGAAAGTTCTCGGAACGATTTGGAACAACTGGTTGTCGAAGTGAAAAGTTCTTTATGGAGCCTTTGCAGTCGTGCAGATTTAAACGGTTGTTTTTGGATCTGTTCCATCAGATTCTGGTAACCCTTAAACTCCTGATACAGCTGCTCGGCCTGGATTCCGGAATGGATGGCTTTTTTGCTTTGCAGAAAAACTAAAAGTAACTGAAAGGCAAACAGCATGTCGAAATAAATCCAGGAACAAAGGTTTGCAATGGCTGAAAGGAGACTGACGAGGGTTGCCGAAACCAAAACATAAGGCCATATCGAACGGCTGAACCGGCTTGCATGAGGAGCGACCTGAACCGCCTGAGCCAATTGTTCCAGATGGCATTCGATAAACGGCCGGGCCTGGAAACGGATGCGCCATTCCGGTAATCCTTTTAGTTCTTCTATTGCTTTCTGGCTGTCGGTGATTTCCGTTGCGTCCGTTTTTAACCGGCAGAATTTTTCTGCCAGACGGTCGGCTCCTTTACGGGTTACGCAGCGGTTGAGTCGCTGATAAAGAGAATCCGGTCCGAATAAATCCAGATCAAAAGCATAAGGGTGTTTTGCATCGAGATATTCCCTTCCGTTACCAAAGGCCGAAAAATCACCATGCATGGCTGCCGTTTCGTTTTCGCAGATATGCTCCTCGCGGGTGAGCTGTTCCAACTGGTCCTGCCATCTGCTGTCTATAATCAGCAAACAGATATAAATGAGCAATACGATGACGCCCAGTACAATAAAGCATTGTTTGTCACTTTGTATGCCCCAATAAACCGAAAATATTGCAGCGGCAAAAGTAATCAGTTTGCCATAAAAACATATTTTACTTTTTCGGTTGAGTTGGATTTTATCTTTTCTAATATCGGCAATCCGTTTCTGATAAAAGCTTTCCGGTGACCATGTAGTTTGCGTATTCATATCCTGTTTTTTGTTTTTGAGGCAAAGGTAATACGCAAAAAAGAGATATTTCTTGAATCAGTTCAAGATTTTTGTCCGAACGAGATTCTTTTCCGGATTTTACTGACCGTCTCCGGAGTGACGCCGATGAACGATGCGATTTCTCTGAGCGGGAGTTCTTCTTTCAGTTCCGGATAGTGTTACAGGAAACTGAGGTATCAAAATGAATCTGTATTCGTGCATTTGTGCCCGATAAATTACAAAATTTGTAGTAAATGATGCTTTGCTTATGAACATAAAAAAACTCCCACCGAAGCGGGAGTATAGGTTTTACCCTTCGGCCCGAAGGCCTTATTGTGATAAGATGTAGAAAATCTTATGTTGCAAAGATAAATATTTTTTCTTAAATTCGCAAGTAATCGTATAAATAGTTATTGAATCTTAAACATAATAATCATGGAAAAGATAATCTTAGGGGTTGATAACGGTACAAATAGTATTGGCTGGAGTATCGTAAAATATGATGACGAAGCACAGGAAAACAAATATACCTTGATAGATAAAGGTGTAAATATCTTTCAAGAAGGTGTAAAAATAGAAAAAGGAATAGAGTCATCCAAGGCCGCCGAACGCACCAAATACAAACATCAACGTGTTGGCTATTGGCGCAGAAAAATTAGAAAAATCAAATTGCTTCAAATTCTTATTAAATATCATTTGTGTCCACCATTATCAACGGAAGAATTGAAGAAATGGCGTTCGCAGAAAATATATCCAATGAATGAGATGTTCATGGCATGGCAACGTACGGATGATAATGTTGGAGATAATCCTTATTATTATCGCCACCTTTGTTTGACGGAGAAATTAGACCTTAGCAATTTTAACAACCGTTATATCGTAGGTCGTGCTCTATATCACTTGAATCAAAGACGCGGTTTCTTGAGCAATCGCAAAGAGAATACCAAAGAAAGCGAAGGAAAAGTTAAACAAGGTATAGATGAATTGGCACAATCCATGAAAGATTGTGAAACAGTATATTTAGGCGAATATTTTAACAGTTTGTACCAGAGGAGAGAAAAAATTAGAACTCATTATACCAGTCGAAATGATTGTGAGAAAGAAATACTTGCCATTTGTAAGAAACAAAATTTGCCCGAAGAATTAGTTCAGGAACTTCACCAAACTATTATTAAACAACGTCCCTTAAAGTCACAAAAGCATACGGTGGGGAAATGTGTCTTTGAGCCGTCTAAACCTAGATGTTCGATGTCGCATCCGCTGTATGAGCAATATCGCATGTATGCCTTTATCAACAATATCAAAATGCAAGGTCCTAATGATGAGGAGTTAAGAATGCTTACAGAGAAAGAGAAGCAGGAGATTATTCCTCTATTTCTAAGAAAGTCCAAAAAAGAGTTTAAATTTGAGGATATTGCCAAGAAACTTTCGGGTGGGAAAAAGAATTTCTGCTATTATAAGGAGAAAGTAGAGTGTGCTTACCGTTTCAACTATTATATGGACACATTGGTTAGCGGCTGCCCTGTTATTGCCCAATTGTCAGAAGCATTCGAAGTAAAAGACCATATAGACGAATGGTTGGAAAGAGCTTGTGAAGTCTATACACAAGGAGAAGGAAAAAATCGTTATGAAATCATGAACGATATTTGGCACGTACTGTTCTTTTTTGATAGGGAAGACAAACTGAAAGAGTTTGCATTGGAAAAACTACAGATGGACGAAGTTCATGCCAGTCTTTTCTGCAAGATACACCTACCTTCTGACTACGCATCGCTTTCCTTGAAAGCTATCAGAAAGATTCTACCCTATATGAAAGAGTATGGCATGATTTATTCACATGCTGTATTCTTGGCCAATCTTTCTAGTATGGTTCCTTGTAATTTAGATAAGGAAGCCTTATTACCGATGTTATCGCGCGAGGAAACGGATGATATCGTGAAAGCATTTTACGAATACGATCCTTCCATGTCGGCTATTCGTACGCAGGAAGAATATGTGAAGCGATATATTGCGTATAAATACAATCTAGACGAAGAGGACGAACGCAAGTTGAAGAGCCTTTACCATCCATCAATGATAGAGACTTTTCCTAAAGTACGTCAACGGACCACCGAAGGGTATTATCAATTGGGGTCTCCCCGCACCAACAGCTTACGGAATCCGATGGCTATGCGCTCACTTTTCCGTCTTCGTCACGTTATCAATGCCTTGCTAAAAGAGGGAAAGATAGATGAAGACACAACCATACACATAGAGTTTGCACGCGAACTGAACGACGCGAACAAACGAGCAGCCATTCGTCAGTGGCAAAGCCAACGAAACAAAAAGCATCAGGAATTTGCAGAAAAAATCAAAGAGCATTTTGGCAACGACTATGTGCCTTCGTCGACGGAAATTCTCAAATATGAATTATGGGAAGAGCAGAGCCATTTATGCCTTTATACCGGAGAAACGATAAGTATTGTAGATCTTTTTGATTCGAATAAATATGATATAGAGCACACCATTCCACGGAGTGTAGGAGGTGATTCTACAACTATGAATCTGACTGTTTGTAACAGTCGTTATAATCGTGAAATCAAACAGGCGCAGATTCCGTCACAGATGTCCAACCATGAACAAATTATGGAGCGAATAGACAGTTGGAAAGAAACAATAGAGAAACTGGGAAAAGAAATACGCAAGATTAACACGCGGGGAATCTGTGACAAAGAGGTGAAAGACCGTATGGTTCAAAAACGTCATCGTCTTATGTTGGAACGTGATTATTGGAGAGGCAAATACGACAGGTTTACCATGACTGAAGTACCAGAAGGTTTCTCTCGTCGTCAAGGTGTAGACATAAGCATTATCTCAAAATATGCGCGATTGTACTTGAAGTCAGTGTTTAAAAATGTATATATAGTCAAAGGCATTGCGACCTCAGATTTCCGAAAGATATGGGGCATTCAGGAGGAGTATGAGAAAAAGCAGCGTATCAACCATTGTCATCATGCCATAGACGCGGTTACCATTGCTTGTATCGGCAAGGCTGAATACGACAAACTGGCTCAATATTATCACGATGAAGAACGCTGGGATTGGGGATTGAATAATTGCCGTGCAGAGTTTCCTAAACCATGGAACACATTTACAGAGGATATGCAACATCTGGATGAAACGTTGTTCGTCAGTCATTACACCGCAGATAATCTGAGTAAACAAACCCGAAAGAAAATGCGAAAGAATGGGAAATTTACCGGAAAATATATGCAAGGTGATACTGCTCGCGGTTCGCTGCATCAGGATACATATTATGGGGCAATTGAACATGAAGGTGAGATAAAATATGTAGTGCGCAAATCATTAGATCAACTTGATGAAAAGAATGTAAAGAACATTGTTGACAATGTAGTGCGCGATAAGGTGGAAGTAGCTATAAAGCAGTATGGGAATCTGAAAAAAGCTGTTGAGGCTGGTATTTGGATGAATAAAGAAAAAGGTGTTGCCATTCATAAAGTAAGAATATATACACCACAAGTTAAGCGTCCTTTGGACATTGGATGGCAACGTGATCTTTCGCCCAAAGAATATAAACGTAACTTTCATGTGACCAACGATTCGAATTATATGATGGGAATTTATGTCGGTAAAAGTAAAAATGGTAAGGAAAAACGAGACTTTGCACTTATCAACAAACTGGATGCAGTAGAGTACTACAAAAGCGGAGTTTCAGAACAAAACATTGATATATTACCTTCGGAAAGTAAAAATGGCTACCCGTTAAAATGGAAATTCAGAATTGGGACAATGGTTTTTCTATATGATGAAACTCCCGAAGAAATATATGACCTTGACGAAGCAGAATTATGTAAACGGCTTTATAAAATAACAGGGATGTCTTCCATGATAGTGGCAGGATGCAATTATGGAGTACTTTCATTGCTGTTCCATCAGGATGCCCACTCTTCAAAAGATGTAACCTACAAAAATGGGGCCTTTAAAAAAGGTGAAGTTACAAGAGTTGGTATAACCTTGCTTCACACCCAGTTTAAGGCTTTAGTGCAAGGCTATGACTTTGAAATGGATGATTTAGGCAAAATTAAATTTAAAAACCGATGATAAAGCAAACCTTATTTTTTACGACACCCGCATCGTTATCACTAAAATACAACCAGATGGAGATACGCTGTAAAGATACGGAAGAGGTTATCACAAGGCCGATAGAAGATGTAGGTGTCGTAATTGTGGAGAACCAAATGGTTCATTTCACCATCCCGTTACTAAATGCCTTGTCAGACAATAACGTTGCTGTAATATTCTGTAATGCGCAATGTATGCCTAGTACAATGCTGATGCCTTTGGAATCGAACGCTATTCAACAAGAAGTGTACAGGTTTCAGATAGAAGCATCTCTACCTACGAAAAAGAGGATATGGAAGGACATCATTGAGTATAAGATACGGAATCAGGCAGCGTTACTTGACATATTAGGTCGCGACGGCAAAATCCTGAAACCATATTATATGAATGTTTTGTCGGGTGACAGTGACAACCGTGAAGGATTGGCCGCCAAGATTTATTGGCAGCAAATGTATGGACGACAGTTCAACCGTAACCGCAACGGTGAGTCACCTAACTCGTTATTGAACTATGGATATACTATTCTTCGTGCAGCTGTAGCCCGCGCTTTATTGGGTTCTGGATTGTTTCCGGCATTTGGATTGTTTCATCGCAACCGATACAATGCGTTTCCCTTAGCTGATGATGTTATGGAGCCCTATCGTCCGTTTGTTGATCAGGTGGTCTTTCAGATTTTCGTATCGTCTCCAGATGCTTATTTAGACAAAGAGGCCAAACAATCGCTTGTTAAGGTACTGTTTACTGACGTGAAAATAAATGGTCAGATGCATCCTCTGCAAGTCGCCTTATCTATAACAACAGCTTCCCTTGTCCGTACGCTAAAGGATAAGAAAGAGAACATTATATATCCTTCTTTTGTATGACCGAACATCGTTTAAATGCTTATCGTGTTATGTGGCTGTTTGTGTTTTTTGACTTACCGGTGACAACCAAACGCGAACGAAAAATTGCTTCTGACTTTCGAAAAAACTTATTAAAGGATGGTTTTGTAATGATGCAGTTTTCTGTATATATTCGTCATTGTGCCTCTCACGAAAGTATGGAGGTGCACAAAAAACGTGTAAAAATTGTAATGCCTATTACGGGTAAGATAAGTATGCTTGCTGTAACAGACAAACAGTATGGAGATATTGAAACTATTTTTGGGAAATCAGCAAAAAAAGAGATAAAAGCTCCTATTCAATTGGAATTTTTTTAGTACTTTCGGTAAATAGTTGACATCAATATAACCACTTCGTATTATCAAAATTGTGTGTATTTAATGAAAAATCAGGAGTTTATGAGGTTTACGTTGTGGTTTGATGTAGAAAAGATAGGATATACAACGCCAATCACGGAACCATTCTGATAAACTTCGTTGTGGTTTGATGTAGAAAAGATAGGATATACAACAGAAGACCTAAAAACGTTTATGGCATGAAAGTTGTGGTTTGATGTAGAAAAGATAGGATATACAACTCCGTTCTTTAACTCGCTGATATACATACAGTTGTGGTTTGATGTAGAAAAGATAGGATATACAACATTGAAGAATTCTATTGAAGGAAGAGCTTGTTGTGGTTTGATGTAGAAAAGATAGGATATACAACTCAAGTTTTTGCTTATAGTTCGCATCAGTAGTTGTGGTTTGATGTAGAAAAGATAGGATATACAACTCCCTAATGTTACTATCTACAATATAAATAGTTGTGGTTTGATGTAGAAAAGATAGGATATACAACTGCTGTCAAATTCAGGTATAGCATAATCAGTTGTGGTTTGATGTAGAAAAGATAGGATATACAACACATTACCTAAAAGAGACATGAAATCCATAGTTGTGGTTTGATGTAGAAAAGATAGGATATACAACAATCTCCTGATAATACGGTTCATGCGGGCTGTTGTGGTTTGATGTAGAAAAGATAGGATATACAACAACGCTGCATTCTTTAGTTGTTTCTCTATAGTTGTGGTTTGATGTAGAAAAGATAGGATATACAACCCATAACGGGCATTATAAGATAATGATACGTTGTGGTTTGATGTAGAAAAGATAGGATATACAACACGATTACAGAATTAAAAGACGTGAACGGGTTGTGGTTTGATGTAGAAAAGATAGGATATACAACTTATAATAGTTCTATCGCGGATACTATCGGTTGTGGTTTGATGTAGAAAAGATAGGATATACAACCGAAGGATATAATTTTAGAGGGGCATTAAGGTTGTGGTTTGATGTAGAAAAGATAGGATATACAACGGCTATACTTAAAAATATCGTGTTGTCCGAGTTGTGGTTTGATGTAGAAAAGATAGGATATACAACTAGGCAAATGCCAACGATGAACACGATCCTGTTGTGGTTTGATGTAGAAAAGATAGGATATACAACTTCTCAAAGATACAGATATTATGTCAGTGGTTGTGGTTTGATGTAGAAAAGATAGGATATACAACTTAGCAATACAGAACGGCTTACAAAAGCGGTTGTGGTTTGATGTAGAAAAGATAGGATATACAACAATTGAATTGTGCAAGTTTGCAGCAAAGAAGTTGTGGTTTGATGTAGAAAAGATAGGATATACAACGGCGGTACGGTAGTACCGCAGCAACTTTGTGTTGTGGTTTGATGTAGAAAAGATAGGATATACAACTAATGGCACGCACAGCAGCGGTTTCTATGAGTTGTGGTTTGATGTAGAAAAGATAGGATATACAACCAAATGAATATGCTGATGCGCTTATTAGTGTTGTGGTTTGATGTAGAAAAGATAGGATATACAACATGGTGATGTTGTACCTTTGTGCGTTGGGAGTTGTGGTTTGATGTAGAAAAGATAGGATATACAACGGAAAGATAAAATATCATGTACCCATTTAGTTGTGGTTTGATGTAGAAAAGATAGGATATACAACAGCAGGGAACTTATCCCATAAAAGTTTGTAGTTGTGGTTTGATGTAGAAAAGATAGGCTATACAACTTAGCCCGGCGATCCTGAACCTTTAGCAGAGTTGTGGTTTGATGTGAAAAAAATAATATCAACGTTTACTTACATCTTGACTCAATTCAAGGTCGTCGTCCCAACAAGATTCTTTTCCGGATTTTACTGACCGTCTCCGGAGTGACGCCGATGAACGATGCGATTTCTCTGAGCGGGAGTTCTTCTTTCAGTTCCGGATAGTGTTGCAGGAAACTGAGGTATCGTTCTTCCGGAGTCTGGCAATAGCGGTCTATCAGCCGGCGATAGGTCATGACGAATAGTTGTTCGGCTACCATCCGTCCCATGCACTGGTGCTTTTCAGACGAATTCCAGAACGTTTCCAATTGTTCATAAGGCAGTACAAAAACCAAGGTCTCTTTTACGGCTTGGATGCTGATTTGTGCCGGTTGTCCACACAGGCAAGCTGCGTAGTCGCTGACGAAATGATGTTGCGGGCTGAAGCCTACAATTTGTTCCTCTCCTCGGGAGTTGTCGTGCAGATGGCGGCAGATGCCCTGTTGCAGATAACCGACAAAACGGCAGCGTTCGCCCTGCCGGAGTAGGAAATCGTTTCTTTTCAGGCGTATTTCCTTTCCGTTGTTCAGGAAAAATTTCTCCAGTTCGGACAGATCCAGAGCGTCTATGCGGTATTCGTTGATTGGTTTCATGGATGATGGGCCGTGTTGGAATAATGAATTATTTCTTGGGATATGCAGAACAAAAGTAGAAAAAGAATTCCTATATTTGCTTGTTTGTTACGAGTTATTGTCTAATAAATGTGGATTGCTTAATATCATAATCATGAGTGGATTTTTAAAATTGGCTGTATGGGCAGCTTGTTTTTGGGGACAAGTCTATGGCTTGTCTGCACAGACCGTTTGGCATAATCCGGCCGTAGATTCGCTTTTACCGATTCAAGGACGTTGTTGGAATCGGGAAATCGGAGGTCGTTATCAGCGATTACCTCAAAGAGCGTTTAGTGAGGTTCGTAAACCTGTTTGGGATTTGTCGCTTCAAACAGCGGGACTTTACATTAAATTTTATACAAATGCGACTTCTGTTCAGGTCAAGTATCAGGTGACGGGAGGGTTTTCGATGCCGCACATGCCGGCTACGGGAGTCAGTGGGGTTGATCTGTATACCATGGATTGTGACGGGCGTCAGTATTGGTGTGCCGGAAATTATCAGTTTGGTGATACTATTTTTTATACTTATAAGAATCTGACCTATCGCAATACACACGACTTGGGGAATGAATATACACTGTATTTGCCGCTTTACAATGGTGTTAAGTCATTGCAAATAGGCGTTCCTGAAGGATGTCGTTTTGATTTTGTTCGTCCATCAGGCGAGAAACCGGTTGTAGTGTATGGCACATCCATTGCCCAGGGAGCTTGCGCGTCGCGTCCGGGAATGGCTTGGACAAATATATTGCAACGAAAGTTGGATATGCCGGTGGTGAATTTGGGCTTTTCCGGAAATGGTCAATTGGATGAAGGTTTTTTCCGTCTGTTGTCTGAAATTGATGCGGCTATGTATGTTATCGACTGTATGCCGAATATGACGAACGATCGGGTCGCTTTGATTCGTTCCCGTTTGGAAAAAGGAATCAGTATTTTGCGCAGCAAGAGTCAGGCACCGATCCTTTTGGTGGAACACGATGGTTATATGGGATATTTTGCTTCAGACAAACGGCTTATGGATTTTAAACAACCAAATGAACAGTTGTGTGCCGTGTATGAAAGTTTGAAAGATAAAATCAAGGGTTTGTATTATCTGACATTTGAAGAACTTGGGTTGAGCATGGACAGTCAGGTGGACGGTGTGCATGCTACCGATTTGGGAATGCAGCAGTATGCCGATGCATATATCCGGAAAATCTCAGATATTCTTTTTCCGAATCAGGCCGACTTATCCTTTTCACCTTGTCGTCAGCACCGGGATTCGTATACTTATTCCTGGGTAGACCGGCATGAAGCAGTTCTGGATTATACGGCGCAGGTGCAACCGGATATCGTTCTGCTGGGAAATTCTATTACCCATTTTTGGGGTGGTATGCCTTTTGAGCAGCGTCGGGTGGCCGATGAGGTCTGGCAGGATTTGTTCCAGGGAAAACGGGTAGTGAATCTGGGATATGGATGGGATCGTATCGAGAATGTGCAATGGCGGATTTTACACGGAGAGTTGGACGGGTTTCAGGCAAAAAAGATTTTTATGATGTTGGGTACCAATAATCTGGATTTGAATACAAATGATGAAATTATTCGTGGAATTCGTGAGACGGTAGAGTTAATTGCAGACAAGCAGCCGCAGGCCCAATTGTATGTTGTGAAAATACTGCCACATCGCGGCAAAGAGGAAAGACTTCGTCTTTTGAATACACAGCTTGAAAAAGCACTGGCCGAAATGCCACAAGTTCAGGTGCTGGATTTATCCGACATTTTCATCCGGAAAAACGGGTTGATCGATGAAAAACTATTCTCAGATGGGTTACATCCCAATCGGAAAGGTTATCAGGCTATTGCCCGGCAGTTAAAACGATATGTGAAATAAGACAGAATTTGTTGCTGTTGTCGGGAACATATGTATTTCTTTCCTGTGGTTTTTCCAAAGAAATTCCGTACTTTTGCAATCAATTGGAAACATTTAAAAGCAGATCTGATTATGAAAATTGGTGATAAAGTAAGATTTTTGAGTGAAGTGGGAGGCGGAATTGTATCCGGCTTTCAGGGAAAGGATATCGTACTTGTGCAGGATGAAGATGGATTTGACATTCCGATGCTGATTCGCGAATGTGTTGTGGTCGATACGAACGATTACAATATAGCCAAGGTCAACACCGGCGAGCGTCATATCGATATGAGCGGTTCTTACGGTAGCGGATTCAATGGTGGCGGAAAGCCGAGCAGCCGTTTCCGTTCGGAGAAACCCGACACGTTGGTTCATGCTTTTGATGATGACGAGGACGACAAGTCGATTTCGTTCCAGCCACGTCCGGTGGAACGACGCGAAGGAGAAAAATTGAATGTATTTTTAGCTTTTGTACCGGTAAATCCCAAGGAAATGTCGGGAACGGCGTTTGAGACTTATCTGGTGAACGACAGCAATTACTATCTGAGTTTTACTTATCTGAGCGTTGAGGGTACGAGTTGGAAGGCGCGTTTCCAGGGAACGGTGGAGCCGAATACCAAACTCTTCCTGGAGGAATTCGAACGGACGGCACTGAATGAGATGGAGCGCCTTTGTGTGCAAATGATTGCGTATAAACAGAACAAGTCGTTTCTGTTGAAACCGGCAATCAGCGTGGAATTCCGTCTGGATGCCGTTAAATTCTACAAGTTGCATACTTTCCAGCCAAATGATTTCTTTGAGGAGCCGGCTTTGTTGTATGATGTAGTGCGCAACGATGTACCGGCCCGGCAGGTTTTTGTTGATGCCAATCAGATGAAGGAAGCCTTGATGAAGAAAAAGTCGGATGAGCGTCCGGCTCAGCAACCGGCGCGCAAGCAGCCGAAGAACGACATTATCGAGGTGGATTTGCACATCACGGAATTGCTCGATAATACTGCAGGATTAGGAAACAAGGAAATGCTGGAGCGCCAGTTGGCCGAGTTCAACCGCGTGATGACGGAAAATCAAGGCAAGAAAGGCCAGAAAATCGTGTTTATTCACGGTAAGGGCGAAGGCGTGCTTCGCAACGCACTGATCAAGGAATTGAAACACAAGTATAAGACTTGTTCGTATCAGGATGCGTCTTTCCAGGAATATGGCTATGGAGCAACGATGGTGACCATTCACTAATTGCCCGGAAATCATTCGGATTTACAGAAAGAATAGGTATATGAGAAAGATGCTTTGTCCGCAATGTAAGATTGGGGCTTTTTATATACGCAACGAGGCGGCAGAACGCCGCCTCGTTTATGTTACAACAGATGGTGAAGTGATCCCAAAATATCCCGAGGAGGGATTGGATGGATTCGATACCTCTGTTGTTTATTGTCTGGGGTGTTCCTGGTCGGGTTCCCCAAAGAAACTTGTACGTTTTTAATTTGTTTCCGGTTTTATCCGTCGGCTTTATACTTTTAAAAATTCATGGAAGCATAAAGTCCATAGTGGCCGTCTCCGGCAACCGGGGTAAACACCAGATTGTGTTTCCGTGCGAACGGGCGTGTGTAGATGTAGGCACTTCCCACACCAATGGCAGCTCCCGTGGCTACGTCCCACCAGTCGTGTTTCTTACCGTATACGCGGCTCCAGCCGACATACGCAGAAAGCAGGTAGGCCGGTGCGCCCCATTTCCAGCCGTAACGACGCTGAATGAATGAGGCAGCAGTGAACGAAACGGAAGTGTGCATGGACGGGAAGGAATGAAAGTCGCTCCGGTCGGGGCGTTCCTTCTTGACGATGTATTTCAGAGCTGTTGTGACACCTAAAGTGGTCACTCCTGCCAGTGCTCCTTGTTTCAGGCCTTCCCAGTCTTTATTGATCAGAATGGCTGTCAGTCCGGCAACGGGCAATAATACAGCTCCGACATCACCGGAAATGCGCACACCCTTCTGACTGTTGGTAAGTACTATTTGGTTGTCTGCGGCGTTTGCATCTGATGGTGCCGCTTTTACCGGAATGGATAACAGACAGAAGAGAAAGCTGAAAATAAGAAGTGTTTTGTTGAAATGCTTGTTTTTTTTCAATGAAAATTTATTCATGGTTTTCAATGTTTGTTGTTGTGGCTGTATCTTGCCGTAACCTTATTAACTGTTACACCAATACAACAGCTTTGGGATAAATATCAGACAACCGACGACTGCTGCAGCGATGGCCAGAATCAGTACGGCACCGGCTGCCAGATCTTTTGTCCGTTTGATAGCTTCGTTGTAGCCTGGCGATACAAGGTCGGCCAAAGCTTCAATGGAGGAGTTGACAGCTTCTGCTGCAAAAACGCTGCCGATGGCAAATACAATGGCTATCCATTCCATTTTGTTCAAACCCAAAACGAAACCGGCTGTCAGGACACAGACCGTAGCAAAACTGTGAATCCAGGCATTGTGTTCGTTTTTGATTAAAAGCCGGATTCCATTGAAGGCAAATTTAAAACTGAGCAGGCGTTTTCGCCATGTAAAACCTTTGTTCTTCATTCTTTGAAGTTCAATTATAATTCTAATGTGAGTTCCACGGGACAGTGGTCAGAACCGAATATCTGGTTGTGGATTTTTGCTCCGGTCAGTTTTTCATTCAGTCGCTCAGAAACCAGAAAATAGTCGATACGCCAACCGGCATTTTTCTCGCGTGCCCGGAAACGATAGGACCACCAGGAATAAGCTCCCTCAAGATCTGGGTAGAAGTAGCGGAACGAATCCGTAAATCCGTCGGCTAGAAGGGTGCTGAATTTTTCCCGTTCTTCGTCGGTAAATCCGGCATTCCTACGGTTTGTCTTGGGATTCTTCAGGTCGATTTCCTTGTGAGCTACATTCAGGTCTCCGCAGACGATGACCGGCTTTTGGGCATCGAGTTCTTTTAAATACTTCCGGAAATCGTCTTCCCACTGCATGCGGTAGTCCAGTCGGCGCAGTTCGTCCTGAGAATTGGGGGTATAGACAGTGACGAGATAAAACTCCGGCATTTCCAGGGTAATGACACGGCCTTCATGATCGTGTTCTTCTATATTGATTCCATAAGTAACGTTCAATGGTTTCTGGCGCGTGAAAATGGCAGTTCCTGAATATCCCTTTTTTTCGGCATAATTCCAATAAGATTCGTATCCGTCGAAGTTCAGGTCCAGTTGTCCGGCCTGCATTTTCGTTTCTTGCAGGCAGAAGAAGTCTGCATCGAGTTCGGTAAAGGTATCCCGAAACCCTTTGTCGCAACAGGCTCTCAGCCCGTTGACATTCCAGGAAATAAATTTCATGTGCGTAATGATTAATTGTTCAGATTGCAAAAATAGTTTATTTCTTTGTAATATCCTTGTTTTTCTTTCTTGTGGAATGTTTTTTATTGTGAGTTGTTTTTGACTGCCTGTGAAAGTGTATAAACGAGTTGGGCATCTCATCAGCACGAGTTGACCAACTCGTGCTGATGAGATGCCCAACTCAATTTTATGTATTTACGTGGTATTGATTTCAATGATATGAGCATAATTTTTTCATTGTGAGTTTTATCTTTTTGAGCATGTATGGTCTCTTTTTTGAAGAATTTATCTCTGTTGAAATTTCAGAAAAGTTTCTTGTTTTTATGTCTTGACTAGAATATGGATAATTGAAAATTGTCCTGAAAGATTATTTGATGAAGAATCAAATACATAGCAGGTTTTATTAGAGTGTTATTGTAATAATTACAGAACTATATTGTTTTTTAGTGCTTCTGAAAACTGATTTCTTTCTTTTCCAAACATTTGTTAGTGGACTGAAAATGTATTATCTTTGTCCCGTCCAGGTGTTCATGCCGTGCCGTCCGGCCGTATGGATGAAAAGGGAACCGGGTGGGAATCCCGGACAGTACCCGCTGCTGTGTGTTCACTGGTTTTGTTTTTCAACATATTGTTCCACTGATGTTTATATAACATTGGGAAGGACGAAGAACAAGAATAAGTCAGAAGACCTGCCTGGCATTAACAAAGAAATAATCTCTTCGGGAATTTAAGAGGTTGATTACAGATAGTCATTACGAAATGGGACATCTCGCGTAATTCTTTTAAGCATACTCGTGCTTGTTCGTTTTTCTGAATAGCGTAAAAACACGTAGCTTTGAAAAAGGCTTGTCAAAATGCGAATCTGCCGATAAATATAAGTATGTTGTGTAAGAAAAAATCTTATTATAGCGGATAAACCCTGCCGGAATTTCGTAGAGTAGAAAATTTCAAAAAAGAAAATTAAGATGATTCAAACAGTTGTAAAAAGGGATGGACGTATTGTGGGTTTTAATGAGCAGAAGATTATTACGGCCATTCGGAAAGCTATGTTGCATACGGATATAGGAGAAGATCTGGATCTGGTTCATCAGATCGCTGACCATGTCACGATTAAAGGTAAATCCCAAATGACTGTGGAAGAAATTCAGGATGCCGTAGAGTTGGAACTGATGGAAAGCCGCCGCAAGGATGTGGCTCAAAAATATATTGCTTACCGTAATCAGCGTAGCATCGCGCGTAAGGCCAAGACGCGTGACATGTTTTTGGAAATCATCAACATCAAATCCAACGATATCACCCGCGAGAATGCGAACATGAATGCCGATACGCCGGCCGGAATGATGATGAAGTTTGCCAGCGAAACGACAAAACCATTCGTTGATGATTATCTGTTGAGTGACGAAGTTAAGGAAGCTGTGCGCGACAATTACCTGCACATTCATGATAAGGATTATTATCCGACGAAGAGTCTGACTTGTGTGCAACATCCGCTTGATCATATTCTCCGGGATGGATTTTCGGCAGGCCATGGTGAGTCTCGTCCGGCAAAACGTATCGAGACGGCGAGTATCCTGGGATGTATTTCTTTGGAGACTGCTCAGAATGAAATGCATGGCGGACAGGCTATTCCGGCATTCGATTTCTACCTGGCACCTTATGTTCGCGAAAGTTTCATTGAGGAAATAAAAGTGCTCGAAGAACTGTACGGACAGGATTTTTCGACGCTGTATCATGCAGAAATAGAAGATTATCTGACCCGTCCGCTGGATGGACTGGAAGGAGAGGCGCGTATCCTGCAACATGCTATCAATAAGACGGTGGCCCGGGTGCACCAGTCGATGGAGGCATTCATCCACAATATGAATACGATTCATTCCCGTGGTGGAAATCAGGTTGTCTTCAGTTCGATTAATTATGGTACGGATACTTCTGCCGAGGGGCGGTGTATCATCCGCGAGGTGTTGCGCAGTACGTATGAAGGTGTCGGTAACGGCGAAACCGCAATTTTCCCGATTCAGATCTGGAAGAAGAAGCGTGGCGTCAGCTATTTGCCCGAGGACCGCAATTATGACTTGTATCAGTATGCCTGCAAGGTGACGGCCCGTCGTTTTTTCCCGAACTTCATCAATCTGGATGCTACATTCAATCAACATGAATCCTGGCGGGCAGATGACCCGAAACGTTATCTTTACGAGACGGCTACGATGGGATGTCGCACGCGTGTGTTTGAAAACCGTTTTGGTCCGAAAACCTCTATCGGACGTGGCAACATCTCTTTTTCGACGATTAACATCGTGCGTCTGGCTTTGGAATGCCGTCCGATTGAGAATCCGGAAGACCGCATTGCGGCTTTCTTTGCCAAATTGGACGAGATGCTCGAGATTACGGCACGTCAGTTGCATGAGCGACTTGAATTCCAGAAAACGGCTTATGCAAAACAATTCCCTCTGGTGATGAGTGCATTATGGCTGGGAAGTGAAAAGTTGAAGCCGAATGATACCATTGCTTCGGTGATTAATCAGGGTACGCTGGGAATCGGCTTTATCGGATTGGCCGAGTGTCTGGTGGCATTGACCGGAAAGCATCATGGGGAGTCGGAAGAAGCTCAGCAACTTGGTCTGCGGATTGTTACGTACATGCGCGACCGGGCTAATGATTTTTCAGAACGCTATCAGCATAATTATAGTGTACTGGCCACGCCGGCCGAGGGCTTGTCGGGTAAATTCACGAAAGGCGACCGCAAGAAGTATGGCGTGATTGCCGGTGTGACGGACCGGGATTATTATACGAACTCCAATCATGTACCGGTTTATTACAAATGCAGCGCACGCCATAAAGCAGAGGTGGAAGCTCCCTATCACGACCTGACACGCGGCGGACATATTTTCTATGTGGAAATTGACGGTGATGCGACACATAATCCGGAAGTAATCATGCGCGTAGTGGATATGATGGACCGTTACAATATCGGATATGGTTCAGTGAACCACAACCGAAACCGTTGCATGGACTGTGGTTATGAGAATGCTGACGACCATCTGGAGGTGTGCCCGAAATGTGGCAGTACACATATCGACCGTCTGCAGCGGATTACGGGGTACCTGGTAGGAACAACCGAAAGATGGAATAATGCTAAACTGGCCGAATTGAACGACCGGGTGATTCATTCTAAGGAATAATCCTTTGGTATTTAAATAATTGTGAGCAGAGTATAAAATATATAACCGAATAAGGATACAATCTGATGATTTCGTTGATAAAGATTGTCGAGGATACGACAGTAGACGGTCCCGGATTTCGCACGACGGTTTACGCGGCAGGCTGTCCGAATGCCTGTCCGGGTTGTCAGAACCCGCAGACCTGGCGGAAAGAAGCCGGGCGGATGACTCCTGTTGAGGATATTTTAGAGGTGATTCGTGCCGATGAATTTGCCGATGTGACGTTTAGCGGGGGCGATCCGATGTATCAGCCGGAAGGCTTTGCCCGTCTGGCTCGTCTGGTCAAGGAAGAGACACATAAGAATATCTGGTGCTATACGGGATATACTTATGAACGCCTGCTGCAGAATGCGGCGCAGCGGGAACTGTTGAACTGGATCGATGTACTGGTCGACGGTCCGTATATTGAAGCCGAACGAGATCCGGATTTATTGTTCCGGGGTAGTCGGAACCAACGGCTGATCGATGTGCAGGCTTCGTTGCGTTCCGGCATGGTGACACTTTATCAGGGAAACGGCTTTTAGGGTTATTCTTCCTGTCGTTTAAGCTGAAGGACCTGAGTGCAATAGGAAACTATTGCAGGACGATGCGTGATGAAAAGCATTGTTTTATCCTGAATGTGTGCCGTAAGGTTCTGGAGCATGCGTTTTTCTGTTTCCGGATCGAGAGCAGAAGTCGCTTCATCGAGTAACAGAATTCCTCCTTTGCGCAATAATGCCCGAGCTACGGCGATGCGTTGTGCCTGGCCTTCGCTGAATCCCTGTCCCAGTTCACCGCAACGGGCGTCCAGTCCTTCAGGATTTTCGAAAACAAAATCGGCACAAGCGTCCAATAACGCGGCTTTCATTTCGGCTTCGGTTGCTTGGGGATTGCCTAAAAGCAGATTGTCGCGTATGGTTCCGCTAAACAGTGTATTTCCCTGTGGCACGTAAACCAAATTGCATCTTGTCTGTGGGCTGCAAATTGTTTCCGATTTGTGATTATAAAAACAGATTGTTCCCGACTGAGGTTGAATAAGGCTCAGGATAAGCCGGATGAGTGTCGTTTTTCCGGCTCCCGTTTCTCCCAATATGGCGGTACTTGTTCCCGGGCGGAAATCGAAGGAAAAATCAGAAAGAATCGTTCTTTCTTTCTCTGAATAAGCAAAATTGACGTGTGTCATGCGGATGCCCACGCTGCCTGTAAGGCGGAGCGGGCATCCGTTGTTTTCTTTGGGTACTTCTTCCAGTTCGATGAGGCGTTCAGTGGCGGTCAGCGAACTGATTAGAACCGGAATGAAACGGGTCATTTCCCGGAAAGGCGATTGTATTTGTCCGACAAGCTGAATGAAAGCCATCATCATGCCGTAAGTGATGGTGCCGTCTTGCAGGCGAGCGCTTCCCCATAAAAAGGCAATAAGATAGCAGGATGCGAAACCGATATTCAGCATAGTTGCCGAGAAAGACGAAAATACGGTTTGTCGTTTGACCTGTTGCCGGAGCTGTTTCTGCACTTGTTCCAGGCGGCCGGCCATGGTGCGACTCTGTTCGAGAGTCTTGATGACCATGCGGTGTTGCAGGGTCTCCTGAAGCACGCTTTGGATTCGGCTGTCCGTGTTGCGGATATCTCGGGTCAGACTGCGCATTTTCCGAACGTAGCTTTTACTTAGCAGGATAAACAGGGGCAGGATGATGATGGTGATGCAGGCCAGAAAAGAATCCATCGAATACAGAAAGAAAAAAGCACCGGCAAGACGGACCAATACGGCGATCATGCCGGGGAATGTTTCGGTTATGGTCTGTACCACATCGGTCACGTCACGTTCGAGGCGGTTCAGCATATCGCCCGTATGTCGCTTTTCGAGCGCTGTCCACTGGCTGTCCAGCAGACTGCTGAATATTTTTTGCTGCATGGTGTTTTGTGCTTTTACACCCAGTAGAGCCCGAATCCATTTGGCGCTCAAACTAATCAGAACCTGCACAACGACGATACTTGTCAACAGAAAACCGGCTGTACTCAGATGTCCTTCCGTACGTCCGGTTGCGATATCGATAGCCAGTTTGGTTGACCAGATGAATGCAAAGTCAAGTAAAACGGAAGAGCAACCGATCAATGCGTTCAAACCGGCTTGCAGACGATAGGATTTGGCTGTTTGCCAAAGCCATTTCAACAGTTTTGTGGTGTTATGGACAGAGCGTTTTTTCTTTTTTTCTGGAGACATACGGCAAAATATTCAAAGTATCGGAGGGAAGGGTTATTCACGAATATCAGCACCCCACATCAGCTTGTTGCGTAACGTATTGAAGAAAGAGTGTTCCTTGCGTTGGAATACTTTTATCCGGTATGGTGCTTTTTTCAGAGTCAGCCGCGTTCCTTCCCGACAGGATTCGCTTCGTCCGTCGATGGCCACCAGAAAGTTATGGCTTCTACTTTCTACTTCTAGCGTTATTTCTGCTTCGTCTTTTAAAGTCAGCGGACGCATGTTCAGGCTATGTGGTGCAACAGGTGTAATACCGAAAATGCCTGCTTGCGGCATAATAATCGGGCCGCCTACGCTCAGAGCATATCCCGTAGATCCTGTTGGGGTATTGATGATCAAGCCATCAGCCTGATAAGTAGTCAGATATTCTCCATTGATTTCTACACGGATACTGATCATGGAAGAATTGTCCCGTTTGAGTACAGCTACTTCGTTTAAGGCATATGGATAACCTTTCAGGGGAGCCTCCTCGCTTTGTACCTGAATCAGACTTCGTTCTTCTATCTTGTAGTTGCCATTGAAAAAGTCGTTTAAAGCAGCTTCCATTTCTTGTTGTGAGATGTCGGCAAGAAAGCCCAGCCGTCCGGTATTAATGCCTAATATGGGAATTTCTTTATTTCCCACGCGTCTTGCCGTTTCAAGAAAAGTTCCGTCTCCTCCCATACTGATGGCAACATCTGTATCAAAGTTGTTATAATCGATCAAACCGTCCGGTTGCAGATCGATCTGGAGCGTTTTTGTGAGATAATTATAGAACTCCGTTTCGACGAATAGTTTAGCCTGATGTTTTTTGAGAAGCTGGATCAGCTGTTGTACCGAACTGGATTTCTTTGCCTGGTATACGTTTCCAAATAGGGCTAATTTTATTTCTTGCATAATGGTTAGTCTTCAATTAAATGATCTGGATACAGAAATCTTTTTGTGTCGGTTTACTTTTCATGATTCTGTATGGGACAAAATTACATATTTTTTCTAACTTTGCCCTGAACAAACCTAAATATTCATGACTATGACCAAATTAAGTGTAAACATTAATAAGGTTGCCACGTTGAGAAATGCACGTGGAGGAAATAATCCGGATGTTTTGCAGGTTGCGTTGGATTGTGAGCGCTTCGGAGCACAAGGAATTACGGTGCATCCGCGTCCGGATGAACGTCATATCCGTTATCAGGATGTTCGCGACCTGAAACCGCGATTGACGACAGAGTTTAATATTGAAGGGTATCCGTCGGAAAGTTTTAATAAACTGGTGCTTGAGGTTTGTCCGGCACAAGTTACTTTGGTTCCGGATGCTCCAGATCAGATTACGTCAAATTCCGGTTGGGATACCGTGAAACATCAGGATTTTTTGCGTGATGTACTTGCGGCTTTTCATGAGAAAGGAATCCGTACGTCAGTTTTTGTTGGTACCGAACCTCAATTTATAGAATATGCAGCCAAAGCCGGTGCTGATCGGGTGGAATTATATACAGAACCTTATGCAAGTGGTTATGCTTCCGATCGTGAACAGGCCGTACTTCCCTTTATAAAGGCAGCAGAAGTGGCTCGGGATTGTGGTCTTGGATTGAATGCCGGACATGATTTAAGTCTGGAAAATCTGGCTTTTTTGCGCCAGCGTATACCTTGGCTGGATGAAGTCAGTATCGGTCATGCTTTGATCTGTGATGCATTGTATCTTGGGTTACAGGAGACAATCCGGCAATATCTGGATTGTTTGCGCGAAGATTGATTTGAGGCTGTTGAGAGCCTATGATGATAGAATAAACTAATTAAAAGAAATTGTTATGAATCCGATTTATTTGTTTTTTGCTCAGGGTAGTGAGGAAGTCGAGGCTCTGGCTGTTGTGGATATTGTACGTCGTGCCGGATTGCCTATTCAGATAGTGTCGGTTACGGGACAGAAGATGATGGAAGGTGCGCATGGCATTAAGATTGAAGCAGATGTTCTTTTCGAAGAGGCTGATTTGGAAAATGCTTCTTTATTTGTTTTGCCCGGCGGACTCCCCGGATCGTATAACTTAGCTGACCATGAAGGGTTGCGCCAGGCAATCCTGAAGCGTGCTGAGGCTGGTGGTCTGATGGCTGCTATTTGTGCAGCACCGTTGGTATATGGCCGTTTGGGCTTGTTGAAAGGATTGAAAGCGACTTGTTATCCGGGATTTGATCAGGAACTGGAAGGCGCCCAGTATACCGGAAAATTTGTTGAGCAGGATGGATTGTTTATCACCGGAAAGGGGCCTGCTGCTGTTTTTGAGTTTGCTTATACCATTGTGGAACGTCTGGGTGGAGCTGATAAGGCTGATGCACTGAAAGCCGGAATGTTGTATACAGAATTAAAATAAGCCAGAACGATAAAATCAAATAAAAAGAAGTTCGGATCAACTATATAGTTTGTCCGAACTTCTTTTTTATTTTACCGAAAACAGTATTTCTTGAGTTGTTTTTATTTCAGTTGCACTGCAATGAAATTTTCGAGATTCTCGCCGCGCAATTCTTTTGCGATAATGGTTCCTTCCTGGTTGATGAGCAGGGTATAAGGGATACCTTGTACGCCGTAAATCTGGGCTGCCTCGTTGTTCCAGGATTTAAGTTCAGAACCTTGTGGCCAAGTCATATTCATTTCTTTAACAGCATTCTTCCAGGCAGTTTCATCTTCGTCGAAAGAAACACCTAAGATTTCCAGACCTTTATCGTGATATTTTTTATAAAGTTCTGTAACCATTGGCATTTCTGCACGACAAGGACCGCACCAAGATGCCCAGAAGTCAACCAAGGTCAGTTTGTTGTTCTTGACGATTTCTGATAATTTGATTTCTTTTCCATCAATTCCGGGAACCGTAAAATCGGTAAACTGCTTGCCAACGGCTGTTGCCTGATTCTTTTCAAGTTCTTTGATGATGTCCTGAATGATTGGTTTTGATTTAAAGTTTGCGGGCATTTTTTCCACAATTCCCTGAACTTCTTCAGGAGTAAATATAGAAACGTTAGAAGCGAAAAGGAAGTAGCCTGCCAGATTATCGATATTGTCTGATGTTTGCTTCTTCAGGAATGATATGGCTTTGTCTTCCAATCCCTTGATTTCTGCCATAATTTCTTCAGAAGGTCTCTGTCCTTCTTCTTTGCTCATGGCTTTTTCGTAGATGCTGTTCATCTCTTTGCGATAGGCTGTCAGCGTATCCATCGTACTACGATAGATTTCGTTAGACTTACTTCCTTTGATTTCTACATCTTCGTTGCTTCCTTTTAAGGACAGAGTGATCGTACCCGGTTCGATGAAAAGAATGTCCTGATAGTAAGAAGATTCATTTTCAAAGAAATAACTGAAGATTTCGCTGGAGTCTGCGGTTCCTTCAATTTGGAACTTTCCGTTGCTGACAATCGCCGTATCTGCCGGCATCCAGCCTTCGTCAGCTAGTCGGGCAAAGAATACGGTGTCACCGTCCTGAGCATTTTCAATGTTACCTTGCACTTTATATCCGTTGCTATTGCAAGAAGCAGCTAGAAAAAGTAATGAGGCTAATGCCGGAATAAAGATTTCTTTCATGTGTTTTTAGAGTTTAAAAAAGCTGCTTGCAGAAAGATATCCTTCTGCAGGCAGCTTGTGGTTATAATGAATTTAGATAAAGCAAACGAAAAATATTAAATAGTTAAATATTGTGAGCTGATTGATTCGTTTGTTTCTACACGGCGTATTGTTTCAGCAATCAAGTCGGCAATAGACAATTGTTTTACTTTGGCGCAACGGTCCGAATATGGGATACTGTCAGTAAATACCATTTCTACCAAAGCACTGTCCTGTACACGTTCAGAAGCAGGTCCTGACATAACACCATGTGAGGCAATGGCACGAACTGATCTGGCACCGTTTTCTTTCATGAGGTCTGCTGCCTTAGTGATTGTACCGGCTGTGTCCACCATATCATCAACAAGGATAACGTTGGCATCTTTTACATCACCGATAATCTGCATGCTGGCCACTTCGTTTGGTTTCTTACGACTCTTGTTGCACAATACCATCGGGCAATTCAAGTATTTAGAGTACATGCTGGCACGTTTTGAACCGCCCACATCAGGAGTTGCAATGACCAGATTCTCCAAATTGAGTGACTGGATGTATGGGAGCATGACACTGGATGCGTACAGGTGATCTACCGGAACGTTGAAAAAGCCTTGTTCCTGATCTGCATGCAGATCCATAGTGATCAGGCGGTCAATACCAGCTACGCTCAACATATCAGCAACTAATTTGGCAGCAATGGAAACACGTGGTTTGTCCTTGCGGTCCTGACGTGCCCAGCCAAAGTAAGGAACAACTGCGATGATGCTTTTTGCCGAAGCGCGTTTGGCTGCATCGATCATTAACAAAAGTTCCATTAAATTGTCAGAATTCGGGAATGTAGACTGAACCAAGAACACATCGCGGCCACGGATAGATTCTTCATAAGAAACAGAGAATTCACCGTCTGCAAATTTTGTAATCTGCAGTTTGCCCAGTTCACAACCTAAACTTGCACAGATCTTCTCAGCCAAATATTTGGACTTAGTTCCAGAGAAAACCTTAAAAGATTTTTTCTCGCTCATATTCTTTTTATGATGTTGTTAGTTAATGGATTTGTTTATCGTTTTTCTGTAATCGAATATATTCTTACGCTAATCGGCAGCTTTCCGGAGTCGCCGGAAATGATTGATCAGTTCTTTATAATCTTTGGTGGAATGAATATTGAACCGATTCCACAAGTCGCCTAAAATGACGACTCCGCCAAAGCCATATTCTCTGATTTTATTCATGTTATCTATGGTGATTCCGCCCAAAGCCATGACATTTTTGTCGATGAGTCCTTCTTCGTGTGCCTGTTTTAGCGTAGCTTCATCGAAAGCGGCATGATAACTGGATTTGGATATGCTGTCGAAAATAGGGCTTAAAAACACGTAGTCATAGTCTTTACGTTCATTTCGTAGTTCATCCAAAGAATGAAGTGAACGGCTTAGATGTCCTTTATAACCTTCCGGTGCTTTAGGATTGCGACTATTTAAATGTATTCCTTTAAGATTAAATTCTTCTTTCAGATAAAAATGGTCATGCACCACGATTTGTTTATGATATTCTTCAGGCAACAGTGTTAAAAGCCTTTCGGAATAAACGGGCTCAGAATCGGGCTTACGAAGATGGAGCAGATCCAAGCCTTCTTCAAAGAGAGAATTGATAATTTTATCTTCCTCTACGAAAAAGTCGGGAGGAGTTAATATTATTAGTTTCATAGGGACTTTTACACTTATTTTAATTGCAAAGGTAAGAAAAAAACATTAGCCTGCCTTGTGTTTCAATTATTTTTCGTTTTTTTCCTTCTATCTGAGGCTTTTTGTTGAATAATGGCTACCTTTGAGCAATTTTAATTCTTTTAATTTGCTTTTATGAATAAAAAAATCTTGTTCAGTGCTTGCCTGGCCTTAGTGGTGCAAGCGCGTGCTTTTTGTGACGAGGGTGCCGATCCGAAATGGTTGCGATGGTGTTCGGTTTCTCCGGATGGTAAGCATATTGCTTTTTCTTATTGTGGTGATATTTTTACAGTTCCGACAACAGGGGGTGAGGCCCGTCAATTGACAACGAATACAGCGTATGAATATGCACCTGTGTGGAGCCCCGACAGCAAACACCTGGCTTTTGCAAGTACACGTGAAGGTAGTATGGATGTTTTTGTGACGACCATAGACGGAGGAGCTCCGAAAAGGGTTACAACGAATTCCGGATCGGAAATACCAGTTGCCTTCCTGGATGCACAACACCTTATTTATAAGGCTTCGGGAATGCGGTCTACGGATGACCTTGTGTTCCCATCGTCAACTTTTCCTATGTTGTACCAGATCAGTATTGATGGCGGAAGACCTGAGGTTTATTCCGAATGGCCTATGGATAATCCGTCAATAGGAAATAAGGGCGTTTTGTTTGAAGATATTAAAGGATACGAAGACTATTGGCGTAAACACCAGAAATCCAGTATTGCCCGGGATATTTGGCTGTTTGATGGAGACGCATATCAGAAAATAACAGATTTTTCTGGTGACGACCGTGATCCGGTATGGGCTCCAGGTAAAGATGGCTTTTATTATTTAAGTGAGCGTAATGGCAGTTTCAATGTTTATTATCATGATTTGCAGTCAAGTGGCGCGGATAAACAAATAACGATGCATAAGAAGCATCCGGTCCGTTTCCTGACAGTTGCAGACAATGGTATGCTTTGTTACAGTTATGATGGAGAAATTTATACGCTTAAAGAGGGTGGAAAACCGAAAAAGTTGTCTGTAAATATTGTTCGTGACGACATGCAGCGGGAAGTGATCCGTCAGATCAGATATGCTGGTGCCTCTGAAGTGGCTATATCACCGAAAAATAAAGAGATTGCCTTTATTATGAATGGTGATGTTTATGTTACATCAACAGATTATTCGACGACGAAACAAATTACAGATACTCCGGTGCGGGAACGTACAGTAGATTTTGCACCTGATGGACGGTCGCTTGTTTATGCTTCAGAACGTGATGGAGTGTGGCAGGTTTATCAGGCAACGATAGCTCAGGAAAAGGAGAAGAATTTTACGTATTGTACCGGTATTCGTGAAGAACGTCTGACGGACGGAAAATATACTGCTTTTCAGCCTTTGTATAATCCAAAAGGCGGTGAAGTGGCCTTTTTGAAAAACCGGACGGAAATTTGTGTCCTGGATTTGAAGAGTAAGAAGGTACGTACGGTGATGGATGGCAAGTTCCAGTATTCTTATACCGATGGTGATCAGAATTATGCATGGAGTCCTGATGGAAAATGGATTCTGACAGAATATATCGGTGTCGGTGGCTGGAACAACAAGGATATTGCTTTGGTCAAAGCTGATGGAAAGGGAGAGATTCATAATCTGACCAATAGTGGTTATTCTGAGGGAAGTCCGAAATGGGTATTGGATGGAAAAGCCATGATTTTCCAAAGTGACCGTTCTGGGTATCGTAGTCATGGTTCCTGGGGATCTCAGCGTGATGAATATATTATGTTCTTTGATCAGGATGCTTACGAACGTTTCCGTATGAGCAAAGAAGAGTTGGCGCTTCTTGAAGAACGGGAAAAAGAGGAAAAAGCCGCTCAAGAGAAAGAGGAGCAAAGCAAGAAAGAAAATCGGAAAAACAAACGGAAAGATAAAAAAGATCAGCCGGAAGAGAAGAAGAGCGGCGAGAAGGAGCAGGCAAAAGATTTGGTTTTCGACTTGGAACATCTTGATGACCGGACAATCCGTTTGACACCATATTCAACCAGTCTGGGAGATGCTGTGCTGAGTAAAGACGGAACAAAACTTTATTATGTTGCTCCTCATGAAGGCAGCGGTGCTCTTTGGGTTCAGCATCTGAAGGAATATCGTAATGAGTTGAAGATGAAAGGTATGGACTGGGCGCGTCTGGATGTCGATGCTGATGTGAAAAATGCTTATATGGCCAGTGGTGGTTATATCAAAAAATTGGATATTGAAAGTGGTCGGGTAAGCACGATTGGTTTTGAAGCCTTCTACACGGAACGTCCGGATGAGAAACGTGCCTATTTGTTTGATCATATTTGGAAACAGACAAAAGATAAATTGTATGATCCGAATATGAATGGTGCTGACTGGGATGCGTTGTATCAGGATTATAAAAAGTATCTGCCTCATATTAATAACAATTATGATTTCGCAGAAATGGCCAGTGAATTGCTGGGTGAGTTGAACGTTTCGCACACAGGTTGTCGTTTTGGTGGTTACGGTGGTGCTCTGCCAACAGCAACTCTAGGGTTGTTCTACGATACAGATTATAAAGGAGATGGATTAAAAGTGAAAGAGGTACTTCGTGGTGGTCCGTTGGATACGAAAAAGAAAGAAGTAGAAGCTGGAGATTTGATTACAGCTATTGATGGTCAGGAAATCAAAGCCGGTATGGATTATTTTCCGTTGCTCGAAGGTAAAGCTGGACGTTATACTCGTTTGACTGTTGTGAAGAAGGGGAAGGAACAGCAAGTTACGATAAAGCCAATTTCTGTGGGACGTGAAATGGATTTGCTTTATGACAGATGGGTGGAACGAAACCGTGAAATAGTGGAGAAACTTTCAAACGGTCGTTTGGTTTACGTACATATTCAAGCGATGAATGCAGCATGTTTCCAAAAATTATATAAGGAATTGATGAGCGATGAGAATCGTAATAAAGATGCTGTAATTGTTGATACGCGGCATAACGGTGGAGGATGGTTGCATGATGATATCTGTATTTTGTTGAGCGGTAAGAAAACCATGGAGTTTAAACCGCGTGGCCAGTTTATTGGAAATGATCCATTTGACCGTTGGGTGAAACCGTCATGTATGTTGATCTGTGAAGATAATTATTCTAATGCACATGGTACTCCCTGGTATTATAAAGAACAAGGATTGGGTAAATTGATTGGTGCGCCGGTTCCCGGAACGATGACTGCAGTTTGGTGGGAAGGACTTGACGGAGGGCTCGTTTTTGGTATTCCACAGGTAACTACTGTTGATCCAAGAGGTGAAGTTCTAGAGAATCAATTGCTGAAACCTGACATTGAGGTTTATAATGATCCGAAGGATATTTTGAACGGCAAGGATCTTCAGTTGGAACGTGCTGTGGAAGAGATGTTGAAAACAATTGATAAGTAGTTGTTATTGGTATCTTTTTATCGCAAGAATAGATTATCAATAACCTTTATATAAAAAGACTCTATCAAAATCTTACATATAAGAGTGATAGAGTCTTTTTTATATATAAGTACGTGTTCATAAATATCTTTATGTATGAATAAAACGTTTTTTAGAAGAAAATAAAAAAGCATCAGTTAAACTAACTGATGCTTTTAGTTTGCGGAAAGGGAGGGATTCGAACCCCCGGTGCCTCTCAGCACGGCGGTTTTCAAGACCGCTGTAATCGACCACTCTACCACCTTTCCTTAGAAGTTTAGCTTGTTGAGTGCTCTCTTCCTTTTTTGCACTGCAAAGGTAGTGCTTTTTTTTGTTACTTCCAAATTTTGAGTCGATTTTTTATAGAAAAAGTATCATTGAATTTTTTGTTCCAAGATTTTTTTGAATAATTCAATCTCTTCAATTGTTTTTGATGAAGATTCTTCGTCGGATATAGGATTTATTTTTGATTTTATATTAAGGTATTCTTTGAATGCTTCTACTGCTTTCATTTTTGCCATGGCCTTTCCTGTTTTCATTCCACTTTGGTAGGGCGTATGTGGCAATAAACTTCGGTTGTAATTTCCGTCACTCATTTTTAATAAGATTTTAGATAATAAAAAAGCACCTTGGAAAGGTGCTTTGTAATATATTTTTATGGGAAAAGTTGCTTTCTTATTTTTTATAAAGTAACCATGCATCAGGATATGTTGAGCGCAAAGCATCTCTAGATTGTACAGCAGAAGCTTTGTCGGCGAATGTAGAGGCGATGACACGGTACATTCCATTTCCGCTATTGAAAGCTATTTGAGCCTGATAACCTGCATTTTTCAACGTTTTTTGCAGACGCTCAGCATTTGCCTGCAGGCTGAAACTACCACAAACAACGCTATAATTATTCAATCCGTTTCCAGAAATGACATTTACGGATTCAGAACGAACCGGAACATTGCTGACATCAACAGGAGTTGTTT
Source organism: uncultured Paraprevotella sp. (assembly GCA_944320775.1). Lineage (GTDB taxonomy): Bacteria > Bacteroidota > Bacteroidia > Bacteroidales > Bacteroidaceae > Paraprevotella. Next base: position 38,795 of record CALUIV010000004.1, on the reverse strand, counting down.
GAGTAGGTTGCGTTACAGGAGTTACAGGGGTAACTGCTACAGGAGTTTCTTGGACTGGATTTTCAATTGCGGCGGCTTGTTGTTGCTTAGCTTTCTCATAAGCTTTCTTGTAGGCGCTTTCCTGACTCTTGCAAGAAGAAAAGGCAAAGACTAAACTTACGCCCATGCCTAATAAAAAAAGATTTTTCATGTTTATTGTGTTATTAAGTTTATGATAATTTATCAGTTAAAGCAATCTAAATAATTGGTCGTTTAAAATAATACCTTTTATATTATAGAAAGCATACAAAAGTACGATTTTTCGATATAAGAATGCAAATGTTATCGAGAAAAAAAGTTAAAAACTTCTTTTTATGTAAATGGATGAAAAAAAATACGGAAAATACTTTGAGTATTGATTATTTTATTATCTTTGCCTATATACTCATTTAACCATATAAAAATTGAGATTTATGAAAGCATTGAATTTTTTAGCAGCATTCATCGGCGGTGCAGCTGTTGGTGCAGCATTTGGAATTTTGTTTGCTCCCGAAAAAGGAACTGATACTCGTGATAAAATTGCTGAGGCTTTGCGTAAAAGAGGTATAAGGCTGAACAGCAAAGAAATGGCTACCTTAGTTGATGAAATCGCTGAGGAGATAAAGGCCGGTGAAGACGAATAATGTTTGTTATGTCTTCTAGTAGTAAACATATAGAAAGTATTCAACAGCTTCTTTTGGAGCTTAAAAATTATTATAAGCTCCAAAAGAAGTTTGTCTATTTAGATACAGCAGAGAAATTAACGGTTCTTTTGTCTGCTGTTGCCATTGCGGTCATAATGGTTCTTTTGATTGCCTTAGTGTTGTTGTATGCAACTTTTGCGCTGGCCTTTTTCATTGGAAACCGATTAGACAGTTTACCAATGGGATTTGTTTTGGTGGCTGCTGGACTGTTAATTGTTTTAATGTTGTTTTATTACAATAGGAAAAACTGGATTGTTCAGCCGTTGGCTCGGTTTATTGCCCGGTTATTCTTTGAAAAGCAGAAAGGAGATGAAAATGGAACCAGTGAGCAGTAATCAGCAATTTAATTTCCAGGGGGATGTTTTGGCTGAGATCAGAAAATCGAAAAGACAGACCAAACTTCAAATCGCTCAAAGTGCAGAGCGGATAAAATTGTCTTATCAGTCAATTGTTTCACCACCTAAAAAAGCAACCACTAAGATGGAGGCTTTTATGAATGCTTTTGATCAAGGAATGGTTATTTATGACGGTGTCATGATGGGAATGCGTATTGTACGGACATTACGTGGCCTTTTTGGAAGGAAAAGAAAGTAAAGCAAATTTGTTTTACTTTCTTTTCTTTTTTGATTTTAGTGGAAATTTGAAGGTGTTTTTTATCAGTTGTTTTGGGGCTTAACTTTCTTTATCTTGTTGCAAGCTGAATATTTTATTAATTTTGCGTCCTGTATGAGTAGAATTCTAGCAATTGATTATGGAAGAAAGCGGACGGGACTTGCCGTTACAGATCCGCTGCAAATTGTAGCAAATGGTTTGACAACTGTTGCTACAAATGAATTGTTCGAGTTTTTGATGAAGTATATTCAAAAAGAGGATGTTGAGCGGATTATAGTTGGGTTGCCTCGTCAGACTAGTGGGGAGTTTTCAGAAAATATGAAGTATATTACTCCTTTTGTCAATCGAATAAAAAAGGCACTTCCAGAAATACCTGTTGAGTATTATGACGAACGTTTTACTTCTGTTTTAGCTCATAAAGCTATGATAGATGGAGGATTGCGTAAGAAAGATCGACAGAATAAAGCTTTGGTTGATGAAATCAGTGCGACGATTATCCTTCAAGGTTGGATGGAAGCACGTTCATTTGCGGCATTAAATAGAACATTAAAATAATAATTATAGAATGGTATTACCAATTTACACTTATGGTCAGCCTGTACTAAGACAGGTTGCAGAGGACATTACTCCGGATTATCCGGAATTGGAGCAATTGATACAAAATATGTATGAAACTCTGGATCGTTCGGAAGGAATCGGTTTGGCAGCTCCGCAGATTGGACTTCCGATTCGCCTGGTTGTAATTAATTTGGATTTGATTTCTGATGATTTACCGGAATATAAGGGTTATATTCATACATTTATTAATCCGCATATTCTGGAAGTTGATGATACGAAAACAGAGTTGATGGAGGAGGGATGTCTTAGCCTTCCGGGTATACATGAGAGCGTACGTCGTGCAACACGTATTCATGTGAAATATCTGGATGAGAATTTCTCTGAGCATGATGAATGGGTTGAAGGATATCTGGCACGTGTTATGCAGCATGAGTTTGATCATTTGGAAGGACATATGTTTATTGACCATTTGTCTATGTTGCGAAAACAGATGATTAAGAGTAAATTGAATTGTTTGTTGAAAGGACAATTCCGTTGTTCTTATAAAGTGAAAAACAAAAGATAAGAATGCGGAAATTCCGTAGCTTTTTTTTATTACTTTTGTTTTATCCGCAATTGGTAATAAGTCAGATTAATACCGATCGTGTGTTGTTAATGGGGCGTAATGCGCTCCATTACGAAGATTATGTATTATCGATACGTTATTTTAATCAAGTAATCGATGCCAAGCCTTTCCTTTCTGAACCCTATTTTTTCAGAGGATTGGCTAAATTCTATTTGGAAGATTTTACCGGTGCAGAAGCTGATTGTGCGAAAGCGATAGAAATAAATCCTTTTATTCCGAGAAATTATGAGCTGAGAGGGTTGTGCCAGATTAATCTAAAGGATTTCTCCGGGGCGATTCGTTCATATGAAAAGCTTCTTGATATAGAACCGATGAATAAAAATGCCTGGCATAATTTGGTGCTTTGCCATATAGAACAGAAAAATTATCAGGCTGCAAATGATGGATTAGACCAGATGGTCAGGTTTTGGTCGAAAGATCCAGAAGTTTATACCACAAGAGCTCAGGTTGCTTTATTGGAGAAAGATACCGTGGCATGCCTTGCTCAGGTAGAAAAGGCTTTGGATATAAATCCGTATACAGAAAGAGCTTGGGCAATTCGTGCTTTGGTTTCTTATGAACAGAAAGATTATAAGAAGGCCGAGGAAGCTTTGGATAAGGCAATATTGCAGAATCCAAGAGAAACGGGATATTATGTGAATCGTGCTTTAGCCCGTTATTATCAATCGAATTTGCGTGGTGCGATGAGCGACTATGATGCAGCTCTGGATTACGATCCTAAGAATTATCTGGCACATTTCAATCGGGGATTGCTTCGGGCACAGGTTGGAGATGACAACAGAGCTATAGAAGATTTTAATTTTGTACTCGAGTTGGAACCTGATAATATGATGGCTCTTTTCAATCGAGCTTTGATGTTAAACAACACTGGAGATTATCAAGGAGCCATTCGGGATATTTCTGCCGTTATCAAAGAGTATCCTGATTTTTTACTTGGTTATCAGTATCGGGCAGAAATCAAGCGTAAAATAGGAGATATTAACGGTGCTGAACGTGATGAGTTTGTGTTGTTGAAAGCTCAAATGGAACGCGATTTGCCGAATAAGAAGAAAACTTCCGGCACACGAAAGAAAAGTAGCCGGAATATGGATGATTATAATAAGTTGGTAGAAGCAGATACGAATGAGGTCGGGGAAACATATGCGAATGCCTATCGTGGAAAAGTTCAGGATAAATCTGTAGAGACAAATCCGTTGCCTTTGTTTGTTCTGTCTTATTATCAGCTGAAAGATGATCTGAACAAACAGAGTATCTATAATAAAACTTTAGATAAGTGGAATAGAAAACAAGGACAGACAAAACCGCTCTTATTGACTAATCGGGAAGAAACTTTGGATGATGCGCAAGTTGCTCATCATTTTCAATCCATTACTGTATGTACTCAGCATCTTGCAGATGAGCCGAAACAGGTAGATCTCCTTTTTACACGTGCTTTGGATTATTATCTGGTTCAAGATTTTTCTTCTGCATTAACCGATTTGGATCATGTGCTGGCTTTAGATTCGACTTTCGTTTTGGCTTATTTTGTCCGTGCTCAGGTTGTATGTAAACAGGCTGGAGGTGTTGTTGAAAATAAGGACAAACAGAATATTGTCCGGACATCGGCTTTAAGTGATTTGGATGAGGTGATTCGTTTACAGCCGGATTTCGCATGTGCCTATTATAATAAAGGTGTATTGTTAATGAAATCAGGTCAATATACGCTGGCAATTGAGGCATATAGCCGGGCATTGCTTTTGGACGCTCGTTTTTCAGAAGCATTCTATAATCGTGGACTTGCTTATATTATGAATGGTGATTATGAAAAAGGAGTGAGCGATTTGAGTAGAGCTGGCGAATTGGGCTTGTATACAGCATATAATTTGATCAAGAAATATACTTCTCAGGCTCAAAAGTAGTCTAAAATGATTTTTAGACTACTTTTTTATCATGAAAAGCAGTACTTCTTAAAAAAAATACTACTTTTGCATAAAAGAATAAAAACAGAAATCAATGATTAAAATTACTTTTCCAGATGGTTCCGTTCGCGAATTTGAATCCGGAGTAACGGGACTGCAAATAGCAGAAAGCATATCTTCACGTTTGGCGCAAGATGTTTTGGCTTGTGGCGTGAATGGAGAAACTGTTGAATTGAACCGTCCGATCAATGAAGACGCTTCGATTGTTTTGTATAAATGGGAAGATGCTGAGGGTAAGCATGCATTCTGGCATACATCGGCTCATTTGATGGCTGAGGCTTTACAAGAATTATATCCGAATATGCAATTCGGTATTGGTCCGGCAATTGAAAATGGTTTTTATTATGATGTAATGCCTCCTGCAGGTGTGGTTATCCGCGAAGCAGATTTCGCAACAATTGAAAAGAAAATGATTGAGCTGGCTCAACGTAAGGAAGAGCTGGTGCGTCGTGACATTTCTAAGGCTGACGCATTGACTTTCTTCGGAGATCGTGGTCAAACTTACAAGAATGAATTGATTGAAGAATTGGAGGATGGTCATATTACGACATATACACAAGGTAATTTTACCGATCTTTGTCGTGGTCCGCACTTGATTTCAACAGCTCCAATCAAGGCGGTAAAGGTTACAGCAGTATCATCTGCATATTGGCGTGGCGATGAAAAGCGTCCCCAGATGACTCGTATCTATGCAATTTCTTTCCCGAAAAAGAAACTGCTTGATGAGTATTTGGTATTGCTGGAAGAAGCGAAGAAGCGTGATCATCGCAAGATTGGTAAAGAAATGGAGTTGTTCATGTTTTCGGAGCGCGTCGGTAAAGGATTGCCTATGTGGTTACCGAAGGGAACAGCTTTGCGCTTGCGTTTGGAAGATTTCTTGAAACGGATTCAGAAACGTTATGGTTATCAGCAGGTCATGACACCGCATATTGGTGGAAAAAATCTATATGTGACTTCAGGACATTATGCTCATTATGGCAAGGACTCTTTCCAGCCCATTCATACTCCAGAAGAAGGTGAAGAGTATATGCTTAAACCAATGAACTGTCCTCATCATTGTGAGATATATGCATGGAAGCCTCGTTCATACAAGGATTTGCCTTTGCGTCTTGCTGAGTTCGGTACTGTTTATCGTTATGAGCAAAGCGGTGAGTTGCACGGATTGACTCGTGTCCGTTCATTTACTCAGGATGATGCGCATATTTACTGTCGTCCGGATCAGGTGAAGGATGAGTTTATTCGTGTGATGGAAATTATCCAGATCATTTTTGGTGCGCTCAAATTTGATAACTACGAAGCACAGATTTCTTTGCGCGATCCAAACAATCGTGAAAAGTATATTGGTTCAGATGAAGTTTGGAATGAGGCTGAAAATGCCATTATAGAAGCTTGTAAGGAGAAAGGTTTGCCGGCTCGTGTAGAATATGGTGAGGCTGCTTTCTATGGTCCTAAATTGGATTTTATGGTTAAAGACGCTCTCGGACGTCGTTGGCAGTTAGGAACCATTCAGGTAGACTATAATTTGCCAGAACGCTTCCAATTGGAATATACCGGAGAGGATAATCAGAAGCATCGTCCTGTGATGATTCACCGTGCACCGTTTGGTTCCATGGAACGTTTCTGTGCTGTCCTTATCGAACATACAGCCGGTCATTTCCCATTGTGGTTGACTCCGGATCAGGTCGCTATTTTGCCGATTTCAGAAAAATATAACGATTACGCTAAAGAACTTCAGGCTTATTTTGATGATCAGGATGTACGTGCAGTCGTAGATGATCGTAATGAAAAGATCGGACGAAAGATTCGCGACAACGAGATGAAACGTATACCATATATGTTGGTTGTTGGTGAAAAAGAAGCTGCTGAACGTACTGTTTCTGTGCGTAAACGGGGTGAAGGCGACCAGGGAAGCATGAAATTTGAGGATTTTGCAAAGAAAATCAACGAAGAAGTTCGTGAAATGCTAAATAATTACTAACTTTGCAACCGATTTTGAAAATTCATAATGTATTAATCTATTAAACAAACAGAAGAGAAGACACTTTTTAATGAAGAAAGACAATTTAAAGCAGCAATATCGTATCAATGAACAGATACGTGTGCGCGAAGTACGCATCGTGGGCGATGATATCGAATCAACGGTCATGCCGACTAGTAAAGCCATTCAGCTTGCTGAGTCGCAGGGAGTAGACCTCGTTGAAATTTCACCTAATGCAACTCCTCCTGTTTGTCGTTTGATAGATTATAGCAAGTTCCTCTATCAGCAGAAGAAACGCCAGAAGGAAATGAAGGCCAAACAGGTCAAAGTAGACGTTAAGGAAATACGTTTCGGACCCCAGACGGATGACCATGATTATAATTTTAAATTAAAACATGCACAAGGATTCCTGTCTGACGGAGATAAAGTAAAGGCTTACGTATTCTTTAAAGGACGTAGTATCTTGTTTAAGGAGCAGGGTGAAGTCCTATTGTTGCGTTTTGCAAATGATCTGGAGGAATATGGTAAAGTTGAGCAGATGCCTTTGTTGGAAGGAAAGCGTATGACGATCTTTATTGCACCAAAGAAAATGGGTCAGAAGAAAGTCGAAAAGCCGGCAGAGGTGATTATGCCAAAGGTTGAAAAAGCTCAGCCAAAGGCTAATGCTCCTAAGGAATATAAAGGTCCTCGCGTAGAAGGCGAAGATTAATATCAAATTGATCAGGAAGTGCGTAACGCCTGGTATATGCGTTGCCACACAATTAGTAATAATTTAAAATTTTATCAAAATGCCAAAAGTAAAAACTAATTCCGGTGCCAAAAAAAGATTCGTTCTTACCGGAACAGGTAAAGTAAAAAGACATCATGCTTTTCACAGCCACATCTTGACCAAGAAGTCTAAGAAACGTAAAAGAAACTTGGTTCACGATGATATCGTGGTAACTTCAGACATGAAGCAGGTTCGTGAATTGCTCTGCTTGCGTTAATCTATTGTAAAGCGAAGTAGAAAAGTATTTTAAAATTATTAACCGAATGTCTTAGCACGAAGATCGTTCATCGCGAGGATAGAGCGGCGCTAATCATTCAAAAAGATTAAAAATTATGCCAAGATCAGTAAATCATGTTGCTTCAAGAGCAAGAAGAAAGAAAATTTTAGGTTTAACCAGAGGTTACTTCGGTGCACGTAAAAATGTTTGGACCGTTGCCAAGAATACTTGGGAGAAAGGTTTGACTTATGCATTCCGTGACCGTCGTAATAAGAAACGCAATTTCCGCGCATTGTGGATTCAGCGTATCAATGCTGCAGCACGTTTGGAGGGTATGTCTTATTCTCAGTTGATGGGTGCTTTGCACAAAGCTGGTATCGAAATCAACCGTAAAGTTCTTGCAGACCTGGCTGTAAATCATCCAGAGGCTTTCAAGGCAATTGTTGCTAAAGTTAAGTAACCTAATCTTTAGGTATCTTATAAGATTTACACAATATAGGGCATATCGTATTTTCATGATATGCCCTATTGTATTTTAATGTTGATTATTGTTTAAATTAATATTGATAATTTTATGAAGAGAACACTGAAAGATTATTTGGTGCTTATGTTCAAAGGTATGGCTATGGGAGCTGCCGATGTAGTTCCCGGTGTATCAGGTGGAACGATTGCGTTTATTGTAGGTTTTTATGATGAATTGATTAACTCAATCAAAAGTATTAACGGGGCTAGTTTAAAACTGCTGTTTACCGGAAAAATTGCTGCTTTCTGGAAAGCAATCAATGCTAATTTTCTCTTTTCTATATTATTGGGTATCGGTATTAGTGTGTTTTCGCTGGCTAAGCTGATTACCTGGCTGTTGTTGACTCATCCGATTCTTGTATGGGCATTTTTCTTCGGGCTGGTGCTGGCTTCTACATGGTTCGTTTCTAAAGATATTAAAGAATGGAACTGGAAGACAATTGTTTCTTTTGTTGTGGGTACGGCAATCGCATATTATATTACTGTTGCTACACCGACTGAAACTCCGACCCATCCTTTGTTTATCTTCTTATGTGGTGTCATTGCTATTTGTGCTATGATATTGCCAGGTATTTCCGGAAGTTTTATATTGGTTTTATTGGGTAAATATTTCTATATTATGGAAGCCGTGAAATCTTTGCAGCTTTTCACGCTTTTGATTTTTGCGGCAGGCGCCTTGATTGGTATTACGAGCTTTTCACGCGTTTTGTCTTTTGCTTTGGCGCGTTTCCGTAATATTACACTCTCAGTTTTAACTGGTTTTATGCTTGGTTCCTTAAATAAGGTATGGCCATGGAAAGAAACGGTAGAGACTTACGTAGACCGTAGTGGTCAGATCAAACCTCTTGTAGAGCAGAATATCCTGCCGAATACACAGATTGCAGAAGCGGTTATTCTTGCTATTGCCGGTTTTGTTCTTGTTTACGTTCTGGAGAAAATTTCGGCAAAGTATTCTAAATAAGACGGATGCATCCTTTTTCAATTTTTTATTGATTTGATCAGAATAAAAAAAATAGGGTCTATTGTCAGATTATTCAGGTATTTTTTTGTGTTCACAAGACTTTTTACTATCTTTGTGTAAGTAAAAAATAGCCGCATCGGTTAGATCGGGATTCTCATCAATTAATCTTTTAACCGAGAAAGCTTCATCTGCCAATGGCGGGCCACGCCTTCGGGTAGCATTATGCCGGTGGATTACAAAGGCGATGAGCGCTCAAATCTTGTATATACTCGGAGTTTCATCACATCATCGGTGCGGTTTCTTATAAACAAGGCAACCTGAACAGGGTTGCCTTTGTTTTTTGTTATCAGTGGAAACATGATATTCTTTTTTATTTTTGAGTTTCAAAATTTTGTTTATCCGATATTTTATTATCTTTGTATCAGTGTCTACCAAATAGGGATACATACTGTTTTCCTGAGTAAATTTGAGGATCTATGAAATTACATTTTTCTATAAATTATCATACGAATTGGGGAGAGTGTGTGAAAGTGTCTCTTCGTATGAAGAATCTTAAAGGGCAATATACGCAACAATATTTGCCTTTGGAAACGGCAAATGGTGAGCAGTGGTCTGGCGAAGTCTTGATCTCACAAAAAGATATTATTCAGTTTGAATATTTTTATTGTATTTTCCGGGATCAGGTGATGTACCGTAAGGAATGGGATATCGTACCACGGAGATTTGATGCTAATGTTGGGCGTGATTATATTTTCCCAGACCATTGGCGTGATGTTCCATTACAGGCTTATTTGTATTCTTCTGCATTTTATAAATGTATTCAGCCACATCAGACGGATTCTTTGTCGTTGCCATATTTTGAGAGTACATTGATTTTGCGTGTTCAGGCTCCTCAGTTGCTCGAAGGGGAAGCTTTGGCGCTTTTGGGCAACCAGCCTGCTTTAGGTGACTGGAATCCGAATTTTGCCTTGCAGATGACTGAAACGGATTTGTATGAATGGAGCATCTCGTTGAGTGCTAACGGATTGACGTTTCCCTTTGAATATAAATACGTTGTTGTAGATAAGGCAACCGGTTCTTTGAAACGTTGGGAAGGAGGAGGCAATCGGCTGTCATCGTTTAAAGGAGTTGAGCGGAAGCAGGTTTTGGTACAGACAGACCAGCCTGTAAAGTTAAGTGAAGAACGCTGGAAAGGAGCTGGAGTCGTTATTCCATTGTTTTCTATCCGTACAGATCAAAGTGCCGGAGTGGGAGATTTTGGTGATTTGAAAAAAATGGTAGATTGGGTGGATCTGACGGGAATGCGTGTCATTCAGTTATTGCCTATTTACGATACCACGATGAGTCATACCTGGTGGGATTCTTATCCTTATAATGGAATATCCGTGTATGCGTTGCATCCGCAATATGTGGATTTGCGTCAGTTGCCTGAATTGCGTGATGCTACGTTGATGGAATCGTTACAGCATGAGGCGGCACGTTTGAATCGTTTGGCCAGTGTGGATTATGAAGCTGTAAATGCTTTAAAATGGAAATATTTAAAAGCAGCTTATGAGCAGGAAGGCAGATCGGTTTTGGCATCTGATGCTTACCGGCGTTTTTATGACGAAAATTCAGAATGGCTGGTTCCGTATGCTGCTTTCAGTTTCTTGCGGGAGAAATATCAAACAGCCAATTTTCATGATTGGCCGGAATATTCTGTATATCATGTTGAAGAAATCAGGTCTTTCTGTTCGCTTTCTAGCTCTGTGTATACAGAAATCGCCTTTTATTTTTATGTTCAATTTCAGTTGTATACCCAGTTGGCAGCGGTAGCTCAATATGCGCGCCAGAAACGTATTATCTTGAAGGGGGATATTCCGATTGGCATCAGCAGATGCAGTGTTGAAGCTTGGGTCGAACCGTTTTATTTCAATATGAATGGTCAGGCAGGTGCACCGCCTGATGATTTTTCTGAAAAAGGTCAGAATTGGGGGTTCCCAACTTACAATTGGGAAGCAATTTTTAAAGATAATTTCAGTTGGTGGACCCGTCGTTTGGGAAAAATGGCAGAATTTTTCGATGCCTATCGGATCGACCACGTTTTAGGCTTTTTCCGGATTTGGGAGATACCGATGCATTCGGTCTACGGATTGTTAGGTCAGTTTGTACCCGCCTTACCCTTGAGCGTTGAGGAAATAGAGGCTGCCGGACTTCATTTCCGGGTTGATCCGTTTACTAAACCTTATATAACGGAAGACATTTTGGATCATTATTTTGCCGAGTTGAAATCTTTGGTAAAGGAAGAATTCCTCAATGCGAAAGGTTACGATTGGTATGAGTTGAAGCCGGAGTTTGACACACAACGTAAGGTTCAGGGCTATTTTGAGCAGCATGATTATGGAAATGATACAGAAACACTCCGTGAAGGACTTTATGCTTTGATCAGTGATGTGCTGTTTGTACCCGACCGTGATCATCCGGAGATGTACCATCCGCGTATTGCTGTCCAAAAAGATTTTGTCTATCAGATGTTGAGTGCTTCCGAACGCGAGGCTTTCGACCGTATCTACATTGACTACTATTATCATCGTCATAATCATTTCTGGTATGGTGAGGCCATGCGGAAACTTCCGGCAATGATTGATGCAACGCGCATGCTTGTCTGTGCTGAAGATTTGGGTATGGTGCCGGAATGCGTCGGTTGGGCTTTGAATGATTTGCGTATTCTCACTCTGGAAATTCAGTCTATGCCTAAAAATCCATGTTATCGCTTTGGGCATCTTGAAGAGAATCCATATCGTAGTGTGGCCACTATCTTTACGCATGATATGCCGACGATGCGTCTCTGGTGGGAAGAGGATGCGGAACGTAGAGATGCATTCTATCACGACATTTTGCAAAAAGACGGTCCGGCTCCCGAAGTGATGCCCGGCTGGTTATGTGAGGAAGTTGTAGCCCGGCATTTATATTCACCTTCCATGCTGTGTCTGATATCCTGGCAGGATTGGATGGCTATGGATGAACAGTTACGGAATCCGGATGCGGTGTGCGAGCGCATCAATGTTCCTGCCAATCCGCATAATAATTGGAATTATCGCATGCATCTTTCTGTGGAACAGTTGATGACGTGTGAGGAACAGAATAACCGTATCCGTCAACTGATTCAGCGGAGCGGTCGTAACCGTTAGTCGGTTGTTTTTATGAAGTGTAAGAACGATAGTTTGTCACCGGATATTTTTAAGGAACTGGAAATATCTGCTTATGGCGTACAATTCTCGGTTTGGGCTCCGTCCGCCGAGGCTGTACGCCTTTTATTGTATGTCGATGGCATGTTTGGTCCGCCGTATCGTGTGGAGCCCATGTATCCAGTTGGTGGAGGGCGTTGGTCGGTCAGGTTAACTCCGTTTCTTTTAGGAAAGTATTATGCATTTCAGATTTGTTTTCATGGAGTCTGGCAGGTACCGTCTCCTGGGTATTTTGCCCGTGCCGTTGGAGTAAACGGAATACGGGCAGCTTTGATTGATTGGGAACAGACGAACCCTGAAGGTTGGTCGGACGATCCCTGTTTGCCGCAGTTACATCCTGTAGACTGTGTTCTTTATGAGTTGCATCATCGTGATTTTTCCATGTCCTCCGATTCCGGAATCTGTCATCGTGGTAAATTTTTAGCACTGACTGAAACGGGAACGCATACGGTCCATGGTTTGAGTAGCGGATTGGATCATCTGCGTGAACTGGGAGTCACACATGTTCATCTGTTACCGTCGTTCGATTTCGCATCCGTCGATGAGTCTCATCCGGAGTGGGAACAATATAATTGGGGGTACGATCCGTTGAACTATAATGTGCCCGAAGGGTCTTATGCCACTTCGCCTTTTTTGCCGGAAGTGCGGATTCGGGAGTTTAAGGCCATGGTTTTGGCTTTGCATCGGGCTGGTATCCGGGTAGTACTTGATGTTGTCTATAATCATACGTATACCGTTGAGGGGAGTAATTTTCAACGTCTGGCACCCGATTATTTTTTCCGGAAAACTGCTTCCGGTGCTTGGGCCGACGGTTCGGGCTGTGGGAATGAAACAGCCAGCCAGCGGCCTGCTATGCGCCTTTTTATGCTTGAGAGCTTGAAGTTTTGGGTTCGTGAATATCATGTGGATGGTTTTCGTTTCGATGTTATGGGATTACATGATCTGGAGACCATGCAACTGATTGAACGCGAGCTTCACCGGTTGAAACCGGAATTGTTGCTTTATGGCGAAGGATGGTCTTTGCGGCCTGCCCAGTTGCCTGTTGCCCGGTGTGCCTTGAAATGTAATATGAAACGTTTGCCCGGGATTGCCGCTTTTGCAGATGAAATGCGTGATGGCTTGCGGGGATCTTGGATGAATACAGATCGAGGTGGAATGTTGGCAGGCATGTCTGGTTTGGAAGAAAGTGTGAAATTCGGGATTGTCGGGTGTATACATCATCCTCAGGTCGACTATAAAAAGGTGAATTATTCAGATACAGCATGGGCTTATTCTCCGGCACAGGCTGTAAATTATGTCAGTTGCCATGATGGGCTTTGTCTGACTGATTGTCTGTTGCGTGTTTTACCCCGATGTACAACAGCCGAACGTCTGTCAGTCTATAAGCTGGCCGAAACAATTTTGTTTACTGCTCAGGGGATTCCGATGTTGTTTGCCGGTGACGAGTTTTATAGAAGTAAGCACGGCGATGCAAATTCATACAAAAGTGGTGATGGGGTGAATGCCATACCTTGGACGAACAAGTATATATATTATGATTTGTATTCTTATATCCGTCGGTTAATAGCTTTTCGTAAGCATCATGCCGCGTTTCGTCTTCGGGATGCTGAATCGGTTCGGCGGAGGTTGCGTTTTGTTGATTCAGGCCGTGCGGCTGTTATAAGTTACTGGTTGGATGATTATTTTATATGCTTCAATGCAAATCCTAAGGGGTGCCGGATATGTTTGCCGAAGATTTCTTTTGATGTTTATTGCCGTTCGGGCGAGATAGATGTGGCTCCGATAGGAAAAAGTTCAGGAGGGAGAGTCTGTGTTGCTCCATTTTCTGCGTTGATTTTGAAGAAGCGTTTTCTTCTGTAATGATCGTTTTCTGAGTTGCCCAACTCATTTCATTGAGTTGCCCAAGTGATTCAAACGAGATGCCCGTCTCGAAACCATGTCAACGATATAGGGGTTGAGGGTCGCTTTTTTATAAACTGATGAATGTTTTTCCCCTCTCTTTTTGCGTTTCATGCTGATATTTTTTAATTTTACACCAAAAACAAATTTTTAAAAAGAAAAAACATATGGATTTAGTTGAACGTTTTCTGAAATATGTAAGCTTCGATACGCAGTCTGACGAGGAAGCGACAGGCTGTCCCAGTACGGCGAAACAGATGGTTTTTGCAGAATATCTGAAGGAAGAACTTGAGCGTTTAGGATTACAGGAAATTTCTTTGGATGAGCATGGTTATCTTTTTGCAACGTTACCGGCAAACACAGACAAGCCGGTTCCTGTAATCGGCTTTATCGCCCACATGGATACATCGCCTGATTATAGCGGTAAGGATGTGAAGCCGAGAATTGTGAAACAATATGATGGTGGAGATCTGGTGCTTTCTGCCGAGGATAATATTGTTACTTCTGTAAATCAGTTTCCAGAACTTTTGGATCATGTCGGCGAAGATCTGATCGTGACCGACGGACATACGCTTTTGGGTGCCGATGACAAGGCCGGTATTGCAGAAATTGTTCAGGCCATAGTCTATTTGCAGGAACATCCCGAGATCAAACATGGCAAGATCCGTATCGGTTTCAATCCTGATGAGGAAATCGGAATGGGGGCACATCTGTTTGATGTGGAGCGTTTCGGATGTGATTGGGCTTATACGATGGATGGCGGAGAAGTGGGTGAACTGGAGTTTGAAAACTTCAATGCAGCCAGTGCCAAGGTCGTTTTCCATGGTCTGAATGTGCATCCTGGTTATGCAAAAGACAAGATGGTCAATGCACAATATATAGCAGCCGAATTTGTTCGTGAGATGCCTTTGGAGGAAACTCCTGAGTGTACCGACGGTTATGAGGGATTCTATCATCTGACCGGAATGAAGGGTAGTGTGGAACATGTTGTTCTGAATTATATTATTCGGGATCATGACCGAAATAAGTTCGAGGCTCGTAAGGCATTTGTTCAGGAACTGGTAGCCCGTTTTAATGAGAAATACGGTAAGCAAGTGGCCGAAGTGGAAATTTCGGATCAATACTACAATATGCGAGAAATGGTTGAACCGCGCATGCACATTATTGAAATTGCCCAAAAGGCTATGGAGGCCAGTGACGTAACCTGTCGGATCAAGGCTATTCGTGGTGGTACGGATGGTGCTCAATTATCGTTTAAAGGCCTTCCTTGTCCGAATATTTTTGCCGGTGGGCTTAATTTCCATGGCCGTCATGAGTTTGTTCCTGTTCAGAGCATGCAAAAGGCGATGATGACCATTGTTCGGATTGCTGAATTCACGGCCAGCATGTAATAGGTCGGAGCTGTGGTGAGAAGAATAGTCACAAAGTCTCTTATTGTTCCACTTGCGGATCAGTAAGAGGCTTTTGTCATAAATGATTATATATTTTGTCATGAATCATATACCGGATTTGATCAAAGATCTAGCCCTGATTCTTGCAGTTGCAGGAGTTGTGGCACTGCTGTTCAAACGATTGAAGCAGCCGCTTGTATTGGGTTATATTGTTGCAGGTTTTCTGGCAAGTCCTCATATGCCTTATACACCGTCGGTGAAGGATATACAAAATGTGAATTTATGGGCTGAGATCGGTGTAATCGTGCTTTTGTTTACGTTAGGACTTGATTTCAGCTTTAAGAAAATAGTCAAGATGGGTGGGGCACCGGTGATTGCTGCCACGGTCATTATTTTCAGTATGATGGCTTTAGGGACAATGGTTGGTCATTTGTTTGGCTGGAGTAATATGGATGCCATTTATTTGGGAGGTATGCTGGCCATGTCGTCAACAACGATTATCTATAAAGCTTTTCAGGATATGGGAGTGCTGCAGCAGAAATTTGCCGGATTGGTGCTCAGCGTACTTATTCTTGAGGATATTCTGGCCATAGTGCTTATGGTTGTACTTTCGACTCTGGCCATGAAACATACTATAGAGGGTGAGGAGATGTTCAATGGAATTATCCGTCTGGTGTTTTTTCTTATCCTATGGTTTGTTGTAGGACTTTATTTGATACCGACTTTTCTGCGCAAGAGTCGGAAATGGATTAATGACGAAATTCTGCTGATTGTTTCTTTAGCCTTGTGTTTCTCGATGGCGGTTCTGGCTGTTCATTCCGGATTCAGTGCTGCTTTTGGTGCTTTTGTTGTCGGCTCCATTCTCGCGGAAACGGTCGAGGCCGAGCATATTGAGAAGCTGATAGCTCCTGTTAAAGATTTGTTTGGAGCTATTTTCTTTGTTTCGGTGGGTATGTTGGTTGATCCTCATATCCTGGTAGAATATGCCTGGCCGATAGCTGCAGTTGTATTGACGATTATTTTAGGTCAGGGCATATTTGGTACACTGGGATATCTTGGAGCTGGACAGTCGTTGCGTGAAGCATTGAAATGTGGTTTCAGTATGACACAAATCGGAGAATTTGCTTTTATCATAGCATCGCTCGGATTATCGTTGGGTGTAACGAGTCCGTTTCTTTATCCGATAGTGGTAGCTGTATCGGTAATCACAACGTTTACAACCCCTTATATGATTCGTCTTTCCGATCCGGCTTTTCGTGGTCTTTCCCGCATGCTTCCCGAGAAATGGTTGACGTTGCTCGAACGTAATGTAGCAGGAGGAGTAGCTACAGTCAATCATGAAAGCAATTGGCGACGGTTGATTATGGCTGTTTTGCGTATTGTGGTCATTTATTCCATTTTAAGTATAGCTGTCATTGTCATTTCGCTGAATATTTTTCTTCCGTTTTTACGTGACCATTTTACGCATTGGTGGGCAAACGGTATCTGTGGTATTACGACCGTATTGTGTATTTCACCCTTCTTAAGGGCTATTATGATTAAAAAGAATCATTCCATAGAGTATACCCGTTTGTGGAATGAAAATCCTTACAACCGTATTCCATTGGCTTTCCTGATATTGGCACGTGTTATTTTATCGGTTTCTTTTGTTTTTTATATTGTCCGTTATTTGGTTCCGTTTGCAGATGCTTTGCTTTTGGCTTTCGCCTGTTTTCTGGTGGCTTTGATGGTATTCTCAAGAAGATTGAAACTGCAGTCTATCCATATGGAGCAGGTTTTCATGCATAACTTGCGCAGCCGGGATATCCGAGCGGAAGTTTTAGGTCAGCAAAGTCCCCGATATGCGCATCATTTGCTGACGCGTGATGTCCATTTGGCTGATTTCGAAGTTCCGGCCGCTACTTTATGGGCCGGAAAAACATTGGCAGAATTGAATTTGGGTAAAAAATATGGTATTCATATCGCTTCCATTCTGCGTGGTGAATACCGCATAAATATTCCAAAAGGAAGTGATTGTCTGTTTCCTTATGATCGCATTCAGGTTATTGGTTCCGACGAACAGCTTTCGTGTTTCTCGCAGGTGCTCGAAAGTCAGGTACATGAAGAGTTGCTTGATTATGGAGAGCGTGAAATGACCTTAAAACGTCTGTTCATTGACGATAAATCGGTCTTTCTGGGCAAAACAATAAAGAACAGTGATATACGCGAGCGTTACCATTGTCTGGTTGTCGGCTGGGAAGCAGAAGGGGGAATGTTGGAAAGTCCGGACGTAGACCGTGTTTTTCAGGTCGGTGATGTGTTATGGATTGTCGGAGAACCTCAGTCGCTTCGGGCTTTGGTTTGACAGGTAAGTATATAAAAAGAAGAAGACTTATTCGTTAGTCTTCGAATAAGTCTTCTTCGTCATTATTCTGATCATCCAGATCAAAGTCAAAATCTCCAAAAAACTCCGGTGTCGTGAATTCGTCCAGGCTTCTTCGGTCTTTTTTTGTCGGTCGGCCTGTTCCTTTTGCACGGTTGATGAATCCGCTGATTTTACTCATTTCCAGAAGTTCATACTGTTCCGGACTGGTTACGTTTTCGAGCACATCAGGGATAAGTTTTGCTCCAACTCGTTTTTCAATGGTCTGTTTGACTCTGAATGAATAAGTGATTGGAGGTTTCTTGACATCAATAATGTCACCTTCCTTTATGGTACGTGAAGGTTTCAACTGGCTCCCTTTCATCGACACTTGTCCTTTTTTGCAAGCGGCTGCAGCTAGTGTCCGCGTTTTGTAAATGCGTGCGGCCCAGAGCCATTTGTCTATTCTTGCTTCACTCATTTTCCTCTTATTTTTTGTTGAACTGGTTCATGGTGATGTTAATACCAGCCAGACAAAAGCTTTTGATCATTTCGCAGGCAAGCTCTACCCGTTCGTCCATTGTCTTGAGATCTTCCTCAGTGAATTGTCCCAATACAAAATCCACCTGTCCACCCTTTGGAAAGTCGTTTCCTATTCCAAAACGCAATCGCGGGTAAGCTTGTGTTCCCAAAACAGATGCAATATGTTTCAATCCATTGTGTCCGGCATCACTTCCCGAAGGTTTCATCCGTAGAGCTCCAAAGGGGAGTGCCAGGTCGTCGACAACAATCAACAATCGTTCAACTGGAATGTTTTCTTTGTTCATCCAGTAACGTACGGCATTTCCGCTCAAATTCATGTATGTTGAAGGTTTCAGTAAGATCAGTTGCTGACCTTTCAAGGAGAGCGAAGTGACGAAACCGTAACGCTTGTCTTCAAAAACGAGATTGGACGCCTTAGCAAGGGCGTCCAATACTCTAAATCCTATGTTGTGCCGGGTTCCGTCGTATTCGCTTCCGATGTTCCCCAGTCCTACAATCAGATATTTCATCAGTTGTTATTATTTCTTCTGAGCAGCAGCAGCCATTGCACTACGTGTCATCTTAACCTGACATACAACAACCTCAGTACTGTTCATCAGTTCAAGACCTTCAAAGTTCAATTCACCAACCTTGATCGTTTTACCAAGACCCAAGTGAGCTACATTGATAACCAATTTCTCAGGAATGTTGCTGTATACAGCCTTAACTTTCAGTTTACGTACATTGGCAACCAACTTACCACCGGCTTTAACACCTTCAGCCAAACCTTCCAATTTGATAGGCACTTCCATGATGATTGGTTTTGTGTCGGTGATTTCGTAGAAGTCAACATGAAGAATGTTGTCTTTTACCGGGTGGAACTGAATTTCCTTCAAGATAGCCTTGCACTCAGCACCATCAATGTTCAGGTTTACTGTATAGATATCCGGGCTGTAGATCAGATTACGCAACTCATCATTTGTTGTTACAAATGCTTTTGCTACTGGTTTGCCGTTTTCATCTTTAGCTTCACCATACAAGTTACAAGGAACAGAATTTGCCTTGCGAAGTTCGCGAGAAGCCTTTTTTCCGAGTTCGGTACGCAAAGTACCTTTTACGCTAATTTCTTTCATAATAAATTGTGTTACTCTAAATTAAGTTAATACTTGCTTAATTCGCCATCACACGATGTTTTTTATACCATCATAAGGATGTACTTCAAAAGCGGTTGCAAAATTACTCTTTTTCTTCGTTTTATACAAGAAAAAAAGTGTTTTTATCGTCCTTTTTTTGAAATTAGAACTTTATATCGAAATTAATATCAGACTCCTGAGTATTTTCTTCTTTCCGTTCTGCAGCACATCCTTGTGCATTTTGAATGAAGTCTACGGCTTCATGCAGACTGGTCAGAAAATGTTCGAAATCCTCCTGATAAAGGAAAATCTTATGTTTTTCAAAATTTATCTGAGGGTCTTCTTCTGTTCCGGAAAAGATTTTCTTACTCTCTGTAATAGCCAGAAACATTTCATCCTTTCGGTTCTTTTTAACGTCAACATAATAAATTCTTTTGCCAGCCTTTATGGTTTTGGAAAATACTATTTCCTTGTCTGCATCCGACAGATTTTTCTTCGTTTCTTCCATAATAGTTCCTTTATAGTTCACAATTCAAGTTCAAAATTGCCGATATTTTTTAAAACTTCCAAAAAAAAAGATAGAAAGATATGTTTTTTTCTTTAAAATACCTATTTTTGCAACTCAAAGTACAAATATACAATTGTATGATTAATAGAGAAATCATTCGTTTAAAGGTTGTTCAGGTGACGTATGCCTATTATCAGAACGGCGGGAAAAATGTTGATGTAGCCGAGAAAGAGTTGTTCTTCAGTTTGGCTAAGGCTTATGATTTGTATAATTATCTTCTGATGCTGATGGTTGAAATCAATCGGATTGCAACGAGAAGCGTTGAGACTGCTCAGAACAAGCATAAGCGTACGGGAGAAGGCGAAGCTCCAAGCACTCGGTTTATCGAGAATCGTTTTATCAATCAGCTCGAGGTGAATGCCCAGCTTCAGGAGTTTCAGGAAAGTCAGAAGAAGAGTTGGAGTGATGAGGAAACCTTTGTTCGTTCCTTGTATCAGAAAATAATCGAAACCGATTATTATAAGGAGTATATGGCTGCAGAGACTACGACTTATGCAGATGATCGTGAGTTGTGGCGCAAAATTTACAAGAACATCATATGCAATAATGAGGAATTGGATGCCATTCTGGAAGATATAAGTCTGTATTGGAATGATGATAAATATATTGTAGATACGTTTGTTTTGAAAACGATCAAACGTTTTGAAGAGGCAAATGGAAGCAAGCAGGAACTTTTGCCGGAATTCAAGGACGAAGAAGATCGTGAATTTGCTCATAAACTGTTCCGTCATACGTTGTTGAATGCGGAGTATTACCGTTCATTGATTGCCGGAAATACGAAAAACTGGGAATTCAACCGTATCGCTCTGATGGATCTGGTTATTATGCAGATTGCTTTGGCTGAGATGCTGACCTTCCCGAATATTCCACTAAGTGTGACAATCAATGAATATGTTGACATTGCGAAAGTGTATAGTACGCCGCGTAGTGGATCTTATGTCAACGGTTTACTCGATGCTATTGCCAAAAAACTGATAGCAGAGAAGAAGTTGATAAAAAAATAATTAGTAACAGACCTAAATAATTTAAATTAATAAGATAATTATGAACTTAATGACTATTGTATTGCAGCAAGCAGGAGGTGGTGGTTTGCAGATGATTATCATGATGGTGGCCATTTTTGCCATTATGTATTTCTTCATGATTCGTCCGCAGAACAAAAAGCAGAAGGAAATTCAAAACTTCAGAAATAATCTGACGGTTGGTCAGGATGTCGTGACAGCCGGAGGTATATATGGAAAAATTAAAGAAGTAAATGATGCCGAAAATGCCGTGATGCTCGAGATTGCATCTGGTGTGAAGATTAAGGTCGACAAGAATTCTATTTATGCCAACGCATCGGTAAATGCTGCTGCAGGCAGTAAGTAATGGATAAATATCAATTACAACGGAAGTGGATTAAAATCAAGGATTCTCTATTCAATAAAAAGAATAGAGAACTCTTGGTTTTTTTTGTTTTTTTCTGCATATCTTCTGTATTCTGGCTGTTACAGACGCTTAATGAATCTTTCGATACCGAAATTGCTGTTCCCATGCGGCTGACGAATGTTCCTTCTGATGTGGTCATTACAACGGATTTACCCGAGGAACTGAAGGTTACGGTTCATGATAAGGGAACCGTGTTGATGCGGTATCTTTATGCTCAAAAATTTAATCCGATTTTAGTGAATTATGACGAGTATAGCAGTGGTGGAGTCGGGGAACGTGTATCAGTTGATGCTTTGGATGTGCGCAGAGTGCTTCAGTCGTCCTTCATGCCATCTACAAAAATAGTTTCAGTTAAACCGGATACTTTGGAATTCTTTTATAATCGGGGAGAGCATAAGCGGTTGCCTGTGCGGGTTGCCGGAGTCATTGAGACAATTCCGCAATATTATTTAAGGGATGTTTCTTGTATTCCTGATTCGGTAGATGTTTATGCACCGCCGTACATATTGGATACAATGACAGCTGTTTATTCTCAGACTCTTTATATCACGGATCTGGCTGATAAATGTGAAGAGCGCAAGCCTTTAAAAGTGCAGAAGGGGGTAAAATATGAGCCTGATAACGTCCGTATTCTGATGGATGTTGATGTCTATACGGAAAAAACTGTAGAGGTTCCTATTGTGGGAGTCAACTTTCCTGCTTCTAAAGATTTGCGTACGTTCCCATCAAAAGTTTCCGTAACGTTTCGGGTAGGTTCCAGTCGTTATAAGTCTATTACTGCTGATGATTTTGTATTGGCTGTTACATATGAAGAACTGTTAAAAAACAAGTATTCCAAGTATAAGTTACATTTGTGGAAGACTCCTCCTGGAGTAACCTCGGTACGTATACATCCTGCAGAGGTTGATTATCTGATTGAACAGACTATGGAAGAATGATTAAAGGATAAAAACGATGGTGCGTATAGGAATTACGGGTGGAATAGGCAGTGGTAAAACCTATGTTTGCCAAATTATGGAACGTATGGAAATTCCAGTTTATTATTGTGATTCTGAAGCCAAGCGGCTGATGAGCGAGAGTCCGGAAATACGATGTAGTCTGACCGGGCTTTTGGGCAGTAATGTTTATTTGCCCGATGGGTCACTCAACAAGAAGCTTTTGTCTGATTATATTTTTGCAGATAAGCAGCATACGTTGCAGATCAACCGGATTGTTCATCCGGTAGTCAAACGTGATTTTCTGGATTTTGTCTGTAAGCAAGATAAGACGATCCGGTTTTGTGCTTTGGAATCGGCCATCTTGTTCGAATCTGGTTTCCGGGATGTTGTCGATGTGGCTGTTCTGATCGATGCACCGTGGTCGTTACGCTTGCAGCGGGCCATGTTGCGTGATGCAGCTACAAAGGAACAGATCGAAGCACGCATGCGTAGTCAAATGGCGGATGAGGATCGGCGCAGACAAGCCGATTTTTGTATTTGCAATGATGAAACGGAAGATTTGGAAGACCAGGTGAAGAAACTGTTGGAAAGACTTTAAGTTTTTTTAGCCGATAGTATTTTGATTGAATCTTTTTGTACACCTATCTTTGCGAGGAATTTATCATATAAATAGTAAATAAGAGAAAAGAATATGTTGGAAACAGTATTGGCCATTGCCGGAAAACCAGGATTGTATCGTCTGGTATCCCGTGGCAATAAGAATTTGATTGTAGAGTCTTTGGATGCAGCTAAGAAGCGTACACCTATATTTGGTACGGACAAGGTGATTTCCCTGGGAGATATCGCTATGTATACAGAAGGTGGTGAAGTTGCTTTGAAAAAGGTGCTTCAAAGTGTTGCTAATAAAGAAAATGCTCAGATTGCTTCAATTGATATCAAGAAAGCAACTAAGGATGAGCTTTCTGCTTATTTTGCAGAAATTCTGCCGGAGTACGATCGTGATCGTGTGTATATTACAGATATCAAGAAGTTGATCAGCTGGTATAACATCCTGATTCAGGCTGGAATTACTGAGTTTGATACGACTGAAGGTGAAGAGACTGACGCTGCAGAATAATTATCGGAATCAGAATTTTCATAAATGCATAAAAAACGAAGAGTCACATTGTGTGGCTCTTCGTTTTTTATGTATGAGATTTCTATATATTTGTTCGTTTGCCCGAACCGAATCCTTTATCGCATTTTATATTTTCCATTTGTGATCTCTTCCAGATCTAAAGCACGATAAATCATGTTGTAATAGCCAGGTTCTTCTTCGTAGAAGAATCCGATACGTTTATCTTTCTGAATGCAGAAGGTTGAGTATGCTGAACCAGTGTATGAAACTTGGTAAGACCCTTCCCAGTGGGATGCCAGTTTTTCAGGAGTGTTATAGTCTTCAGCTTTTTCCAATGCTTTATAAAAGATACTGACGTTTGCGCGGTTATCAGCGGTTGGCAAAGATTGGAGTATCAGATTCATTTTTTTTCCGTCGCTTGTTCTTTTTACCCGAACGACTGCAACCTCACCATTCGTTGAATTGGCACCAGTCTTGATACCGCCTTCGCAATCATGCGAAGCAACTGCTTGTGCCCATGTGCCTGTTGCCGTCTTTTCATCGTTGTATTGATAAATATTGAAGAATCTTCCGTATCCTTTTCGACTGCTTAGCAGTACGCTTCCGTCAGGTAACTCTTCGCATTTCGGTTCGTCTCCTTTGGGGGCTGGAGATTGGTTGACATCGCCTAAAACCTGCCATTTTTTACCGAAATCGTCGCTGTAAATAACGTAGTTCCCCTTACCGGTGCAAAGCGCGGCATACAATCTGAAATATTTGCCATTTTTGATTTTTGAGGATTGGCAGATTTTACCCGAACCGATGAATAATTTGTCTAATCCGTTGTCTGAACGTTTGTCAAACAGGCTGTATATTTCTTCGGTTATATCTTCAGGTTTTGTCCAGGTTTTACCTCCATCGTGACTGTAAAGGCGAGCTACACGCAGGGGATTGTTTCTTTTCGAATTCCAATAGGTCACATTGCCGGTACAACACATCAGAAGAATTTCATTCTTTTTCCGGTCTGCAACAAGCGCTGCATCTCCGTAACCACAGGCGTGATCCTTGGCTATGCCGTTGCCTTTCGCTACATCGAATTGCTCAGACCAGGTCTTACCATTGTCCTCACTGATTCGGCCTACAATATCAATTTGTCCAAAACCAATATCTGCACCGCAGTATCTGTAGTCTGATAGGGCGATCAGATGTCCTTTTTTGTTTGTGGCAATAGCCGGTATCCGATATGGAATACCTTTTGCATCCGGTGTCTTGAAAAGACAAATAGACTGAAGGTTCTCTACTTTTTCATTCGATGGACCATCGTTTATCGAATTGGTCTGGCGTGGTGTTGCATATACCGTATTAGCAACAAGAGCCAAAAGAATAAATGGATGTTTCATATGTTATAGTTTTATTTATTGATATGCGGTTTCGGCGGGATTTAACCTTTTAGAATAATAACCATCCTGCAATACCACTGAAACAGATCAGTAAAATCGGATTCATCTTGTAGACATATGTTCCAATGAATGTTACGATAAACAGGAATATACTGATGTAGAATTGCCAGGGAGCATCTGGAGTACTGAAGTTTTCGCTGTTAAGCAAAAGCAGGGCTGCTGCACCGATAAGACCAACGACAGCAGGACGTAACCCGGCAAAGATACTTTCTACGGTCGGATGGTTCTTAAACTTTAATAAGAATTTACTGATCAATAACATCAGAATAAATGAGGGGAATACGACAGCAAAGGTCGCTGTGGCACTACCAAGAATACCCCATGCGTGACCATAGCCGGCATTAACAATGCTGGTATAACCGACATAAGTTGCTGAATTAATTCCAATCGGTCCTGGAGTCATTTGGCTGATAGCGACGATATCGGTAAACTGTCCCATGGTCAGCCATCCGTAACGTGTGACAACTTCTCCCTGAATCATCGATAACATGGCATATCCTCCTCCAAAACCAAAAATACCGATTTTCAGGAATGTATAGAATAGTTGTAAAAAGAGTAAAACCATAATATTAATTTTCGTTAGGTTTAATATAATGACCATAGAGATAACCTGCTACTCCTGCCAGAATGATGATATAAACAGGAGAAACACCAAACAGCCAGATGAGTAGAGCGCTGACTATTGGAATCCACACATTGCTCCAGCTTATTTTTGCGCTTTTGGCCATTTTAAAGGTTGGTGCAGCAATCAGAGCGACGACAGCAGGTCGGATACCTTTAAAAATGCTTTCAATAGTTTCATTTTCTCTGAATGCTTGAAAAAACAGGGCTATTCCTAAAATGATCAGAAAGGACGGTAATATGGTACCCGTAGCACATATAATGCTGCCTGGGACTCCTTTGAGCTTATAACCTAAAAAGATACTGATATTTACGGCGAATATTCCTGGACAACTTTGGGCAATGGCTACCAGATCAATGAATTCTTCGCGCGTAATCCATTGCTTTTTGTCCACGACATCAGCCTCGATCAGTGGAATCATTGCGTAGCCTCCTCCGATGGTAAACATGCCAATTCGTGAGAATGTTTTGAGTCCTTCCCAATAAATATTCATTTTAATTTTGGTATTTTTAAATTTACAGTACAAAGATAAAAAATGTGTACCACTCTTGAAAGAATGGTACACAATGAATATAGGACAATAAAAAAGATTTTTATTTTTTGTGTGTTTCAACCCATTTGCGGGCATTGACAAATGCTTCCATCCACGGCGTGATTTCATCCTTTTTGCGATCTGCCGGATACCAGGCATTCTGCCATGGGAATATAGCACGTTCCAAGTGTGGCATCATAGCCAAATGACGACCGTCTGCACTGCAAATACCAGCTACACTGTAGTCAGAACCGTTCGGATTGCCCGGATATTCATCGTAGCTATATTTGGCAATAACATTATATTGGTCTTCACTATAAGGCAAAGAGAATTTACCTTCACCGTGAGCTACCCAGATTCCCAGTTTGTTTCCGCTCAAAGAACCGAACATGACACTTCTGTTCATCGGTATCGTCAAGCCGACATAGCAAGACTCGAACTTATGAGAGTCGTTATGCAACATTTTGGCTTTCTTTTTGAATTCAGGATTGATCAGGTCGAGTTCTACCATAAGCTGGCAACCGTTGCAGATACCTAATGAAAGGGTATCTTCGCGAGCATAGAATTTGTCGAGAGCTGCTTTAGCTTTTGGATTGTACAGGAAGGCGCCTGCCCATCCTTTGGCAGAACCGAGAACGTCAGAATTGGAGAAACCACCGCAGAATACAATCATATTGACATCTTCCAAAGTTTCCCGACCACTAATCAAATCGGTCATCATAACGTCTTTTACATCAAATCCGGCCAAGTAAAGTGAGTAAGCCATTTCGCGTTCACCGTTTGTACCTTTCTCACGGATAATGGCTGCTTTTATGCCTGAAGGTGTACGACGATCCGGATCCAGACCAAATTGTTTCAATTTTCCGGTAAAGTCTTTGTTGAATACCATTTCGAGCGGTTGCATTTTGTAATTCTCGAAACGTTTCTTGGCACAGCCGTTCATGCTTTGTTTCCGGTCAAGCAAATAAGAAGTACTGTACCAGACATCGCGCAAATAGTCAATACCAAACTGATATTCTGCATCACCCTTGCTTACTTGAATCAAGCGTTCGTCAGTCGGAGTTCCCAGTTTGACGTAACCAACTCCAGCATCATCAAGGATCTTCTTGAATTCGGCTTTATGCTTGTCGGCAACTTGTACGACAACACCCGGATTTTCGGCCATAAGCACTTTGACGATATCATCGTTCTTGATTTTGTCAAGTGAAATTTCCATACCACCTTCCATGTTGCTGAAACACATTTCCAATAAGGTCGTAATCAGACCTCCGGCAGAAATATCGTGGCCAGCTAACAATAATTCTTTGTTGACCAATTCTTGAACAGCATTGAAGGCATCACGGAAATATTCCGGATTTTTGCATGTAGGTACGTCTGAGCCCACCTTATTTAATGATTGAGCGAAGGCTGAACCGCCAAGACGCAATTCATCAAAACTGAAATCAATATGATAGAAGGTACTTTTCGGGTTGTTGACCATAACCGGTGAGACAACTTTCTTGATGTCGCTTACTTCACCGCCTGCGCTGACAATAACTGTTCCCGGTGAGATGACTTTTTCTCCATCTGGATATTTCTGTGTCATAGACAAGGAATCCTTACCTGTCGGAACATTAATTTCCAGTGCACAACAGAAATCAGACAACGCTTTGACACCTTGATAAAGACGGGCATCCTCACCTTCCTGAGAGCGGCATGGCCACATCCAGTTGGCTGAGAGGGACACACTGTCCAGTCCTTCCGCCAATGGAGCCCAAACAATATTAGTCAATGATTCGGCAACAGAAAGTACAGAGCCGGCTGCCGGATCTGCCAGACCGGCCTGTGGAGCATGACCGATAGCGGTGGCAATACCGGATTTACCCCGATAGTCGAGTGCTACAACACCACAGTCGCTCAACGGTAATTGGATTTCTCCCTGACATTGCTGACGGGCTACTTTTCCTGTCACGGAACGGTCTACTTTATTGGTTAACCAGTCTTTGCAGGCAACGGCCTCCATGCGAAGTACACGGGCTACATATTCATTCAGATGAGCTACATCGTAAGTGACATTTTCGTATTTGCGGACAACTGTATTGTCATGCATATAGGTCTTAGGACTGTGTCCGAACATTTGAGAAACTTCCAGATCGAATGGTCGTACCCCATCGGCCTGCTGGAATGCAAAATGGGCATCGCCTGTGGTTTCGCCTACGACATACATCGGGGCACGCTCACGCTCGGCAATTTTTCTAACATGTTCCAAATGTTCTTCCTGAATGAGCAGACCCATACGTTCCTGTGATTCGTTGGCAATGATTTCTTTTGCAGAAAGAGTCGGGTCGCCGATGGGTAATTTGCTCATATCAATGAGTCCACCGCAATCTTCAACAAGTTCGGACAGACAGTTTACATGGCCGGCAGAACCGTGGTCGTGGATGGAAACTACTGGGTTGATATCTTCTTCGCACAAGGCACGTACCAGGTTGTTGGCACGTTTCTGCATTTCCGGATTTGCACGTTGTACGGCATTCAGTTCTATTCCGGAAGAATAACGTCCGGTGTCTACCGATGAAACAGAACCGCCACCCAATCCGATACGATAGTTGTCACCGCCAACGACAACAACTTTATTGCCTTTCTGAGGAACTCCTTTCAGGCAGTCACGCTTTGTACCATAACCGACACCTCCGGCAAGCATGATTACTTTGTCGTATCCGTATTTCTCACCGTTCTCCTGATGTTCGAATGTCAGGACAGAACCGGTGATCAATGGTTGGCCAAATTTGTTACCGAAGTCAGAAGCACCGTTGGAAGCCTTGATCAGAATCTGTTCCGGAGTCTGATATAGCCATTTGCGAACAGGGAGAATATCTTCCCAGTCGCGTCCCTCGTCCGTACGGGGATATGACGTCATATAGACGGCTGTACCGGCAATAGGCCAGCTGCCGACACCACCTCCCATACGGTCACGAATTTCACCGCCAGTACCGGTTGAGGCTCCGTTGAAAGGTTCAACCGTTGTCGGGAAATTATGAGTTTCAGCCTTTATGGAGATTACAGACTCAATATCTTTGATGACGAAATAATCTGAAGTGGCATGATCCTTAGGAGCGAATTGCTCTACGATTGGTCCCTGAGCAAATGCTACATTGTCCTTGTAGGCAGAAATAATTTTATGTGGATTCTCCTGAGTGGTTTTCTTGATCATCTGGAAAAGTGATGATTCCATTTCTTTACCATCAATGATGAAAGTACCACCGAAGATTTTATGTCGGCAATGTTCTGAATTAATCTGGGCAAAACCAAAAACTTCAGAATCGGTCAGTTTACGGTTCAGATCTTTTTCAACGTGATGCAAATATTCGATTTCTTCGGGAGATAAGGCCAGACCTTCCTGTTCGTTATATTCTTCCAGGTTCTCAATGTACATGATGGGAGCCGGTTGAATGTTGATGTCGAAAATCTTTTGATCCAGACCTTTATACATGCGTTGAAGCATAGGGTCATGCTCTGCCTGTTCATCAGCTACCGGGAAATATTCCTCAATACGCTTGATGCCAGAGATACTCATGTTTTGGGTAATCTCAACTGCATTTGTACTCCATGGAGTGATCATTTCGCGACGCGGTCCGATGAAGCATCCTTTTAGGTTGCTTTCTTCTTCTACCTGAGCACCTCCGTAAAGCCAACACAATTTTTCGATTTCTTCTTGGCAAAGCGTATGGTCAGCTTGAGTTGCTATTACGCTTTGACTTGGGGTTCTGAAAAATAAAATAGACATAAAAATGAGTATATGATATAGATAATAAATTCTTCGCTACAAAGTTAGCAAAAGTTTAGGAATTTAATATTCAAAAGAGTAGAATTTTCACGGATTTTCCTGTGAATATACAGACTGTTCTTAGAAATCTGTTCATTTATGCTTATAAAAAAAGAGGATGAAACTTTCGCTTCATCCTCAGATTTTCAAATTACAGATATTTGTTCTTTTTTATAATTCCCATCCTAAGGCGCTTGCTCCCAAAACAGCTGCACCGGCATCATCTAATTCAGAAACGAGCATTTTGGCTTTTCCCCTGTATAAATACAAAATGTTTTCATCATAGGCTTTGCGGATTGGATCCATGATCAAGTTACCAGCTTTGGTCAGACCGCCAAAGAAAATAATGGCTTCAGGACTGCAGAATGCAGCAAAATCAGCACAGGCTTGTCCTAAGATTTTACCGGTGTATTCGAAAATTTCTTTGGCAACCTTGTCTCCTTTAGATGCAGCTATGGCCACGTCTTTAGAAGTAATTTCTTCGATAGGGATGTCTCTTAATAAGGTCGGAATTTCTGATGTCCTTACCATGGCCTTCGCCGTACGTGCTACACCTGTTGCCGAGCAATAAGTTTCAAGACAACCTTTTCGTCCACAGCCACATGGACGTGCAGATTCTGAACGGTCTACGATGACATGTCCCAGTTCTCCTGCAAATCCGTCTGATCCGTAGACTAACTGGCCGTTGACGACAATGCCGCTACCAACACCGGTGCCCAAAGTAATCATGATAAAATTCTTCATTCCTTTGGCCGCTCCATAGGCCATTTCTCCAATTGCTGCAGCATTGGCATCATTGGTAATCGCTACCGGAATACCTAAACGTTCACTGAACATTTTTGCCAATGGTATTTCACCTTTCCAAGGTAAATTTGCCGGATTGTCTACAATTCCCGTATAATAATTTGCGTTAGGTGCTCCAATACCCATTGCTTGTATTTTGTCGATACCGCCAACAACTTCGATAATTTCTTTTAATGCAGAGCAGCACTTGTCAACATAAACTTCTACATCGTTTTGCTCTTGGGTTTTTACGGATGTTGATGCCACAATGGTTCCCCGGCGGTCAACAATACCAAAAACGGAATTGGTTCCTCCTAAATCCAATCCGATTACATAAGGTTTTTGTTCCATGGTTATAGTTTGATTAAATTATATTTTCGTTAAAGCAAAGATAAAAAGAATGGGATGAAAAAAAGCTTTTTATAGGATTTTTTTTAATCTTATATTCATAAAAAGATAAAAAAGATACGTCTACACTTTATTATATCATAAAAAAATGCATAATTTTGCACTACTATGTGGTTTGAACATGTAAGTACATTAGATTTAGTAATCAAAGGATTAATCATAGGTGTGATTGCTTCAGCTCCGATGGGTCCTGTGGGCGTTCTTTGTGTGCAGCGTACTTTGAATAAAGGGCGCTGGTATGGCGTTTTTACCGGAATCGGTGCGGCATTCAGTGATATCGTATATGCCCTGATAACAGGCTTTGGTATGAGCTTTGTTATTGAATTTATTGAAAATAAGACGAATATGTTTTATTTGCAATTGATTGGAAGCGTGATGCTTTTTCTTTTTGGGTTATATACATTTCGTTCGAATCCGATGGAAAGCATGCGTCCTCCTTCGAGTAAGAAAGGTACCTATATTCATAATATGGTGACGGGCTTTCTCGTGACTTTTTCAAATCCTTTGATCATTTTCTTATTTGTTGCGCTTTTCGCCCGTTTCACTTTTGTTGTGCCAGATCATTTGGTGCAGCAGTCTTTAGGATATCTGTCAATTTTTATAGGAGCATTGGCCTGGTGGTTTGCTTTGTCGTATGGTATTGACAAATTGCGTTCCCGGTTTGAAGTGAAAGGCATTTGGTTGTTGAATCGGGTGATTGGAGGGGTTGTTATGTTTGCTTCAGTTTTAGGATTAATCATAACACTGACAGGACTCTCGTTGTATTAATTTATCGTTTTTAAAAACTTATTGTTGTTTATAGTATATGTATATAGCAAGAAAGTTAAAGGATAACAATATCGCTGAATATCTGCTTTATATGTGGCAAATAGAAGACGTAATCCGTGCTTATGACGGTAATATTGACCGATTAGAACAGGAATATATCAAGCGTTTTGAGTTGACTCCAGAGCAACATAAGGAGATGACGGAATGGTATGCCAACTTAATTGAAATGATGCGTTCGGAACAAGTTTTTGATAAAGGACATTTGCAAATCAATAAGAATATTATTATTCTTTTGACAGATTTGCATATGCAGTTGTTGGCATCAACAAAATTTCCGTTTTATAATGCTGCATATTATAAAGCATTGCCTTATATTGTTGAAATCCGCAATCGGGGAAATAAAAAGGATATTCCGGAACTGGAAACTTGTTTTGAAGCTTTGTACGGTGTGATGATATTAAAACTTAAAGGGCAGGCTGTTCATCCGGAAACGGAAAAGGCCGTATCCGACATATCAAAACTCTTGGGAATGCTTTCGGATTATTATAAACAGGATAAAAAAGGAGAACTGAAATTTGATTGAATACAAATCGAATCAAGATATGAAAAATATATTAATAACCGGCTGTAATGGGCAACTAGGTAATGAAATGCAATTAATTGCACCTGAATTTCCCGAATTTAATTATTTTTTTACTGATGTTGAACAGCTGGATATAACGGATAATCATGCTGTTGAGACCTATGTTTCAAACCACGAAATTGATTGTATTGTGAATTGTGCAGCTTTTACAGCTGTGGATAAGGCAGAGGAAGCAGAAGATTTATGCGATCTGCTTAATTATCGTGCTCCTTGTTTTTTAGCTCAGGCTGTTGCACGCAGAGGAGGTAAGATGATTCAGATTTCTACAGACTATGTATTTGATGGAACATCTTGCAAGCCTTATCAAGAGTCGGATAAAACATGTCCAACATCTGTTTATGGCAGAACGAAACTGGCTGGTGAGGAAGCTGTTTTGGCTGCATGTCCTGAAAGTGCAGTTGTGCGTACAGCATGGCTTTATTCATCATTTGGGAAAAATTTTGTAAAGACAATGCTGCGTCTCGGACGTGAAAAAGAAGAATTAGGAGTAGTTTTTGATCAGGTGGGCACACCAACCTATGCCCGAGATCTTGCCCGGATGATTTTTGTGATGCTGGACAAAGGCGTTGTTCCTGGGATTTATCATTATAGTGATGAAGGTATTATTTCGTGGTATGATTTTACGAAAGCTATTCATCGGTTGGCTGGAATTCAATCATGCCGAGTGCGGCCTTTACATACGGAAGATTATCCGACATTGGCTGTTCGTCCGCATTATTCTGTTTTAGACAAGACAAAAATTAAAAAAACTTATGGCGTAGAGATTCCTTACTGGGAAGAGTCTTTAGCCGAATGTATCAGATTATTAGAAGATTAAATACCATAAGCGTTACGACAATGAATGAAATAGAAAGAAGAAGAACTTTTGCGATTATTGCACATCCAGATGCCGGTAAAACTTCATTGACAGAAAAACTGTTGCTTTTTGGAGGACAGATTCAAGTGGCAGGAGCAGTTAAATCAAATAAGATTAAGAAAACGGCAACTTCGGATTGGATGGATATTGAAAAGCAACGTGGTATTTCAGTGACAACTTCGGTCATGGAGTTTGATTATAAAGAATATAAAATTAATATATTGGATACTCCGGGACACCAGGATTTTGCAGAAGATACTTATCGTACGCTTACGGCTGTAGACAGTGTGATTATTGTAGTTGATGGAGCGAAAGGTGTGGAAACTCAGACTCGTAAATTAATGGAAGTCTGTCGTATGCGTAATACACCTGTCATAATTTTCATTAACAAGATGGACCGTGAGGGAAAGGACCCGTTTGATTTGCTTGATGAGTTGGAGCACGAGTTACAGATTCAGGTACGTCCACTCAGCTGGCCAATAAATCAGGGACAGCGTTTCAAAGGTGTATATAATATTTATGAGCAGAATTTAAATCTTTTTACACCAGACAAGCAGAAGGTTACCGAAAAGGTTGAAGTGGATATTCATAGTACGCAATTGGAAGAACATGTAGGTGAGGCCGATGCAGAAAAACTGCGTTCTGATCTAGAATTGATTGACGGCGTTTATCCTGAATTTCAGGTACAGGAGTATTTGGATGCGGTTACAGCTCCTGTTTTCTTCGGTTCGGCACTGAATAATTTTGGTGTCAAGGAATTGCTGGATTGCTTTGTTGAGATAGCACCCAGTCCACGTCCGACGAAGGCAGAAGAACGTCTGGTTCTTCCGGAAGAACCAAAGTTCAGTGGATTTATTTTTAAAATAACGGCCAATATAGACCCGAACCATCGTTCGTGTGTCGCTTTTTGTAAGGTTTGTTCAGGTAAGTTTATTCGTAATGCTCCATATCTGCATGTTCGTCAAGGCAAAACTTTGCGTTTTTCTTCACCGACACAGTTCATGGCACAGAAAAAAAGTACTATTGAAGAAGCTTACCCTGGTGATATTATTGGATTGCCCGATAACGGCACGTTTAAAATCGGTGATACGCTAACAGAAGGAGAGGTTATGCATTTCCGTGGTTTGCCAAGTTTTTCTCCGGAAATGTTTAAATATATCGAGAACGCAGATCCTATGAAAACCAAACAGTTGAATAAGGGTATTGAACAACTGATGGACGAAGGAGTGGCTCAGTTATTTGTCAACCAGTTTAATGGCCGGAAAATTATCGGAACTGTTGGTCAGCTGCAGTTTGAAGTAATTCAGTATCGACTGGAAAATGAATATAATGCCAAATGTCGTTGGGAGCCAGTCAGCTTGTATAAAGCTTGTTGGATAGAAAGTGACGATGAAGCGCAATTGGAGGCATTCAAAAAACGAAAATATCAGTTTATGGCCAAGGATCGTGAAGGACGTGATGTCTTTTTAGCAGATAGTGGTTACGTTTTGCAAATGGCTCAGTCGGATTTTGAACATATTAAGTTCCATTTTACGAGTGAATTTTAACCATTATTTAACTCCTAAAAATTAATAAACTATGAATTACGAGGAAGATATCAAACGTGCTGTTGAAGTAATGAGAAAAGGAGGCGTCATTTTATATCCGACAGATACAATTTGGGGGATTGGATGTGATGCAACCAATGAGGAAGCAGTACGGCGAGTATATGAAATCAAGAAGCGTTCGGACAGCAAGGCATTGATATGCCTGGTTGATTCTCCTGATCGGGTACAACGTTATGTAAAGGAAGTTCCCGATGTAGCTTGGGATCTGATGGATCTTGCTGATACGCCTCTAACAATTATTTTTGATGGAGCAAAGAATCTGGCTTCTAATCTTTTGGCAGAAGATGGTAGTGTGGGCATTCGGGTGACACATGAAGAGTTTAGTCGTCAGTTGTGCTATCGTTTTCAAAAAGCAATAGTTTCAACTTCTGCTAATATCAGCGGGGAACCTTCTGCTGCTTGTTTTGATGAAATCAGCGATGAAATCAAGAATGCAGTTGATTATATAGTAGAAAACCGTAGAGGCGAGAAAAAGCCTGGTCATTCGAGCAGTATTATCAAACTTGGCGTAGATGGTGAAATTAAAATCATCCGCAAATAGTGTATTTAAACACCATATTTAGTATGAATACCGGAACTGTCGAATATACTTTATTTGAACGCTTGCTTCTATGGCGGCGTAAACATTTCAGTGAACGAACATTTATCCTGATATTAAGTTTTTTCGTAGGTATTCTTACCGCTTGTGCGGCGTTAATACTGAAAGAACTTATTCATAAGATCCAGCATTTTTTGACTTCGCAGTTTGATGCAACAGCGTCAAACTGGCTCTATTTGGTATATCCGGTAATAGGTATTTATCTGACGGGAGTTTTTGTCCGACGGATTGTGAAAGATGATATCGGTCATGGTGTAACGAAGATTTTATTTGCTATATCCCAAAAACAAAGTCGGATAAAGGCACATAATACCTGGTCAAGTGTGTTGGCTAGTGCTATTACGATTGGATTTGGTGGTTCTGTTGGAGCTGAGGCTCCGATAGTACTGACCGGATCGGCTATCGGTTCGAATTTGGGCAGTCTTTTTCGGATGAATAGCAAGACGTTGATGCTTTTGGTTGGATGTGGTGCAGCTGGTGCTGTTTCCGGAATTTTTAAGGCTCCGATAGCAGGATTGGTTTTTACACTGGAAGTTCTGATGATTGATCTGACCATGGCGTCGTTGCTTCCTTTATTGATTTCGTGTGTGACGGCAGCAGGAGTTACTTTTGCGGTTTCAGGTATGGGTACGGTTTTTGAATTTCATTTACAGGATGCCTTCCAGGTTGATCGTATTCCGGCTTATATCCTTTTAGGTATATTTTGCGGTTTGGTTTCTTTATATTTTACCCGTACTATGAATTCGCTTGAAGATATTTTCCGTAAATACTCTAATCCGTATATAAAGTTACTGTTGGGTGGTTCGGTATTGAGTATTTTAATTTATTTGTTTCCTTCTTTATATGGTGAGGGTTACGATCTGATTCATCTGTTACTGAATGGAACTGGGCCTCAGGACTGGGATACAGCTATGGAACGTTCTTTGTTTTATGGTCACGGTAATCTCTTGTTGTTTTATTTGGCATTGGTGTTGATTTTTAAGGTTTTTGCATCGACCGCAACAAATGGTGGAGGTGGATGTGGCGGAATTTTTGCACCTAGCTTGTTTCTTGGTTGTATTTCCGGTTTTATATTTTCACGTCTTTGGAATATTTATGGCTTGCTGAATGTACCTGTTCCTGAGAAGAATTTTGCTATGTTGGGTATGTGTGGTTTGATGAGCGGAGTGATGCATGCACCGCTTACCGGAATTTTTCTGATTGCAGAATTGACGGGAGGTTATCAATTGTTTATGCCTCTCATGATTGTTTCTGTTTGTGCCTACCTGACAATCATTTCTTTTGAACCGCATAGTATTTATTCCATGCGGTTGGCTAAACGGGGTCAGTTGCTGACCCATCATAAGGATCGTGCCATTCTGACTTTAATGAGTATGGATTCGGTAATGGATAAATATGATGAATATTTGCATCCAGAAATGGATTTGGGTCAGTTGGTACGTATTATTTCTAATTCCAAACGTGATGTTTTCCCTGTTGTTAATCAACAAAATGTCTTGATTGGTATTGTTTATTTGGACGATGTGCGTCACATTATGTTTCGTCAGGAATTATATCATCGCTTTACCGTAGGTGAACTCATGACAGAATATCCGGCCCGGTTGAGTATTAATGATTCGATGGATGTTGTGGTAGCTACGTTTGACCATACTAATGCTTGGACTTTACCGGTAGTTGACGGTGATGGAGTTTTTGTCGGTTTTATACGCAAATCAAAAGTATTTACGAATTATCGCAAAATGCTAGCTGATTTATCAGATGATTAATGAATTGATCAGGTTAGGCTATAATTTTGTAAGAACTAAAAATATTTTCATGAAAAAAGAAGATCTCAGAATCGTTTATATGGGTACGCCTGACTTTGCTGTAGAGAGTCTGCGCTGTTTGGTAGAAGGAGGCTATAATGTAGTCGGAGTCATTACAATGCCCGACAAACCAATAGGCAGACATCAGGATGTATTACAGCCTAGTGCGGTGAAAAAGTATGCGGTGGAGCATGGTTTGAAAGTGTTACAGCCGGAACGTTTGAAGGATGAGGCATTTCTCGAAGAATTACGTAGTTTGAAGGCTGATTTACAGATTGTTGTAGCTTTTCGTATGTTACCCGAAGTGGTTTGGAATATGCCTCCAATGGGAACATTTAATTTGCATGCTTCCTTACTGCCTCAATATCGAGGGGCAGCTCCTATTAATTGGGCTGTTATCAACGGAGATACGGAAACAGGTATTACTACATTCTTTTTGAAACATGAGATTGATACCGGTGAGATTATCCAGCAGGTACGTGTTCCTATTGCAGATACGGATAATGTAGGCATTGTTCATGATAAATTAATGATGCTAGGTGGGGAACTGGTTGTGGATACGGTTAATCGAATTCTTGATGGAAGCATCAAGCCGATTCCTCAAGAAAATCTGATTGGAGCGGAAACCTTGTTGCGTCCTGCTCCTAAGATTTTTAAAGATACATGCCGTATTGATTGGTTTGGAAAGAATGTAAAGCAAATCTATGATTTTGTACGTGGATTGTCGCCATATCCTGCTGCTTGGACAGAATTATGTGCACCCGATGGAAAAGTGCAGGTATTG
This sequence comes from uncultured Paraprevotella sp., assembly GCA_944320775.1. GTDB lineage: Bacteria > Bacteroidota > Bacteroidia > Bacteroidales > Bacteroidaceae > Paraprevotella. The sequence goes on along the minus strand of CALUIV010000004.1, from coordinate 659 downwards.
AAGATTTATGAGACTAAGAAGGTTTTTTGCGTGCATGATTATTCGGTTGGCACAGTGGTTACTGATCAAAAGAACGAGTTGAAGGTAGCTGTTGCTGATGGATTTATTTGCTTGGAAGAAATTCAATTAGCTGGTAAGAAACGCATGAATGTAGTTGATTTTTTGCGGGGAGCACGTCTTGATGCTGGTTATAGTGTGCGATAATTTATTAGAATTATTTTGTTTTTGATTTTTCGTATTACTATTGATATAAATATGTTTATGCTGAATTTCTTCATAGAAGTTCAGCCTAAATTTATTTTTCATGTAGCATGATGCATATGCCATAAAATATGATGATTCGCAAGGTTTTAATTGAGTTTTTGATTGATTTAAACTTTTATAGAAGAGAAAATAATTTTCTTAAAAGAATATTTATTATGTTTGTATAGTATACCTAAATATAGGTGCCCCTAAATATAGGTGTTGATATGTTGTTCATTTAATCATATAATATCCGGTGCGAATTAAGAAAAAATAATATTAGAGATTTAAGTATTAACAATACTTCGGTAAATTTTTACCGATAAATTAAAATTAAACATGTAACCATTCTATTTTCCGCCTTGACACGCATGTTCCCCAAACCTACCTTTGCGCCATAACCCAATAACATCAAT
>CALUIV010000003.1 GCA_944320775.1 uncultured Paraprevotella sp. | reverse complement strand
TAGTGATAATCATTGAATTATCAAACTCTTTAGCCTTTTTTTATTACATTATTTGAGTACTTGCGAAACTTGAGTTAATGATAGTTTGTTTGACGTGGGGTTATATTGCCTCCTGCGCCCAAACCGACACAATAAACGTGAGCGGGCAGGTGCGTTGTGGCACAGAACCAGCAAAAGAAGTTATCGTCACTATGGTTCAGCCTTCCGACTCCAGCATTGTCGCTTATTCTGTAACTGACGAGCAGGGACGCTATTCGCTGAATGCCACAGTTGCGTCTGATGAAATGCTGATAAAAGTAACCGGATTTAATATAAAGTCCAAAGTGGTGCGCATAAAAAGCTGTTCGCAGACGTGCGCCATTACGGTGGAAGAGGAAAACATGAAATTGCGCGAAGTCGTGGTAAAGGCACAGAAACTGTGGGGGAGCCGAGACACGTTGAACTATCTTGTGTCTGCTTACACGCGCGAGCACGACCGTACCATCGCTGACGTGTTGCGCCAGTTACCGGGCATCACGATCACGGATGATGGTACGATCAATTATCAGGGCACGCCTATCAACCGTTTCTACATTGAGAACCTCGACATGCTGCAGGGACGTTACAATCTCGCCACAGAGGGCATCAAGGCTGAAGATGTGGCTACAGTTCAGGTGATGGAGAACCACGAACACGTCAAGGCACTTCAAGACCAGGTGCCACCGGAAAATGCTGCAATCAACCTGAAACTCAAGAATAAGGCAAAAGGCGTTTGGACAACGAACATGGAATTAGGCGCAGGAGGCTATGCCGATGGTCCGCTGTGGGATGCTACGCTGCAGACCATGTACTTCGGTAGTGGCGAACAGCACCAGCTAAGGTACAGTGGCGACAATATGGGCCGTAGCAACGATGCGGCAATGGCGCATTACTGCATGGATACAGAAGATGTCCCGAACATGGTGGGCATTGTGAGTCACGGTTCATCACCCGTAGGCAACAGTTTGTTTGGCTTCCGTCACGGCGTAAACCTCAACAATCTGAGAAAGTTGTCGGAGGATGTCACCCTTAACTATAATCTCAACTACAGCCATAATCTGTCGCGTGGTTCATCGTATGCCCGTACCACCTACATCCTGCCCGACGGCACTGACATTCTGCTCAGGGAAGACATTTCCGACCGCATCCACACCAATGCTGCCGACTTGAAACTCATATACGAGAAAAATACCAGTCAGCAATTTCTGAACAACACTTTTTCTCTATCCGGGAAATGGAATGAGGGACAGGGGAATGTCAGTGCCATAACGCAAACCTTGCATTGCAAATCACTTGCCCTGAATAATCGTACGCGTTGGGTGCATCGCACTGCACGGCGTGGCGGTTTTGAGTGGACATCGAACAATAGTGTAACCTCTTCGCCGCAGTCACTTGTCATCGATGGTGACATGACAGCCCGGCAGGATATCGGCATTACCACCATCTCTACGATCAATGACTTTGAGACGCTCCGTGATCTTCGTGCCCACTCTTGGACTTTGTCTCTTTCAGCACAGGCAAACGCCAGCTATACCTCGCTTGCTACGGAACTTTCCCAGCCCAATATGCTGGCTGACGGTCGTCTTTCCTATCTCAATGGTTGCTTTGGTGTCGGTCCCTTGCTCCGTTATGTCAAAGGTTCGTTTCGCACTACGCTGCGATTCCCCTTGACGTTGACCTACACACATCTTGACAACACGGACATACCTGGCGAGATTACCGATGCCAAACGTTCCCATTTGCGTTTCCAACCTTCATTCTCGTTGCTTTGGAAGGCGTCCGACAATTTCACTTTCAACGGTAATGTTGATTACTCGTCATTCGAAACACCCTGGTCGCAGCTCTATACGACCCATCTCATGCAGAACTATCGCAGCCTTTCGCGTTATCGCGCTTTGCTTTCAGACAGTTACTCTGCTTCAGCCCGTCTTAAGATTTCATTTAAGGATATCTTTAACGGTCTCTTCGCCTATGCCGAAGGCGGCTGGCATCGTTCGTGGAGCGACATCACCTATGGCACAACCCTTGATGAACAGGCTCATACCATTCTTGAGGCAATCTCCGTACCCAACCACGATACGGGCTATCGTTTTACGCTCTATGGACGGAAGGACATCGACTGGCATACGATGCAACTTGAACTCACTGCTTCCGCCACGACTGGCCGGAGCCAAATATTGCGCCAATCGGTACTTATGGACTACAAACGGAAAGGCTATATGCTCAGCGGTACATTGGCCTTTGATATCGTTACGGGATATCGCATCGACTACTCTGCCAGATGGCAGCGAAGCCACTCCGCTTCGACAGGCTACGCTACAACGTTCAGCGATTTTTCGCAGAGCGGTCGTCTCACAATGCGCCTCGTGCCTTCTCGTCTCTTTTTCAACGTGAATGCAAGTCATTCGTACAATTCCAGCCTATTATCCTCGCGCAAAAACTTTATCTTTTTGGGGACAGGATTACAATGGAAAGCATCTAAAAAGTTGGAATTAAATCTCGATGGTGATAATCTTACAAACATACGAACTTTCATCATCCGAAATATTGGTGATTTGGAAGAACATTACGAAGAGTATCACCTACGTCCGTTATCAGTAACCTTGAAAATAAATATCTATATATAATGTCCATACGTTTTTGTACTTAAAAAATCATCATTACATCATGAAAAAACTTAAGAGGATAATCACTTCACTTTTGACACTTGTTTTCGCTTTGAATGCGTTCTCACAAAGCTTCATTTTAGGCTGTGTACAGGACGCCTTCCTGAAATACCCGTTACCGGAAGCCAAAGTATCATTGCTTTTGGCTACCGATAGTACAGTGGTTATCGACTCTATCCCCATCAGGAAAAAATACAATGAGGACGGAACAATAAAAAAAGCTGAGTTTTCAATAAAAGTGGAAAGAAAAACCTGTAACTATTTGATTCGAGCACGGCTGGTCGGCTATGAAGACGGATATCTCCCTCTTTCGATTGACGGAAACGAAGAGGGATTTTGGATGATGGATGATCCGCTTGAATTGCATAGGGTATGGCAAGTAAATTTGAATGAGGTAACAGTGATGGCAACTAAAGTGAAAATGTACTACAAGGGTGATACTCTCGTATATGATGCCACAGCATTCAAACTGCCCGACGGTTCGATGCTGGATGATCTCATACGCCAGATGCCTGGTGTAACCATGAACGACAACGGAGAGATATTCGTAAACGGCCGCAAGATTGATGAGTTGCAACTCGGTTCGCGCTCGTTCATGCGCGGGAACTCAAAAGTTATGCTGGAAAATCTGCCTTACTACACAGTGAAGGACGTAAAGGTCTATGAACAGGAAACCGACCTCAATCGTGCTGCCAATACACAGCTTGAAAAGAAAAAGTTTGTCATGGACGTGAATCTGAAACCTGAGTACCAAAGGGGATATATAGCCAATGTGGAGGCTGCCGGAGGCACCGAAGAACGCTGGCTGGGTCGTGCATTCCTGCTCAGTTTTACTAAAAATACCCGTTACACGTTATCGGCAAACTCAAATAACGTGAATGAAAGCCGTCACATAGGCAGTTCGGATCATTGGATACCCGATGCTGTACCCAAGTCGTTACTGACTACACACAGCGTGGCTTCAGAAATAGACTATCAGACGACAGACAAAAATGTGCAAGAAAACCTGCGCGTAGACTTCACTTCCACACGTAATAAGGGCGAGATGATGAAGCATAGTGAACTATTCCTGCCGGAAAATCCGCTGCAGACAATACATCAAAACTCATTGACAAAGGAAAACCTGCTGAAAATAGGAAACCGCTTCAAATATATCAAACCCAAAAGCTTCCTGTTTGAGAGCGAAGTAGCCCTGAACTATAAATCGTACAGCGGAAATTCTTCGATGCTCACAGAACAATATGTAGATACTCTGATCACTCGTCAGCGCAACAGCGGTTTCAATGATGGAAAGACGTGGGCGGCCAAAGTATATGCACGGATTGCCCCAACTTTGAAAAAAAGAGGAAATTGGGACCAGTATTTCCGTTTTACCACCCATTTGGACTATACTTCTGACGAGAACCAGCATGCCCAACATTTTCATGTTAAGGATTTTGTAAATCAGTCATCTGTTGATTCTTATAATTCCAATGACTATTCCATGCGCAAAATAGCAGTACAGACTCCCATCTGGTATGCACTCCCCAGAGGTATGGACTTTATGGACATTGAAGTCGCTCCGTCATATAACCGGGAAAAAAAACATGACTGGTTGTATCATCCGGACACGCTCATGCTTCCTTCACAAATAGACATGTTTCAGGCCGTTACCGACCGTGTAAACTCATACGACAGCGAACTGCAAAGCCTCGGCGGTTATATCAGGTTGCATTATTCCCGCATTCAGACTCTTCCGGCTACGAACAGGATGCCCAAAGCGGATGTGAATTTCTTGGATTTTTATCTGGAACTGAAACCAACGTATGAAAGGTTGTACTATCAGCGCGGACTACTTGATACATTAGCCACACGCAAAGCCTTACGTTTCAATCCGTGGCTTGATATTGATTTGTATGTGAAGAAAAATTATTTTCGTCCAGTCACTATCAGAATAAGCTATTACGAATCCAATTCAGCACTGATAAATCAGATTAATTTCCGTGACGATGCCACTCCTTTGGTAGTCCGTCTTGGAAATCCTAACCTGAAGCCTTGGTTTGCTCAGAGCTCTATATCTGCGACATACAAAGACCTCCGCGCTCCCAGACATAATTACACCTTGTCTGCAAGATATAATTATGTTCATAACAACGTCTCACAATCCGTCAGCTTCAATCCGCTTACCGGCGTCTATACCTATCGTCCGGAAAATATACATGGAACATACGATATCAATGTAGACGCAAGTATCTTCTATACTCTTGATGCTGACAGACACTGGACTATGGAAAACAAGTCCGATGGCCATTTCACTCATTGGCTTGACCATGTCATGCTCTCAGGCGAGACCGAAAGTCAGCTGAATGCAGTCAACACCCTGACTTTGCATGATGGCGTATATATACAATATAATAAAGGAGCACTGAATATCCGAGCTACAGGGGACATAACATGGCGGCATAGCGAGGGGAAGATGCGCGATTTTGAAACCTTGAATGTCACGGACTTCAAATATGGGTTGTCTGCCCGTTACACAATTCCGAAATTGAAAACGACAATTTTTGCCGATGGAAACATGTATTCCCGCCGTGGCTATGGCAGTGCGGAACTGAATACGGATGACTTTGTGCTGAATGCTTCCATCTCCCAGCCTTTCCTGAAAGGGAAGCTGATAGCCCGCATTGAAGCATTTGACATCCTGCATCAACTTTCGTCTACACAATATCAGGTAAATGCTCAGGGACGTATCGAAACATGGTATCGCTCTCTTCCGCATTATTTCATGGCGCATATCGTTTATCATTTTAATAAGAATCCAAGAAAAAAATAAAAGAAAACTCGAAAGTTTACTGATGAATTACGTTTGCGTTCCGTCCACAGTGATACATTCCATAACAGGTACTGTATCGTCTTTCCTTACTGTCTGTCTTTTCAGATAGAATTTTTGGAAACATACTTTTGTTTTAAAGTTTTTTGATTCAATTTTAATTTGTGAAGAATCCTTTACTGCATTTTTCTGTTTATCACTTTTTATTTGTATTTTTGCATTCATTAATAAATAGAAAATCAAAACAGAATAAAATGAAAAAAAGAAAGTTGTTGGTGCTGGCTGCTGCCATGGCTTTGCCTTGTGGATTGTTGGCACAGAAAAAAGGATTCGATTATAAATTTTATGGTCAGGTACGTGCTGATGTGTTTTACAACAGTCGTACGAGTTCGGAAACGGTCGACGGGTTGTTTTATATGTATCCGCTTGATGAACGGCCGGATGCCGATGGAAAAGATTTAAATGATCGTGGTTTGGGTAATTTCCATATGCTCTATTCCCGGGTCGGATTGGATGTAGCTGGTCCTGAAATCGGACGGCATATCAAACCATCGGCCAAGCTGGAAGTGGATTTCCGCGGGTCGGGTACAACCTATTCCATGATTCGTATCCGTCATGCTTATTTTAATCTGGATTTCCAGCGAGGTTCTTCTTTACTTGTCGGACAGACTTGGCATCCGCTTTATGGTGATGTGGCTCCTGATATCCTAAATCTGAATATGGGTGCACCGTATCAGCCGTTTAGTCGGGCACCGCAATTGCGTTATCGTCTGGACAAGCAGAAATTCCGTTTGACGGCTGCCGCTTTGTGGCAGTCGCAGTATACGGCAGTAGGTCCGTCTTCTGATGTTGCAGGTGTGACAACGACTGCAAAAAGTCATGAATATCTGAAAAATGGAGTTGTTCCGGAATTTTATGCCGGATTGGACTATAAACGTTCCGGTTTGCTGGCCGGAGTCGGAGTGGAATTATTCTCGATGGTTCCCCGCACGGAATCATTGCAGACAGACGCCACGACCGGAAGACAGAATGTCTATCGGGTAGACGAACGCATCACATCGTTGTCTTACGAGGCACATGTGAAATATACGCATCGTGACTGGCTGTTTGCGGCCAAGTCGGTGTTGGGTTCCAATCTGACTCAGACCAGTACCGTAGGAGGATATGGCATTACATCGATTGACGAACGTACCGGAGCACAGGAATATGCGCCGTTGCGTGTGTCGCATACCTGGGTGAACGTGATGTATGGCAAACGTTGGCGGGGTGGTATTTTTGCCGGTTATCTGAAGAATCTCTGGGCAACGGAAGAACTTATGCAGGAAAATGGGAAATCGCTGTTGCTTGGAACCGGGACAAATCTTGACCAGTTGGCTACGGCAACGGCAGAATTGACTTATAATCTGCCAAATTGGAAATTTGGTTTGGAGTATTCATATTGCACAGCCTGGTATGGGACAAATGATATACGTGGAAAAGTAACCGATACACATTCTGTGGATAATCACCGGCTTGTACTGACCGCTTTATTCCAATTCTAAAAATCAGGGAAGAAATAAAAAGCAGACGCGCAGGATCAGATACTGATTCTGCGCGTTTCAATTATAATTTCACCGAAATCGAGCAGGGCATTAAACAGACAGGCATGGGAATAGTTCTGAAGCTGGTCTGTGGTGATATCATACGGATGTATTTCTCCGGTTTTGATTAAGGCCTCCCGGTGGGTACCGGCCAGCAATGGATGTTTGGGGGTATGCCATTCCTGACCGTTCCAAAAAGCAATGTTGGCGATAGATGTGTCGGTAATCAGATTATTCCGTACGAACAGAACATCGTCAAAATCTTCACGTGTGGCAAAAAGTCGGTCGATTTCGGTACGATCAGCTGATTTGAACTGATATTGAAGCTGATCGGTATACAGACATTTCAGATTCTTGATCTGTCGGGGAGAGTAAGAATAATACTTGCATTCAATAAAATTCTGGTCGTATACGATACGGCAACGGGTACGTTCTGTGTATTGATTAAAATTAGTTTTTATCAGTATCTCTTTTAATTTTAATTCGGGACTATCGGGCCAAAAAAAGTTTCGGGTGATATTCATACGCTTTTCGTGCAAATCCAGACGAAAGGCTTCTCCTTTTTCTATTCGAATGGTTTCAATAAATTGGTACATATATTTTTTGAATCAGTTCTTCATATTCTTTTTGTGCATCGCTCTGGAACGTAATGCCTCCGCCGCTTTTATAAATAAAATGGCCTGGAGCGGCTTGTTCCAGAAATCGGATCAGTACGGCACTGTCCAGTGTCTTGCCGTCCCAAATACCGGCAACTCCAGTATAAAAACCACGTGGGAATGTTTCGGCCTGACTGATGATTTGCATGGTTTTAGTTTTTGGAGCTCCAGTGATGGAGCCGGCAGGGAGAAGTCGAAAAAACAAAGTGCCCAGCTGATTTTGAAAATCATCCGGAAGTAAGCCGCATATTTCACTGCTCATTTGCAGGATAGCTCCTTTATTGGTTTCCAAACGGTCGATATAAGCATAACGGCTGACCGTTACCTTTTCGGCAATCTGACTTAGATCATTACGGATCAGATCCGTGATCGTAGCATGTTCCGCCTGTTCTTTTCGATCGTTTCGCAAACGGGATTCCGCATTAGGTAAGGAAGCATTGATGGTACCTTTCATGGGATAGGAATAAATGTTCTGATCGGCAATACGGACAAATATTTCCGGTGAAAAGACTGTAAACAGATCCTTGATCCAAAGTTTGTATTTGGCTTGTGCATGTTCAAAGATTTGCAGTAAGGTCAAATCTGTTTCAACAGGTGTTGCAGCAGTCAGATTGGTTAGAAAAGAATTACCCTGGTGAATTTGATGGTAGACCAGTTGAAAGGCTTTCCGGTAGTTTTCAAATGATTCCGGCTGTGGTGTCCAGTTGAATGATTCCGGTTTTGGTGTTTCATGTCGTGGGGCATTTGTTTTGTTGCCGAAATGGTAACGTATTTCCTGAGGGTCTATTTTGTCTAACGGTTCTACAAAACATTCTTCACAATTGTAACTGATAAAAAATAAGAATGGGGTTTTTGTTTCGCCCCAGGTATTCATACGTCTGATGGCTTCTTGTCGGTCGTAAAATTTTGGCATACTATGGTTCAGTATAAATAATGAGGGCAAAGATACTATATTTTGAAATACGCCAAAGTTTTTTTATATAGCTTCTATTGTTAATTTATTTAGCATATAAACAAATTGCTTGTGGCTGATTTTCAGAATAAAAAGCTATTGGGAACTTGGATATTCCTATTTTGAAGTCAATTATGACAGCAAGGTAGCTTTTTTATGCCTGTTTTATATGTATATCATTGATAATTATATATTTATCTCTTGAATGAGATTATTGTAATATGCATAAAAAATATATTCTATATGTTGTCAAAGTATAATAAGAGCACTTTCGAAATCCAAATTGGGTCGTAACCTGACCGTATTCAAAAATACATTATTTAACTTTTATTTTAGCATGCTGTAAACAAGCATTTTATCTCTTTTCTTCAAAAATCATACCAGATTCTGATTTGCTAAATTCGTAGAATATTACGAACTTTGCAACAGATAAGTAATGAATGATAGATTTTTTTTAAAAGCTAGAGCTTAATCAATGGAAAGTTCTCCTCAGGTGCTTTGGGAACGTTGTCTGCAAATCATAAAGGAAAACGTTACAGAGCAGCAATATAAAACTTGGTTTACACCGATCATTTGTACCAGTTATGAACAGGAAACTGTAACGGTACAAGTGCCGAGTCAGTTCGTCTATGAATATCTGGAGGAACATTATGTAAACTTACTGCGCAGGGTACTGAATCGGGTATTCGGCGCGGGTACCAAGCTATTGTATCGTGTGGAAGCAGACAAAACCAATAATATTACGGTTGATCTGGAAGCTTCTCCACGTCCGGTTGCTGCTGCCGCTCCACGTCCGGTTACGAATGCCAACAAAGCTCCGAACGTGTTACAGGCACCAATGCCACAGGATCTGGATCCTCAGTTGAATCCTAATTATAATTTTGAGAACTTTATAGAGGGAATAAGCAATAAACTGCCACGTTCTGTGGGGCAGGCGATTGCTGAACATCCTAAGCAATCTACATTCAATCCTTTATTTATTTATGGTCCTTCTGGAGTGGGAAAGACCCATCTGGTGAATGCAATAGGTACCAAAATAAAGGAACTTTATCCGCAAAAGCGTGTGCTGTATTTGTCTGCTCATTTGTTTCAGGTGCAGTATACTGATTCGGTTCGTAACAATACCGTTAATGATTTTATCAATTTCTATCAGACAATTGATGTGTTGATTATTGATGATGTGCAGGAGTTTGCCAGTCTGACGAAAACGCAGAATACATTCTTCCACATTTTTAATCATTTGCATCAGAATGGCAGACAGTTGATTTTAACTTCGGATCGACCGCCTATTGCGCTTCAAGGTATGGAAGAACGTCTGTTGACTCGTTTCAAATGGGGACTTTTGGCAGAATTGGAGAAACCAAACCAGGAATTGCGTCGGGCTATTTTGCTGAGCAAGATTCATCGTGATGGATTGTCTATTCCTGATGAGGTTGTTAATTTCATTGCAGAGAATGTGAACGACAGTGTGCGTGATCTTGAAGGTATTGTCAATTCACTGATGGCTTATTCAGTGGTTTATAATAAAGATATTGATTTAGGACTGGCTGAGCAGATTGTGCGTCGTGCTGTACGTTTTGAAAAGAAACCAGTGACGGTAGATCATATTCTGGAAACAGTATGCGGTTATTTCAATGTCGGACAGAATGAGATTTTTACGAAAAGTCGCAAGCAGAATATTGTTCAAGTCAGACAGATTGCCATGTATCTGGCACAGAAATATACCGATTTGTCTTCTTCAAAAATCGGTGTTCTGATTGGAAAGCGAAACCATGCAACGGTGTTGCATTCATGTAATCTGGTGGCTGACCGATTAAAAATAGACAAGAGTTTCAAACAGAAATTTGAAGATATAGAGGCAATCCTGAAGAAACCGAAGGGGTAAAGGATGATGCTCTATTATAAATGAATAAAAGTATTTGGTTGATTTGACCAAATACTTTTTTTGTTGGGTGACATTTGTATAAATGTAAAGAAGCTAGGGGAATCGGATCTTTCAGCTTCAACCTTTCAACATCTACTTATTCAATTGAAGAAGATAGTATTATAAAAATCATGGACATAAAACTTGTAAGCGAAGTCTTGGATATTATTGATAAGACTAAGTTCGGTGAGTCGGTGAGTCATGAATCTTTTGCAGCATACAAAGCTTTGAAAAAACAAATCTTTTCTATATTTTTGTAATATAGGTTATTGTAACCTACGTTACTATATAGAGTTAGTTGTAGTAGAAATGATTTTTCGCCTATAAGACAAAACTTTATGAACATGTATTGAACAGTTACTGAACGCTCAGCGAACGATATGATCTTCTATTTATATTCCGTTCATAGGGCTTGCATCAGACGTTCACAAAACGTTCATTGCATTATCTGAAGATATGAATTTGCGAAACTTGTATTGCTAAATATCCATTTTGTATGAAGTTTTATGATAGAATAGAAGAAATAGTTGAGTTAAAAAGGATAATATCCTCAAGGAAAAGATAGACCACCTTATGAAGAAACATAAGGAACTGAAAAAGTTTTTTTATCTTATGGGAATCTTTCGATGAAAGATATGTAGTACAAGTGTTATTCTTTTGATATCTGAACATATGTCAATCTGGAGCAGACTAATGGGATTTAAAGATACCGGCAATGCAAATGGTGTTGTTGGAGAAAGGAATGTGTCGTATGATTCGTCGCGTTATGCTTTCATAGACTTGGAGGTAGGTGTGAAAGACCGTGTCATACATGATATTGGTGCTCTTAGATATGATGATATGGTGTTCCATAAGGCTGCAAGGCAGGAATTGTTGCAGTTCCTTGCCAATGTGGATTATCTGTGTGGACATAACATAATTCATCACGATGCTAAATATCTGTTCAAAGATGAACCTTGCCGTTGGCTTTTGGTTGATACTCTTTACGTTTCCCCTTTGCTTTTTCCTGAACGCCCGTATCATAGACTTGTAAAAGATGATAAACTGATTAATGACCAGTTGAACAATCCCGTAAACGATTGTGAAAAAGCTAAGGATTTGCTCTTTGATGAAATATCGCGCTGGAAATCGCTTCCGGATGAGAAACAAAAAATTTTTGCATCACTCTTGAAAGGTAAAGAGGAGTTTGAAGGTTTTCTCAGTATGGTTGGTGCGGAGTCTTTGGGTGAAGATGTTTTGTCCGAGGTAATAAAGCGTCTTTATGCAAAGAAGATATGCCAGCATGCTGATATTGAAACGTTCATTCATCGTTACCCATGTGAATTGGCATATGCATTGGCTCTTATAGATACCACAGATTATCGTTCCATTACGCCCGGATGGGTGCTCCGTAATTTCCCAGAGGTGGAATATATAGTTAAAGAATTGCGTAATAAAAGGTGTATTGAAGGTTGCGATTATTGTAATTCTCAGCTCGATGTGGTACAAAATCTGAAAGCATTTTTCGGTTATGATCAGTTCAGAACTTACGATGGTGAACCACTCCAAGAGAAGGCTGCAAGGGCAGCTGTGGACGGTAAATCTCTTTTGGCAATATTCCCTACTGGTGGAGGAAAGTCTCTTACGTTTCAGTTGCCGGCACTCATGGAGGGACGTATTGTTCATGGATTGACGGTCGTGATTTCTCCATTACAGTCGCTGATGAAAGATCAGGTTGATAATCTGTCTGACCGTGGAATAACCGATGCTGTTACTATAAATGGTTTGCTCGATCCAATCACGAGGGCATCGTCTATTCAGAGTGTGCAGAACGGTGAGGCCTCACTATTGTATATAGCGCCTGAAATGCTTCGCTCGAAAACTATTGAAAAGATTCTCCTGGCCCGTCATGTCGTAAGATTTGTAATAGACGAGGCACATTGCTTTTCATCCTGGGGACAGGATTTCAGAGTAGATTATCTTTATATAGGAAAGTTTATAAAGGAATATCAGAAAAAGAAGAAGTGCAAAAATCCTATTCCTGTTTCCTGTTTTACTGCTACAGCCAAACAGAAAGTTGTACAGGATATTTGCGATTATTTCAAGCAGACGTTGGACCTTGATTTAGAACTCTTTGCTTCTTCTGCATCGAGAACCAATTTGCGGTATTCGGTGATATATGCGGAAACAGACGAAGATAAATATCTTAAATTAAGGCATCTTGTTTCTGATACGGACTGTCCTACTATTGTCTATGTGTCACGTACCAAGCGAACGAAAGACCTTGCTGTCAGACTGTCGCGTGACGGTTTTAAGGCTTTGCCCTTTAATGGAAAAATGGATTCTGACGAGAAGATAGCCAACCAGGATGCTTTCATGAATGACCAGGTGCGTATTATTGTGGCTACATCCGCATTCGGTATGGGGGTTGACAAGAAAGATGTTGGACTTGTGATACATTATGATATATCTGATTCCTTGGAAAACTATGTACAAGAAGCAGGTAGGGCAGGACGCGATCCGCAACTTGATGCTAAGTGTTACGTCCTGTACAGTGATAATGACCTGGACAAACATTTCATATTGCTTAACCAAACAAAGTTGAGTATCAGTGAGATACAACAAGTGTGGAAAGCAGTGAAAGATCTTACAAAACAACGTATGCGAGTATGCTGTTCGGCTTTGGAGATTGCAAGGCAGGCAGGATGGGATGATTCTGTTTCTGACATCGAAACACGGGTGAGGACGGCTTTAGCAGCATTGGAACAAAGTGGATATCTTGAACGTGGAAACAACGTTCCTCACGTATATGCCACCGGCATCACGGTAAAAAATATGGATGAGGCACGCGGACGTCTGTCAGCTTCTCTTCTTTTTGGAAGTGATGAGATAGAGAATGCCGTGAGGATTATAAAATCTCTTATTTCGCAAAAAAACATAGCAAAGGCACAGGATTCAGAGGCGGAATCACGTGTTGATTATCTTGCAGATGTTCTTGGTCTGAATAAATGGGAGGTGGTATCTGTTGTTGAGAGAATGCGTCAGGAAGGTATCTTGGCCGACAGTAGAGATATATCAGCTTATTTGCTTGATGCCGGTGATTCGGAACGCAAGTCACGTCTTATTCTTGAGAAATTTGCAAAACTTGAGCAGTATATTCTCAATCATATACCTGATGAATCATTGCGTATATCATGTAAACAACTGAATGATAATGCGGTAAGGGATGGTGTAGCTACATCTAAAGAGAAAGATATCCGTACCTTGTTGTATTTTCTCACTATAAAGGGTTATACATGTAAGAAAGAAGATCCGGCACATAATATGGAAATCCGTCGTCTGGCTGATATGGAATCTACGTTAAAACGTTTTGAGAAAAGGCTTGAAGTAGGACGTTTTGCCGTAGAATGGCTTTATAAGTTATCGGCTGAAGCTGAAAGGGAGGATAAACAGAGTAAGGCTGTTCAATTTTCTGTCGTTGAATTGTACAATATGATAAAGTCCAGTTCACAATCGTTGTTCGGAGAACTTGAAAATTTGCAGTTGGAGGATGTGGAGGAAGCCCTTCTTTATCTGTCAAAGATTGGTGCCTTAAAATTGGAAGGAGGTTTCCTTGTATTGTATAATGCTATGGATATCAAAAGGATAAAAGATAATAAGTCGAGATATAAGATTGACGATTATCGCATGCTTAATGAATTCTATAAGCAGAAAATTCAGCAGGTACATATAGTGGGCGAGTATGCCAACCTTATGGTAAAAGATTATAATGCCGCATTACAGTATGTGCAGGACTATTTCCAGATGGATTACAGAAAGTTTGTGACCAAATACTTCAAGGGAGAAAGGGTTAGTGAGATACAAAGAAATATTACTCCGGGGAAATATAAGCAGTTGTTTGGTGCACTGTCTAAATGTCAGATGGAGATAATATCCGATAAGGAATCGCGCTGTATTGTAGTTGCAGCCGGTCCCGGAAGCGGTAAAACGCGCGTACTTGTGCACAAACTTGCTTCACTGCTTCTGATGGAAGATGTTAAACATGAGCAACTTCTTATGCTTACTTTCTCACGTGCTGCAGCGACAGAGTTCAAGCAAAGGCTTATGGGACTCATTGGAAATGCTGCACATTTTGTGGAGATAAAGACGTTCCATTCTTATTGTTTTGATTTGCTCGGAAGGATAGGAAATCTTGATGAAGTAAAAGATATTGTTGCCAAAGCTGCAGAAATGATAGACAATGGTGATGTAGAGCCTAACAGGATTGGAAAGACCGTTCTTGTAATAGATGAAGCACAAGATATGGGAGCAGAAGAATTTGCACTTGTACAAGCTCTGATGTCAAATAATGAAGATATGCGTGTGATAGCTGTTGGTGATGACGATCAAAATATCTATGAGTTTCGTGGTTCGGATTCAGGATATATGTTTCGTATGTCTCAACAACCGGGAAGCAGATTTATAGAAATGACTGAGAACTACCGTAGTGCTGTACATCCCGTTCGTTTTGCTAACAGTTTCGTGAGATATATTTCCAACAGAATGAAAACTACACCAATCATCTCAAAAAGAGAGGAAAATGGTTGGGTGGAAGTAACACGCCATGTTTCGGATTATATGTATCAGCCGTTGGTTGATAAATTACTGCAAAATAAGAAAGTAGGTACTTCATGTGTACTCACTCAGACTAATGAGGAGGCGGTAATTATTACAGCTTTATTGAGAAGACATGGTATAAGAGCCAAGTTGATACAGTCGATGGATGGTTTCGCTTTCTACAATATGGCCGAAATGAGGTATCTGATGAAATATATATCCAAACGTATAAGTAGTCCTTTGATATCTGATGATTTATGGCAGGAGGCCAAACAGGCTACATTTGCCTCATACAATGGAAGTCAAAGTCTGTCATACGTGAAGCGTTGTATAGAATTGTTTGAACAGACAAATAAAAACAGATATTTCAATGACTTTAAGGAGTTTGTTATAGAATCTTCGTTAGAAGATTTCTGTGACCTGTCAAGTGCAGAGGTTGTAGTATCTACTATCCATAAATCAAAGGGACGTGAATTTGATGATGTTTATATGCTAGTGTCTGGCGGATATACTCAAGATGATAATCTCATACGCCGTTATTATGTAGGCATTACACGTGCCAAAAACAGATTGTATGTACACACCAACTGTGATTTATTCACCCCTTTGGGTGCTGACAAATATTCAGTTGATGATAAACAATATTCCATGCCTGAGGAAATAGTTCTCCAGTTGTCACATAAAGATGTTTTTCTTGGTTATTTTAAAGGAATAAAGCGTGAGGTTTTATCCCTGAAATCAGGAGATTCGTTAATTTATAGAGATTTTACTCTTTATGAAACCATTAATAACAAACCTGTAGGTAGGTTATCACAAAAAATGCAATATACATTAATGGAATGGAAGGAAAGGAGATATAACGTCAAATCTGCAACAGTACGTTTTATAGTGGCATGGAAACCCAAAGATGCTCCAAAAGAGGAACAGGAATCTGCAGTTTTGTTAGCAGATTTGGTACTTTCATTATAGTATTCGAATGACAGTGAGTAATTTATTTGTTGGCGTTTCATGATGTAAAGATACATCTTTTTTATAACTATTTGTTAAATCCTCAAGAATAATAAGTGAGCTAAGATTGACTGCCAACCGATGCTGGATGGCCTTTACCTTGAAACAAAAATATACGAAAAAAGCACCGTAATCAATTGATATACGGTGCTTTGACTCTTTGAGCGAAGGTTTAATTGAATACCTTCTTTTAGTCTCGTTGCGGAAGCTGGGGGATTCGAACCCCCGGTACGGTAACCCGCACGTCAGTTTAGCAAACTGGTGGTTTCAGCCACTCACCCAAACTTCCTTCCGTTTTCGGATTTTAGAAAGTTGTACTTTCTTTTTGTAGCGCCTACGGGAATCGAACCCGTGTTCCATGCGTGAGAGGCATGTGTCCTAGCCGCTAGACGAAAGCGCCGTTATGAAAACTGCTTTTAAATGGTAGCGCCTACGGGAATCGAACCCGTGTTCCATGCGTGAGAGGCATGTGTCCTAGCCGCTAGACGAAAGCGCCATTTTGCGGAAGCTGGGGGATTCGAACCCCCGGTACGGTAACCCGCACGTCAGTTTAGCAAACTGGTGGTTTCAGCCACTCACCCAAACTTCCTTCCTAAAGCAGTGCATTCAAAAAAAGAATGCTTTTTTCTTTTGCGATGCAAAGGTATAATCTTTTTTTTATATATCCAAACGTTAGCGCGTACTTTTTTGTTTGTAATGATGAATCCAAGAGAATCCAAGAGATTTTCCTTCGAATGATTCATTTACTTTTCCAAAAATCGATGTATTGTTGTGCTACATGTATGTGATCGTGATGTTTTTTGATATACTCAATGCTTTCTGCTGCTTTGAGCTTAATCAGATCCGGGGTTTCTGCCAGCATGACCAATTGTTGATAGACATGTTCTTCATCGGGATGCACATTGATGATTGGTCGGAGTCTTTCTTCTTTTATTATTTGATAATTCTCCGGTTCTCCTCCTCCTACAACAACAATTCCTTTGGCCATAGCCAGCAAAGCATTCATAGCTGGAGTGTAGCTGTAAAGTTGATCGAGGAGTACTTCACAATGATTCATCATGTTCTGATATTCTGGAAATGGAATTGATTCAGCCTTGCAGATTTTGCAATGTGGGTATTGGGCAGTCATACGTTCCAGGGCACGCAGCATGATATCTGTTCCTTTATAAGCATTCCGTTTTTTTTGTATTCCGATAAAAAAACGGATTTGTCCGTCATCTTTCAGTTGAGCCGGATAAATTAGACTTCTGTTGATAGGAAAAGGTATATAGGTCAGTTTATCCGGAAAAAATGGCCGATAGCTGGCATCATATTCATACAATCCGGCAATAATGCCATCACATGTTTGTGCTATATAACGGTTGAGCTTGCCTTTTTCACCGTGGAGCCATTCCGATTTCCATTGTTCGATGTCGGGTGATTGGCGGAACTGTTTGCCTATATTAAAGTCTGAATACCGGAATGTATGGCCGTCTAAGCCGGCATGAACCCAGTAATAATCCATACCGTATGCAGCAAGAAAAACCTTCTGATTATAGCGTTTAATAAATCGGTAAATATAATATTGGTGTTCGGCTTTCAGTTCCAGAAAAAGCGGGTTAATTAGTTGTACGACATCATAACCTCGCCATGTGGGGAGCAGACGGAGTACACGGAACAGATAGTTTATAGCTGATGCCGGTCCTTTACCACGCCGGAGATTGACATCGCGCGGGTAGTTTTTCCAATCGTCACCGTCAGAAACGACTGTAACCTGATGCCCTAGAGCTCGAAGACCTTCTGCCAGAGTCCAATGTACGTTACTGTATTCTCCAAGTAATAAAATTCTCATTTTTTTGATTTTAGAACAAAGATACACTTTTTTCCGCTAAAAAGGATTATCTTTGCTTTGTAAAGATTAGATGACAGGAAGGCATGAATCAGGCAAAAGAATCGTTGCAGCAAAAAAAACAGGACCGGACAGAGGCAACTTATGCACAGGTTGTGAAATATACGGGAGCGTTTGGTGGAGTTCAGGGGCTGACGATGCTTGTTTCTGTTCTTCGTAACAAGTTGGCTGCTATTTTGTTGGGACCTGCTGGAATGGGGCTTGTGGTCTTGTACAATAGTGTGACTTCATTTTTGGCCAATATTTCGAATCTGGGATTGGCAACCAGTGGTGTTCGACAAATTTCAGCTCTTTATGAAAATGGAACTTTAGAGGATTTGCTTGATGATGTCCGTTTGGTGCGGACATGGGGCGTGTGGACAGCTTTGGCGGGAACACTGTTGTCTGTCTTATTATCACCATTGATTATTTATTTGGCTTTTGATGGCAATTTTTCTTATTCAAGCGCATTGATGTTGCTTTCTCCTGTAGTCGGATTCACGGCTATAATGGGTGCAGAACAGGCTGTATTGAAAGGAACACGGCATTTAAAACGGATTGTCGGTATTTCTGCCTTGGGAGCTTTGACAACATTACTGACGACAATTCCTTTATATTACTTTTTTGGTGTGAATGGTATTGTTGGTGCATTGGTGTTCAGTTCTTTTATTCTTGCTGCAATTCACATTTATTATTCGGCTCAGGTTTATCCATGGAAGATTAGTCTGTTTGATTATAACGTATTCTATCGAGGAAAAAACATGGTACGCCTTGGGGTGGCTTTTGTTTTGGCTGCCGTGGCTGGAAGTCTGGCAGAACTGATGATTCCATCGTTGCTTTTTCGTATGGGCTCTTTAGAAGATGTGGCTTTTTACCGTTTGGGATATAGCTTGATTGTTACCTATGCAGGTATGGTTTTTGTAGCTATGGAGGCTGATTATTATCCGCGTTTGTCTGCAATAGGTGATGATTTGGAGAAATGTAATCGTACGGTTAATCAGCAATTGGAAATCTGCGTGATGTTGATGGGGCCTATTTTGGTCTTTTTTATGTTGGCTATGCCCATGGTTGTGTATTTACTTTATTCGTCAGCTTATTTGGTATTGGTTGACATGGCAGTTTGTGCGGCTATTTATATGCTTTTTAAGGCGGCTACTTTGCCGGTCGCATATCTGGCGCTTTCCAAAGGAGACTCGCTGATGTTTCTGTCTATGGATGTGGTGTATTACATTTTTATGGTGATAGCGGTTGTATTGGGATATCAGATAGGAGGGCTGTTCGGTACTGGTGTTGCCTTAGCCATATCGGGATTGTTTGATTTTCTATTGATTCATTGGGTTTATTCCAAACGATATGGGTTTCGGCTGGAACGGAATGTATTGAAGTTTTTCTTGAGTCAGTTGGTTGTCCTTTTGCTGACGTTGTATTGCTGTCTGCAAAGTAATATTTTGTTGAAATATGCATTCGGTAGTGTCGCGCTGTTGGGCTCTTTGCTTTTATCGTTTGGAGTTTTGCGGCGCAATACAAGTATATTGGAAAGAATCCGCAAACGTTTTTCGCGATAATTTAAAACCTATAATAACTTATTTATTTGCTTATGAAACATTATTTCTGGAGAAAAATGAACCTGTTAGGGTTATTGTTTTGTCTTTTCTGTTCGAGTTTGTGGGCACAAACGAACTTCAGAAAAGGAACGTTGTATGAGATATGTCCGGTTGGCATGACTGATAGAACCCTTGGATTTAATCAGGGAAAAGGAGATGCAGTCCAGGTTAACAAGAAGGATTTGGAAAATGGCAGATTGGTTTGGACTGTGGAGGAATTGTCCGGTAGTTATCGTTTGATGAATCCTTTTCAGAATTTGGCAATGCATACGACAGGTGATGGTGCGGTGTGTATGACGGAAAATAATGGCAGCGATGAGTCGCAGCTTTGGAAATTGGAATCTGTTCAGGGAAAATATTATTTGTTGGTTCCTGCCAATCGAAATACTTTGGCTGTCGCTTGTAAGCAGAATGGTGGTTTGATGCTTATGGAGAAAAGTAAAGCGATGCAGGAAAAGAAAGCATGGTTTTCTATTTCAGAGAGTAAGAAAGCCGGATTCAGCGAGGAACTGACTTATCAGATTGTATCTTATGCGGACCGGCAAATGGTGTTGGGTAATGGAGATGACAGTGGAAATAATGTGGCGATTCGTCTGGAAAAAAATGATAAGGAAAATAGAGGGCAATATTGGACGATTAAGATGCTTGATTTAAACCGCAGAGTTATTGGTGGAGCATTTTATGATCAGAATTTTGATGATGGCGGTGGCAATGAGGCAATCGATTATCTGATTCAGTGGACTGCTACGCCAGGAGTATGGAATAATGCGCAGTTTGAATTTATTCCGGTGCCGGCGCATGATGGTGTTTTCCAAATCCGTTCGGCAAATCCTGAGAAAAAAACATTTGTATATGAGGCTTCCGGAGAAAAGCTGAAACGGATAGCTGCTGCTGAGGCTGATGAAAAAAGTTGGTTTTGTTTTGCTGTTGTGGAGAAACCAAAACTGACGGCACCGTATTGGGAAGATGAAACACGGTTTGAAGAAAATAAGGAAAAGGGACATGCTACATTTATGCCATATCCTTCTTTAAAGGAAATGTTGAGCGACAAGGATTTCTATAATACGCCATGGGTTGAGCCGAAGAGCAGTAGTTTTTTATCTCTGAACGGTACTTGGAAGTTCCATTTCGTCAAGGAACCATCTTTGCGTCCGACGGATTTTTATCAAGAAGATTTTGATGTGTCGAATTGGGATGAGATTCCTGTTCCATCTAACTGGGAAATGCAAGGATACGATCGTCCGATATATAATAATGTGGAATATCCGCATGCCAATACTCCGCCTTTTATTAAGGCGCGTCCTGGTTTCAATGACGGTGGTAAGAATTATGGTATAAATCCCGTCGGTTCTTATGTACGTACTTTCGATCTTCCTGATAATTGGAATGATGGTCGTACCTTTATTCATTTTGGTGGAATTTATAGTGCGGCCTTTGTCTATCTGAATGGAAAATATGTCGGATATACGCAAGGATCAAATAATGTCAGTGAGTTTGATTTGACTCCCTATTTGCGTTCTGCAAATAATAAATTGGCTGTTCAGGTGTTCCGATGGAGTGATGGTTCGTATCTCGAATGTCAGGATATGTTCCGTATGAGCGGTATTTTTAGAGATGTTTATTTATATCATACTCCGAAAGTTGCCGTTCGCGATCATTATATTACAACAACCAAACTGGGCGGTTTTGATGGTGTCCCGGAAGGCAAGACGGAACTGAATGTTCAGATTACAGTGGACAATCGGGATCGAATTGCTTTCCAGAAAAAGATTGTCGTAGAGCTGTATGACGATCAGTCACGCCGGATAGCTTCCAATGAGATAAACGTTTCTGCTGTCAGCCGTGCCGGAGAAAAGACGGATTCAGTGGTTGTTTGTAATATTCCATTGAGTATCCAGGGAGACGTACGATTATGGAGTGCCGAACATCCGAACCTTTATACTGTTCGTATTGCTCAGTATCCCGTCGATACGAAAGGAGAGCCGGAAATGGCCTTTTCTACGAAATACGGTTTTCGACATATAGCCATTCGAAATGCTCAGATTTTTGTCAATGGGGAGCGGGTATTTTTCAAAGGAGTGAACCGTCATGATACTCATCCGCTTTATGGACGGGCAGTGACTACAGAATCTATGTTGCGTGATGTCTTGCTGATGAAACGGAATAATATCAATACAATTCGTACGTCGCATTATCCGAATGCAGCGAAAATGTATGCTATGTTTGATTATTATGGGCTTTATTGTATGGATGAAGCTGATTTGGAGGATCATGCCAACCAGACAATTAGCGATAAACCATCCTGGATTCCTGCTTTTGTAGACCGCATTGACCGTATGGTATTGCGCGATCGGAATCATCCGAGTGTACTTTTCTGGAGTCTTGGTAATGAAGCCGGTAACGGACGTAACTTCAAGGATTGTTATGAAGCTGCCCGTAAGTTGGATGATCGTCCGATTCATTATGAAGGAACACGCAACGGCTTGCCTTATGGCGGAAATACTTATAGTGACATGTATTCTAAAATGTACCCGGGTATGGATTGGATGGAACGGTATACAAGCAATATGGACAAGCCGATGTTTATCTGTGAGTATGCACATGCAATGGGTAATGCGATTGGAAATCTTTCTGAGTATTGGGAGTCTATCGAAAACAGTAATGCAACTGCAGGCGGCTGTATTTGGGATTGGGTAGATCAGGCTATCTACGAACCTCGGGAAATCAAAGCCGGTACTTGGGAAGGACGTTTACATACGGGTTATGATTTTCCTGGACCGCATCAGGGAAATTTCTGTAGCAATGGAGTGATTCCGGCAACACGTAATGAGAGTCCTAAATTGAAAGAGGTCAAAGCTGCTCACCAATGGGTTGCATTCCGGTTGTTGACTGTGGATAAGGATAAGAATGAAGTGACTGTTTCCTTACGTAATAAATATGATTTTACGGCTTTAGATGCATTCTATCTTTGTGCAGAAGTGGTCAAGAATGGTGCTTCTGTATTTGTTAAAAAGATTTCGTTGGATGCCGTACAGCCTAAGGATTCTGTCGTAATGCGGATAAAACTGAAAAAAGCTGATTTAAAAAATGCAGAAAAATCAGGAGATGAAGTTTTGTTGAACTTAAAGGTTTATCGTAAGAGAGCGACAAGATGGTCGGAAGCCGGACATGAAGAGGCTATGAAACAATTTGTATTGACAGAGCGCAAAGGTTTTTCTGATGTTTTGGCTGCAGGCGAACCTTTGACTGTTCAAGAGGATGGAAATATGCTTTCTGTTTCCAATAAATGTATCTCAGCATGCTTTGACAAAGTAACAGGTCGTTTGTCTTCTTTAGTATTGAATGGCCGTGAGGTTATTGCAGAAAATATGGGCTTTGTCTACGATAATCATCGGTGGATAGAAAATGACCGCTTTGGCAATGTTGATCCGCAATTGGATGAGCGTGGAAGTTATTCTGTAGAACGGCAGGATGATGGTTCGGTTGTTGTCAAAACTTTCCGTGGCAGTAAATTGTGTCCGACAAAAATAGATTATATTTTTTACCCGCAAGGAGTTGTCGATATGGATGTGGATTTCAATCCACAGACTGAAAACCTTCGTCGTGCAGGATTGGTTTGCATGATAAAACCGGAATACTCTAAGGTTGATTACTATGCTTATGGTCCTTGGGAGAATTATAACGACCGAAAGGACGGATGTCTGATCGGACGTTATGAGACGACGGTAGATGATATGCTGAGCGAATATGTGAAACCTCAGAGTATGGGGAATCGGGAAGGTTTGCGTGAATTGCAATTGACAGACAAAAATGGTGAAGGTATATTGATTGAAACCGATGGTTCCGTATCTTTCTCTGCTTTGCGATATTCTGATGCGGATTTGATGCACGCACAGCATATGTGGGAATTGAATCCCCGGCCATATATTGTCTTGCATCTTGATGCTGCATTGAGAGGAGTAGGAAATGCCAGCTGTGGACAGAATGTGGATACTTTGCCGAAATACCGTGTTTCAAAGAAACCGTATAATTATCGCTTACGTATTTCGGCAATAAGATAAAAAGATTGATATTTTATGAAGTAATTTTTAGTTGATCATATTGATTCTATATGAAAATAAGAGAGTGCATTACCACTCTCTTATTTTTTTGTAATTCTAGAATTAATTTATTTCAAGATTTTAAGTATGGCATCATAATTGGGCTCTTCGCTGATTTCTTTTACTAGTTCTGTATAGATGATTTTCCCATTGGCATCTATGACAATAACAGCTCGAGCACATAGATCTTTCATTGGACCTTCTTTGATTAGAATGGGATAGTTTTTTTTGAAGCTATCACTACGGAAAATAGAAATTGGCAGAACATTGTTTAGTCCTTCTGTTGTACAGAAACGTCGTTGTGCAAAAGGTAAATCCATAGAAATACACAGAACTACTGTTTGATTTAATGTAGAAGCAGTTTCGTTGAAATAACGCACGGATGCGGCACAAGTTGGTGTATCTAAACTAGGGAAAATATTAAGTACGACTGTTTTTCCTTTAAAATCTTTTAAACTGATATCGTTTAGGTCTTTGTCTGTTCCTGTAAAATCAGGAGCCTCTGTTCCTTTTTGAGGGAGAGAGCCGATTGTCTGTATAGGTTTTCCTTTTAAAAAAATAGTTTCACTCTTTACTTGTGGTTCTGCTAAACTAGTATTTAAAATAGTGTTTTCTTGACTTGTCATTTTCATGTTTGATGTTTTTATGAAAGGTTTATAACTTGATGTTGTTGCATACATATAGCTGGAAATAGCTATAATACTGAATAATACTTTATATCTCATAATTCTTTTTGGGCAAAGTAAATTGATTTTTTTAATTCATGCAATCCCCAATTTAGGGTATATTCAAAAAAAGAAGATGGTTGCAAAAATATTTAAATTTTTGAACCATCTTCTTTTATAAGGTTGTTTTTCAATAAATATTAGATTATGGCTGATTTATTTTTACCATGCATCTTCTGGTGTTGTTGGATTATCATAGACAGAACGTGGTACTAATTCCATATAATCGATGAACAATTGTTTGTTTTTATCGTCTAATACGGATTTAATTCGGATATAATATTCTTTATCTGGATCCATATTTCCACGATAAATTATTCGACGCATTGATTCTCCGTTAGGACGTTGATCGAGAGTATATCCAGTACCCCAGTAATTAGTATAGCGTGTTGCCAGCATATGATCCTTGTTACGCATGTTTTTATTGATTTCTGTTGTCAATTCCACATCGTGTTCAGTGTTGGGCTGCCAACCATAAGTTAGACCATTCTTTGTTAAATCGATAGGGATACCTGCTGGTTGAGGTACTTTTCCATTTCCTTTTTCTCCAAAATAAATTTGGGCCATACCTCTTGATGGGAACGCACCATAACCATATCTTACTTCATATGTTCCGGCTGTAGGAACTGGAGGTAACTTGATTGTTACGTCGTAGTTTCCAATGATATTAACTTCATCACCTTGGAAATTAGCATATCCGTTAGCATTCCATGCAGCCAGATAGTTGAAAATAGTACCCTCTTGAGTTTCTATATTAGCCATCTTAAACTCTTGTGGGAAATACAAGCTTTCCATGTTGTTCGGATAGAGTCCCATCGGACGTCTGTAGCCCAGATTGATCATTTCCCACATTAATGCAGCAATATCAAAACGGATACGATCATTGAAGACTTCATTCATGGCTACATCATCATAAACCAACATGCTTTCAATCGGATAAATATAACCATTCAACGCGTCTGTTTCGTAACCGTCAAGATTTGAACGGTCTACTAAAACGCCTTCGATGTTTTCTGCAACACCCAATATCTCTTCATAAGAATTCGGATCCATTTTCATTTTTCTGTTCAGACGGATGCCACCACTATTCTTACTTTCTGTAATTTTCAGCAAACGACGGCGCATGCCTTTTGCATTGAGTGTCTCATAAAACTCGAATACAGGAACACTGATGTTTGCATAACCTTGCTGTTTATGGGCCTGCAAGTCATAACCATATTCATTGAAATGAATCACCAGTTGGTTTGAAGGGAGCTTTACTGGAAGCAAGTGGTAAGAAATAAACCGGTTGATAGCATTAGTTGGTTTTTGTAATTCCTCAATGGTTGTACCATAGGTCAATCCTGCAAAAGACGCATTCGTTCCGTATGTTTTTTCCAGATATGCTGCCAATTTTTCTACGTTCGTACCAGAAGTGATACCGGCATTATTGAAAGCCTCTTCAAAGACGGCGTCACGCTCTGCAAATATGGTAAAGCCGTATTTGCGATGTTCTGGCATGAAAATGTTTCCAAGACCATCAGGACGTTCCGGAATAGGCGTACTGCTTAAATTATTTAAATATTCTTCTTCATATTCCTCATCGATATATTTCGTCAATGAATCGCTCCAGCCTGTTTTTTGGATGAGTTCGCTGAATATCTTCATATCTTCAATGTCACCCAAAAGTTCGTAAACGGTAGCATTAGATGGAGCTATTACTTTTGATACATAATGAACATATCCGTTTTCAACTTTATTGTCCGGACTGGTTACCTTTGCATCGTCCTGAATGTAATAAGTATTTTTTTGTCCGCTTGTAGATTGAACTCTCGCAGTTAAATACCTGTCATTCATATTAGGCAAAATGAAAGTACCTCCTTCATTGGGGAATACAGCGGTTTCGTATGCCTCCGAAGAACCGCAGTCTATAATACTGTTGTAAACAATTACTTTGGCAATTGAATCGTAAACAAAAGACTCACTTTTTAATGAATCCATAAACAGATCAAAATCTGCTGATTCAATTTTGTTCTGCAGGCGCAAAGTATCCAAATAATTCTTTATGGCATTATTTGAAGGAGCAAAACAGGTGTAATTTCCTCTCGCGGATAGTAAACTTGCGATGGTAGAGTTTGTTTTGGAACTCTGCCTTACCGTGTTCAATAACTCGTAATAGTGACCTAAAGAATCCGATTGAGACAGCAGACTACTTACGGTCTCTCCGGTAAATGTATATAAATCTGATGTGTCAATATTTTCTTGACAACTCGTTAATGCCAACGTTCCTATAAAGAAAACGCCGGCTGTCTTTTTTAAATGTTTTAAGGTTTTCATGGGCTATATTGTAATTATTTTTTGTGATAACTTGTATTGCATGGTTTTGCTTTCAAAAATATAAAATTAATTTGAAAATCCCCAGCATTAACTTGATTTTTTATTCCATCCATTTTTTTATTAACGCTATAACTTCATTTCTCAGCGTTGACGGTAGTGTATTGATTCTTGAGACATGAGATCCGCATGGATCCAGGAAACATTTCATATTCTCTTTTTTATCAAAGTTAAGCCAGGTACAAACGCCGGAAGCTGTCCAGGGATCGTTCTCACCATAAATAAAGATCATTTTCGGATCATTCTTTTTCAGATAGTTCACCGTGTATTTATACACTTTGTTACTGAACGATGTTTCTTGTAATTCTTTTGGAAGCATAACATGGGTCAGATAGTCCTTGGCGCTATTCAGTTCTATATATGGTTTAAGCGGTTTGACATCGTAGCCATAATATCCTAATTCGTGTGCTGCCTGATAAAAAAAGGAAAGATTTCCGGTAAGAGGCTGGAAATAATCGGGACTACTGTTTTGAATAAAAAAGTCGAACAGCTCCTGATCGCTTGCATTGTTCAGGTCGGGAAGCTGATGGACTTTCTTGCCCCATTGCCAGTAAGCAAAAGGAAATTCCAGCACGCAATAATCGTATATTTCTCGAGTAGACACATTGAATTGATAGTTTTTCTGTTGGCACAATGCGTCAAATAATGGCATGAGACGGTCTTTACGTTTCAGAATTTCAATTTGGAAATCTGTGATACAAGCCCGTTCCTTGGGCGTACCAACAGTCTTTTCCAAAAAAGTTTCGTGTCTGCCGTCTTCAGGTGCCTTGTTGAGTGGAGCAACGTAAGGAACGGATACTTCAACATCGTTTGGGAAATAGGCACGATAAAACATACAAGTCATACCGCCTTTGCTGATACCTGTTGCCAGCCATTTTTCTGGATAAATATCCTTCAGGGCAGTTACTACTTCATGCAAATCGTTCAGGGAATTCCACACGGTCAAATGTTCCCAGTTACATGGTTCTGGAGTGGATTCAAGGAAATATCTGTACTCCACATGGACGAGGTTGGCATTCAATATCTCAGCCAGTTCTTCGGTGTATCCCGGGTTATGAGCATAAGCTCCGCCATATCCTTCTGTAACAATGACTGTCGGGCGGTCGAAACCGACATGGCCGATAACGACGCGTTGTTCAAATGTCATACCTTCCGGATCGTTATAATCAACTGGGTGCCGGAACTTGATGACATATTTTTCACTGAAACATTTATTTTCGATAGGTTGAATCTGACTTATTGCCTGAATGGTTTTCAGTCTGTCAGTCAGGTCGGAAGCAGACAGAACCGTACTGCAAAAACAAAGCAGTACGAACAATAATTGAAGATTAAAATGTTTTGTTCGCATAGTTCCGGATTTTTATTTTTATATTCTCATTGTTTTATTTCTGTGCAAAAATAACAATAATATTCCATTATAGTGTGTTTATACACAGAAAAAGAATTTATTTTGTCTGGGTATAACCTTCTTTAATTAAAATATCTATGATTTTTTGTTTGAATTCTCCCTGAATAATCAGTTCGCCTTCTTTTGCGCTTCCACCTACACCGCATTTTGTTTTCAGCATTTTCCCGAGTGCTTTCAGATCTTCTTCGCAACCCACAAATCCTTTGATGACCGTCGCGGTTTTACCTCCTCTGTTTTTTTTCTCGATGCTGACGCGCAGTTTCTGTTGTTGTTTCGGCAGTGTCTCTCGCTCTTCTTCCTGTTCGGTTTCAAATTGAAAGTCAGGATTAGTCGAGTAGACCATACCCAGGCGTTTTTTCCAATCGTTTCCGTTATTCATTGTTCAAAAATGTCTTTATCGTGATAAAAATAGAGCTGTTCGTAAAACGATATGTCGTTTTGCGAACAGCCAGATTGATGCTTCAGAAGCGTTTAGTCTTCCATGAGTTTTCTGTATCGGATTCTCTTGGGCTCTTCAAGTCCGAGACGTTTCATCTTGTTGCTTTCGTATTCAGAATAGCTTCCTTCGAAGAAGAACACGTTGCCATCTCCTTCGAAAGCCAGAATGTGTGTACAGATACGATCCAGGAACCAGCGGTCGTGACTGATAACGACGGCACATCCGGCAAATGATTCAAGACCTTCTTCCAGAGCACGCAACGTGTTTACGTCAATGTCGTTGGTCGGCTCGTCGAGCAGCAGCACGTTGCCTTCTTCTTTGAGTGCCATGGCCAAATGCAGGCGGTTGCGTTCACCACCGGAAAGCACACCGCATTTCTTTTCCTGATCACCGCCAGAAAAATTGAAGCGGCTTAAGTAAGCGCGTGCATTGACATCTTTGTTGCCGAGACGGATAAGTTCGTTACCTTGGCTGATTACTTCGTATACGCTTTTTTGTGGATCAATATCTTTGTGACTTTGGTCTACGTATGCCAGTTTAACTGTTTCACCAACTTCAAATGTTCCTCCATCTGGAGTTTCCATGCCCATAATCAGACGGAACAACGTGGTTTTTCCGGCGCCGTTCGGTCCGATAACACCTACGATACCATTCGGTGGCAAGACAAAATTCAAATCGTTGAAGAGCACTTTGTCGCCAAATGCTTTTTTCATGTGTATGGCTTCGATGACTTTATTGCCCAGACGCGGACCATTTGGGATATAGATTTCCAGTTTTTCCTCTTTTTCTTTCTGGTCCTCGTTCAAAAGCTTGTCGTATGAATTCAAACGGGCTTTACCTTTTGCTTGGCGTGCTTTTGGAGCCATACGTACCCATTCCAATTCACGTTGCAGGGTTTTTCTTCGTTTGCTGGCCACTTTTTCTTCCAGTTCCATACGCTTGGTTTTTTGTTCCAGCCAAGAACTGTAATTACCTTTCCATGGAATGCCTTCGCCTCGATCCAGTTCCAGAATCCAACCGGCAACATCGTCCAGGAAGTAGCGGTCGTGTGTAACGGCAATAACCGTACCTTCGTATTGGTTCAGGTGTTGTTCCAGCCAATCAATACTTTCAGCATCCAAATGGTTGGTTGGCTCATCGAGCAATAGTACATCTGGTTTTTGTAACAACAATCGGCAAAGAGCAACCCGACGGCGTTCACCACCTGAGAGGTTTGCGACCATCTGGTCTGCCGGAGGGCAGCGTAGTGCGTCCATGGCACGTTCCAGTTTACTGTCGAGATTCCAGGCATCTGTTGCATCAATGATATCCTGTAATTCTCCCTGACGGGCAAACAGTTCATTCATTTTGTCCGCATCTTCATAATATTCTGGTAATCCGAATTTTTGATTGATTTCTTCGTATTCTGTCAGTGCATCCACAATTTGTTGTACGCCTTCCATTACAACCTCTTTTACCGTCTTGTTGTCATCGAGTTGTGGTTCCTGAGGCAGGTATCCTACGCTGTATCCTGGTGAGAATACCACTTCACCTTGAAAATTTGTGTCGAGTCCGGCAATGATTTTCATCAGCGTTGACTTTCCGGAACCGTTCAGACCGATAATTCCGATCTTGGCTCCGTAGAAGAAGCTCAGGTAGATGTCTTTGAGGACTTGTTTGTTGGTTTGTTGGATGGTTTTGCTAACGCCTACCATCGAGAAAATAATCTTTTTGTCGTCCACTGTTGCCATAGATGATAAATATATAAGATTAATGAAATGATTTTATGAGATTAAGATACCAATACTGGTCAATAAAGCCAGTATAAAGATATTGCGGGCTGTTTTGCCCAATGTTTGATTCAGTTGTTTCCCTTTATGTATCCGACACATTTCTTTCCATGTTTGAATATGAGGAAACAAATAGAGGAGTGGAAGGAGCGCACCGAATACTTGATTTTTGCAAAAGAGACTGAAACAGAGCATGCAGGCGATAATACCCAAAAAAAGATAGAGTCGTTCCGTAGTTTTATAACCAATTAAAACGACTAGTGTTTTTTTTCCAGAATGTACGTCTGTCTCCCGATCCCGGTAATTGTTGACAATCAACAATGCATCTGTTGCAATTCCTATGGCCAGAGAAAGAGCGAAAACAGTTGCATCCAGATTTTTGGTCTGAATGTAATAGGTGATACAGACCGGTACAATTCCGAAAAATAAGATAACAAGCAAATCGCCTAATCCTTTTCTTGCCAGAGTTGTTGTATACAAAAAACTGAAGACAACACAGATTGCTCCGATTCCGATCATTTCGATTCCGCCATACTGTATTAAAGGAAGTCCGATCAGACAGGAGAGTACAGTCGTTAGTATGATTCCCCACTTCATGGCTTTTAGTGTGATCCAGCCTTGGGCACAAGCTCGTTTAGGACCAAGTCTTTCTTCGGTATCTACTCCTTTTTTAAAATCAAAATAGTCATTGATGAAATTTGCATCAATTTGCATGAGTAAAGCAAATGCCAGACAGAGTAGGCCGGGCAACCACAGAAAATCTCTGTTTTCGAGTGACAGGTCTTTCCATGCTGCAGACAATGCTATCAGTATTGGTGCGGCTGCTCCCGTTAATGTTTTCGGGCGCGATGCCAGATACCAAGCCTTAAACGAATTGGTTGAAAT
This sequence comes from uncultured Paraprevotella sp., assembly GCA_944320775.1. Lineage (GTDB taxonomy): Bacteria > Bacteroidota > Bacteroidia > Bacteroidales > Bacteroidaceae > Paraprevotella. The sequence continues at coordinate 115,603 of CALUIV010000003.1, read as the reverse complement.
GTCTTGTTTGGTCATAAATTAAAATCTTGTTGGTAAAGATACGATGCCTGAGGCAATTTGCAAAAGCGAAAGAAAGAAATTTTCAGACCTTCTTATCTTTAATCCCAATATGGAATATTTTTTCTGATTTTTTCCTCAAACATGTTTTTGTTGAATGTCGGACTCTTTATTCCATTCTTTTTTTGGCTGATGTAATCTTTGAGCAGGAGGATTGCTTGCGGGGCAAGAATACTGATTGCGACCAAATTGCAAAGTGTCATCAGTGCCATCATCAGATCAGCCAAGTTCCATGCTGTTTCCAGACTGGCCAGAGCACCAAATAATACAAATCCGGTTACTAATATCCGGTAGGTATTCAGAACCCATTTACGGCGTGTGATAAAAAGGATATTTGCTTCGCCGTAATAATAATTTCCCAAAATACTGCTGAAGGCAAAAAACAGAATGGCAACAGCTACAAAAATACTGCCTGAATTTCCGATTTCAGCCTGAAGAGCCTGTTGGGTAAGTTGAACGCCTTGCACGCTGCTGTTAATCGGAATGCCGCTGAAAAGTATAATGAAAGCTGTACAGCTGCAAATGATCAAAGTATCTGTGAAAACACCTAAGGCCTGAATCAATCCTTGTTTGACGGGATGAGTAACAGTAGCTGTAGCTGCCGCATTCGGAGCAGATCCCATTCCGGCTTCGTTGCTGAAAAGTCCTCGCTTTATTCCCTGCATGAGTGCGGCGCCAACACCACCGCCGATGACTTGTTCCCATCCCAGTGCATGTGAAACGATTGTTGAAATGACTTCCGGAAGCATGTGTATTTTGCTGATGACGATGTATAAGGCAAGAATTATGTAACCTAATGCCATGACAGGTACAATCACACTACTGACGATGGCAATCCGGTGTATACCTCCGAAAATAATCAGCAATGTCAGTAATGTAAGTGCCAAACCGACATATAAATTATTCCATTGAAATGCCTGGCTCATGGCTTCGCAGATCGTATTGCTTTGTACCGAATTGAAAGCGAATCCGAAAGTAAGCGTAATCAGTATGGCAAAAAGAATTCCCATCCATCTGCATTTCATACCATAGAGCATATAATATGCCGGTCCGCCAATGAAGGAATTTTTTCCTTTTGTTTTATAAAGTTGGGCTAAGGTGCTTTCGATAAAGGCACTGCTGGCACCGATCAGTGCAATAATCCACATCCAGAATACCGATCCCGGTCCGCCTACGGCTATGGCTGCCGCTACACCGGCCAGATTACCTGTACCGACTCGACTGGCTAAAGATATTGTAAATGCCTGAAATGAGGATACATGGCGGTGATTGTCCGGGTCGTTACTCGTTTGTCGGTCGTTAGAAGAATCGCCAAGGAGTCGGATGGTTTCTCCCAGCATACGGAATTGTACAAAGCGGGTGCGAATACTAAAATATATGGCACAAGCCAACAGGGCGATAATCAGTACGTATCCCCAGAGAATGTCATTTAAAAAGTTTAGAATCATCATGTGTATCTTGAAAACAATAGTTTTGCAAAGATACGACATTTTTTGAGCATGGCAAAATGACGGATTTCAGGTCGTCATTTTGCCAGATACTTATTTCTGTTTACGGGAAAACTTTCTTTTGTGAGCGTTTTCTTTCTTGTTTTTCTGTACAGGTGTTTCCTCATATGTTTTCCGGCGTGGAAAACTATTTGTAGTTGTTTTTTTGTCAAACAGACGCTGGATCAGATCCGGACGGTTCATTTTTTGTAATTCAGCGCGTATTTTCCCTTGTTCTTCCGGCTTATACCAGAAAAAGAACATACGTTGGGCCAATTTTTCTTTTGGCGTTTTGGCCGAATATACGGGTTCCAATGTATATGGATGAAAACCTGTAGCCCAGGTTTCTGTGCTGACTGTCATTGGAGTTGGGGTAAAATCCTGAACTTGCTCGAGTTGGAAATCCATATCTTTGGTCAGGACTGCCAATTCAGCCATATCTTCAGCTTTGCATCCCGGATGACTGCTGATGAAGTAGGGAATGATTTGCTGATGTAGATTTTCTTCCCGGTTTATTCTGTCGAATATTGTTTTGAATTCACCAAAAAGACGGAAAGACGGTTTACGCATCAGATTCAAGACATAGTCTGATGTATGTTCTGGAGCCACTTTTAGTCTTCCGCTGACGTGTTTTGTAATCAGTTCCCGGGTATATTGCTGTGCCGCATGGTTTATTTGATTGTCTTTTGCATCATGAAGCAGGAGATCATAACGTACTCCACTACCGATAAAACTCTTTTTAATACCCGGTAATGCATCGACAGCATGATAAATATCCAATAGAGGTCTGTGGTCCGTATTCAGGTTCGGGCATATTTGCGGGTGAATACAAGATGGTTTTTTACATTTCTCGCAGATTTCCAGTTTTTTCCCGCGCATGCCATACATGTTTGCTGATGGTCCACCTAAGTCAGACAGGTAACCTTTAAAATCGGGCATTTCACAAATAGCTTTAACTTCTTTCAGAATGCTTTCTTTGCTTCTGTTCATAATGAACTTACCCTGATGTGCGGAGATAGTACAGAAAGCACATCCTCCGAAACATCCTCGATGGAGATTTACAGAAAACTTGATCATTTCATATGCAGGAATACGCTTTCCTTTATATTTGGGATGGGGAAGGCGTGTATATGGAAGATCAAAAGAATGATCCAGTTCTTTTTGGGTTAATGGCGGATAGGGGGGATTGACGACCACATATCGGTTCCCTGTTTGTTGGATAATTCTTTGGGCATGATATTTATTGCTTTCTTCTTCAATATGTTTGAAGTTTTCGGACTGGAATCTTTTATTCTCCAGACAACTTTCGTGACTATGCAGTACGATATCCTGATCAGTTATTCCTCCAGGTATATCTTCTTTCTTATATAAAACGACAGTTTGTTTGATTTCTGAAGAACGGCACAGAGCCTTTCTGAAAGCTTTTATGCCGATATAGGATTGTCCGTTTTCATCATAGGCAAGATCTTCGTCAGACTGTTCTATTAACTGAGTCAGTTTGTTGGTCAGCTCAATAATAGGTTTTTCGCCCATTCCGTATACAATCATGTCTGCACCGCTTTCGCACAGAATGCAAGGTTTGAAGCATTCTTTCCAGTAATCATAATGAGTCAAGCGGCGTAGTGAAGCTTCGATTCCTCCTAAAACAACCGGTACGTCTGGATAAATTTGTTTTAAGATCTGTGTATAGACGACAGTCGGATATTCCGGACGCAAATCATGCCTTCCGTCGGGTGAATAGGCATCTTCGCTACGCAATCTTCTGTTTGCCGTATATTTGTTGACCATGGAGTCCATACAACCGGGGGCAACACCAAACCACAGTCTTGGTCTTCCTAATTTCTTGAAATCGCGATAATCGCCATGCCAGTCGGGTTGCGGTACGATAGCCACTTTCAGCCCTTCAGCTTCCAGAATGCGTCCGATAACGGCTGCCCCGAAGGACGGATGGTCAATGTAGGCATCGGCGCTGAACAGGATGATATCCAATTGGTCCCATCCGCGGAGCTCAACTTCTTTTTTTGTTGTCGGTAACCAGTCTGTCAGGCGAAATTCTTTCATTGTTTTTTATCGGATTATTAAAGAATGGAAGGATCTTCAAAATATGCTTTTTCTACTTCTGTCTTTGTATTCAACCAATTGGTATATAATTTGATTAACTGTCCTAAACCAAATGCTTTCATATTGTCGTGGAACAGCACTTCATGGCTGAATACGATCAGATCGTGAGCATCCTTTTCATGTTCTAGTAGAGCACGGACATTCATTTTCAATTTTTCCAGCACTTCTTCATTAATGATTCCTGTGCTGTCTACCAAATCTTTAAACAAAGCTCTGTTTTCAATGGTTCTCAGATGAGCATCGGTGATCAGCATTTCTCTGCTGCCGGTTTGGTTTGTTTGTATTTTGTACATGGTCTTGATTGTTTTTTATGGGTTATTATTTCATGCAAATATACATGTTTTTTTATGTTTCCTCTATTTTCCAGTTAAGAAATTAAGGATGCCGGTCATCATTTTATTTTTGATACTTTCCTGTTGAATACTTTCAAATGGAAAGCCCAGTATCATGCATTTGTAGTTTTTTCCGTTGTAGGCGATACCAGCTGATATTTGATTGTTGTAGAGCATAACCGGGAAGGCTTCGTCGGTAGGCATAATGCAGTCTGCCCAAGTCACGGCATATTGCTTTTCATTCAGTTTGTTGTAAATCGTAAATTCTGTGTTCATACCTTGGAGACTGTTGATCAGGCGCATGTCTACTTTTCCTGAACAGAAATATTTCAGGGTATTTTGAGTGAATTGCTGTTCGTCATATCCCATCATGTCTGTTCCGACATATGCTCCACTGACGAAAAGGTTGCCATGCAGACGTACATATTCTTTGATAGCATCTTGCAGAGCCAGACTGAATGTCTTATATTGTAAACTACTATACCCGTCATTTTTCTGAAGTCCGAGAATAAGGTCCACTACGTTGTAATCATTCATGTTGATGGTTCTGTTTTCGACGGCACTTCTGCTGCATGAAGCAAAAGAATAGTTGCGTGCTGTTTTTATGGCTTTTCCATGTTGGGTGGTGTAGTCGAACGTGTTACCGGCAATAATCATTCCTGTCAGTTCATTATCACTGTATCCCAGACCATTGGGACCTTCTTTCCCCATAGCAACCTTATTGAAATTTTGTTGATAGCCACAATATCCGGGGAATTTCTGATAATAAATTCCCGGATCCGAATGCAAGTCAAATCCCTGAATGGAATCGGTGTTAATAGGCTGTGGTCCGGCCAAACGTTGAAAACCATTGACGATCAGTACAGATGCTTTCCCTTTACTGGAAATCATGGCTGCCAGTTCTTCACTTGGGAAGCTTTCTCCTCCGTCGTTTACAGCCGTAATTTTAAAACTATAGATTTTGTCTTTTTCCACTTTAATGGAAAAACGGGTGTTTTTGGTATAGATGCCGTTGTCGTATCCTTTTCCTTCAGTTTTTGTATAGACAACATATCCGTCGGGTAATGCCGTTGGTTCGAGAGGATCGGCAGTTGGCGACCAGGTCAGTTCTATTTTGTTATCTTCCAGATTCAGATGGGATGCGAAATTGCTGACCGGGAGCGGCTGGATTTCATAACTGTGATCGTAATGGGCTGCTGTATATCTCAATACTCCTTTGTAAATGGCACGAGCCATCAGAAATTTGAAATATGGATCGTGAGCCATACGCATATCGGTAAAATTCTGGTGCGACAAAGTTTCCAGAATCATTGATGGTATCTGAGGAATTCTGGTTTCGCTATAATTTCGGTCAAACATCTGTCGGCGTTTCCATACTCCGTATGTTTTCTCTATATCTTGGGTTACTTGTGTCTGTACCATGTCACACAGATCCCGGGATGTCAGTCTGGACAGACCGGCGTCCAATAACCCCTCGTTTGTATTTGTGGTATAGATTCCAAGAGTTCCGACAAAGCTGTTGTCGCGTCTGACACCGGCGTCACTGTGTACGGCCAGAGTGAGTTCTATCGGAACTTGTAAACCGGGTTCCGAAGGGAGATATATGGAACCGCCGGCCAAATCATTGGTCATCAGAGAACGTGTGTTTATGTCGTCTGCGTAATCATTCTGTCCTTTTCTTCCGTTGTAAACAGAATCGGGCATACCTGCCCATTGTGCATTATAACGCGCTCCTTCCAGGAAGCGGGGTAGTCCGCTTGTTGTCGGTTGGTTTCCGGGAAGTCCTCGGGCAATGTTTCCCATACCTCCTCCAAAGCGTACGGCATCTGCCGTTACGATTCCTTTTTGTTCGCTGAAATTTGTGAGTCTCACTTGATTGTTATCCGGATCATCGGGAGTAAATTCATAGGAACCCAAATAAACCCATGTACCTCCACCCATTTTTTGATTTACCCGGACTGTTGTTTCCGTTCCTTCATGTTTGACGGTATATGAGGCATCATCGATACTGTTAGCTAATGAGGCATAAGATACATATACTGCATACTGGCCTTTTTCAGGAATGTTTGGTTGCCAGATGATTTCCGAAGCTTGCGATTTTCGGTTTACTGTCTGCGTCATCTGATAGGATCCGTCTGTAAACGGATTTTCTCCATCCTGATAGATTGTTTTTGTCTTGGCGAAACCGATACCTCCGCGAAGCCACTTATATTTATTGTTACGCTCCGTATAAATTCCGTTTTGACTTGGTGTGTCGTTGTCGACGATAGCTTCCTGTTTTTGCCAGTCTCGTTCCCGTGGAGAAAAGACGACGGCACCTGAGTTTTCCAGCATAGGAATCAGGTAAGGGACAACGATGGTTTGAGTCAGCAGGTCTTCGTTGGTACAGAATAAATTCGGACGTTGCCATTGCCAGCGATTCGTAGCCTGTTTGAAATAATTTCCATGACTGGCCCATACACAGAAATGTCTGTTCTGCAAACCTTTCGTGATCCGGTAGGGGTGGGACATGTTTTTTGTCCAGGGTTGATCGTCGTATTCTTTATTCCCCCACTTTTTATTCTTGTTGTGCTTGCCATTGATGGCATTTGGGATCAGTTGTTCGATCGGGTAGTCTTTTCCGTATACAATCAAGTCATAGGTGTGATAATCGTTGGGAAGTAACCGTTTGAGCTCTTTATATATCAGCGTTGTATTGTCAACCGTAAATGGTTGGGCTGCAAAAAGTTCGTTCCCGTAAACATGAATGATTCGTTTGTTACGGTCGATATTGATTTTGTCGATCTTACACCGTTCGTTTTCTGTGGTATAGGATGTGTTCCAGTTTTGAAAATAAACGTTAAGAACTCTCTTTATTGCCGTGGCATCATTTTGTGCATATACAGAAAATCCTAGCAGGAAGAATCCTGCCAGGAGTATTGTTTTAGATTTCATGGGCATTCATTATATAGTTCCGACACTGAATTTCTCCGGATGTCGTCCTTCAAAGTGTCTAAAATAGTTCTTGATTTCGATTATTTGAGCGTCATAATCACCGTTTGGATGAACTTCTTTTGTACAGACAATTTGTTTGTTTTTAAAGTCCAAACCAAAAAGCATAATGGGAATTTCTGCTTTATATGCAATGTAATAGAATCCTTTTTTCCATTCTTCAACGCGCGACCGTGTTCCCTCGGGAGTGATGGCTAATTGAAACGTTTCACATTTTCGGGCGTATTCTGCCAATTGATCAGTCAGGCTCATTTTCTTGTTACGGTATACTGGAATTCCGCCCAGGCGTCGCATCAGGATACCAAGAGGCCAGAAAAACCATTCTTTTTTCATTAGAAAATTTGCTTTAAGACCAACAGCACGACTATATAGAATTCCGATAATAAAATCCATATTACTCGTATGGGGAGCAATGGCCAGAATACATTTTTTTTGTACAGGTAATGTTATTTCAGTTTTCCACTTCCACCATTTAAAAAGGATTAGGCGACATAAAGATGGTATCATCAGCTCAGGCTTCCTAATGAATCAATAATGTCTGATACTTGTGCACTGAAATCTTCTTTCAGTTTCTTATAATAGTATTTCACGTTTCCGGGTTCCGTATGGCTGATTCTGCGGATAAAATCATCCTGCATTACCAATATTCTGGTCATAACATTGTCTACGTCTTCTTTCTTAACGCTGATATTGTAATGCATCAATGCAATACATTCATAAAAGAGTTCGCTACAAATACCGTTGATATTTTTTTTCAATGTTCTTCTGTTTGCCATAATCGTAAATTTTAATGTTACAAATCCAGTCGTAAAGATAGTAAAAAAATGGATGAACCAAATGTTTTCACTATTTAAATGAGAAAAAAATATGATTTTATTGGATAAGTTTCTGTATGTCCGTGAAAAATATTAATTTTGCTTCCCGAAAATATAGGGATTATTAATTATCTACTTATAAATAAAGATTTTATTATGGAAAAAAGTGCATTGCAAATCGCAAGAGCTGCTTATCAGCCAAAATTGCCATTGGGCTTGCAGGGTAGCGTAAGTGTTAAGGAAGGTGCTCCTACTCAGTCTGTTGCTGATCAGGAAGAAATCAAAAAACTGTTCCCGAACACCTATGGTATGCCTTTGATCGAGTTTGTTCAGGGTGAAGCGAAAGAGTTTGCTCCGATCAATGTCGGTGTAATCCTTTCTGGTGGTCAGGCTCCTGGTGGTCATAACGTAATCTGTGGCTTGTTCGACGCTTTGAAGCGTTTGAATCCGGCAAACAAGTTGTATGGCTTCATTTTGGGTCCTGGTGGTTTGGTTGACCATAAGTATAAAGAGCTGACTGCCGATATCATCGATGAGTATCGCAACACGGGTGGTTTCGATATGATCGGTTCCGGACGTACTAAGTTGGAGAAGGAAGAACAGTTCGAGAAAGGTCTTGAAATCTTGCGCGAACTGAATATTAAGGCTATTGTCATTATCGGTGGTGACGATTCAAATACAAACGCTTGTGTTTTGGCTGAATATTATGCAGCTAAGAACTATGGTATTCAGGTAATCGGCTGTCCGAAGACTATTGACGGTGACTTGAAGAACGAGCAGATCGAGACTTCTTTCGGTTTTGATACAGCATGTAAGACTTATGCCGAAGTTATCGGTAACATCCAGCGCGATGCTAACTCTGCACGTAAATACTGGCACTTTATCAAATTGATGGGTCGTTCAGCTTCTCACATTGCTTTGGAGTGTGCCCTTCAGGTACAGCCTAACGTATGTATCGTTTCTGAGGAAGTAGAAGCAAAGAACCAGACTTTGGACGATGTTGTAACTTATATCGCTCAGGCTGTTGCCAACCGTGCTGCTGACGGTAACAACTTCGGTACTGTTTTGATCCCGGAAGGTTTGATCGAGTTCATCCCGGTTATGAAGAAATTGATTGCTGAGTTGAACGACTTGTTGGCTACTCCAGAAGCTGCTTCTGTCAGCAAAGAAGGCCAGCGCGAGTGGATTCTTGGCAAGCTTTCTGCTGAGAACAAGGCTGTTTACGAATCACTTCCTGTAGGTGTTGCTGCTCAGTTGACTTTGGAGCGTGACCCACACGGAAACGTACAGGTTTCTTTGATCGAAACAGAGAAATTGTTGTCTGAGATGGTAGCTACTAAGTTGGAAGGCTGGAAGAAGGAAGGCAAGTATGTTGGTAAGTTCTCTCCATTGCACCATTTCTTCGGTTATGAAGGCCGTTGTGCAGCTCCTTCTAATTATGATGCAGACTATTGCTATGCTTTGGGAACTAGTGCTGCTATGTTGATGGCAAATGGTAAGACTGGTTACATGGCAATCGTGAAAAATACAACAGCTCCTGCAGCTGAATGGGTTGCTGGTGGTGTGCCTATCACAATGATGATGAATATGGAACGTCGTCACGGTGAAATGAAACCGGTTATCAAGAAGGCGTTGGTTCGTCTTGACGGTGCTCCATTCAAGACATTTGCTGCTAAACGCGACAAATGGGCTCGTGAGACCTGTTTCGTATATCCTGGTCCAATCCAGTACTTCGGTCCGTCTGAAGTTTGTGATCAGCCAACTAAGACGCTGCAGTTGGAGCAGGCAAAATAATTTGCTAAACGATAAAAGAGATAAATACAGAAAGTCCCAGATGCCGGTTCCGGTAAAGGGACTTTCTTTATATTGTTTTTACTTGAAAAATAACAGGGATCATATTCATGAATTCTGAACGACAACAGCGAAGTACAGCATCGGCGAATAAAGTTACCGTGCGTCGTCGAAGTGAGTTACAGACAGGGAATGTAGAAACTGGTTCTGTAAAACGTCGGCCGGCGTCCGCTCAAAGAAAGACACGTCCGAGAAAAACACGTCGTAAGGCGAAGGGGCATTTTCGGTTGTTGCATATTCCTTCCTGGTCTGTGCTGGCAGGAGGTATATTATTTGCTGTTTTGTTGGTTACATTATTCTATTATTTCTTCATAGATCCTTTTTCTTTCCGGTGGAAGGCTATTTATGGTGAAGGTGTCTATCCTTCAGGCTATTCCGTTCATGGTATTGACATTTCGCGTTATCAAGGGATTGTTGATTGGGAAATATTGCGTAATGCAGATATTAAGAATGTTCCGGTAAGTTTTGTTTTCATGAAAGGAACGGAAGGCGTTTCTATTGTGGACGACAATTTTAATTTGAACTTTTATGAATCGCGTAAGAATGGTCTTTTACGTGGAGTCTATCATTTTTACACGCCGGATGTTGACGGACGGCGTCAGGCTGAATTTTTTATGAAGCAGGTGCATCTCGAGCCTGGTGATCTGCCACCGGTTCTGGATGTTGAAAAAGCGGGCGAGCTTACTGTTTCTCAGTTGCAACGGGAGGTTAGGAAATGGCTGGATCTGGTAGAGCAACGATATGGAGTGAAGCCGATAATTTATTCCGGTTATAAGTTCAAGCAGAAATACCTCAGTGATTCGGTATTTAATCAGTATCCTTTCTGGATTGCACATTATTATGTGGAAAAACTCGCTTATCGAGGAAAATGGCATTTCTGGCAGTATACAGACTGTGGTCAGGTAGCTGGAATCAAGGGGCCGGTTGACTGTAATATTTTCAATGGTACGATGGACGAATTGATGGAACTTGTTATTCCGGAGGAAGAGGATACGGATATTTTCCTAGAAGAAGGCAGATAATCTTTTTCGACAAAAATATCATTTTGACACTTTGTCGAAAAAGTCGTTCAAAATTCGTTTTTTTACTGCCTTATTTTATTTAATTTCTGAAAATACGTCTCTACAGACGTGTTTTTTGAAATAAGAGGCTGTATCCTAGGTTTTTATCCTTATTATTTTTGTACGTGTAAAACGTTCAAAGAGAGTTCTTTTCCCTGATGACGGGAGTAGAAAAAACAGATGAGGACGACAATTTATTCATTTGCCCAACTTGTTTCATGCAGATCGGCATGAAATTTATGGTTTATCAGGCATGGCTTTCTCTGTTTTTAGCCTGAAATAAAACGTGCTTTAACGTCGTTTTTCGTAATTACATGCGCATTTTTCTTTTCCAGAATATCTTTTTTTGTTTTTTATGATGTTATGAAATATGCGTATTTATGGTCAATTTGTTATTGATATTCATTTAAAAGTATCATTCTGCAACTGTATTTAACGTGAATTTCAGGCAGGCCCAGTCGTCTTCTACAAGCTGGTCGCAATAGTACAGTCCTAACGATTCTGCCTGTTCTTTTAGCACTGCTGCATCTTCTATATAAAAGCCGCTTAACAATAATTGTCCGTTTGGTCGGAGGACACGGACGAATTGAGGCATATCAGCCAGCAAAATGTTTCGGTTTATATTGGCCAAAACGAGATCAAATGGTTTCTGATGTTCTAAGATGGAGGCATCACCTTGAACTACGGTAATGCAGTTCTGTTGGTTAAGTGCTTTGTTTGTTTCCGTGTTTTTGACGCTCCATTCATCTATATCGTAAGCGAATATGTCAGTGGCCCCTCTTAGTGCAGCCATTAAAGAAAGGACTCCAGTACCACATCCTGCATCTAAAACTCTTTTTCCGTTCAAATCCATATGTAGCAGACGGCTCAGCATCATACGTGTGGTTTGGTGGCTTCCGCTGCCAAATGCCATTTGAGGATCTAATAGGATGTTATATTTTACGTTACAGTCGGATTCGTATCCGATTCCTCTGACCATTAATTCATTGCCGATTCGGATTGGTTCGAATCCATTTTTTTCCCATTCTTCATTCCAGTTTTTATAATCAGCCTCGTTGGTTTCATAAGTGATTTCTGTTTGAGGCAGAGGGAACTGACTGATTTGTTCCTGGAGTAATTCTTCATTCCAAAATGTTTGTTGGATATAGCCTTTAAGCAGCTCATTCTCTGTTGTAAAAGATTCGAAACCTGCTTCTGCAGCAAGTGCACAAAGAATGTCGGAAGCTGTTTCTGAATAAGGACGGATCGTAAAGGATACTTCGAAATATTTCATGGGGCTGTTTTTGTTTAAAGTCAGTTTGAAACAAAGTTATACCTTTTTTTGGGAATATATTTTTTTGAATTCTTTTTTTATCACAAAAAGAACATTCCGTAACTTTTATTACGCCTTTTTCTTTGTAAATGATGCACTTTACGAGTAAATTTGCATAGGAGAGAGTAGGTCTTAAAAGTGAGAATTATGAGAAGAGATAGATTGTTTGGGATTATGTTGGTATGGCTGATGTTTCCCTTGATCGGTTTGGCACAGCAGGATGACATGTATTTTGTGCCCAAAAAAGAAAAGAAGGAAGTAAAAACCAAGACGCAAACGGTGGTTCAAAAAACTCCGGAACAATTGAAAGACAGCGTAGAAAGGCGTTCTTCGGGATATTCTTTTTCTTATGAACAACCATATTCGGCTGCTTCTGATGAACGGGATGTAGATGAATATAACCGTCGTTATCGTCTTGTTGATGCGGCACAACAATCAGAAGAACAAGCTGATTATAGTGCTGCGATTGGTGAAGATTCTTTGGATGAACGTGGCTGGGTGAACGGTTTTGAAGGTAGCGATGAGGATTATGCCTGTGCCCGTCGTATTTTGTTATTCTGTTCTCCTACGGTGGGTATACCCGTAAGCAGTCCGTTATATTGGGATCTGTGTTATGGTCCGTCTTCAATTTATTGGAATGTCTATAATGACGGTTTTTATGCATATGCTTTCCCTTCTTATTGGAACAGTTGGTATTATGCTCCTTGGGATGCCGGATTTTGGTGGACATTTCGTTATAGCAGTCCTTATTGGGGATTTGGATTTGGCTGGGGCTATCCTTACTATGGTTGGGGGTATCCTTATTGGCACTATCCCCCTCATTATCATCATTCTTATGCTTGGAATATGCATCCGACGACCCGAGTCGGCCGTCCTGCAGTTGGTCGTCCGGTTTCCGGTCGTCCGAGTGCGGGTGTTTCAACGCGTGGTGCACGTGTAAACAGATCGTATACAACTTCCGGTCGCGGTGCACGTACAACAACCAGAAGTACGACGGTTGTACCGAATCGTAGTACAACGACGACTCGTACTCCGAATCGTGCAAACCGGTCCTATCAGCAGTCTACGGAAGGTGTGCGTGTGTCACCTTCGGGATCTAGGGTAAATCGTTCTTCGGGCAGTAGTGTCATTCGCCAGTCGACAGGTGGCGTATCTCGTGGTGCCCGTGTCGGCGGTGGAGGTGTCAGCCGTGGACGGAGATAAATGTGTTTGATCATTTCGACACAAGAGTGAATGATTAAAAGGAGTATGTTTTAAAAAAGATTTTTATGAAAAAGGTTTATCATTTGGGGATATGGGCCGCATTGCTTGTTTCGCCTGTATCTCTTTCGGCGCAAGATACTTATCTCAATGAGCGTTTGACAACCCTTTCAGATATTAATGGTACGGCCCGGTTTGTTTCCATGGGTGGTGCATTAGGTGCTTTGGGAGCTGATATATCTGTCATGTCTGCCAATCCGGCCGGAATCGGACTTTATCGGGGCAGTGATATCGCAGGTACAATCAGTGTGTTGACTCAGAAAGCTAAGCCTTTGTCTGGCGAGGATTATACGCATCTGTCTTTTGATAATTTGGGTTTTGTCATCAGCAAACATTGGGACGGACCCACGCTTAAATTTCTGAATTTCGGATTTAACTATCAAAAGAAGAATAATTTCAATCATGTGCTTGTTGCCGACAATGCCAATACCATGGGACTTTCGCAGACGGATCAGCTGGCTTATTTGAGTAATTTGTATGCATACGAGGAAGAAGACGGCTATTATTTTCCAAGCGACTTGGCTTCGACTGCTTATTCTTCTTATTTGTTGGAGACGAACCAAGGCAAATTTTATGGTCAGCCGGCACAGGGAAATCAATTCAGTCGGATTACAGAAGGAGGTGTGCATGCATTTGATTTGAATTTGTCTTTCAATTTGAGCGAACAGTTCTATTTGGGAGCCACATTGGGGTTTGAAGACATTGATTACCGTTCTTATACAACTTATACGGAGTTGTATGAACTCGACAAGAATTTTTATGATTATAATATGAATAATCAGCAGACTGTTTCTGGCACGGGCGTAAATGCTAAATTTGGTATAATAGTCCGGCCGTTCCAGTATTCTGCTTTCCGTTTTGGAATTACTGTTGAAACTCCTACTTTCTATACGATGCAGTCGGCTGCTTATGTAAATATGGAAACACATTATGATGCAGATGGGGTATACCATCCGGATGGTTTATACCGCTATGACGGACCGGCTGAAAATTATCTGGATTATAGTCTGACTACTCCGTGGAAGTTCCGTTTCAGTCTGGGACATACCTTAGGGCAATATTTCGCGATTGGAGCTGAATATGAATATGTAAACTACGCGAAGACTAAGATGGGGTATTTGGACTATAATACTTGGGGAGGAGCTGGCACTGACCGGGAAATGAATGGGTTGACCCGACGTACATTAAAGGGCGGTCATAACGTGAAAGTCGGTTGGGAAGTGAAGTTTAATCCTGCTTTTAGCGCCCGTTTCGGATATAATTATTATTCTGAAGCATATAATCAATATGCCAGTTTTGATCAAAGCATAGATTCGTATGCCTTATCCTATAATGTGGCTACGGATTATATGAATAAAGGAGCTGTAAATCTGTTTACAGTGGGATTGGGATATCAGAAGAAGAAATTTTATGTAGATCTGGCATATAAATATCGTCAGCAAAAGGCTGATTTTTATGCTTTTGATGATAGTTATATGATGGATTTGATAAATGATCCTCATTATACAGGTGACAAAAATGCCTATTTAGCTCCGGTTGGCGTTGATTTAAGTCGTCATCAGGTCGCTTTGTCTGTAGGATATAAGTTTTGATTGTTATTTGAAGGTATAAATTTAAAAAGTGCTATATCAGGCTTCATTGGGGAATCCACGATATAGCACTTTTTGTTATCTGAGAAGTTCTGTTTGTCTTTGGGGTATATGATTCCTGTTAGATATCTAATACCGGGATTTGATTTCTATTGACTGTTCCAGTATGATTCTTCTGGTTTTCTATTAGGGTTGAGAAGGCTTTTACAACATCAGGATGCTGTTCGGCAATGTTTTTTTCTTCATATTTATTTTTTTCTATGTTGAACAATTGACTTTGTTTGCTGTTGCCGGTTTCAATTTTAGGTCCCCAAGTGATCATTGGTCCACCGTCGTTTGGTTCGATGTACTTCCATTGTTTGGCCCGTACAGAAATAGTGTGGTTTGCAGATTGTTCTAAGGCCCAGGGGCGTCCTGTCTGGTCCATACCATACCAGGCACTCCATTGGTTATAACTGTCGGGAGCCATATTTTGTGGAATGGTTCCATCAAGCATGCATGCCATGGAGGCTATAAAGTCGATATGGGATATTAGGGCGTTACTTTTACCCGGATGAATCCGTTCTGGCCAGCTGACAATAAATGGCACCATTGTTCCTCCTTCAAAGGCAGAATATTTAGCTCCACGGAAAGGTCCGCTCGGTTTATGATCTCCCAAAAGTTCTTCAGCCTGGTCTGCGTATCCGTCATCGACAACCGGACCATTGTCGCTGGTTAAAATAATCAGCGTGTTGCTGTCGATTTTTAATTTTTTCAGTGTTTCAGTGATTTGACCTACGGTCCAGTCGAATTGTAGGATTGCATCACCACGCAGTCCCATTTTGCTTTTTCCACGGAAACGTTTGTGTGGAAATCGCGGAACATGAATATCATTAGTGCAGAGATATAGAAAGAACGGTGAATCCTGATGACGTTCGATAAAATCCAAGGCATGTTTTGTTATGGAATCGGCAATGTTTTCGTCTTTCCAAAGTGCCTGGCCGCCCCCTTTCATATAACCGATGCGTGATATGCCATTTACGATAGACATATCGTGTCCATGGCTGGGTTTTAGATTATAGAGTAATTCCGGATTATTTTTTCCTGTCGGTTCGCCTGGAAAGTTTTTTTGATAACTTACTTCGATAGGTGCGGAAGCATCGTAATTGGCCACTATACCGTTTTCAATAAACACGCAGGGGACTCGGTCGGCAGTTGCTGCCATGATATAGGTATAGTCAAATCCGAGATCGTTTGGTGAACAGGGAATCGGTGCGTTCCAGTCTTGTTGGGCTGTTTGGTCACCAATTCCAAGATGCCATTTTCCAATAGCTGCTGTTGCGTAACCTTTGCTCCGGAACAGGTCGGCTGCGGTGAATTGTTCCGGTCGTATGATCATGCCTGCATTTCCGGCTGCTACATCTGTATTTTTTTTCCTGAATGGATATTCTCCGGTGAGCAGGGCATAACGTGATGGAGTGCTTGTTGCAGCTACAGCATGTGCATTTGTGAAACGAATGCCGTTACGGGCCAGTTTGTTGACGTTGGGAGTTTTGATGGATTTTGTGCCGTAACATTCTAAATCACCATAGCCGATATCATCGGCCATAATTACAATGACATTAGGCATGGCGTTTGTCAGATGGCGTTTTGCCGACAGTGGGATGTTGCCGGCATAGATACATAAAGCGCCGATAGATATGAAATGTTTGTATGTGCAGGTCATGGTATAGATTGTATTAAGAGTTAAAATTCTGTATCGTAGTAGGTCTACTAAGATACAGGATCGTTTTTAATGAGGGGATTAATCTTTTTTCCAGCCATTTGTTTTACTAAAATTTGTGTGCTGGCACCGTTGCTTGTCAGTTTTAATGTTGCCAGACGGGCAGCTTCACTTTCGTTTTCTTTTAATTTCAAAGGTACTGTGTGAGTTCCTTTGCTACCGTTGTTTTTGGTCAGAGTAATCCAGTCTGTTGTTTCTGGATTGATTACTTCCAGATTCCAATCACCGTAGGTTACAAAACTGATGCTGTCGCGTGTGGTTGTTGCAGAATCCGTAAGTTCAAAATTGTAATTCTTATCCATGACCGGTCTGTCTATATTCAGGTAATTCACCTGATAGAACATCGATTCAAACTTGTAATTGTTAGAGGTCAGGACTAAAGAAACTGCTTTGATCGTGTCGCTGGTATTGGGTTCGAAGGTAAATTTGATTGTTTTGTTTACATAATATCCACTTGGTACGTCACCACCGGCTAGGTCGGAAGGATCCAGATTAAGCCATAATTTTGAAGTAAATCTGTAAATCGTGTCCAATGACCAAGGATCAAACGTGATAAATTTCAGTGAATCATTGGTCTGGTCTGCGTACAAGACTTTCCCTCCTTCAGAAGGATAGAGGATTTCTGTGTAATGAGTACCGTCGTTTTCGATACAAGAACTAAACATCAGTGCTGCCGAGGCAACAAGCATAAAAACTTTTTTCATCTTCTTCTGTGATTTGTATTGATTTGCAGACAAAGATACATCTTTCATTTGATTTTACCATTATTGGCATATTCTGTATTTCATAAAATAACAGATTATTCCACGTGTTTGCTTTTTTTAGCGTTCAGATGATTTTGTGCGTATCATATAAAACAGTTGACCGAATTTTTTTATATGGATCGGGCAATTCTCTCCAGTGCAGCTTCACTTTCTTCCATACTGCAGAAAGCAGCCATACGGACAAATCCTTCACCACCGGGACCAAAACCTATACCTGGAGTAACGATGACATTAGCTTCGTAAAGCATACGTTCAAAGAATTTCCAGGAGGATTCACCGTTCGGTGTTTTTACCCAGAGATAAGGGGAGTCAATACCACCCCATACATTTAGTCCGATTTCCTGAATTTTATTTTTCATGAAAAGGGCATTTTTCATATAATAGGCAATGTTTTCATTGACTTCTTTAATCCCGTCGGGTGTATAAATTGCAGCTGCGCCTCGCTGAGATATATACGATGTACCATTGAATTTTGTGCTTTGTCGGCGTAACCATAATTGATTGAGTGAAATCTTTTCACCAGATAAGGTTGTGGCAAACAATTCTTTGGGAATTACGGTATATCCACAACGTACCCCCGTAAAACCTGCTGTTTTAGAATAACTCCGGAATTCTATGGCACACTTTTTGGCACCTCGTATTTCATAGATGGAATGGGGCACCTCTGGGCGGGTGATAAATCTTTCGTATGCAGCATCAAAGAGAATTAAGGTATCGTTCTTTAAGGCATAGTCCACCCATTTTTTGAGTTCTGCTTTTGTGAGGGAGACTCCGGTAGGGTTATTGGGATAGCATAAGTAAAGAATGTCGATTCTTTGTTTCGGGATATCTGGTATAAAATTATTGGATTCCGTACAGGGGATATACGTAACATTACTCCATTTTCCTGTTTCTTTTTCCAATATACCGGCACGTCCCCACATGACGTTGCTGTCAATATAAACGGGGTAGGTAGGATCTGTTACTCCCAGATTATTATCGTGGCGTAAAATATCAACAATTCCACCTGTGTCGCTTTTTGCTCCTTCACTAATGAATATTTCAGAACTGGAGAAACTGATTCCTTTGACTGAATATTCGTTTTTGATGATGGCTTCGATCAGAAAATCGTATCCTTGTTCTGGGCCATAACCGCGAAAAGTTTCAGATCTGGAAAGTTCTTCGGCAGCCTGAATCATTGCTTGTGTGCAAGCTTTTGGCATAGGACGGGTGACATCACCTATTCCGATTCGGAGAAGTTTGTTTTTGGGGTGTGTTACCTTATAGGCATTGATTTTCTTTGCAATGTCTGAAAAGAAATAGTTGCCGGGCAGTTTAAGGAAATGTTCGTTCACCAATGCCATATTGTTCCTTATTTGATGTTTGTTTTCTGGTATATTTTTAATATTTATGTTGGTTGGTGCAAATATAGCAAATCGGTTAATTTTATCAAACGCTTCTCTTATTTAATGTTTGTTATAATTGGATTTGATTACAATTTGTTTCTATTTTCTTGTGTTTTTGTTTTATTTTGATATTTATGTTGTCTATTTTTGTTTCGTATTGTTGTTTTTCCTAGAAAGAATAAATATTTCTGAATATCCACCAAAATCCAATTATTGATAATAACAACCATATAAGTAGAGGGTGGTTTATTTTTTTTCGTAATCGGCTTAATGATGTTCTTCCGTACTCAATGACCATGAAAACCAGTAGGAATGGAAGCAGAATAATTAGTAGAGCATTATCTAAAAAAGCTTCAGAAATTTGCAGATGTAACAAATGATGTATGGCACGTTGACTTCCACATCCAGGGCATTTCCATCCTGTAAGTAAAAGAAAAGGGCATTTGGGAAAAAGTGCTGTATTGCTTGGGTTAAAGAAAAAAAATAATAGGCCAAGCGCACTGATGGAATATGAAATCCAAATGCCCCTTTTCATTTTTTGTTGGCTTATATGAGACAGTATAAAAATCCAGCTCCCCAAAAGGCTAAATAGAGCAATGCAAAGATGATGCCGACTGCAGCACTGATTTTTGTCCATTTGCCGGCTTCCTGACTGGCAACAGTAGCTTCCGCATATTTTCCGGCATTATAGAGGGTGCTGACATTCGCTGCTTTGATTAGTCCTACAAGACCAAAAGGCATACAACACAATAGTGTAGCCAATATAGATTCGACAAGCCATGTTTTAGGCATAGTCGTTTGCATTGGCGCATCTTGTTCTTTTTCGTGATTCAATAGGTGAGCTAATTCTTCGATTTCATCCGCTTTTTGCCATTTGCCTGAATCATCAATAGAAACAAGTGTGTCTGGTTGCAGATGATGATGTTTCAGATCTTCCAGTTCGAATGGTCCTTCTTTCGGACCGTTGCAAATGAAGTAACTCATATTGATGTTTTTTTCTTATGAATCAAAAGTATGAAATTCCAATAGAACTGCAAAATAATTATAGATTTTATTTGTCTGATGCGGATAATTTTTTTGAAATTCGTAGTTTTGCAGAAAATTATCTATCATGCAAATACAAAATCAGAGTAAACGAGTCGTTGCTGTACATGATTTGTCCGGAGTAGGGCGTGTGTCATTAATGGCGGTCATTCCCATACTTTCTTCTATGGGATTTCAGGTTTGTGCCTTGCCTACGGCTGTACTTTCAACGCATACACAATACCAGTCTTTTACATTTTTGGATTTGACTTCAGAAATGCAACGGATTATAGACCAATGGAAGAAATATGATTTCCGGTTTGATACATTTTATACGGGGTATTTAGGATCACCACAACAGATTCGGATTGTGGAGCATTTTATTTCTGATTTTCGAAGAGAGTCAGATTTGGTGGTTGTTGATCCTGTTTTAGGAGATAACGGGAAATTGTATAAAGGCTTTTCAGATGAAATGGTTGTTGGGATGCGGCAACTTATTCAAAAGGCTGATGTTATCACACCGAATATGACCGAGTTGTTTTTACTTTTGGGTGAATCGAATACCGAACATGTGACAGATGGAACTTTGAAACAGTTGCTGATGAAATTATCCGAAATGGGACCGGAAATAGTTATTGTCACTAGTGTTCCGGTCATGGATCAGCCACACATGACTTCGGTTTATGCTTACAACCGCTGTGGTGGACGTTTTTGGAAGGTGACTTGTCCCTATTTGCCGGCTCATTATCCTGGAACGGGTGATGCTTTTACCAGTGTAATTACTGGTTCGTTGATGCAGGGGGATAGCTTGCCGATTGCTTTAGATCGTGCGTCACAGTTTATTCTTCAAGGCATTAGAGCCACTTTTGGTTATGAATATAATAACATGGATGGTATTATGCTTGAAAAAGTGTTGCATAATTTGGATCTGCCGAATCAGATCAGTAGTTATGAGTTACTGGAATGATTGTGTGTTATCTGTAGCGTGACGCTGTATGCCGGTATTCCTTGGTATTATTTTTTTTCGGCTTTCCTTTTTTTCTCTTCTTCTGTATTGTTCTGTTTGGATTTTAAATTAAACAGTTCGCGCCAGGAAGAGAAATCCTTTTTTAATTGTATACCAATACCTTGAGTTGTTAATGATGATTTGGTAAAATAGCGGTCGTTGGTTTCGCTGTATCCTTTAAGGCGTATATTTCCGTTTTTGGTTAATAGCCATTGAACGTCAAAGTCTCCGATGAAATTAGAAGATTTATTTAAGGTCGCATTTTCTTTATATCCGAAGTTTCCGTTAATTAACAATCTGTTGTTCATTAATTTGCCGGAAAGCAGTCCTTCAATGTCCATATCACTCCAGCCTTCTTCGCCTGTGCTCAAATTAGTTCCGAAATTCCAATTATTGCTACCGATAATATTAGACAACATTTCATTTAATTGGCCGCTCAGAGTGGATGACAGTAGTGAATTCATGGCCAGCGAAGATTGGTTCTGCTGCGTGGTATTATAGTTATAACCATAGAAGCGACCAATACCCAATAAATAGATTGTCTGAAGATTTTTCTCTTCTTCCGTGCTGATAAGAGTTTTTACCATTTGTTTTTCATCTTCATTCACGTTGGGTATATCAAAGTCAAAAGCAATATGAGGTTGACGCGCTTTTCCTGTAAGATTCATCAGACAGTTAACCCGGACATTGCTTTGACTGAATGTTCCCTGAGGGTTCAAATCGTTTAAAGATACGGATGGTACTGTATATACGGCTTGTAGATTTAATTCTGCTTCTGCAGGATCTCCTCCAAAAGTGACAGTGCCGCCGGGGGTAATTTGAAAGTCTTTTTTGATGACATCTTGAAGGGATAATTTATAAATTCCCTCGTTGATTCTTGCCGTACCATACAATTGAAATTTTCCTTTATTATAAAATGTGGCACGCATATTTCCGAAACCATTCAGAGAAATATAGTCGCCGGATTTTGCATCCATAAGTATTTTCATGGTTGCTTTAGGGGTAATGTCTAGTTGAAAGTTCACGTATACGTCCGATGTTGGAGCATTGGTTGTGATAGGATATACTTCTTTTTCTGTTCTTGTTTGAAGGGTTGAATCTGTTGATGTTTTGGATTTATTGACAAAACGGATAAAAGGAGTATCTGTGATCACATCCGGAGAGGATAGATTATAGACAAACTCTGTTTTTTCTTCCGGATGAATATTTAAGTCTACATTTAATCTTCCGGGTTTTCCGTAGATGTGCGCTTTTCCGGAGGCATAAGCTGTTCCGCAAAATACGTTATCGCCAAAATCTTTCTGGTCGTATCCTAAAATATTTTGTGCATTAATCAGGATATCATAACTGAGGTTTGAAAAATTCTCGTGCTTTAAGTGTCCGGTAACTAATGCATAGTGCTTATTTCCGCCTACTTGTCCGTAGTCATCGTAGATGTCTGCATTGTTGAACCATATATTATCGGGGCGTAAAATCACAGAGTCGTTGTATAGACGATAGTGAGTGTTCAAAATATCTATATGCATATCAGCCTCGTTGACAAGCAGATCTCCCTCAAGATTAATTTTCTGGAATGGGCCAAATACCCGGGCTTTTCCTGTTGCTCTTCCCTGGAGGTTTGTGAAAATACCTTCGGTATATTTATTCAGAAAATAAAGATTGGTCCGGTTTGCCATAATTTTCAGATCAATTCCAGATTTTGACGTATGGCCAGGTGTAATGTTTCCGGAGACACGTGTAATACTTTCTTTCAAAGGGTCATTCATCATGGCATTCAAATAAATGGATTTTGTATCCATTTCCCATTTCCCGAAAATATTTAGACTACCCATTTTCCCTTGATTTAAAGTAAAATCAGGAACATCTAACAGAGCTTTTATATTCGGATTTTTAAATAAATCAGTCGCAAAGACTTTTCCTGTCGCATGTCCACCGAATTGGACGGCATCAAATGCTATCAGATTAAAAATATATTGCAAATCTATATATTTTAGGTCGGCAATGATTGAATCTTTGGCATTTTGGGAAACAATACCTCCTATTTCTAGATGTTTTCCAGGTTGTTCAATAAGAAAATTTTCTATGCGGACTTTTTCTGGAGCAATATTAATGGACGATGCATGGACATTCCATTGGGAATTATCTAGTGTGAATTGGCTAGGCAAGATACGTATATTTGTATTGATTTTGTTTTGTTCGTTTCTTTGAAAGGATGTACTGAACTCAAAATTACCATTAAATATATTATCATCCGGTGATAGCCATTTGATACTGGTGCTAACAGTATCCTTTTCGGCATTCAAATTCATGCGGAAAAGAGTTTCTTTTTTAGTGGTTATTTTGCTACCTTCAAAGTTTCCTTGAATCAGATGATGGTTACCAACGCAATTTAATGAGATATTTTTAAAATATTGGGTACCATAATGAATATCTGGTATTGCACAATTGATCTGTAAATTATTTAGATTGCTACGATAAACACCATAAAAATAGGCTGGTTTAGTTATTGTAAGTGGTATGTCAAGCAAATAGGGTAACAGTTCTGTGTCTTTTACATTAATTCGCATGGTGAAGTTATTCTCTTGGAGAGAATAATCTTCTGTTTTTGAATTACTTTTTAATGAGGGTAAGTACTTATATACAGTTCGTTCTAGACTTGCTATCAGATGGTTTATTTTAAATTGTCCGTTAATTTCTGCAGACAAGAAGTCACTGGAAAACAGAATTTTTCTATTGCCTTCTTCATCGGTACAATTGAAGGCAATAAGATTGATCTTTTTCGAAGTTGTGTCTTTCGTAATGATCAGATCTGTAAGATTCAGGTATCCGGAAACCTGATCTATAGACTTCCAGTCAAAATCAGTTTCCAAATTTGTTGAAAATCTTGTATTCTTGAATTTTTTGGTTAAGTTTAGCGTGTTTGGAGAGAAATCTTTTAGAGATATTAAAAGTTTGGCTTTTAAACCTTTGTGATTAGAAGAGGTTAGGGTTCCTTCTGCATTAAATGAACCATGAGGATCATTCATGGAAATGTTACCCGAAAAAGTTTGGTTTCTCTGTTTGACATCGAGCAGGATCTTTTGGTAATTATATTTTTTTAATTCTAAGTTGTTGATATTACCCTTGATATGAAGGTCTTTGATTTTTTGTTTGCTTTCTTTTTCTTGGTCAAATGTTCCATTCAAGAATAGATTAAGACTGATTTTCCCTAAATCTGTTTTTAGCGAATCTAGAACACTGAAATCAAAAGCATCGGTATGGATTCTACTACGAAATCTTTTTTGCTGATCCAATTCAGCGGTTACGAAAAGATTTCCACAATTATTTTTCAGGTTGAGATTTGTTTCCAACTTATTATGATATGAAAGGTATGCAGTCAGGTGATTAGATCCTGACTGTTCTAACATTTTATAATATACCTGATTGGCTTTAGGGAAAATCTGTTCTAATAAATTTTTGATTGTAGGTTTTATTTCTAGTTCCTGAATATTTATTGTTGCGCTATCGTTTTTTTGTTTTTCTATAGCCTGTTGAAAGGAAGCGTGGGCTTTTAATCTGCATTCCTGATTTTTTGAATATAATTGAAATTTATCTATAGTGGCTTTTTGATTCTCGTAATGAAAAAATGTTTTAATATAAAATGGAAAATCAAGGTCTTTGAAATTAGGAATAAAACAGCATAAATCTTTTAAATTGATTGTTGATGATACGATTTCGCTGTGTGCTTCCATTTTTTTTAACCATGAAGAATCGCTTTGATTAAAAGGAAGATTGTTGTAGTAGGCCCATAAACTGTCCAATTGAATGTTACTGTTGGGTAATTTTAATTCAAAATCTGTCAGATGGGCTGTATTTTGATTCGCTGTAATTTTGAAACGGAGATTATCTAATGTTAATCCTGATTTATCCTTTAAACTAAGACGTTTAACAGCAAGATTTAATGAATCCTTTTGGAATGCTTTTAAAGCAATATTGGTTGAAATGTTGGATATATGAATATGGGCCGGATTAAAACGCTCTGGAGTTTCAGTTATGTATTTTTTATCAAAACACATTTCTCCTCTTCTCATGAGAATTGCGTTGATTCGTAAATTGAGATTTCCTTTTTCCTTTTTGTTGTCAGGCGTTAGCTTGTCTAGTATGAACTGACAATTTATGGGTTGATTTTCGTTCTTCTGATAAGTGTTTAATTTAAAGGAAAATATCTGTATATTAGAAATGCTGATTTGACCCTGTAACAGGGGTAAGATTTCCAGCTTTACAGCCAATCGAGCAATCGTAAGCAAATCTTCACCTTCTTGATCTTCAATTTTTATATCATCGACAATAATACGGTTCAGAAGCCCCAGATCAATATTACCGATATGTACTTCTGTTTGTAATAAATCCTTTAGTTCGTTGGTTACGAGAATGGATATAGATTTCTGTACTACTGGCAGGTTCAGCAGTAGTAAGAATAGCAAATATAAGGTGACAAGTGTCCCTAATAGCCAACGGGTTATTTTTCTTGGTTTTTTTATAGAAATACAGATTTAGTAACACAAAATTACGATTTTCTTCCTTGAAATCCTTTATTTTTTCTGTTATTTTATGTATTTTTGCCGCGTTTTAATTAAAACCATTCTTTATATAATCCAAATATATGGCAAATGTAATTAAATTACGCAAAGGCCTTGATGTCAACCTCAAGGGAAAAGCCACTAAGGAGAAGTTTCAAGTAGCTTGTCCGGGACTGTATGCTTTGGTTCCTGATGACTTTACTGGAATGAAGCCGAAAGTGCTTGTAAAAGAGGGTGATCGTGTGAAGGCAGGCGAAGCTTTGTTCGTGGACAAAGCACATCCATCAGTGAAGTTTGTCTCTCCAGTAAGCGGTACAGTATCGCTTGTTGAGCGTGGCGAACGTCGTAAAGTATTAAGCGTTCAGGTTCAGGCTGACTCTGAACAGCAGTATGTGGATTTTGGAAAACGGGATGTTTCTACGCTTTCTGGTGAAGCCGTTAAGGAGGCATTGCTTGAATCCGGACTTTTTGCTTTCTTCAAGCAACGTCCTTATGACATTCTGGCAACACCTGATGTCATGCCGAAAGCTATTTTCGTTTCCGCTTTCAATTCTATGCCATTGGCTGCTGACTTTGAGTATGTATTGGCTGGTCGGGAAGCTGATTTCCAAACAGGTCTGAATGCGTTGGCAAGAATTGCGAAAACTCATTTAGGTGTGAGTGCCAAGCAGACAGCTGCTGCTTTGACTGCAGCAAAGAATGTAGTGGTTACAATTTTCGACGGACCGGCTCCTGCTGGTAACGTAGGTGTTCAGATCAATCATGTAGATCCGATCAATAAGGGAGAAGTGGTTTGGACTCTCGGTGCTGAAGAAGTTATTTTCATCGGCCACTTGTTCAATACCGGTAAGGTAGATCTGACTCGTGTAGTCGCATTGGCAGGATCTGAAGTGAAGAAACCGGCTTATTGCGAGATGAAAGTGGGACAGCAATTAACTACAATGCTTGCCGGTAATCTGACTGCAGGAAAGACATTGCGTATTATCAACGGTAATGTGATGACAGGAGTCAAGACAACGCAGGACGGTTTCCTTGCTGCTCACGCAACAGAAGTAAACGTGATTCCAGAAGGTGATGATGTTCATGAAATGTTAGGTTGGATTATGCCGCGTTTCAATCAGTATTCATCTAGCCGTTCTTACTTCAGCTGGTTGTGTGGTAAGAAGGAATACACTTTGGATGCACGTATTAAAGGTGGTGAGCGTCACATGATCATGAGCAATGAATATGATCGTGTTTTCCCGATGGATATCTTCCCTGAGCAATTGGTGAAAGCAATCATTACCGGAGATATTGACCGGATGGAGGCTTTAGGTATTTATGAAGTTGCTCCAGAAGATTTTGCTATCTGTGAGTTTATTGACTCTTCTAAGTTGGAATTGCAGCGTATCGTGCGTGAAGGTTTGGATATGCTTCGCAAGGAAATGGCTTAATATTTTAATATCACTAAAATCAGATTTAATAAATGAACGCGTTAAGAAAATATCTTGATAAGATAAAGCCTAACTTTGAAGAAGGAGGCAAACTTCACGCTTTCCGTTCTGTATTCGATGGTTTCGAGACATTCTTGTTTGTACCGAATGCAACGTCTAAGAGTGGAGTAAACGTACACGATGCCATTGACAGCAAGCGAATCATGTCGTTTGTTGTTATCGCATTGATGCCGGCATTGCTGTTCGGTATGTACAACGTAGGTTATCAGAATTACGCTGCAGCTGGAAAATTGGCTGAAGCTACATTCTGGGAGATTTTTGGTTATGGTTTCTTGGCCGTATTACCTAAAATCATTGTTTCTTATGTTGTAGGTCTTGGTATTGAGTTTATAGTTGCTCAATGGAAGAATGAGGAAATTCATGAAGGATATTTGGTAACGGGTATGATCGTACCTTTGATTGTGCCTGTGGGTGCTCCGCTTTGGGTTATTGCAGTAGCTTGTGCTTTTGCTGTAATTTTTGCCAAGGAAATTTTTGGAGGTACCGGTATGAATATCTTTAATGTAGCCTTGATTACTCGTGCGTTCCTGTTCTTTGCCTATCCTACGGTGATGAGTGGTGATGCTTGTTGGGTGGCTACGGAAAGTATTTGTGGCTTGGGTTATGACTTGCCAGACGGCTTTACTATGGCTACTCCTCTTGGAGAAGCTGCAGTAGGTGCTGCATGTACTTCATCTGTATGTGATCAGGTGATCGGTTTGATTCCGGGTTCTATTGGTGAAACCAGTGTGATTGCCATCGCTATTGGTGCCGTAATCTTATTGTGGAGCGGTGTTGCCAGCTGGAAAACGATGTTCAGCGTATTCGTTGGCGGTATCGTAATGGGATTGGTATTCAATCAGTTCGGTCCGGAAAACAATGCCGTAGCTATGATGCCTTGGTATCAGCATCTGGTGGTTGGAGGTTTCTGCTTCGGTGCCGTATTTATGGCGACCGATCCGGTAACTTCTGCCCGTACGGAGTGTGGTAAATATGTTTATGGATTCCTGATTGGTGCCATGGCGATTATTATCCGTGTGCTCAACCCGGGTTATCCAGAAGGTATGATGCTTGCTATCCTGTTGATGAACTTGTTTGCTCCATTGATTGACTACTTCGTAGTTCAGAGCAATATCGACAAGCGAGCTAAACGTGCAATTAAAAAATAATAAAGGAATATGGCTACAAAGAAATTTAAATGTAAGGTATGCGGTTATGTACATGAAGGTGATGCCGCGCCTGCCAAATGTCCGGTATGTCAGGCTCCAGCTTCTGAGTTTGAAGAAGTAACTGAGGCTGGCGAGCAGCCAAAGAAGAAAGGAATCGATACCAGCAGCAATGCTTATACGATTATTTACGCCTCTGTTGTCGTTATTATCGTAGCATTCTTGCTTGCTTTCTTCTCAAAGGCTTTGGAACCACAGTCAATGGCAAATGTACGTATTGACAAGAAAAGCCAGATTCTGGCCGCTTTGAATATCCGTGACTTGGATAAAAGTGCCGTAGAGTCTACTTATAGCGATGTTATTGTTGCTGATCAGATCATTACTTCTGATGGTTCTGTTGTAAAAGAAGGAACTTCGAAGGATCAGGATGGTTTTACTGTTGAGGATAAGAATATTTCTGCAGAAAATCTTCCTTTATATATCTGTCAGGTAAATGGTGAAACCAAATATGTGATGCCTTTGACCGGTAAGGGACTTTGGGATGCTATTTGGGGGTATGTTGCTGTCAATGCCGACAAGAATACGATTTATGGAGTATATTTCTCACATAAGGGTGAAACTGCCGGTTTGGGAGCAATTATCACAGAATACGAGAAATTCCAGAAACAGTTTGAAGGCAAGAAAGTTTTGAATGCCGACAAGTCTGGTATTGCCATCAGTGTTGCTAAGAAAGGTAAGTTCGTTGAAGGCTTGACGGACGACAGCCGTTGTGATGCGATTACCGGAGCTACTTTGACTTGTGATGGTGTGAATGCCATGCTTCATGACTGTCTGGCCCGCTACATGACTTTTTTAACTACTAACGAATAATTGAGGAGGTAACGAAAAATGAGCAAATTATTTTCTAAAGAGAATAAAGAGGTACTCTCATCACCTCTAAATGTGAACAACCCGGTTGCTGTTCAGGTATTGGGTATCTGTTCTGCTTTGGCCGTTACATCTCAGTTGATGCCGGCTATTGTCATGGGACTGTCTGTAACAGTTATTACAGCATTTTCCAATGTCATCATCTCATTGATTCGCAATACGATTCCCAATCGTATCCGTATCATTGTACAGTTGGTAGTCGTTGCCGCTTTGGTTACAATCGTAAGTATGCTTTTGAAGGCGTTCGCTTATGATGTGAGTGTACAGCTTTCCGTTTATGTCGGTTTGATTATTACCAACTGTATCCTGATGGGTCGTCTTGAGGCTTTTGCCATGATGAACGGTCCTTGGGAAAGCTTTCTCGACGGTATCGGTAACGGTCTGGGATATGCTTTTGTTTTGGTTGTCGTTGGAGCTATCCGTGAATTTTTAGGTAACGGAAGTTTGTTGGGCTTCCAGATTATTCCACAAAGCTTCTATGATATGGGTTATATGAACAACGGTATGATGACTATGCCTGCAATGGCATTGATTCTCTTAGGTTGCTTCATTTGGGCTCAGCGTGCTGCTTTGGAAAAGAAAGAAAACAAGAAGTAATCAGAACGCATACATTTAATTATTAAAGAAGATTATGGAACATTTATTGAGTTTGTTTGTCCGTTCAATTTTTGTGGACAACATGATATTTGCTTTCTTCCTGGGTATGTGTTCTTATCTGGCCGTATCCAAGAATGTAAAGACATCATTGGGATTGGGCGTTGCCGTAACGTTCGTGTTGTTGGTGACTGTTCCGGTTGACTATTTATTGCAGACTAAGGTTCTGTCTGAAGATGGAATTTTGGGCCAGGATTTGACTTATCTGGCATTCATTCTGTTTATTGCAGTGATTGCTGGTATCGTGCAGTTGGTAGAGATGGTTGTAGAACGTTTCTCTCCTTCGCTTTATGCCGCTTTGGGTATTTTCCTTC
This sequence comes from uncultured Paraprevotella sp., assembly GCA_944320775.1. GTDB lineage: Bacteria > Bacteroidota > Bacteroidia > Bacteroidales > Bacteroidaceae > Paraprevotella. The sequence continues at coordinate 85,695 of CALUIV010000003.1, read as the reverse complement.
CGCTTATTGCCGTAAACTGTGCCATCATGGGTGCTTCTTTGTTCATGCAGCAGCGCATTCAGATGGATCCGGCTACGAGCTCTCAGGCTATCGGTAGTGTTTGGGATTCTATTGCCTACGCGCTTGGTTCTGGTATCGGTTGGTTGCTGGCTATTGTATCTTTGGCTGCAATCCGTGAGAAAATGGCCTATACCAATGTGCCAAAACCTTTGCAGGGATTGGGTATCACCTTTATTACGGTAGGTTTGATGGCCATGGCATTTATGTGTTTCTCAGGTTTGAAAATTTAAAAGGAAAGGAATAAAACAATGGATATGAATTTTATTTTTACGAGCATTGGGGTATTCCTCGTGACGATTCTCCTTTTGGTGATCATTCTGCTCGTAGCGAAAAAGTATTTGTCTCCAAGCGGCAATGTAACAATTACTATTAATGGTGACAAGAAGGTGTCTGTCGCTCAAGGTGGCAGTCTGCTTTCAACCCTTGCTGAGCAGGGCATTTATTTGCCTTCTGCCTGTGGTGGTAAGGGTTCTTGCGGTCAGTGCAAATGTCAGGTTCCAGCCGGTGGTGGTGAGATTCTTGATTCAGAAAAAGGTCAGTTCACCCGTAAGCAGATCAAGGACAACTGGCGTTTGGGTTGTCAGTGCAAGGTTAAGGGCGATCTCGAAATCACTGTTCCTGAATCAGTAATGGGTGTTAAGGAATGGGAGTGCGAGGTTATATCAAACAAGAACGTCGCAACTTTTATCAAGGAGTTTATCGTGCAGCTGCCTAAGGGCGCTCACATGGACTTCATCCCGGGTTCTTATGCTCAGATCAAGATTCCTAAATATAAGATGGATTACGATAAGGACATCGACAAGGATCTGATCGGTCCGGAATATTTGCCGGCATGGGAAAAATTCGGTTTGTTTGGTCTGAAGTGTGAGAACACGGAAGAAACAATCCGTGCATACTCAATGGCCAACTATCCTGCAGAGGGCGACCGTTTCATGTTGACCGTGCGTATCGCTACGCCTCCGTTCAAACCGAAAGATCAGGGTCCGGGCTTTATGGATGTCATGCCTGGTATCGCTTCTTCTTATATCTTCACGTTGAAACCAGGTGATAAAGTGACCATGAGTGGACCTTATGGAGATTTCCATCCAATTTTCAACTCTAAGAAGGAAATGATGTGGGTTGGTGGTGGTGCCGGTATGGCTCCATTGCGTGCTCAGATTATGCACATGACCAAGACTTTGAAGACTACAGATCGTAAGATGTCTTACTTCTATGGTGCCCGTGCCTTGAACGAAGTGTTCTATTTGGAAGACTTCCTGCAGTTGGAGAAAGATTTCCCGAATTTCAGTTTCCATTTGGCACTCGACCGTCCGGATCCAGCAGCAGATGCAGCTGGTGTGAAGTACACTCCGGGATTTGTTCATCAGGTGATTTACGAGACCTATTTGAAGAATCACGAAGCTCCGGAAGACATCGAATACTACATGTGTGGTCCTGGCCCGATGTCAAAAGCTGTTGTTAACATGCTCGACAGTCTGGGTGTTGAACCGGAAAGCATTATGTATGACAACTTCGGTGGCTAATCAGTCTGTTATATAATTAAAGAAAAAAGGAACTTCCGATTGAAAAAGGAAGTTCCTTTTTTACTTTAGAAAAGTATATATACCAATAAAAAACTCCTTATCAAGGATTTATTCCTGATAAGGAGTTTTTTATTGGTATAGGAATTAATTTATTTACTTATTGCTGTACCCTTATTTTCTCGGGACTGTTTTTCTTTTTCTATGTAAGAAATACGATGCAAAGATAGGTATAATAGTTGAATCACCAAACAAAAAACAAAAAAACTTATAAAAAAAACACGATAACTTGCTATGAAATTCTGTTTTGATTTCTGACGGAATCTTTATTTTATACAATGATATGTATTATTAGCTTGTTTGTATGGGATAGAAACTCGTTCGTAATGTTTATCTGCTTGTTTTTTCTCTTTCTTACATAGAGAAAGAAAAAGTATGTTGTAGTCTAATTATAGGATAGGGTGATAAATTGAGATTGAGAGAATGAGATCGAATTTGAAATATACATCATGTTTTTCTAATTAAAATTATTGATTTATGAGAAAAAGGTTTATTAAAGTGTCTGTAATCTGTGCTTTGGCATTGACCTCGTCTACAGCATTTGTCGGATGTGCAGATTATGATGACGACATCAAAAATCTTCAGGAACAGATTGATGGTGTTACTTCTAAATTAGATGTTTCTAAGGAAGAATTGACTGCTGCAATCAATTCTTCAGTTGAGGCTTTGAAGACAGCTGTCGACAAGCAGGTGGCAGATCTTCAGGCATTAGCTTCTGGTAATGCTGCTGATATTGAAACATTGAAGACTGAAATCGCCAACAAGACTACAGAATTGCAGGCTAGTATCGACGGTAAGGCTGATGCAGCAACTGTTGAGTCTAAATTTAACGAGCTGAAGGGAATTATTGATGAGCTTGATCAATCTGTTGCTTCATCTTTGGATGCAGCTAAGACCGAGTTAGGTGACAAAATCAGTGCATTGGAAACAGAGCAGGGCAATCTGTCAGCAGAGTTGGATGAATTGAAGGCTCAGTTGGATGGTAATGCTTCTCAGGCAGATGTTGACGCGCTTAAAAATAAAATTGAAACTTTGGAAGGAACTTTGGCAACTACGAATGATAAGTTAGCTCAGGCTCTGAATAGTTTGAAAGCTATTGAAGATGCAAAATTTGGAGAGCAGATTGCCGCTTTAGAAACTCGTATTGCAAGTCTTGAAACTCTTGAGGTAACCTTGAAAGGTTATACAGATGCCGAAGTAAGCAAATTGAATGCTACTTTATCTGCAAAAATATCCACTGAATTAGATAAAGTAATTGCCGAGATGGCAAGTGATAGCACAGAGCTAGCAAACCAAATAAAGACTGTAGACGGTAAGTTGGCTAATTATATTACGAAGAACGATCCAACTTTTACCGATTTGGTTTCTCGCGTTCAGGCTTTAGAAAATTATAAAGATGATGCTTTACAAACTGCACTTGCAGGCAAGGCTAGTGCCTCAGATTTGGCTAACGCAGTGACTAGAATTTCAACCTTGGAAGGTAAGGTAAGTGATTTAGAAGCTAAGTTCGCAGAAAATGGCGATTTTGCAACTTTAAAACAGAATGTTGCTGATCTAGGTGCTGAGGTAGAAGAACTTGAGAAAGATCTGAAAGCAATGCTGAGTATTATGATTCAAAGCATTGTTTATGAACCAGATTATATTACTTCAGGTAGTGGTGTAGTTTCTAAAATATTAGGCTTCAATACGCTTCAGGTAGCTGATCCTACAGATCCTACTGAAAGTAGTAAATATAAAGTTGTAACAGAAAATAAGACGAGTGTTGTACGTTTCCGTATTACTCCAATTGCTGCTGCGAAGGATTTTGCCGAGAATTACAACATTGTTTTTGAAGGATATAAAGTTACAAATACTAGAGCTGCTGCTAATTATCTGAATGCAGAATATAATGAAGCGAAGAGCGATCTGGAACGTGGCGTTGTTGCTTTCACTGTATCAAAGAATGATGTTTTAGCTTCTAATAGTACATATTGTTTGTCTGCACGTGTAACTCCCAAAAATGCAAATCCAGAAGACGGAACACAGAATCTAACAGAAGTTGCTTCTGATTATTTCCTTGCTGCACATAAAGATGTTGTTGTTTCTAATGTTCAGGTTGTTTCAAGTTATACCGGAACAAAAGAACTCGCTTGGAATAGTGCAGAGAAATATGACATGAAAGAAGGATTTAAATTGATAGGAAAGAATAATGCAGGAAACACTGTCGTTGACGATATGGTGACAGAATTCGGCATTGACCCTTCTGTTGTGTCTTATGCATTAGATGGTGGTGATAAGGCTGCATTTACCATAGATAATGGTGTTGTTGGTGTTGCTGACCAGAATGCCTCAAGTAATATTGGTAAGACTGCTACTGTAGATGCTACAGTTTCTCTTGGTGGGTATAAGTATCTGACAAATGATATGGTTACCATTAAGGTTATTAAAGCTGTTGTTTCATATAGTCATGCAACAATTGGCAATAGTTGGAAGGATGTTGCAGCAGCATCTAAAGCTACTACAATCGATTTGGCTCCTATTGCTAATACATTTAAGATGTCAGTGAATGACTTAAAGACGTTGCTTGCAAGTTCAATGTGTACTGTATCAGGAGTTCCTGCTGGAGTGACCGTTGATAGAACTAATGGCCTTGTTGTAACTATTGCACAAGGAACAGAATTGTCAGATGCTGCAAATATTGACATTACATTGAAGGATAATACTGGTAGCACAGGTACGTTGGCAGGAACAGAATATACCATTACAATTCCTATAGCAAAGACTGATTATCCGACAACTGGTTCATTGAGTCAGGATATGATTTTCTGGAATGATCAAAAGACAGTACAGATGGCTACTCGATTTGACAACAATACCCATGTTGGTGATTTGATTATCGAAATGGATGCCAAGACTCTGTTTGATAACTTTGATGATCAGATTACAGCTATTAAGGCAAATGGTGGTATTGTTACGATGACGACTACTGGCGCAACTACTAATGCAAATTATAGTTCAACAGGTTCATCTACGACGACTAAGTTTGTTGTTAATAAGGATTCTTACGATGGAACCGCTATCAAACTGGAAGTGAAAGTTGCTTATGGTAGCAATGTTACTACGTCTACTTATGATGTGTCTATCGCTGATTTGGCTGGAAATTTGGTTGTTAACAATAGCCAGATTACAATTACAAGTAAGACTGCACCGGTAGCATTAACTGGATTTAAGTGGACGGATAAAGATGGACGTTTGTTGTGGGAGAATGGTAAGGTTGCTGCATATGGAGCAAATACAGCAGATGTTAAATATGACTTTGCAAATAATCCGTTTAGCGTGTATGCAATGAGCCAGCCGACATTCGTTATTGAAGATCCGAATGGACTTGTTGAATATACAAATGGTACTGTTCAATTGACCGCTAAGGGACAGGATTACACTTATTCAGGAGAATACAAGGTAACTCTTAAAATGACAGTTGCTAAACCGAAGTGGGGTGAACTTTCTGGTTTGACACTTAATCAGTCAAAGACGGCTTATGAAGTGGAAGTTCCGGTTGTTGTAAGTCTGAAATAAGAAATTTACATAATTAAAAATGTCTAGATAAAAGAATACGGAGTTTCTAACAGAATTCCGTATTCTTTATTTTTTGCAATAATTATGGCTATAAATGATAAAATTATATTTGAGCAGGAAACCGATAAGGGTACTGTTGAGTGTTCACGAAATATTCATTCACTGGAAGAATTGGTAATTTCTCGTTATGCAAATGGTATGAGTCTCTCTGATATTCGAGATGAACTAAAACATATGGGATATTCGAATTTCTCCGAGCCTGTGATTGCTGATATTTTGAATGTGCAACAGAAAAAAGCTGCTGATTGGTTGAAGCGCCCTTTGGAATCTTTTTATTGGGTGGTATGGTTAGATGCTTTAGTTTTTAAAGTATCTGATAATGGTCGGATTACTGAACGAATAATTTGTTTGTGTGTGGGACTAAGGGATGATGGTCAGCTAGAAATGCTAGGTCTGTGGACAAGTCTGACTGAAAATGTAGATTTTTGCGAAGAAATATTTCAGTGTTTAAAAAAAAGAGGAGTTGAAGATATTTTGTTATTTTTTTCAGATCAGATTTCAGGACTTCCAGAGTGTCTTAAGTGTTACTTTCCGTCATCTTGTCGACCAATTTATGTTTTAAATTTATTAAGAAATTCATGCCATTTTGTTGTTTCAGGCGATAGAGAGGCATATAGAATGGATATGCAAAATATTTTTGAAGCTCGAAACAATACCGAAGCTATGGAAAAATTAAATTTGTTATATATTCATTGGAGAAATATATATCCTTATGCGATGCGGTTGTGGAATGATAACCTTGAAGATTTAAATCTATTTTTCAAGATACCATTTAATTTACGGAAACAAATATGTAAGTTAGATTATGTTGTACCACTAGGGGAAAGAATCCGAAGATATATAAAATCTCGGTTATCTTTTCCTTCTGATGAAATAGTTAAATCAATTGTTTATTATTATTTTTTAGAGATTCGTGGTAAATCAGATAGTTTGTTTTCTGAATGGGAAAAAACGAGAATAAATCTCTGGAATTATTATAAAAAATAACAACTTAATACTTGCTGTATTGTAAATGAATATACTTGTAAGTGTTTTTATTCTTGTTGAACCCTATAAATATTAAGGGAGGTTATCCTCCCTTATAGAAGAAATTAGTTTTCTTTGTTTTTTAATATTCGAGCGTGTATGTAAAATCTATCTGTTCTTCTCTCGTTGATATATAGAAATCCTGATAAAAGCAGTAAGCATAATTGGTATTGTTCTTTTTGAGCTTCTTTTCTTTTTTTAGTTTATTTATTATTTTTTTGTTTGCTGAGTCAGCAACTATGTTGTTCAATGATTTGATGTATATGCTAGTGGTTTGTTGATTACTGTGTCCTAATGATTCACTGATGATTTCTATTGGAACATTTTCTGCTCTTGCTATTGTTGCCCAAGAGTGTCGGGCAACGTAAGATGTGAGGTGTATGTCTTTTCGAATGGCTTTTCCGATTTGGTTCAGATGCAAATTATACAAACGTAGAGCATTGTTGTAGATACGTTCTTCCTGAATATTTCCCTGGAAAATCGGAAAGATATAATCTGTGTCTTTTTGTTGGTATTTGTTGATGATGGCCTGCATAGGTGGTTCTATTTTTATTGATATAAATCTTTGTGTTTTACTTCTATAATAATTAATTCTACCGTTCGAAATATTCTGTTTTTTTAGTTTTGCAAAGTCAATGAATGACATGCCGCGAGCAAAAAAACAGAAAATGAAGATATCTTTACTGAATTCCAGATGTTTGTTTTTGGGTAGAAATTCAATGACTTTTCTGAGAGTTTCCAAATCGAGTGCTCTTTTGATTGTTTTGTCTACTCCGGTATAGATTTTTCTGAAAGGGTCGGCCGTATAAGTTTCCGATTCAGCGCAGGCTCTTTTATAGACAGCTCTGATTTGGCGGAAGTAGAAGGAACTGCTGTTTCTGGAAATATTGCGTTCGTTGGTTAAATATATTTCGTAGTCTGACAGAAGTTCATAGGTAATCTGATTTAACTCTATTTTATTAATTTGTTTTTTTAAACGAAGAAACTCTGTAAATGATTTTAAAGTTGACTTATAGTTCGTCGCTGTTTTCTTTTTACCTAATTGTTCTTTTTTGGCTATTTCTATTTTGAAGAAGTCTATAAAATTCATCTTGTCCGTAGTTGTGTTCTGTGATGGGAGATACTTGCAATATGTTCTTCTTGAATTATAGGTCCATATTGTTTAGTTTTCTTGTTTTTGTTGTTGTTACAAAAATAAGAATTTTTATTTCTCTGTTCAAACCTCTTCATGATGTTCTATATACTTTAAATATTGCTGTAGTTTTTGGACAGATTTTTAGATTCGTTTAAGCGTTATAAGAAAATTCGAATTTGTTTGCAGCCTGATTTGTTTCGTTACAGTGGTTTGCTTATCTTTGTTCTATGAACAATATTGATTTACACGAAATTTTATGGAAACTTCGCATCGAGTCGTTGAACCCGATGCAGGAAGAGACAATTCAGGCTTATCGGAAAGGGGATGATCTGGTTTTGCTTTCGCCGACAGGTTCCGGCAAGACTTTGGCCTATCTGATTCCTTTGGTACAACATCTTGATTCTGCTCGCGGAGGAGTGCAGGCCGTAGTTCTGGTTCCATCGCGCGAGTTGGCTTTGCAAACGGAGCAGGTGTTTAAGTCAATGGGAACAGCTTACAAGGTGGTCAGTTGCTATGGTGGCCGGCCAGCAATGGATGAGCATCGCACATTACGAAGTGTTCAGCCTCAGGTCGTTGTTGCTACTCCCGGCCGTATGAACGATCATCTGTCGAAAGGAAATATTCCGGTTGAAAACATTTCTACATTGGTCATTGATGAGTTTGACAAGTGTCTGGAATTGGGATTTCAAGAGGAAATGAGTCAGGTAATCAGTAAATTACCGAAACTGAAACGGCGTTTTCTTCTTTCTGCTACGGATGCACCTCAAATTCCGAATTTTGTTTCTCCCAATCATTTTGTCAAATTGAATTATCTTTCAGAAGATGAACAGACTGTTGATCGGGTGAGCCTTTATCAAGTATTCTCTCCGGTGAAAGACAAATTGGAAACACTTGAACGACTGATCCGGAAGTCGGGAGCTACAAGTAGTCTGGTGTTTGTGAATTATCGGGAGAGTGTGGAGCGTGTCGGGAATTATTTAAAGCAGCGCGGTATCTATTGTGAATTGTTCCATGGAGGTATGGAGCAGAAAGATCGTGAACGTGCGCTGTACAAATTCTGCAACGGGTCTTGCAATGTGTTTGTTTCTACCGACCTGGCTGCCAGAGGTCTGGATATTCCTGATATCGGACAGATTATTCATTATCATTTACCTTTGAATGAAGATGCTTATATTCATCGTAATGGTCGTACGGCTCGTTGGGATGCAGAAGGACGTGCCTACATGATTCTTGGACCGGAAGAAAAAATGCCGGAATATATCCGTGATGAGGTGGAGACGTATCGTATTGATGGCAAGTTGCCGGCTCCTGTCCAGCCCAATTGGGTTACTTTATATATAGGAAAAGGGAAGAAAGATAAAATCAATAAGGTAGATATCGTTGGTTTTCTTTCGAAAATAGGTGGCTTGGGAAGAGAGGAACTGGGCCGTATAGATGTCAAAGAACACTATTCTTTCGTTGCGGTCAGCAGGAAAAAATTGAAAAGCGTGTTGCAGAATATCCGTGGTCAAAAGATCAAAGGTATAAAATGTATTATAGAAGAAGCTTTATAACTGATAAAATGTCTGCTGTAAAGCATTGTTTTTGATAATTTGTCACTAAAAAAGCCCACAAACTTAAAATTTGTGGGCTTTTTAGTTTGTTAACTGATTATTTTTTTATACTTTCGCTTTTGAGATATTTAATAAAAGAATAAAGATAATAACACACATTAATAAAATAGAGCACATGGAGAAGTTTAATTTTAATGCAGGTCCTTCAAAACTGCCGCGTGAGGTTATGGAAGCAACAGCGGCTGCATGTCTTGATTTTAACGGATGCGGCCTTTCGATAATGGAGATCAGTCATCGTTCTGCTCAGTTCAAGCCTGTATTGGAAGAGACTGTAGCACTGGTAAAAGAGTTGTTGGATGTGCCGGAAGGCTATTCTGTATTGTTCTTGGGTGGTGGAGCCAGTATGGAGTTTTGTCGGGTACCTTATAATTTTTTGGAAAAGAAAGCTGCATATCTAAATACAGGAACATGGGCTAAAAAAGCAATAAAAGAAGCCCGGATGTTTGGTGAAGTTGTTGAGGTTGCATCATCGGCAGATCAGAATTATTCTTACATCCCTAAAAACTATAGTATACCGTCGGATGCCGATTATTTCCATTATACGACTAATAATACAATCTATGGAACGGAATTGCGCACTGATCCTGAAAGTCCGGTGCCATTGATTGCAGATATGTCGTCCGACATATTTTCCCGGCCTGTAGATGTCCGTCGTTATCATTGTATTTATGCCGGTGCGCAGAAGAATGTTTCCATGGCCGGAGTAAATGTGCTGATCGTTAAGGATGAGGCTTTGGAACAGGTGAGCCGTCCGATTCCCTCAATTCTGAATTATATGACGCATGTACAGGGCGGTTCCATGTTCAATACACCACCGGTAGTTCCGATATATACGGCTATGTTGAATCTGCGGTGGGTCAAGGCGCATGGCGGTGTCGCAGGCATGGAGCGTAATGCACACGAACGTGCGAATATCTTGTATGATGAAATCGACCGGAACCGTCTGTTTAAAGGTACTGCCAGATCCGAAGACCGTTCTTTAATGAATATATGCTTCGTTATGAATGAGGAATATAAGGATTTGGAAACTGATTTTCTGGCCTTTGCTGCCGAACGTGGTATCGAAGGAATTAAAGGACATCGCAGTGTCGGAGGTTTCCGCGCTTCTTGCTATAATGCGCAGACGATGTCGGCGGTGCAGGCTTTGGCACAGAGCATGAAAGATTTCGAGGCGAAGCTTTGATTGTGAGGTTGGCCTCTGTTTGTTACAACAACCATAAAATGAAAATACGATGAAAAAGATTTTAGTAGCTACAGAGAAGCCTTTTGCCGCGATAGCGGTGAATGGAATAAAAGAAGTTGTCGGTCTAGCCGGTTTGGAACTGGCTCTTTTGGAGAAATACACAAGCCGCGAGCAATTGTTGCAGGCTGTGGCTGATTGTGACGCCATGATTATCCGTAGCGATCAGATTGATGATGAGGTTTTTGCGGCAGCTTCTAATTTGAAAATCGTTGTCCGGGCAGGTGCCGGATATGATAATGTGGATCTGGAAGCAGCAACGCGTCGGGGCATTGTGGTGATGAACACTCCGGGTCAGAATGCCAACGCAGTGGCAGAACTGGTTTTGGGTTTGCTGGTCTTTGGTTATCGTAATTTTTATGATGGCTCCTCCGGAAAAGAACTTCAGGGTAAAAAGCTGGGTTTGCTGGCGTTTGGTAATGTTGGGCGTAATGTGGCGCGTATAGCCCGGGGATTTGGTATGGAAATTTGTGCTTACGATCCTTTCTGTCCGTCTGACGTTATGGAAGCTGTCGGTGTTCAGCCTGTATCCGGACAGGAAGATTTGTTTGCCACTTGTGATATAGTATCCTTACATATACCGGCAACTCCTGAAACTGTAAAGAGCATTCATTATGATTTGATTATGAAGATGAAGCCAGGGGCTGTCCTGATTAATACGGCGCGGAAGGAAGTTGTGGACGAGGAAGGATTGTTGCGTGCCATGAATGAGCGTCACGATCTGAAGTATCTGACAGATGTGAAACCTGCCACCCATAATGCTTTTACGGAACAGTGTACTGGACGCTATTTTGCCACGCCGAAAAAAATGGGTGCACAGACTTTGGAGGCGAATACAAATGCTGGAATTGCGGCAGCACGCCAGATTGTTGCTTTTTTCCAAGACGGTTGTACTCGTTTTCAGGTCAACAAATAAAAATGTAAACTTTCCCATGCTAGATAAATAGCACACAACACAGCACATAAATAAACACGACAATCTTATACTTTTGATAATCAACACAACACAGCATAGAGAAAAATTATGGTAAGAATAAAACCTTTCAGCGGACTTCGTCCTCCCCGTGAACTGGTGGAGCGGGTGGAAAGCAGACCTTATGATGTGCTGGATTCGGAAGAGGCTAGAACAGAGGCTGCTGGTAACGAAATGTCTTTGTATCACATTATTCGTTCGGAAATAGATTTTCCGGAAGGTACGGACGAACACGATTCTCGTGTTTATCAAAAGGCTGTCGATAATTTCAGAATGTTTCAGGAACAGAGGTGGTTGCTCAAGGACAGCAAGGAGATGTATTATATTTATGCACAGACCATGCACGGCCGGACGCAGTTTGGTATCGTTGTTGCTGCTTCTGTGGCTGATTACGTTTCCGGAGTCATTAAACGGCATGAGCTGACCCGTATGGATAAGGAAGAAGACCGGATGAAACATATTCGGAATCTGAACGCACATGTTGAGCCCGTATTTTTTGCCTATCCAGACCGTCCGGAACTGGACGAACTTGTGGCTCGCTATACTGATATGGAACCTGAATATGATTTTGTAGCGCCGGTAGATGGCTTCAGACATCGGTTCTGGCTGATTGACCGGGATGAGGATATTGAGCAGGTAACGCGGATTTTTGATTCCGTTCCGGCATTATATATTGCTGATGGACATCACCGGTCGGCAGCTTCGGCCCGTGTCGGACTGGAATTGGCCCATAATAATCCCCAGCATTCGGGTGCGGAAGAATATAATTATTTTATGGCCGTTTGTTTTCCGGCCAGCCAGTTGACTGTTTTGGATTATAATCGACTGATCCGTGATTTGAACGGTATGGATTCCGGGCAGTTTCTGGATGCATTGTCTGACTGTTTTGACGTGTGTTGTATGGGAGGTGTTCCTTATAAGCCGACCCGTAAACATGAGTTTTCCATTTATCTGGAGAGAAACTGGTATCGGTTGCGGTTGCGCTCTGAGTGTACAGTAGCAGATGATCCGGTCGAACAGTTGGATGTGACGATCAGTAGCCGGTTGATTTTGGATAAATTATTGGGCATTCATGATTTAAGAACAGATAAACGCGTTGAATTTGTCGGCGGTTTGCGTGGGTTGGAAGAATTGTCCCGACGCTGTGACAGTGGTGAAATGGCGCTGGCATTGGCTTTGTATCCAGTCGAAATGACGGATATCATGCGTATTGCCGATTTAGGAGAGGTCATGCCGCCCAAGGCTACCTGGTTCGAACCGAAGTTACGCAGTGGCTTGGTTATTCATCAGTTTGACAGTTAAAGAAAGTTTTTCATATTGTATAGAATTGGTTTTTAGTAAGGAGTGATGCGTGATCTGTAGTGATGCAGGTTGCGTGTCTTTTTTTGTCCAAACTGACATTTTGATTGTTTTTATCGTTTTTTGCTTTCTTGCATGTTTTTGCTTTTTCCCGAACCTGAAAATTAACTTTGTTCGAATATTCTTTTTATAAGATTTATTTCTTAATCGGCTCTTTCATTTTTTATTCATTCTATATTTCTGAATGGTTCCTGATTATCGATTATAAATGAAAAAAATGTTCCTGTTCTCGTGGTCTTGTGTTGCTGATCTGAGGTAAATTAGTTGACCATTTCCGTTTTTTGTTGTTTTGGGAAGTCATTTTTTATCTGGAATAGCCTTTTTTGTCGGTCCGGAAATCGAGGGTAATTTGTTGTTTTATAGATTAATAAAAGGAAATTTAGTGTTCAGGATTGATGAATTTACGTTCGAACTATATAAAGGTCGTAAATACGCAAGTATGGAATACTTGGTTTGTCAATGTGTCAAAATGTTATTTTGTTATGTATAAGGGAATATTTTTCGAGAATTTCTGTTTTTTGTAGTATTTTTGCAGGCAATGTTTTACGACCTGTCATTTTTGATAGTTTTTATAAAGAAATATAGATGGATCAGTCAGACGTATATAAGACCATAGCCGGATTGTCAGAAGGCGAATATAGTGAAAAGCGAAGTAAATTTCTGGCTTTTGCTCATCCTGTTCATTCTGTTGACGAAGTTAAGGAACTGGTTGAGTTTTATCAGAAGAAATATTATGATGCGCGCCATTGTTGTTATGCATATATGCTCGGACCTGAGCGTAAGGAATTTCGGGCAAATGATAATGGCGAACCTTCGGGAACGGCGGGAAAACCAATTTTAGGGCAGATCAACTCACACGAACTGACCGATATTCTGATTGTCGTCATCCGTTATTTTGGCGGGATCAAACTGGGGACGAGCGGACTGATTGTTGCCTACCGGCAGGCAGCTTCCGAAGCAATTCAGGCTGCTACGATTATAGAAAAGACTATTGATGAAGAGGTATCTTTCTTTTTTGAATATCCTTTTATGAACAGTGTAATGCGGATTGTTAAGGAGGAAGAGCCGATGTTGGTCAGTCAAGGGTATGATCATGATTGCAGTATGACACTTCGCATTCGTCGTAGTAGGATGCCGCGGTTGAAGGAAAGGTTGTCGAAAGTGGAAACGCTCCGTTTTCAGGAAGATTGATGTCAGTTGCCTTTTAGACAATCTCAGAATTTGGATTATAAAACAAGTGTGCCTTGCTTTTTCGGATCATTCGAAAATACAAGGCACACTTTGTTCTATATTATTATTGAGGATTATTGCAAATTGTTGCATTCTTCCATCCAAGATGCTGATGAAGCATCGCTTGGCATACGCCAGTCACCGCGTGGACTGAGTGAGCAACTGCCTACCTTGGGGCCGTCGGGCAGGCAAGAGCGTTTGAATTGTTGTGCGAAGAATCGGCGGAAGAAAGTCGTCAGCCATTTCTTTATGGTTCCTTCATCATAGGTTTCCTCAAATGCTTTCTGTGCTAACAGATAAATCTTTGACGGACGGAAACCAAAGCGAAGCGTGTAGTAGAGGAAAAAGTCGTGCAGTTCGTACGGACCGACCAGGTATTCTGTTTTTTGCTGAATATTGCCTGTTTCGTCGGCCGGAATCAGTTCCGGACTGATCGGGGTGTCTACAATATCCAGTAATGTAGCTTTTCCTTCTTCGTCTTCTAATTGTTTGTAAGCTACCCAGGCTACCAGATGTTTGACTAACGTTTTAGGTATGGAAGCGTTCACGCCATACATGCTCATGTGGTCTCCGTTGTAGGTTGCCCAACCTAAGGCCAGCTCCGACAGGTCGCCGGTACCGATAACGATTCCATTCATTTGGTTAGCTGCATCCATCAGGATTTGTGTGCGTTCGCGTGCCTGACTGTTTTCGTAAGTTACGTCGTGTACCGAAGGATCGGCACCGATATCTTTGAAATGTTGCAGACATGCTGCCTTGATGCTGATTTCGCGGATGGTTACGCCTAAAGATTTCATCAACATCAATGCATTGGTATATGTGCGGTCGGTTGTACCGAATCCGGGCATTGTGATGCCCACAATATTTTTACGAGAGATACCCAGACGGTCAAAGGTTTTGACGCAGACCAGAAGAGCTAAAGTGGAATCCAGTCCACCGGAGATACCGACTACGGCAGTTTCGGCATGCGTATGCACGATACGTTTGGCCAGTCCTTCTGTCTGTATGGCAAAAATCTCTTCGCACCGTTCGTCCAGTTCTTTTCCTTTTGGTACGAAAGGATGAGGATCAAAAGAACGTGTCAGATGCAGTTCGGCCGGTACGTTCAGGTCCGTGTCTACATGCTTGGTCTGTGTCAGGTCGCAAAATTGCATATTGGCAGCGAACGTTGTATTCACTTGGCGTTCCATGCGCAGACGTTCTACGTCGATTTCACTGATGATGATCTGTTCCTTCATCGAGAAACGTTCGCTTTGAGCCAGAAGAACACCGTTTTCATAAATCATGGCTTTACCTGAAAAAACGACATCTTGTGTGCTTTCTCCGAAACCGCATCCAGAGAATACATAACCTGCCAGACAACGCGCACTTTGTTGTGAAATCAAAGATTTCAGATAGGTATGTTTGCCAATGCCTTCATTGTCGGCACTCAGATTGAAGATGATTTCAGCTCCGTTCAAAGCCAGTTCGGAACTCGGAGGAATAGGAGCCCAGACATCTTCACAGATTTCTACGCCAAAACAACAGCTGGGAGTATGGAACAGCATTTTTGGACCGACAGGAATCTGCTGTCCGCAAAGCTTGATGCAGCCCATTGGTAAAGCTCTGCCGGATGTGAACCAGCGTTGTTCGTAAAACTCTTTATAATTAGGAAGAAATGTTTTGGGTACCAATCCCAGGATTTTTCCTTTTTGAACGATTGCCGCGCAGTTGAGCAAAGTTCCCCGATAAGCCAGTGGGATACCGATAATGGAAATGATGTTCAACGAACGGGTGAAATCGAGCAGGGAATATAGAGCCATTTCGGCCTCGTCGAGCAACAGTTGTTGGGCGAACAAGTCTCCGCAGGTATAGGCTGTAACGGACAGTTCCGGAAAACAGATGATTTCTACTCCTTTTCCTTCTGCCTGGATAATCAGGCTTTCAATCTGCAGGATGTTGTATCTGCAGTCGGCTACCCGGACACTAGGAATAGCCGAAGCAACTTTTACAAAACCGTAATTCATATATTTCAGGTACTAATTCTTCACGCAAAGATAATATAACGAATGTAAAAAATGGGTTTTTTACCCAAAAAAGATGATTTTTATTTGTTTACTTCAAAAGTTTATTCTACTTTTGCACTTGTAACAATTACATATTTATAATTCTCAATGACGACAAAAAATGCTTTAAACACATTGCTGGATTATGGTATTCACCCGTCTGTCCAGCGTATCGCCATTATGGATTATCTTTTGAAGCATCATACGCATCCGACGGTAGATGAAGTTTACGTTGCACTTCATAAGGAGATTCCGACCTTATCCAAGACAACGGTTTACAATACGCTGCGTTTGTTCTCGGAACACGGTGCTGCTCAGATGCTTACGATTGATGAACGTAAGGTTTGCTTTGATGGTGATGTAACACCGCATGCACATTTCATGTGTAAGAAATGCGGCCGGGTTTTTGACTTGCATTTGGAAGATTCCTTTTTACAGACGATCCGTCCGAATGTGTCAGAAGGTTTCGAAGTGGATGAAGCTCATCTTTACTTCAAGGGGACGTGTAAGGCCTGCGCAGAGCTTAAAGACTGCTAAGGTATATGTTGCTTCTCTCAAAATGTATTATGATGAAATCATATTCTGTCAATAACAGAAATAATAAAAAAACTAATAACTAAATTAAATTCTAAGAAAATGGCTAAGAAATTTGTTTGTACCGTATGTGGTTATGTTCATGAAGGTGATGAGGCTCCAGCACAGTGCCCACAGTGTAAGGCTCCTGCCAGCAAATTTAAAGAACTGGTTGAGACAGAACTTTCTTTCGTTACAGAACATGTAATCGGCATTGCAAAAGACGTTGATCCGGAAATCAAGAAAGGTTTGATTGCAAACTTTGAAGGTGAGTGCACTGAGGTTGGTATGTATTTGGCTATGAGCCGTCAGGCTGACCGCGAAGGTTATCCTGAAATTGCCGAGGCTTTCAAGCGTTATGCTTTAGAGGAGGCTGATCACGCTTCACGTTTCTGCGAATTGCTCGGTGATATGGTATGGGATACCAAGACAAACTTGAAGAAGAGAATGGAAGCTGAAAGCGGTGCTTGCTCAGGCAAGATGGAAATCGCCAAGATGGCTAAGGCTCAGAATTTGGATGCTATTCATGATACCGTTCATGAAATGGCTAAGGATGAGGCTCGCCATGGACGTGGATTCCAGGGATTATACAACCGTTATTTCGGTGATAAATAAGACTTATTGATCTGATTAAAAGGTAACGGTCTTTTTCTCATACAGAGAAAAAGACCGTTTTTTTGTATATTGACTCTTTTTGTAACAAGTTTGTAACAAATAAACTTTTAATATGCAGCTTATAGTGGAAAATACTACAAAGCGGCTTTATACCTATTTATATATAAGCATATTTGATTATCTTCCACACTCTATTTATCAGCATTGTAACTTTTAATGTTTATATGAGTACAAAACAGAATTATCAAGGTTTGACGTCTGCCGAAGTGGAAGAGAGCAGGCGTAAACATGGTGAGAACATTTTGACACCACCCGAAAAAGTTCCATTATGGAAACAGTTCCTGGAAAAGTTTGAAGATCCGATTATTCGTATTTTGTTATTGGCCTGGCTTTTATCTATGGTTATAGCCGGAGTGCATTGTTGGGGACCGGATGCAGCCGGTTTTAGTGCCTTTTTGGAACCACTTGGCATTTTCTTTGCCATTGTGCTGGCAAGTACGACCGGTTTTATTTTTGAAGTCAAGGCAAATCGTGCGTTTGATGTTTTGAATACGGTGAATGATGATATTGCCGTTACGGTAATCCGCGACGGGAAAATTCATCAGGTTCCCCGTCGTGAAGTGGTCGTTGGGGATATTGTACTGCTGAATACCGGTGAAGAAATACCTGCCGATGGAACTTTGCTTGAGGCCGTTTCTTTACAAGTCAATGAATCTACCTTGACCGGTGAGCCTATGATTGGAAAAACAACAGACGAAGCTGAATTTGATCCTGAGGCAACATATCCGTCCAACGTAGTGATGCGCGGAACGACGGTTGTAGATGGTCATGGTGTGATGCGGGTAGATTTGGTCGGTGATGAAACCGGTTACGGAAAAGTGTATGAAGGATCGCAGATCGATAATAACATAGATACTCCGTTGCAGATTCAGTTGAAAGGACTTGCGGGAGTGATCAGCAAGGCCGGATATGCCATAGCTGGAATTACGTTTGCCGTATTGACTCTGAAAATGTTGTTGCATCTGGAAGGGATGACCACGATGGATATTATCTCTCATTTGCTGAATTATTTCATGGTTGCTGTGACCTTGATTGTCGTGTCAGTGCCTGAGGGTTTGCCGATGAGTGTTACGCTGAGTTTGGCGTTGAGCATGAACCGTATGCTGAAAACGAATAATCTGGTCCGGAAAATGCATGCCTGTGAGACGATGGGAGCGACAACGGTGATCTGTACGGATAAAACCGGTACGCTGACGCAAAACCAGATGCAGGTTTATGAGACCCGTTTCTATAATCTGACAGACCAAAAACTGACTGATGATGAGCTGAGCCGTTTGGTTATGGAAGGGATTGCCGTTAATTCTACGGCAAATCTGGACCTGGAGGACGGCAAAGTTAAGACTTTAGGAAATCCGACGGAAGCTGCTTTATTGCTATGGTTAAACAGTCAGCAAAAGGATTATCTGCAATTGCGTGAGTCTGCGTCTGTGCTCAGTCAGTTGACTTTCTCTACGGAGCGCAAATATATGGCTACGGTGGTTGATTCACCATTGCTTGGTAAAAAGGTACTTTATGTAAAGGGAGCTCCTGAAATCGTTCTTGCTCATTGTAATCGGGTAGCCATGTCCGGTACGATGAGGACTGTGGCAGAGTGTAAGTCGGAGATTGAAGCACAGCTGTTGGCTTACCAGAATCAGGCTATGCGTACGTTGGGTTTTGCTTGCCAGATCCTGAATGACGGAGACGATGTGGCACCTTATGCCGATGGCCGCCTGACCCGGCAGGTCGATTTGACTTATTTGGGTATTGTAGCTATTTCGGATCCGGTTCGTGCGGATGTTCCGGCAGCAGTGCGCAGTTGTCGGGATGCAGGTATTGATGTAAAAATTGTCACGGGAGATACTCCGGGTACGGCGAAGGAAATCGGTCGTCAGATCGGAACCTGGACCGAAAACGATACCGAACGTAATATTATTACCGGTCCTGGATTTGAGGCTTTGACGGACGAAGAGGCGCTGGAACGAGTACTTGATCTGAAAATCATGTGTCGTGCCCGTCCGACCGACAAACAACGTCTCGTGCAATTGTTGCAGCAGAAGGGTGCGGTTGTAGCTGTTACCGGAGATGGTACGAATGATGCACCAGCTCTGAAGGCTGCACAAGTCGGCTTGTCTATGGGGGATGGAACTTCTGTGGCTAAGGAAGCCAGTGATATTACGATTATCGACAATTCGTTCAGCAGTATTACCCGGGCTGTCATGTGGGGACGTTCCTTGTATCGGAACATCCAGCGTTTCTTACTTTTTCAGCTCACAATCAATGTCGCAGCTTGTCTGATAGTTCTTCTGGGCTCTCTGCTGGGTACTGAATCGCCGTTGACTATTACGCAAATGTTGTGGGTAAACCTCATTATGGATACTTTTGCGGCAGGTGCGTTGGCCTCTTTGCCTCCAAGCGAACAGGTGATGAAAGACAAACCGCGTAAGAGTGGTGAAAATGGCGATTTTATCATTACGAAACAGATGACCTGGAATATCTTTGGGGTAGGTATTGTTTTTGTTCTGGTGTTAATGGCTTTACTGTTCTATTATCATGCAGCTGACGGATTGAATGCGCATGACTTGTCGTGCTTCTTCACATTCTTTGTCTTCTTGCAGTTTTGGAACATGTTTAATGCGAAAGCTTATCTGACCGGTCGGTCTGCTTTTGCCGATTTGAAAAACTGTAAGAGTTTTCTGTGGGTTTCTTTACTGATTCTGATTGGACAGTACCTGATAGTCACTTTCGGAGGTACGATGTTTAATGTCATTCCATTGCCTTGGACTGATTGGCTGACGATTTTTGGAGTAACTTCTTTGGTCTTGTGGATTGGAGAATTGTTCCGGTTGTTTGCAAAAAAAACTGTTGAATAATAGACGATATATTCGTAATTTCCCATTTTCGGGAGATTACGGATTTATCAGTAAATATGAATATAGAATTTTATGAGTGAATTGTTTATTATTATCGGGCTTATCTTGTTGAATGGTGTTTTTGCCATGTCTGAGATAGCGCTGATTTCAGCCCGTAAGTCCAGTCTGAATACGGATGCCAAAAAAGGAAACCGTGCGGCTAAAGTAGCTTTAAAGCTGGCTAATGAGCCCGATCGTTTTCTTTCGACTGTGCAGATTGGCATTACGTTGATAGGTATCTTAACGGGTATTTATTCGGGAAATACAATAGCTGTTGTTTTCGGGGAATGGCTGGCTTCTTTAGGGATTGGTAGTAATTATGCTTTTGCTATAGGACAAACCCTGATTGTGGTCATCGTAACTTATCTGACGTTGATTTTCGGTGAACTGGTTCCAAAACGAATTGGTATGAGTGTGGCTGAAAAGGCTGCTAAGGTAGTGGCACGGCCGATGTATTACCTTTCGGTGATTGCTTCGCCTTTTGTTTGGTTGCTTTCGAAAAGTACGTCAGTTATGTTTGGTGTGTTGGGGATTAAGTCGGGTGAAAATAAGGTGACGGAAGAAGAAATTAAATCGATTATACAGGAAGGAACTGAGGGAGGTGAGGTGCAACCTGTCGAACAGGATATCGTGGAACGGGTTTTCCTTTTGGGTGATTTGAGTGTTGATTCAATCATGACCCACAAGAGTGAGATTGTCTGGCTGGATGCCTCCATGAATGCTCGTGAAGTTCGTCAGGTGTTGAAAAAGGATCTGTATGAGGTTTATCCGATTGCGGAGGGAGATTTGGACCATGTCAAAGGAATCATCACTCTAAAGGATTTGGTGCTTACTTTGGATCGTCCTGATTTTAATCTGAATGATCTGATTCGTCCGGCAACCTATTTCTATGAAAATACGAATGTATATAAGGTGTTGGAACAGATGAAAGCCCATAATGTCAGTCGTGGCTTAATTTGCGATGAATTTGGTGCTTGTATTGGTATTATTACGTTGAAAGATATTCTTGAAGGATTAATCGGTATGGTAAACGATGAACCGGGAAACGAACCGAGTATAGTTCCTCGAAAAGATGGTGATGGCTGGCTGGTCGACGGTCGTTGTACGCTATATGACTTTTTGACTTATTTTGAATTGGAAGAACTCTATGAAAATGCCGACTATACGACGCTTGCCGGTCTGATCATCAATCAGCTTGGGTTTATTCCGGCTAGTGGTGAACGGTTGACATGGAAGATGTTTTCGTTCGAAGTTGTTGATATGGATGGTGCCCGTATAGATAAAGTGCTTGTGAAGAAGCTTTCGGTTGGTACGGACGATAATGAAGTTGTTGACTAAATAATCGGTTTTCTGTCTGTAAAACAGACGGTGATTATAGAAAATAAAAACATGGTAACTCCGATTTTACGGTGCTTACCATGTTTTTCTATTTTCTGCCAGGCTTGTTATTAAAGCAGAAGCAGGCTGATGGCCATGATGGCCATTCCGGAAATAACTCCAGCAATACCCCAATGATGATGACCATACTTTTCAGTTCCCGGTAAAAGTTCGTCAAATGAGATATAGATCATAATGCCGGAAACAAAGGCCAGGAGAAAGGCATTGACTTCAGGAGTCCAGAACGGACGGAGGAAGAGATAACCGCATAAGGCTCCTACAGGTTCTGCTATACCTGAAAGGGCAGAATACCAAAACGCTTTTCTTCGGCTTCCCGAAGCATGGTAGATGGGTACAGATACGGCTATGCCTTCGGGAATGTTGTGTATGGCTATGGCGAACATAATCGGAAGGGCCAACTCTGGATCAGACAAAGCGGTAGCAAAGGTGGCAAGTCCTTCTGGAAAATTGTGAATGCCAATAGCTAGAGCCATCAGTATTCCGGTCCGTTTTAATTTATGCTGGTCCGTATTCTCCCGTTCCAAATGTACTTCATGCGGATTTTCATCTTCCGGGACAAGTCGGTCAATGATGGCAATCAGGGCAATTCCTAGAAAAAATGCAATAAGCATGAGTATCTGAGCTTGTTTGTCGCTATACAGCAGATTGAACTGACTGACAGCTTCTGGCATCAGTTCCATGAAGGATATATAAATCATGACACCGGCCGATAACCCTAGAGCTGCTGAGAGAAAACGGGTATTGGTCCGTTTGGTAACTAGTGCAATCAGACTTCCAATGCCGGTGGCGAGTCCGGCAATTAAGGTTAGTGTGAATGCGGTTAATACATTATTGGTTTCCATAACTTATTTATTGGGGGATGTTACATTTTGATTTTAATACAAAGATAGAGGGCTGGCTTTGTTTCTACAATACCTATATTCGGTTATTTTTATTCTTGTTGTCTTTTTCCCCGAAGATTTTTAAATCCTTTGTTGGCTTTTCCTGAAATAATTTCTACTTTAGTCAAATCGGAGCATACTGAATGTATGATAAGAAATGAAAATATTTAAAAGTGAACGAATTGCTGTATAGAAAGACATATGGAAAGTTTTGGAAAAATAGTTTTGTTTTTTATAGGATTTGGGGGCTTTATTTTTATGAGTTGTACTTCATCCGGATCGGATGCAGATGCTACTGGAGTTTTTGAAGCGACTGAAGTATTGGTTTCTGCAGAAGCTGATGGGCGTATTTTGCGTTTTGATATTATGGAAGGAGATGAATTGAAGGCTGGTCAGGAAGTGGGATGTATTGATACGGTGCAGCTTGCATTGAGCAGACGACAATTGTTGGAAACTCGAAATGCCGCCGACTGGAAACGTTATGATGTAGTAAAACAGATGTCAGCTTTGCGCCGGCAAATAGAACAGGCAGAACAGGATGTGGAGCGGAGCAGACATTTATTTCAAAAAAATGCAGCCACCAAGAAACAACGGGATGATGCTGAAGCACAACTGGCTGTTTTACGCCGGGAATATGACGCCCAGCGTTCTACTTTAGAAAATGCCAATAATAGTGTTGATCATGAACAGCAGGCTTTGACGTTGCAGGTAATGCAATTAGATGATCGACTGGAGAAATGTCGTCTGAGATCTCCCATAAGCGGACGCGTACTGGCAAAATATGCTGAAGCTGGAGAACTGACCGGAACGGGTAAACCTTTGTTCAAAGTGGCTGATACCCGCAATCTGTTCTTGCGTGCATATGTTGATGCACCTTTACTGACTCGGATAAAGGTAGGACAATCGGTGCAGATATATGCTGATTATGGCACTTCTGGCCGGAAATCTTATGATGGAAAGGTGGTTTGGATTTCTGACCAGGCTGAATTTACACCGAAGACAATTCAGACTCGCGATGAACGTGCTCATTTGGTTTATGCTGTAAAGATTGCTGTTAATAATTACGATGGAATGATTAAATTAGGGATGTATGGTGAGGTTGACTTCTTATTATCGGGTTCTTTAGAATATTCGGTAAAACAATAAATTGGTATGAAAGAGTTTTTAGCCTTTGTCCGAATAGAGTTTTATCATATTTTCCGTGACCGTCGAACGATGCTTATTTTGCTTGGTATGCCGGTAATGCAGATTCTGCTTTTTGGTTTTGCGATATCGACAGAAGTAAAAGATTGTCGTTTTATGATATTGGATGCTTCGGGTGATATACAAGTGCAACGATTGGTACAACGTTTTGATGAGAATCCTTATTTTCGCTTCTTAGGTCGTTTGGATAGTCCGAAGGATATGTATGAGGCTTTCAGACGGAACCAGATAGATTTGGTTGTGGTGACCGGAGATCGGTTTCAAGAGCATTTGGTACGTAACTCAGAAGCTCGAATTCAATTGATTGCTGATGGCACGGATCCTAATACGGCGCATATGATGATGAATTATGCCCGGAGTCTTGTTCTGGCAGAATTACAGTCTGTTTCGGAAGATGGGGCTGCTTTGGCTGTGCAGACACACTTACTATATAATCCTCAGATGAAAAGTGCCTATAATTTTGTACCGGGTGTTATGGGACTTATCCTGATGTTAATCTGTACGATGATGACTTCAATAAGTATTGTACGTGAGAAAGAGACTGGAACAATGGAGGTTTTGCTTGTTTCTCCAATCCGGCCTATCTTTATCATTATAGCCAAAGCAGTGCCATATTTCCTTTTGTCGTGTGTGAATTTGATCACTATTTTGTTTTTATCCGTATTTGTGCTTCATGTTCCGATAGCAGGTAGTATCTTTTTATTGTTTGCAGTCAGTATGTTGTTGATTGTAGTTGCTCTTTCCTTAGGTTTGCTGGTTTCTACTCTGGTACATACTCAAGTAGCAGCAATGATTATTTCCGGTATGGTTATGATGATGCCCGTTATGCTTCTGTCGGGAATTATTTTTCCCATAGAAAGTATGCCGACGTTTTTACAGTGCGTGTCTCATTTTATTCCAGCAAAATGGTACATTCAGGCAATCAAGAAAGTAATGATTGAAGGAAGCGGATTTACGGCAATTGTTTCTGAGGTTTCGATTCTTTCTGCGATGGCAGTGTTTTTATTATCGGTGAGTTTGTTCAAATTCAAATATCGTTTGGAATAATTGTTATCATTATGGTTCTTAAATATATTATTGAAAAAGAATTTCGCCAAATGGTGCGTAATCCGATTATACCGCGGCTGATTGTCATTTTTCCCTGTGTTATGATGCTTTTGATGCCATGGGCTGCTACACTTGAGATTAAAATGAATCAACTGTGTGTAGTAGATAGCGATTGCTCCACTCTTTCGAAACGTTTGGTGGAGCAGATAGGAGCTACGGATTATTTCCGTCTGACTGGTTATGTTCGGAATTATAATGAAGCATTAGCCTCTGTTGAATCTGGTGAATCAGATCTTATTTTGGAGATTCCTGCTGATTTCGAACGTAATCTGATGCGGGGGGATCCTATGAATTTACAAATATCGGCAAATGCTGTTAATGGTACAAAAGGTGCATTAGGTTCCTCATATTTAATGGAGGTAGTTCAAGACTTTATGGAGTCTGAGGCTAGAACATCCGGGAAAAGGTTGAATACTTCTGTACAGATTGCCGAGTTGAATTTATTTAATCCACGTTTAGATTATAAAGTGTTTATGATTCCGGCTTTGATAGTCATGTTGTTGACGATGTTATGTGGTTTTCTTCCGGCGTTGAATATCGTCAGTGAAAAAGAGGTCGGAACAATAGAACAACTGAACGTGACTCCGTTGGGTAAATGGACATTTATTTTGGGAAAGCTGATTCCGTATTGGATTGTAGGCTTTGTAGCTCTTACACTTTGTCTGTTATTCTCCCGTTATATTTATGGACTGATTCCTGTCGGTTCTTTATCATTACTTTATTTTATGGCTTTTATCTATATCTTGATAATGTCTGGGGTCGGATTGGTTATTTCTAATTATTCAGCAACAATGCAACAAGCCATGTTCGTCACTTTCTTTTTTATGCTTGTGTTTATTTTGTTGAGTGGTTTATTTACTCCAGTAAGGAGTATGCCGTTATGGGCCCAATGGGTAGCACGAATTAATCCGTTGACTTATTTTAATGAAGTGATGCGTATGATTTTTTTAAAAGGAAGTTCTTTTCGGGATCTGTTATTTCCATTTTTTATGTTGTCCGGTTTTATGCTTGTTTTTAATATTTGGGCTGTTTGGAGTTATCGAAAGTCTGAGTAACCATATAAAAATCCCCAAAAGTCAGGTGATAACTTTTGGGGATTTTAGGAAATTATTGTTATGTTTTTATTTACTGAATCTACTATATGTAACATATAGCTTGATAGGTGTCTTTTCGCCAACAAGACAAATACTATTCAGTTTCAGGTCTAAAGCAGTAGTAGTTGCATACCCATATTGGTCTGTGGTTACTTGAACAGGAATTAGAACCACTTTGTTCCAATCAGGATTCTTTTTAACCCATTCTTCTTCACTGATACCTTCTTCTTTAGCTCCGTTTCTCTTTTCTGTTTTGCAGTAAGAGATCAAACGGGCTATATTTGAGAACGTGTATTGGTTCATGTTGAAACTAGTTGTATAAGAGGTTATACTGTTTGCATTCTTTTTATCTTCAAAGAAAGAATACATATCTTGTTTACGAACCATTAGCAACGTTTGTGGAGTACCTAAAGGATAGGTGTCCGTTGTGAATTTATTGTATTTTGTCAGTGTTATTTTAACAGTGTTTACACTATCGTTAGTATGATTTTTATAAATATCATCAACGGGTAATTCCAATTCTGTATAAAGCCCTGCAGGAGTTTTAATGTAAGTAGAATCCGACTGTAAGGCCTGATTTAATAATTTTTCTGTTCCGCTGTTTTCAATATGTGTACTTTGGATTACTTCTTGCGTAGCTGCAAAGCGAGTCATTCCTGAATATACAGAGTCATTCTGGATATACGAGAAGTAAATATCCAAGGTACCCACATCAAAATAAAGCATGGTTCCATCTCCTTGCGCTAAATTGAAATAGTAGCCGGGACATACATTTCTGATAAATGAATAGGAATCCTTGAAATATTCCGGATGTTCATAATATTTATTCAGAATGTATGATCCGCAGGAAACAGGCAGTTTTATCCGAACATTATCATAATAACTGCTTCCATCAAGAATTCCATCATCGACCGTATGATCGATAGGAGAGAAAGTCTTAATGGCCAATGGATTATTCATATCTGCTACATATTGTGTCAGATCAAGATTCGAATAATATACAGAATCTTCCCGGATGATATTTTGCTTATCCAATTCATAGACTTTCATTTTCAGAATATTTTCCGGATCTCCATAATATTTCTGAAAATAGAATTTGATTTCAATGGAATCGGCTAAAACTTTGCCATCATGATCTTTGGATACGATGGAATCATATGCTGGCAGTTTGTAGTTTTCCATTACGTGGAATTGGGCTAAAAAATCGGCCTTGATTTTTGTGCCCGTTTCCGGATCAGTCACTTGTCCGAAACAACTCGTATTGGAATTGGAGATGAT
The DNA here is from genome assembly GCA_944320775.1 of uncultured Paraprevotella sp. GTDB lineage: Bacteria > Bacteroidota > Bacteroidia > Bacteroidales > Bacteroidaceae > Paraprevotella. Next base: position 58,719 of record CALUIV010000003.1, on the reverse strand, counting down.
TGAGTCAGCAAGGATTGTTGTTGATTTCAGTTCAAACGTGTTGTAAGATACAGAAATCTGATCATTGTCGTTGGTAATGCCTAAAGTGCCTGTATTGTCATCGCATGCCGTAGCGGACAAAAGTATGGCTGCTAACCATATAGGAATTTTTTTCATTTTTCAAAAGTCTTTTGAATGGCTGTGAATACAGTTTTGAGGCTGTTTTTAGTCTTCTTCTGTTTTTCCTTCACTCCAAATCTTGTCGTAAAATTCTGCGTATGCATCAGTATACTGTTCTCCAGCATAATCAAGAACCGGAATGTTTTGACTACGGGCATATTCAGCGATTGCTGGATTGGTATTCGGGCTGGCCAGAATCAATCCGTCGGAATATTTAGTAGCCAGTTTATTCAGTTCTTCAAATGTAAATTCAGGACTGAATTCTTTTAATACTGACTGATCTACATCCTTGTAAGCAATGCAATTGCCAAAATTCTCACCCATATTTTGGGTCAGTTCGTCTTCGTGCAATGCATAGACAACTTTTGCATCGCGGAAAGAAGGTTCTTCGCGGTAGGCGGTTTTTATGTATAATGGAACCAACGCAGACATCCAGCCTTGGCAGTGGATGACGTCTGGTACCCATCGTAGTTTTTTGACCGTTTCCAAAACACCTCTGGCGTAAAATATGGCTCGTTCTCCATTGTCCTCATATTCTTTGCCATCTTCGTCTGATTTCATCAGGCGGTTGGTGAAATAGTCATCGTTATCAATGAAATAAACCTGCATGCGCGCTGCTTGTATGGAGGCAACCTTGATGATCAACGGATGGTCTGTATCATCAATGATCAAGTTCATACCAGATAGACGGATGACTTCGTGCAATTGGTTTCTTCGTTCATTAATGTTTCCCCATTTGGGCATGAATGTTCTGATTTCTTTACCCTTTTCTTGAATAGCTTGTGGAAGCTTTCTGCCCGCAACCGAGAGTTCTGATTCGGGTACATATGGTGTGATCTCCTGGGTTATAAATAAAATTTTTTTTGCCTTCATGTTATTAATGTCAGTTTGTCATGCAAAGATAGTAAAAATATCCCCAAAAGCCTAAATTTTATAGGTGGACAGACCTAGTTTTACATTTATTTGGTATTTATTTTCTGTTTTTTTTCTCTATGTGGTATTTTATATGTTATTTTGCACGGTTTTTGAAAACAATTGATGTAAAACGACATATAATGAAGTTAGTACAAACGATTGATGCGTTGCGTTCGGAGTTGGACGCTGTACGCAAAGAAGGTAAGAAGATTGGCTTTGTTCCGACTATGGGCGCATTGCATCAGGGACACGCTTCACTTGTAGCACGTTCCGTTGCAGAAAATGAATTTACAGTAGTCAGTGTTTTTTTGAATCCCACTCAATTCAATGACAAGACAGACTTGCAGAATTATCCCAGAACGCTTGATGCTGATTGTGTCTTGATGGAGCAGGTTGGAGCAGATCTTGTTTTTGCTCCTTCTGTATCGGAAATGTATCCCGAAGAAGATAAGCGTGTGTTCCATTATCCACCTGTAGATACCGTTATGGAAGGGGCTTTCCGTCCTGGACACTTTAATGGTGTTTGTCAGATTGTCAGCAAGTTGTTTGAGGCAGTGCAACCGGATCGGGCTTATTTTGGAGAAAAAGATTTTCAGCAGATAGCCGTTATTAAGGCTATGGTTAAGGATTTGGGATTTGCTGTGGAAATTGTTCCGTGTCCGGTGATTCGCGAGGAGAGCGGATTGGCAATGAGTAGCCGGAATACTTTGTTAAGTGAGGAAGAACGTAAGACGGCAGCTCATATCTATAAAGTGTTGAGTCAAAGCAAGCAGTTTGCTGCAAACCACAGTTTGAAGGATACTCAAAAATATGTGGTTGATTCCATTAATTCTGTTGTCGGACTGGAGGTGCAGTATTATGCAATCGTAGACGGTGATACGTTGCAGAATGTAGAATCGTGGTCTGATTCCGATTTTATAGTAGGATGTATTACAGTGTATTGTGGAGCTGCTCCGATCCGTTTGATTGATCATATTAAATATAAAGGCTAATCGACATGATGATTCAAGTATTAAAATCCAAATTGCATTGTGTACGCGTGACGGAAGCGAACCTGAATTATATGGGTAGCATTACAATTGATGAGGATCTTTTGGATGCAGCCAATATGATTGCTGGTGAAAAAGTGCAGATTGTCAATAATAACAACGGAGAACGTTTTGAAACTTATATTATTAAAGGCGAACGTGGCTCCGGATGTATTTGTCTTAATGGAGCTGCTGCACGGCGTGTACAGGTCGGTGATATCTGTATCATTATTTCTTATGCTCTGATGGATTTCGAAGAAGCCAAGAATTTCCAGCCGACAGTTGTTTTCCCTAATCCGGAAACAAATTCATTGAAATGATTTAAAGGTCGCTTGTCTCTAAGGAAAGACTTTGATTCTTGAGATAAAATATTCCCCCTGTCAGATTCATTCCGACAGGGGGAATTTATTTATTCAAATACAACTAAATCAGTACCTTCGAGAACAGATTCTCCTGGTTGTACACATATTTGGGCTACAATACCGGCTTTTTCACTGACGATATTGTTTTCCATTTTCATCGCATCCAGAATGGCTACGGTCTGTCCTCGTTTGATTTCATCTCCCGGTTTGACCACAACCTCAATAATGACTCCCGGAAGCGGAGCTTTGACACTGTATTTCTTTGGTGTACTTGTTTGAGGGGCTGAAACAGGGGTGATGCTTGGGCGCGGTGCCGGTTTTTCCGGTTCGGGTAACTTGACGGTATAGCTTTCACCATTTACATATACGGTAGCTATGCAGTCTTCAATCCCTTCTACGCGAACGGTATAATCATTACCATTAATGTTGTATTTATATTCTTTCATGTATTTGTTTTTTAGAATTTGCGTATCGGTAGTTCTCTTTGCACTCGGAGTTTGGAGTTCCATACGGTCTGTTCGCTTTCCATGGTCAGCTTGCAGCTTTCCTGGTCGTGCGTTGTGTAACCGAGATATTCATGGAGCGCCATGGTTATGGCAGCCAATACTTCGCCATTGATTTTTTCTTGCATATTGTCGGTTTTATTGTTGAATCTATTTTCTTACAAAGGAATATTGCCATGTTTTTTAGCCGGATTGACTAATGACTTGGTTTTCAATTGAGCCAGTGCACGGATAATCCGGAAACGCGTGTTTCTCGGTTCTATCACGTCGTCAATATAGCCATACTTGGCAGCCTGATATGGATTGGTGAACAGTTTGTCGTATTCTTCCTCCTTTTCTTTGAGGAATGCCTGAGGATCTTCTGCTTCCTTGGCTCCTTTGGCATACAATACGGCAACAGCACCCGATGCACCCATAACGGCGATTTCGGCAGAAGGCCATGCGTAGTTCAGGTCGCCACGCAACTGCTTACAGCTCATTACGATGTGTGAACCTCCGTAGCTCTTACGCAGTGTGACGGTTACTTTTGGAACAGTTGCTTCGCCATACGCATAGAGCAATTTGGCACCGTGCAGGATGACTGCATTGTACTCCTGACCGGTTCCGGGCAGGAATCCTGGTACATCGACTAAAGTGACGATTGGAATATTGAACGAATCGCAGAAACGTACGAAACGTGCTCCCTTGCGGCTGGCATTGCAGTCGAGCACACCGGCATAGCAGTTCGGCTGGTTGGCCACGATGCCGACGCTCTGTCCGTTGAAGCGTGCGAAACCGATGATGATATTCCGGGCGTAATCTTTTTGAATCTCGAAAAATTCTCCGTTGTCGACGATAGCACCGATTACTTCATACATATCGTAAGCCTTATTCGGATTGTCTGGAATGATTTCGTTCAAAGAATCCTCCATACGGTCTATCGGGTCGTTGCAGGCAACTCTTGGAGTTTCTTCCATGTTGTTCTGTGGAATGTAGCTCAGCAACTGTTTGATGATGGCAATACCTTCTTCTTCGGTCGGTGCTGTGAAGTGTGTCACACCCGATTTTGTTGAATGCACACTGGCACCGCCCAAGTCTTCCTGAGAGACATCTTCGCCGGTTACGGTTTTGACCACTTTCGGACCGGTCAGGAACATATAGGAAGTACCTTCGGTCATCAGCGTGAAATCGGTCAGGGCAGGAGAGTATACCGCACCGCCGGCGCATGGGCCGAATATACCCGAAATCTGAGGGATTACACCCGAAGCCATGATGTTGCGTTGGAAAATTTCCGCATATCCGCCCAAGGCATTAATACCTTCCTGAATACGTGCACCACCCGAATCATTAATACCAATACAAGGTGCACCCATTTTCATAGCCATATCCATAACTTTGCAGATTTTTTGGGCCATGGTTTCCGACAGAGAGCCGCCATTAACTGTAAAATCCTGTGCAAAGACATAAACGAGTCGTCCGTTGATTGTTCCGCTACCTGTAACGACACCGTCGCCCAGGAACTGTTTCTTTTCCATGCCGAAATTGGTACAACGATGGAGTTTGAACATGTCCATTTCTTCAAAACTACCTTCGTCCAACAACATGTCAATACGTTCGCGTGCAGTATATTTACCACGTTCATGTTGTTTTTCAATAGCCTTCTCGCCACCACCCAAACGGGCTTTTGCACGAAGTTCTACCAATTCTTTTATCTTTTCAGTTTGCTTACTCATGATTTTGATTGTATAAGTTTATTTTAAAATAAGGCAGCCCTTTTACTTTTTTCAAAGTATCAGGTCTGCCTTGTCATATCATCAGACAGCCGTTTGGCCAGCTGTTATTTGCATTGTATTTCTTGGTTTATTCATTAATGTTCGCAAAGCTCAGTCAGAATACCGCAGGTTGATTTCGGATGCAGGAATGCAATTTGAAGTCCTTCTGCACCTTTGCGTGGTGCCTTGTCAATGAGGCGGATTTCCTTGCCTTCGCATTCAGCTAAAGCTTCAGCAACACCGTCTTCAACGGCGAAAGCCACGTGATGAATTCCCTTTCCGCCATTGGCCAGATATTTGGCAACCGGACTGTCCGGACTTGTCGGTTCCAATAGTTCAAGTTTTACTTCGCCCACTTTCAGAAAGGCGGTTTTCACTTTTTGGTCTGCTACTTCTTCTACAGCGTAGCATTTCAATCCCAAAACGTTCTCGAAATAAGGAAGGGCTTTTTCGATGCTTTCTACGGCAATACCCAAATGTTCAATATGTGAAATTTTCATGTCGATTATGGTTTTAATTAGTTTTGTTCCAAAGACAAATATAGACTATTTTCCCCGAAACCGGAAATATTTTAAACTATTATAACGGTAAGGATTATAATTCGATGAGAATGCGGCCGTTAATCTGACGACCTGTCAGATAATTGGGGACAGCATACTGTTGGTTCGTCACGTCGGTTACCCAATAATAGGAACTTACGTTGTTGATCCCTAATATATTGAATCCGTCTATACCGAGCCATACGTTCCGGATGTTCCGGCCGAATCCGTTCTTGTGTCCGTCTTCATTGTTGAACAGGCGGTAGCTCATGCCGATGTCTACGCGCTTGTAAGTAGGGGCCCGGAAAACCTGACTTTCCAGACCGGAATGAGGCGGACCGAAAGGCAGTCCGCCAGCAATAGAAGCTTTCAGATTCATCTGCCAGCGTGTGGTGCCCGGGAAAAAGTCCGTGAAAAAGAAGTTGAGGTTATAACGTTGGTCGGTGGGTTGCGGCATACTTTTTCCGTTGATGGTCTGCTGGGCTTTCATCAGGCTAAGGCTGATCCATGAGTCCGTGCCTTCGACAAATTCACCGAATAGTTTCAGGTCGATACCGGTAGTATATCCCTTGCCGATATTCTGTCCGTAATAGACGATGCGCACATTGTCCACGTTGTATGGGTTGAGGTTGCTCAGGGCTTTATAATAGACTTCCGTGGTGAATTTGAACGGACGGTCCATCAGTTTGAACTTGTAGTCGCCGCCGAGTACGAAATGGACAGACCGCTGCGATTTGATGTTCTTGTTCAGCGATACGGTGGTGGTTCCGTTGACCGTAGTCGTGTCGCGCAATTCTTTATAGAAAGGTGCCTGATAATAGAGACCGGTAGCCAAACGGAAGGTAAAGTTTTCGTTGGCTTTCGGGATGAAACCTACGGACACGCGCGGGCTGAACAGCCACTCCCGGTTCCAGTCCCAGTAACTCAGGCGGGCGCCATAATTGGTCGAAAATACGCCCAAATCGTTCTCCCAGCGCCAGGTGTCTTGGGCAAAAAGTTCCAGCCGGTTGCTTTGCATTGTCAGTTCGGGCGACCGCAGACTGTAAATGAGTTGCAGCCGGTCGGGTTTATGCGGAATGGAATATCCCGAGGAGTCCCGCATCTCCCATTCGTTGGACTTTTCGCGGATGTATTCATTCTTCCAGGTGATGCCGGCCATCAATTGATGCGTCGTGCGGCGCTGGCTGAAGAGTAGTTTCAGACTCTTCATATTGGCGTTGAGCTGGTTTCGGGCATGCTCCAGATAAGTGCCGACACCCAGTTGTTCGCTGGTGTTGGTTTCGCTGAGCCAGTATTGTCCCTGGATGTCATATGTCTCCCGTTCCTGGGTGTAATAGGCCGATCCGAGTAGAGAAAGTTTTGTCCGTTCGTTGAAGTGATAGTTCAGGCTGAAGGTGCCGAAAAAGGTCCGGAACAGGTCTTTTTCCTGACCGTCGAAATACACCTTGAACGATTTCACGTCGTACATTGTACCGAAATTGGTGTTCCGGTTGGTCGGGATAAACTCATATTTGTTTTGTGAAATGTTTCCGATGACATCGAATGTCCATTTCCGGTTCGGAGTCCACTGGATGTAGGTCTGATAGTCCAGGAAACTCGGGTTGTATTCGCCCTTGGTTTCCAGGGTTCCGAGCAGATATTGGTTGGTCTTGTAGCGGATGCCGTGCGTCATCTTGATTTTTTTACCCGCAATGCCAGCATAAACACTTCCGCCGAGCAGGCTCATGCTGGCTTTGGCCTCGTTCCGTTCCGGGGTTTTATAACGGATGTCGAGCACGGACGACATTTTGTCGCCATACTGGGCTTCGAATCCTCCGGCCGAAAACTGGATGCTTTCCACCATGTCGCTGTTGATGATGCTCAAGCCTTCCTGCTGACCAGAACTGATGAGCAGCGGTCGGTAGACTTCCACTCCGTTGATGTAGACACTGTTTTCGTCGAAGCTTCCGCCGCGGACGTTGTATTGCGAACTCAATTCATTATGGGTGCTCACTCCAGCCTGGGTCGCAATCAGCTCCTCTACGGCATTTCCGCTGGTAGAGGGCAGCCGTTTCAGATTTTCCACGTTGATGTGTTCCGTCGTGTTCAGTTGGCGTCGGGTTTCCTTAACTGTGATTTCGCCTAAATTCAGACTCAGTGGTTGCATCACGATGTTCAGGGTCAACTTTCCTTGTGGGCGGATCAGTTTTTTTGTCCGTTTCTGATATCCGATGAGCGAATAGGTGATGACGATGGTATCGGCAGAAGTAAACGTAAACGAATATTTACCATCCAGGTCTGTCGTGGCCCCTGCCATCTGGCCTTCTACCTTGACGGAAGCAAAAATAACCGGATTCTGTTCTTTGTCAATCACTCTTCCGGACAGTGTGACTTTTGAGTCGTTCTGAGGAGCCGTTCCTTGTGCTATGGAGGCTTGGTTGAAGTTCGTGTTCGTCGTGATTGATACACCTGTTTCCCCAAAGAGTTTTACGGTGTGGAAGCTGGTGAAAATGAGTAATAATAGAGTAAAGATAAAATATCTTCTGTTCACGTTTTCTGTATTTATGGGTATATACTGTTTTTAAGAACGTAAAAAACGCCTTTTTTATATGTTGGTCGGGCTATTTATTTTTATAAGTGTCTCTCAGCAACTCCATGACTGGTGTCAATCTGTGTTTATATTCACTTAGGGCAAAGATAAGATTTTTTGTTCGGAACGGAAATAGATTTTGGAATTCGGCATCGATATTTTGTTCAAATCGAGTTGCCCAACTCTTTCGAATGAGTTGCCCGTTTCGTCAAACTCAGTTGGCCATCTCGATTTAGTCAGTTCCTTTTGTGCTATTTCCCACATTTTTTATTTAAATTTGCAAGAGTAAGAAATTTAAATAAACAGAATAACGAAAATATACTATATGGATAGTTTCAGCGATTTGATTCTCCGTCGTCGCAGTATGCGTAAGTTCACGGAGCAGGAGTTGAGTCAGGACGAAGTGGTTGCTCTGTTGCGTGCCGCTTTGATGGCACCGACTTCAAAGGGAACCCGTGCTTGGCAGTTTGTTGTAGTTGATGATAAGGAGACATTGGTCCGGCTTTCACAGTGTAAGGATAAAGGTGCCGAGCTGATAGCTGGTGCTCCTCTTGCAGTTGTAGTTTTGGGCGATCCGGCGGTCAGTGATGTCTGGATAGAAGACACATCGGTGGCAACAACTTATTTATTGTTGCAGGCTGAAGATCTCGGTTTAGGGGCCTGCTGGGTGCAGGTGCGCAACCGTTCCATGGCCGATGGAAAACCGGCAGAAGAAATGGTTCGTTCCATTTTGGGCATTCCAGAGCATTTGCGTGTTCTTTCGATTGTTGCCGTCGGGCATAAAGGAATGGAGCGTAAGCCATTTAACGAAGACAATCTTCAGTGGGAGAAAGTACATATTAATGCTTGGCCTCAAGCAGATGAAGAATAAGTCGATGCGGATTGTATTGTTGGGAGCCGGAAATGTGGCTTCACATTTAGGACCTGCGTTGCAACATGCCGGTCATGAACTCGTTCAGGTGTATAGCCGCAGTGAGGAGTCGGCTTCCGAGCTGGCGGTCAGGTTGCAGGTACCGTTCACGGTGCATACGGAGGATTTAGTTTCCGATGCAGACATATATTTGTTCTCGGTGCGCGATGCCGTATTGGAATCGTTGATTCGTGAAGTGGCTGCAGGACGCGATGACGCTTTGTTTGTGCATACAGCCGGAAGTATATCGGTCGACGTGTTTCGAAACTTGGGTCTTGCACATGGCGGAGTGTTCTATCCGATGCAGACGTTTTCCAAAAAGCGTCCGGTGGATTTTGCACAGATTCCAGTCTTTGTTGAAGCTTTGGAAGAATCCGATTGTCAGTTGCTGGAAGAACTTGCCCGTAGTGTGAGCCGACGGGTGTATCGTCTGACGTCGGAAAAGCGGCGTTACCTGCATTTGTCGGCCGTATTTGCATGTAATTTTGCCAATCATTGTTATGCTCTGGCGGCAGAAATGGTGGAGCGCAGCGGTCTGCCTTTTGATGTACTTTTGCCGCTGATTGATGAGACGGCAGCCAAAGTGCATACGCTTGAACCACGTGCGGCGCAGACGGGGCCGGCAGTGCGTTATGACGAGAATGTTTTGGAACGCCAGAAAAAATTGCTGGCTGACAGACCGGATATGCAGGACGTGTATGATCGGATGAGCCGGAGTATTCACGCTTTGGCTACGAAAACTCCGCACAAGAAATAACCTTTAAAAACGGAAACCATGATTGATTATGATTTAACACGGATCAAGATGCTTGCGTTTGATGTAGACGGAGTGCTCAGTCGTGAAACGGTTCCTACGGATTCTGACGGTGTTCCTTTGCGAACGGTTAACATTAAGGATGGATATGCCTTACAATTGGCTGTGAAGAAAGGATTGCAAATAGCAATTATTACAGGAGGAACCACGGAAGCTGTACGCCGTCGTTATGAGGGATTGGGGCTGACGGAGGTTCATTTGGGGTGTTCCGTAAAGATTCGTACTTATGAGCAGTTGTTACAGAAACATCAGTTGCAGGATGAGGAGGTGCTCTATATGGGTGATGATATTCCTGATTACGAAGTGATGCGACGTTGCGGTTGTCCCTGCTGTCCACAGGACGCTGCTCCTGAGATTCGTAACATAGCCCGTTATATCTCCCACTTGCGTGGCGGTGAGGGCTGTGTGCGCGATGTGGTGGAACAGGTACTGAAAGCCCAACATAAATGGATGCAGGATCAGGAAGCTTTCGGGTGGTAGGTTTTATCATAAGAGAACTTTTTGAAAATAACAATTTTAATATGTTGAAGAATTTAGCAAAATATCATATTATCCTGGCCAGTAATTCTCCACGTCGTAGGGAATTGCTTTCCGGTTTGGGAATAGACTACGAAGTGAAAATAATTCCGGATATTGATGAATCCTATCCGGATGGTTTGGACGGAACAGAGATTCCGGTTTATATTTCGAAGAAAAAGGCGGAGGCCTATCGGACTACGATGCAGCCTGACGAACTGATCATTACAGCCGATACGATTGTCTGGCTGGATGGGATGGTGTTGGGAAAGCCGGCCAACGAGGATGAAGCGTATGCCATGTTGCGTAAGCTTTCCGGTAAAACACATCAGGTGATTACAGGCGTAACGTTGACCACCAGTAGTTTTCAAAATAGTTTCTCTGTAGTTAGCGATGTGACTTTTTCGGATTTGACCAAAGAAGAAATTGATTATTACGTACGGAATTATCGTCCGATGGATAAAGCCGGAGCTTATGGCGTACAGGAATGGATTGGTTTTATTGGGGTGACTTCTTTGCGCGGTTCCTACTTCAATGTAATGGGGCTTCCTGTACAGCGTCTGTATTCTGAATTGAAAAATATTAAATAATAACCTGATACTTAATTAATTTTACAAACATGAAAAGAATTTTCTGGTCATTCGTACCGCTTTTGTTCTTGTTTTCTTTGATAGGACTTGTTTCTTGTGATAAAGAGGATTATAATTCCTATGTTCCGACCTTTAAGGGGTTTCGTATAACTCCGTCTGATCCGACAATCGGTGATTCGATTACAATTACTGCTGTTCAGGCAAAAAAAGGACATCTGATTTATCGGGCTACGTATACTTGGGAAGTGAAATGCCAGGGTACTGTAATGTATAGTGGAACCAAAAAGGTTGTTTATGATAACGAATCGGCTGATCCGGTGATCGGCTTTTGGTTGCCTGATGATGCTCCGGTCGGTAATTACAGTGTAAAATTTTCTGCTAATTATCAGTTCTCTGGTCAGGGGTCGGTAATTAATAATGGCGGTACTTATGACGATCCGGAAGAAGGGATTAGTGGTCAGATTAATTTAGTTAATTCAGGACTGACGGAAGGTAATTGTTCTGGTTCTGATTCTTTTGTCGTCAGTTCAAAACAATAAGTCAACTTTTAATTTAATGTAAGCTATGAGACATTTATTAAAATCGTTTTTATTCCTGTTTCTGTCTTTAGGAATGGGAAACTATTTGTCTGCAAAGGTTTTTTCTGTTGCAGACTGGAATATCGTGCCGAATACGGAACGTGATATGTCAGGTTCGATGCAACGTATGCTTTATGATTTGCAAAAAATGGTGGAACGTGGCGAAATCGGTTCAAAAGAACAGATCGTTTTGCGTTTTGAGTCGGGAGTGTATGATTTTCATCCGGTTCATTCTGCTAAAAAGCAGTACTATATTTCCAATCATGATCAGGTGAATCCGAAAAGCGTAGCTATTGCACTCGAAGGGTTCCATAATCTGGTTTTGGAAGGAAACGGAGCTCAGTTTGTTTGTCATGGACGTATGTTGCCGCTTTCTTTGGTCCGTTCACAGAATTGTGTGTTGAAGGATTTTAGCATCGATTTTGCCAATCCTCAGATTGCTCAGGTTGAAATCGTGGAAAGTACTCCAGAGGGAATTGTTTTCAAGGTGGCTCCTTGGGTGAAATGCCGTATTGCGGATAATTGCTTTGAAACCTATGGCGAAGGATGGGCTTTACGTCAACAATCCGGCATTGCATTCGATAAAAAGACACGTCATATTTTATATAATACGGCTGATTTGTATTGTCCGACCGAAGGTATTAAGGAAGTAGCTCCGCGTACGTATCACGCTCCGAACTGGAAGGATCAGCGTCTGACAATAGGAAATATTGTGGCGATGCGTACTTGGGAGCGTCCAAATCCAGGTATATTCTTGTATCATAATGTAAACACGACTTTGAAAAATGTGAAAGTACATTATGCTGAAGGGATGGGACTTCTAGCCCAGATTTGTGAAAATATTACAATGGATGGCTTTGCCGTATGTCTAAAGGGTGCTGACGATCCCCGATATTTTACCACGCAGGCCGATGCGACTCATTTTTCCGGATGTAAGGGAAAGATTGTTTCCATCAATGGTTTGTATGAAGGGATGATGGATGACGCAATAAATGTTCATGGAACTTATCTGAAAGTAATCCGCAGGGTAGACGACAAGACTTTGATTGCCCGGTATATGCATGGCCAGTCTTGGGGATTTGATTGGGGTTTCGTGGGTGATGAGGTACAGTTTATTCGTTCAGCAACGATGGAACTTGTTGGCGAAAAGAATAAGATTGCTTCCATCCGTCCGATTTATCAGCCTACGGCACATGGCGAACGTGATTTTCAGATCAGTTTTTCAAAGAAACTTGATCCAGCCATTTCGGAGAGTCAGGGCTTTGGAATTGAAAATCTGACTTGGTCGCCTGAGGTATATTTTGCGCATAATACGATTCGGAATAACCGGGCACGTGGCGCTTTGTTCAGTACTCCGCGCCCAACGGTTGTGGAATACAACTTCTTTGACCATACTTCCGGTACAGCTATTCTCTTGTGTGGCGATTGCAATGGATGGTACGAGACTGGTGCGTGTCGCGATGTGACGATCCGTCATAATCATTTCCTGAATGCTTTAACTTCTATGTATCAGTTTACCAATGCGGTTATTTCTATTTATCCGGAAATACCGAATCTGAAGGATCAGGTGGCTTATTTCCACGGAGGGAAAAAGCATGCAATTCTAATTGAGAATAATCTGTTCGATACGTTTGACAATCCGATTCTTTACGCAAAATCGGTTGACGGAATTACGTTCCGGAAAAACATTATTCGACAGAATAAGGAATTTGAACCTTTCCATTGGAATAAGAAGCCGGTTTTGTTTGAACGTGTGATCAATAGCCAGATTGAGAATCTGAATATTATTGCTCCATAATTATTGGGTATGAAAAGAATACTTTTTGTTTGTCTTGGGAATATCTGCCGTTCGGCTGCAGCCGAAGAAATTATGCGTAACCGGGTTGTTCATGCGGGGTTGGAGAAAGAGATAGACTTGGATTCTGCCGGTTTGAGCAGTTATCATCAGGGAGATCCTGCAGATAGCCGGATGCGTGCTCATGCAGCTCGTAGGGGATATCGGATTACGCATTTATCCCGTCCGGTTGGTTATCATGATTTTTTTGATTTTGATATGCTGATCGGAATGGATGACAGTAATCTGTCTGGATTACGTGATTTGGCTCCGGGACTTCCTGAGGAACAGAAAATATATCGTATGACGGATTTTTGTAGACGAATTCCGGCTGATCATGTGCCAGATCCATATTATGGTGGAGACTCAGGGTTTGAAACTGTTTTGGATATTCTGGAAGATGCATGTGATGGTTTGCTGGATTTCCTGACGCAGCAAGAGAAATAGGAACATTAATTCCTTGAAATGGAAAAATCCCCCAAAAGCTGGAACATTACGGCTTTTGGGGGATTTTCTATTTCAGATTGTCGGATTCTTCTTTTGCAAGCGATTGTTTATATCTAAGACTCAGTCTTTATATCATTTTCTGAAAATGAGTCCTTATGTAATCTGTTTGGATATTCTGTTAGAAACTCTATGGGACTATTTTTTTCTTAAATCCCACATTTGTTGGAATCCTTCGGCCAGACCACCTTCGCTGGTTTCTTTATAGAGTGAAGGTAAATCGTGTCCTGTCTTTTTCATAACTTCAACCACTTTGTCGAATGAAACCCGATGTACTCCGTCGGTAAACATGGCATAAGAATTGGCATCCATTGCACGGGCGGCTGCGTAAGCGTTTCGTTCGATACAAGGGATCTGAACCAGACCACAAACTGGATCGCAAGTGAGTCCTAGATGATGTTCCAATCCCATCTCTGCAGCATATTCAATTTGGGTCGGGCTTCCTCCGAAAAGTTGGTTTGCCGCAGCCGCCGCCATGGCACAGGCCACGCCGACTTCTCCCTGACAACCGACTTCAGCTCCGGAAATGGAAGCATTGGTTTTTACGATATTACCGAATAGTCCAGCTGTAGCCAAAGCACGGATAATTCGTTTATCGCTCATATTACGGGATTTGTAAAGGTAATAAAGAACTCCGGGAAGTACACCGCATGAACCGCAAGTTGGTGCTGTAACGATTTCTCCTCCTCCAGCGTTTTCTTCACTGACAGCTAAGGCATATGCAAAAATCAGTCCTCGAGTACGCATTGAGGCCTGATAACCTTCGGCACGGACAAAATAGGATGCAGCTTTACGTCGGAGATTTAGCGGACCAGGCAGAACTTCTTCTTTTTCCAATCCACGTTCGACGGCGCGTTTCATAACATTCCATACTTCTGCCAAATAATCCCAAATATCCTCTTCTTCGCATTCTTTGACATATTCCCAGTAACTTTTACCTGTACTGACACACCAGTTCATAATGTCGGTTGCCAGATTCATATCGTAAATGTCTTTGAATTCGGCTGTTTTTTGTCCTTCTTCTGCCAGAGCGCCACCACCAACACTGAATACGGTCCATTCGTCTGTTTGTTCATTGTCGGCATTAAACGAACGGAATTTCATTCCATTAGGATGATAGGGTAAAAATATTTTAGGTTCCCAGACAATGGTTGTTTTTTCTTCTTTCAGAACATCAAGAATAGCCCAGTCGGTCATGTGTCCTTTTCCGGTTGCTGCCAGACTGCCATAGAGCGTAACTTCAAACCGTGTTGCTTCCGGATGTTTTTCTAAAAAACGTTCTGCAGCTTTTCGTGGCCCCATAGTGTGGCTGCTCGAAGGTCCGTAACCGATTCGGTATATTTCTTTCAATGTAATCATTGTTTTCTCTTTTAAAGGTTATTATGGGCAAATATACGGAAAATAATCATATAAATCATTAATTTTGCAAAAGAATCCATCATACGAATGTTGTGTTTGGGTTTAGCTAGTGTTTCACGTAAAAAATAGGAAAGATATGTTGACAGCTACACGTCGAGAATGGAATGAATTATATACTTTGTTTTCGCTTTTGGCAAAAGGTGAACTTGCCGCTGGTGATGCTGCCGGAAATGCTCAATCTGTTCTCCCCATTGCTTTGATACAACGGGAAGAACATGACGGTACACGCCGATATGTGATTCGCGAACAGGATGTTCGGGTTGTGGGACCTGATATTGATGAATTGTTTCCACGTGAAGATTTCGAGACTGTTTCTCAAATGATTCTTACTGTATTGCGGGCTTCTTCAGAAACTGAAATAGAAGCGCCCGAAGGGGTTGAAGGTTTTCTGGATGCTTTGAAAATCTATAATATGGAAGCAATTACCGATGACCGTACCGATTTTTATCTGGCATTCTATCGTGAGGATATGCCTTTGGTCGGTTTCCGTATTTATTCCCGTCTTTGTGGTATGGATCCTTTGTTGGATGGTGGCCGTACGGCAAATTTGAAGTTTGAACAGACGGGTATTCGTTTCTCCCAACCGGCAGTCAATAAAATCAATTATACAGAATCACCTGAAAATCCGGCAGAGGTGGCCCGCCGGATGCTTTATATTGAAAGTATGGGGGGTGTACTGAAATATAGTGACGTGGCCGATAAAATTTTCCGGAGTAATCTGCATATGATTGATTTGCATTTCCCTCGTATATTGGCGGAAATGACGCGTATTTTACACTTGGACAATATCAGTCGGGTAGATGAACTGACACAGCTGATTGAAGAGAAAAATCCTCTGAAAATTAAGGATGAACTAATTCATAAACATGGTTTTTATCGTCATAAAATGAAGCAGTTCCTTTTGGCTTTAGCTTTGGGGATGCGCCCGGCTAAAATTTATACCGGTAAGGAATCGGCCGTTTCCGGTTTTGTCATGGTAGACCATGATGGTCGTCTCTTGTCTTATCAGAAGAATGACCGCGAAACATTTGCCGAATTCCTGTTCACGCATACCCGGTTGGAAAAAGGTTTGCCCGACAAAGACAAATATGGTTATCTTGAGCGGGAAAACCGTTTGTATTATTTGAAACTGAATCTTAAGATTGGTTTTGTTCGGAAGTAATCTGTTGTATATAGTCCAACAGTTTGCGATAGTCCTCAGCCTGGCGTAGTAACAGTGGGTTGCCGATAAGGAAAAACTGCTTTCGTGCCCGGGTCAGTGCCACATTCAGTTTCCGGTCAATACAGATACCGTCAGTTTCAACGGGGGTTGAAAGCATATCCATCTGGTATTTCTGGCTAATCGTAGTGCAGTAGATAATCGTATCCCGCTGACTGCCCTGATAGCGTTCTACCGTATCTATTGTGATGCTACTATAGTCCGGAATACCCGTTTCGTTCAGCATTTTTCTGGTCATGGCGATCTGCCCACGGAAAGGAACGATGATTCCTATATGTTGTCCGGCATCCCATTCCATATGATTTTCCAGATAGAGTTGGTAAAGGGTCTTTACCAACTCTGCTGCTTTTTGGGCTTCATCGCGGTTCACTTTGTTATTGTCGTTCGTTCCGGTTTTCGTTATGGGGATAAATCCCATCCGGCAATGGGCTACAAATCGGGTCCATTGGTCAGCTTCATCACAGCAGGGGAAGTCTGTTTGACCTAACTGGTGGGGGAGCGGCACGACCTGCAATTGCTCGTTATAGTAGAGCCTGTTGACAAAGTCGCTCAACGTTTCATGCATGCGCCCCTGTTTGTTCAGCAAGGCCACGAATCCGGTTGTGCCTTTCTGAATTTGCAGATGATGCAACCGTTCGAACAATGAGTTTCTGCAGTTGGTCAGTCCGATGTCGTGTAGTTGCTCATCGTGCACTTCCGATAACTCGTTAGGTTGCACGACGACGGCCGGCAACTGTTTGTGGTCGCCGATCAGAATGAATTTAGTGATAGCGCATGGATCAGCATGGAAATCGGCCGTAGGCAGTGAGGACGTGGCGCAAAGCAACGGAAGCAATTGCGGCTCGAGCACCTGGGAAGCTTCGTCGATTAAGGCCACGTCAAACCGTTTTAACTGGAACAGCTCCGTTTTTCCGGCAATGCTGCTGATGGTGCCGACTACAATCTGGATGGGTTCCAACAGGTCAAAAATCTGCTTTCTGTTCGTTGCCGGAGCGATGATATTTTTCAGCAATCTTTTCCGATATTCTTTTTCGCAACTTAGCTCCTGTCCGATTCGGGCATAGTCGACAGTCAGGTCGTCCAGCATCTTGCAGATTTCATCTACGGCCCGGTTTGTATATGCCATCAGCAGCAGATTTTTCCGGGGTGTTTCGGAAAGAAATTCAAGGACCATCGAACGCAGGGCCACAGAGGTTTTTCCGGTTCCCGGAGGTCCGACCAGCAGAAAATAATCCTTGGCCTGTTTGGCTAATGTTACAATATGGTCAATATCCTGATTGGTATAATGTCCGTTACAAGTGACCTGTTCGTCTCTTTTAGGTAGTCTTAGTCCTAAAATCAGGTCTTTTCTCTGTTTCGGAGCCTGCAACAGTTCAAAAAGCCCTTTATAGCCTTGTGTGAACGTCGCATCCATATATCCCGGTTCGAGTGCATACCGGCTTTCGGTATGAAACACACGTTTGTTCCTTTGTTTGAAGCTCAGTTTCAGACGAATATTCGTTGCACCCATTTCCTCAATCTGGCATCGGAATATCTGTTTGTTGATGGCCAGGTCGTTTTCCGTATTCCTTTCGTAAAGCATGACGAGGTCGCCCGGTCGGAAATTGGGCAGGAAATCCTCCCCATATTCCGGCATGGCGGCTTCCAGTCCGACAACCGTTCCGTTTTCATCTTCGACAGGAGTCAGTTTCAGGTCAGTCAGGATGTTGCCGTTGCTTTGTTTGGTCCGGGTATCGGCATTCCAGGTTTC
This sequence comes from uncultured Paraprevotella sp., assembly GCA_944320775.1. Taxonomy (GTDB): domain Bacteria; phylum Bacteroidota; class Bacteroidia; order Bacteroidales; family Bacteroidaceae; genus Paraprevotella. Next base: position 40,759 of record CALUIV010000003.1, on the reverse strand, counting down.
GGCAAATCCATGTCCGGAATCCGGATCGTCATCTCCCGTTTTCGCAAGAAACTGTTCCCTCTCGAGGAAAGTCACAAAGGCATTGAAATAGGCTTCCTCCGTATCTTTCATCTGATGGAGTGTGTTGATGATCTGCATCAGGTCCTTGCGCAAATACTTTTGGTAGAATGTACTGCCCAACGTCATAGGATCGACCAGTTGCTCTTCGGTGAGCATTTCCCGTATTTCCCGCCAATGTCCCTGTCGTAACCGTCTCTCCAGATGAACAATCTCGTTTCTCAGAGCCATGGCTTTTTGCAATTCCTTTTTGGGATAGCGGATGTTATAGAACCTGGGATAGCGGGAATAGAACAAATAGGTTTCCACGTCCTGATGTGCCACGTCCATACTGTAATACAGAATTTCCTTATAGAGTGCCATCTGCAGGCCGTGTACTTCCTGCGGCTGTAGTTCTGGAAATTCCTGAGCCTTGCCGCTCTTCAACTCAACGATTTTCGAAAAATCATTCAGCATCAGGTCCATACGCCCCTGTATGCCGAGTGCTTCACAAAGGAAGGACGGTTCGAGTTGCACCTCTTGCCGTTCGATGTCAATATCTGCGGCCTGAAATTGTTCCTTCACGGTTTCCCTGATATTATGAAACTGCTTTTCGGCCGTATCAAAGAAATTCTTGTCAATTCCCGGTAAGGTGGTATATTCGATGGGAGTTTCTCCGAAACTATGGTGGAGTGATTCCCGATACAGTTCGTTCTCGCTTCTTGTTTCGTGTGCTTGTTCATTTACGCAGTCGTCCAAAAAGCGGTTGGCCAGATTTCCCAACTGGATGGCAGCTGATTTGGCGTTTGGTGCAAACTTGTTGACGATGTGGTTCAGGGCACTTTTTCCATACGGTTTAATGCACGCGCAGATTGCTGTAATGTCTACGAGAAAATCCGGATCCAATATAATCAGTTCTGGTTTCAGTATGCTTATGTCCGGATGTGTTTCGTCTGTGCATCTGACCACAGAAAGCAGGTTCAGTTGCGCTCCGTCGTAGAGTTGTTCGGGCAGATTGTCAAAAGCCCCAGTCTCGTCATTCGGATTCCGATAGCTTACGTGTAGTATTCCTTCGTCCGGAGCATTATTGTCTTTGCCCAGGATGTATTGTTCGTTCCATCCCGTAACAGTCAGTCTTATCCTTTTGATTTTTTGGCGTGGTTCTTGCTGTTTGTTTTTGTTTCTCCAGTGATGCGGCAATTTTTTTGTTAATATCTCCGGTATCGGTTCATTATAAAAAAAAGAAATGGCTTCGCAAACAGCTTTCAGGTCATACAAATAGTCTTCACGATCAGGTTGGAGTTCTCCTCTTTTAATCTGGGCTGCATTACATCGGAAACGTTCCAGTGATGTAGGTGGATATCCGGTTGCTTTACATAAAGCATGTGTGCGAGCTGCCATGTTGGTAAAATCTGCGGCGAATCCTTTGGTCTTGTCTTTAATCATTCTTTCTACAAGTCGGTCCAGACGGTAATATTGTGTTCTCTTTTCTTTTTCCGTCCGGTCAATAAGCATGATTTCTTCAAACCATTCATTCATTCCTCTGTTTTGTGTCTGCTGCTGTTCCATTATTGTTTCGCTTGCAAGAATTTTGCTGTATATTTTTTGCAACAAAAATATTTTTGTTGTTTTATAATTAAGTCGAAAAAACTATCTTTGCAAAGATAATGAATATAAATTAAAAAAACACAGAACAATTTATGGTAAAACATGTAGTTCTATTTCAGTTGAAAGCTGATATGGATGCCGCGCTTAAAGAGGATATTATGCTTCAGTTTAAACAGGCTATAGAAGCATTGCCGGCCAAGATTCGTTTCATTCGTCATATCGAGGTGGGCATTAACCGGAATCCTTCCGAAACGTTCGATCTGGCTTTGGTCAGTGAGTTTGATTCTATGGAGGCTGTGATGGCCTATTCCATACATCCCGAGCATCTGGCTGCAGCTTCCATTATTGGTCCTTACAAGGCAGCCCGTTCTTGTGTTGATTATGAATTGTAATTTATTTCCGCTAAAAAAATAGCGTTTTGTTTGCAAAAATGGGTAATAACTATTATTTTTGCCACGAAAACTAAAAAGTATGTATTGTTCACTAGTTACATATCACCATCATCATCCTAACGTGTCACGCACTCGGTAGGCGATTATCTATGTATCTATGTGTATCATGAGAATAACAAAAGGCTTGCCGATATCAGGTGAGCCTTTTTTGTTTCATATGAGTTTGTTTTAAAATGGGTTTAATATTAAAAATATAAGAAATGTTACGTATAGCAGTACAATCTAAGGGTCGTCTGAATGAAGACACTATGGCCCTGCTTGCCGAAGCCGGTATCAAAGTGAGTTCATCGAAGCGTACGCTTCTGGTTCAGTCATCAAACTTTCCAGTCGAGATTCTTTATCTTCGGGACGACGATATACCTCAGTCTGTAGCTAGTGGGGTTGCCGATGTCGGTATTGTCGGTGAAAACGAATTTGTTGAACGGGCTGAGGATGCCGAAGTGGTCCGTCCTCTAGGATTCAGTAAATGCCGGTTATCTCTGGCTATTCCCAAATCTGTGGATTATCCGGGGGTTCATTGGTTTGAAGGAAAAAAGATAGCCACTTCTTATCCCGGTATTTTGCGCACATTTATGGAAAGTCAGGGTGTTTGCGCCGATATTCATGTCATTACGGGTTCTGTCGAGATCGCGCCTGGAATCGGTCTGGCCGATGCCATATTTGATATTGTCAGCTCCGGTTCCACTTTGGTCAGCAACAATCTGAGTGAAGTGGAAGTAGTCATGAAGAGCGAAGCGCTGCTGATAGCCAACAAACAGCTCACTGCCGAAAAGCGGGCCATATTGGACGAATTGTTGTTCCGTATTGAAGCTGTGAAAAGTGCCGAAGATAAAAAATACGTATTAATGAACGTACCGACAGACAAAGTGGAAGATATTGTTGCTGTATTGCCGGGTGCCAAGAGTCCAACGGTGATGCCATTGGCACAAGAAGGGTGGAGCAGTGTTCATACGGTCATCGATGAAAAAAGTTTTTGGGAAATTATCAGTCGTCTGAAAGAACTCGGTGCCCAGGGCATTTTGGTTATTCCTATTGAAAAAATGATTCTTTAAAAACAAGCAGTTATGAATGTCATCCGATATCCGAATCCCGAACAGTGGGACGAACTCCTGAAACGTCCCGTGATGCAGGTCGAAACCTTGCGCGAAACGGTTTGCACGGTGCTGGACCGTGTGCGTGCCGAAGGCGATCAGGCCGTTCTTGATTATGAATTGCAGTTCGACCATGTGGCCCTCTCTTCGTTGGAAGTCAGTGCCGGGGAATGGGCTGAAGCCGAACTGCTTGTCAGCGACGAGTTGAAGGAATCCCTTCGGCTGGCTCATGCCAATATACATAAATTCCACGCCAGCCAGCAGTTCACCGGTCAGCCGGTCGAGGTGGTTCCCGGAGTCACCTGTTGGCAGAAGGCGGTTCCCATCGAGAAAGTCGGACTCTATATTCCCGGTGGAACGGCGCCCTTGTTTTCCACCGTGCTGATGCTGGCCACTCCGGCCAAAATCGCCGGCTGTCGCGAAATCGTGCTCTGTACTCCGCCCAACCGTCAGGGTAAAGTTCACCCGGCTATTCTTTATGCGGCACGTGTGGCCGGCGTAGACCGGATTTTCAAGGCCGGCGGCGTTCAGGCAATCGGAGCCATGGCTTATGGCACACAGACCGTTCCTAAAGTCTATAAGATATTCGGTCCCGGAAACCAGTATGTGATGGCGGCCAAGCAGCAAGTTTCGCTGCACGATGTAGCCATTGATATGCCGGCCGGACCTTCCGAAGTGGAAGTCCTGGCCGATGCTACGGCCAATCCGGCTTTTGTGGCCGCCGATTTGCTTTCACAGGCTGAGCATGGTGTCGACAGTCAGGTGCTTTTAGTGACGACCGACGAGGCACTTATTTCCAAGGTTGAGGCCGAAGTGTCTGCCCAATTGTCCCGTTTGCCGCGTCGCGACATCGCATCCCGTTCGTTGGAGAACAGCAAGATTGTGTTGGTGCGCAATCGGGAAGAGGCTCTGGCTCTGACCAATCATTATGCGCCCGAGCATCTGATTATCGAGACGGCCGATTACATGGAACTGGCAGCCGGAGTGGTGAATGCCGGTAGTGTCTTTTTAGGTTCCTATACCCCTGAGAGTGCCGGCGATTATGCATCGGGCACCAACCACACCTTGCCCACTAACGGATATGCCACGGCATACAGCGGTGTGAATCTCGACAGTTATCATCGCAAGATTACGTTCCAGGAGCTTACGCCCGAAGGAATCCGCCGGATCGGTCCGGCTGTAGAAATTCTCGCGGCCAACGAAGAACTGGATGCCCATCGCAATGCTATGTCCATTCGTCTGGAGAGTTTGAAGTAGAACAGAAGTCTTATCAAAAATCATACGCAGCTATGAAACCATTGAAAGAATTAGTCCGCCCCAATATATGGAGTCTGAAACCATACAGTTCCGCACGTGATGAATACAGCGGTTTCGAGGCCACCGTGTTTCTCGATGCCAATGAGAATCCGTTCAATCCGCCTTACAACCGTTATCCCGACCCGTTGCAGCATGAGCTCAAGGAACAGTTGTCCGTGGTGAAAGAAGTGCCTGCGGCCAACATCTTTTTAGGCAACGGCAGTGACGAAGCAATCGATCTGGTGTTCCGCGTGTTCTGTGAGCCCCGTGTAGACAATGTCGTGGCTATTTCGCCCACCTACGGCATGTATCAGGTTTGTGCTGAAATCAACGGAGTAGAATATCGCACCGTGTCGCTCGATGCTACTTATCAGTTTACGGCTGATGCCCTGCTGAAAGCCTGTGATGTCCATACAAAGGTCATTTTCCTCTGTTCGCCCAACAATCCTACGGGAAACGACTTGAACCGGGATGAGATGGTCCGGCTTTTGAGCACGTTCTCCGGCATTGTGGTCATCGACGAAGCCTATTCTGACTTTTCCCGTCAGAAACCGTTCCGCTTAGAGTTGGCCCAGTATCCCAATCTGATTGTGCTCAACACATTTTCCAAAGCCTGGGCCAGTGCCGGTATCCGTCTGGGAATGGCTTATGCCTCAACAGAGATCATTTCTTTGTTCAACAAGGTGAAATATCCTTACAATGTCAATCTCCTGACCCAGCAGCAGGCGCTTGCCATGTTGCGCAAGCGTTACGATATCGATAAATGGGTGGCCAGCATCATGGCTGAGCGTGCCCATGTCATGGCGGCTTTTGCCGATCTTACTTTCTGCCGTCAGGTGTATCCCACCAATGCCAATTTCTTTTTGGCCCGTGTAGATGATGCCGAACGTGTTTACAATTATCTGGTGCGTCGGGGCATCATCGTGCGTAACCGTTCACGGGTAGCTCTATGCGACAATTGTTTGCGTGTTACGATAGGTACTCAGAAAGAGAATACCCAACTTATGGCAGCTCTTCGCCAGTATCAGTGGGAGCAGAAATGAGTCATATTAATCCCGTAAATTCGTATAATATATATGAAGAGAGTCTTGTTTATAGATCGCGACGGTACCCTGATTCAGGAGCCGGCCGATGAACAGATTGACAGTTTCGAGAAACTTGCCTTTGTGCCCGGAGTGATGCGTCATTTAGGATTTGTCCGCAGCCATCTGGATTTTGAGTTTGTGATGGTCAGCAATCAGGACGGACTGGGCACGCCGTCGTTTCCGGAAGAAACCTTCTGGCCGGCTCATAATCTGATGCTGCGCACCCTTGAAGGAGAAGGTATCACGTTCGACCGTATCTTGATCGACCGCAGTTTCCCTCACGAAAACCTGCCTACCCGAAAACCCGGTACGGCCATGCTTACCGACTATATGGACGGAAGTTACGATCTGGCTAACAGTTATGTGATTGGCGATCGGGAGACCGATGCCCAACTGGCCAAGAATTTAGGGTGTCGGGGATTGATCTTAAAGGAAAAGGATGCCGGTTCTTTCGACGACCCGATGATCACTTACGTGTCCTCTTGGGCCGAGATTGCCGAATTGCTGTTTGCCGGAGAACGTCGGGCTGAGGTTTGCCGCAAAACGAGCGAAACCGATATTTGCGTCCGTCTGAATCTTGACGGAAACGGTCGGGCTGATATTGCCACAGGCTTGGGATTCTTTGACCACATGCTTGAACAGATTGCGCGGCATGGCAACATCGACCTGTATATCCGTACAGTAGGAGATTTGCATGTCGATGAGCATCACACCATCGAAGACACCGCCCTTGCCTTGGGCGATTGCATCAATCAGGCATTGGGCAGCAAGCGCGGCATCGAACGTTATGGCTATACGCTTCCGATGGATGATTGTCTCTGTCAGGTGGCTTTGGATTTCGGTGGACGGCCCTGGCTGGTCTGGGATGCCGAGTTCCATCGTGAGCGCATCGGTGAGATGCCGACAGAGATGTTCCTGCATTTCTTCAAAAGCTTGAGCGATGCCGCGCGGATGAATCTGAACATCAAGGCGCGTGGCGAGAATGAGCATCACAAAATCGAAGGAATATTCAAAGCCTTCGCACGAAGTCTGAAAATGGCGGTTCGGCGGGACATATACCATTATGAATTGCCTTCGAGCAAAGGTGTTTTATAATTTTGTATGACTAAATAATCGCTGGGAATAAAAAAACGGTTCTCAGCGATTGTTTTTTTCTATTTCTTTTCCTACCTTGCACTTTGTTAGCACCATAGTTGTTTTTATGGATAAGGCTGAAATCTGTGATTATGTAATAGTATTATAAAAAAAGGTTTATTTATTAAAATAATAATTGTAATTATTACAAACTTTGAAATATTATTCTTATCTTTGCATCAGCAAAAACAAAAAAGCAATTTTGGTATTTACGAACTAATAAAAAAGATATGATTATGGAAAAGAGCTTAAAAGGAACCCGTACAGAGAAGAATTTGATGACTTCATTTGCAGGTGAATCACAGGCACGCATGCGTTATACTTATTTTGCAAGTGTAGCTAAGAAGGAAGGATATGAGCAGATTGCCGCTATCTTTGCTGAGACTGCTGATCAGGAGAAAGAGCATGCAAAACGTATGTTCAAGTGGCTTGAGGGTGGTATGGTTGAAATTACAGCGACATTCCCTGCCGGAGTTATCGGAACTACTTTGGAGAATCTGAAAGCGGCTGCAGCAGGTGAGCATGAAGAGTGGAGTCTTGATTATCCTAAGTTTGCTGATATTGCAGATGAAGAAGGATTTCCGGCTATTGCTGCCATGTATCGCATGATTTCTGTGGCTGAAAAAGGACATGAAGAGCGCTATCAGGCTTTCGTTGACAATATTGAGGCAGAGCGCGTATTCAGCAAGGATGAAGAAGTAGTATGGCAGTGCCGTAACTGTGGTTATACGGTAAAGGGCAAGGATGCGCCTAAGGTATGTCCGGCTTGCCAGCATCCGCAGGCTTACTTCGAAGTGAAGAAAACGAATTATTAATTTATAGTTAGATTTGACAGGAAATGAGGAGATGCCCCGACGGGCATCTCTTTTTTGTGCCGGCAACTGACTTTCACGAGATGCCCAACTGGTTTCAACGAGATGCTGATCTGATTTCAACGAGATGCCCAACTGATTTTTTCCCAATTATGTTTTTTGATATTCCTTTGGTGTGCAGCCCACTTTTTTCTTGAAATATTTGCCAAAGAAAGACTGGTTGGGAAAGTTTAGTTTTTCGCTGATCTGCTGCATGGTGTATTTTCTGCTTTTAATGAGTGCCTTGGCTTCCAGAATTACGTATTGCGTGATCCATTCTCCGGCAAACCGTCCGCTGGCTTTCCGCACGGTTTGGGACAGATATTTGGGCGTGATACACAGAAGATCGGCATAATAAGTGACGCTGCGTTCTTTGGTATAATGCTTTTGGACTTCTTGAATGAAGCGCATGTAGATTTCATGCTGCCGGTTGTCCTGTAGGGGTGTTTCCGGAAGGTGGGATGCCGTCAGGAAATAAGACGAGGTGTTATACATAAAGACTTGTGTGCAAGCTTGCAGCAGGTCTTTCCGGAACGGGTTTTGAGTTTCCGTAGTTTTTTGCTTCATGAACCGGTAGATCATCAACGTTTCTTCGAAAAGCTCTTTTGGACAATGATTTACCGGATGGTTATAGACAACTTGTTGCAGTTTCATGGCTGCCTCCGGATGTGCTGTCATGCGGAAATATTCATTTCCAAAGGCAATTACGGCAACCTGTGCATCAGGATCCGTATATAGAAATTCTCCGATAGCTCCTTTTTGAACGGCAATGATGTCCTGCGGTTTAGCTTCATATTCTTTCAGATTGATGCGGAATTTCATGGAACCGGATTGAAGCAGGATAATGACTGTAAAAGACAGCTTTATAGGATAATTGGCAAAGAATGCGGCACTGTTTGAGTCGATATGCGACAGACTGAAATTGTCTATCAAAATCAGTTCATTATCCAAATAGACCGCTTCTTTCAATACAGAAAGGTCGATCAGGTTCAGATTAATAAAGGATGGGCTGGTCTTTTTCATAAATCATCTTTTTGATGACAAAAATACTCTTTTTCTTTTGATATTTACGCAATATTCATCCTTTGGATTATTTTTCTCACTGATAAGGAAATGCTTTATTGATTGCGATTCCGCAATTTTGCAGATAAAATCCGTACGTGAACGGGTCGGATCGTCTGTTTGGAACAAATTAACTATATAGAATAAAAAACAATGAACAGAAAATTAATTCAGATTGCAGCGTTTGCTTTTGTCTTCCTGACGTTTTCCTGTAAAAAGGCGGAACAACCGGAAGCTATGCATCATCGGGTAGTGCTTACAAAACCGGTGATGACGGGTAAGACCATTACGCGGACTTATTCGGGTGTGGTACGTGAATCCCGGGTATTGAACCTGGGGTTTAAAGTGGCCGGACAGATTCGTCAGATTTATGTGAAGGAGGGAGATTTTGTGCGTCAGGGACAGCTCCTGGCTCAGATCGATGATCAGGATTATCGTTTGGGTGTGGAAGCTTTGCAGGTTCAGTATGATCAGGTAAAAGACGAGGTGGCGCGCAGCAGGGCACTTTTTGAACAAAGGAGTTTGTCGGCAAATGATTTTGAAAAGGCTGAAGCCGGGTTGCGACAGCTCGAAATCCAGTTGCAGGGAAACAAAAACAAGGTGGCTTATACCCGTTTGTATGCACCGGTTGCCGGATATGTTCAAACGGTCGGTTTCTCTGCTTCGGAAATGGTTGATGCCGGTATGTCGGTGATTACGCTGATGGATGTATCGCGCATGGAAGTCGTGGCAGATGTTCCTTGCGATGTTTATCAGAACAAGGAGGCTATTGTGGGCTATTCCTGCCGGACGAACATTGGGGGGCGTAATGTTTTCTGGCCGATGACCATGAAGAGCTTGCTGCCTCGTGCCGATGGTAATCAGCTTTATCAGCTTCATCTGGCTTTTGAAGAGAATCCGGGTGAAGTGGTGACGTCTGGAATGAATATTGAGGTCGGCATTGAATCATTGGTCGATTCTGCAGCATCCGGTTTCTGGTCGATACCGCTTTGTTCCGTATTTCGTGACGAGGGAAAAACTTGTGTCTGGGTGCTGAATGAAGATTCTACCGTGCAACGTCGTCCGGTTACTCTGGGAGCTTCTGTTTCCGGTGATTCGGTATCAGTACTTTCCGGACTTGAAGGTCAGGAGCAGATTGTACGTTCCGGTGTCCGGATGCTTCAGGAAGGCGAACGGGTCAAGGTGCTTGAGAAACCGGCTGAAACGAATGTAGGAGGGATGCTATGATGAAGATAACTGCTTATTTCATGCATCGGCCGGTGTTGTTCTGGTCGTTCATGGTTGCCATTATCATAGCCGGTGTCTTGTCGTTTGTCCAGATGCCCAAGCTGGAGGATCCGGCCGTTTCGGCCAAGCAGGCCATGGTTGTCGTAGCCTGTCCGGGTGCCAGTGCTTACGAAATGGAACAGAATGTGGCCTTGTTGCTGGAAGAAGAGCTTCGTGCCTTGCCCAATGTCAACAAGGTGAAAACCGAATGTCAGAACGGAACGGCTCTGTTTACCGTTGAATTTCAGATGACGGTGCTCAACCGCGATTTGGAACAGCATTTTGATTTGCTTCGCCGTAAGGTGCATGATGTGTCCGGTCGTTTGCCAAAGGGGTGTTACGACCCTGTGGTCATAGATGATCTGATGGACGTTTACGGTATTTTTTATGCTTTTACGGCCGATGGTTATACTTATCCGGAAATGTATCGTTACGCCAAATACCTGCGGCGCGAGTTGCAACAGGTGAAGGGGGTCAAACGGATTAACATTGCCGGAAACCGCAGCGAGGTAATCAATATCATTTTGTCCAAGGAACAGATTGCCCGAAACGGAATTATACCGACTCAGATCATGTCTGTGCTTCAATCGGTCGGCTCTCCGGTAAATGCCGGAAAAAGTGTTCATGGGTCCGAACGGATTTCCCTGTATGTAGACGATGCCGTGAAAAGTGAAGACGACATCCGTAAACTGATGCTACAGACCGTCAATGGGAAAACCGTCTGTCTGGGCGATATCGCCCAGGTGGAAAGGAGCTTTTCCGAACCTCAGCGCAACGGTTTCTTTGTCGATGGAAAGCCGGCTCTGGCTCTTTGCATCGCATTGGAATCTTCGGCTATTGTGCCCGATGTCGGGAAGGCTGTCGATAAGAAACTGGCCGAGGCAATGAAGATTGTACCGGCAGGCATGCAGACCGAAAAAATATTTTTTCAGCCGGATAAGGTCGACGATGCCATTTCGTCGTTCATGTGGAATCTGCTGGAATCGGTGGCCATTGTCGTATTGGTCTTGATTTTTACGATGGGATTCCGGAGTGGATTGATTATCGGTTTTGGCCTGGTACTGACGGTGGCCGTGTCGTTTCCCATACTGCTCCTATGCGGCACCACGCTGCAACGCATCTCGCTGGGTGCGTTTATTGTAGCCATGGGTATGCTGGTCGACAATGCCGTGGTCATTATGGACGGCATCCTGATTGACAAGAAGCGTGGGTTAGGGCCGAAAACCTATTTGTACCGGATCGGAAAGAACACCGCATGGCCGTTGCTCGGGGCTACGGTCATCGCCGCATCTACTTTCTTATGTGTCTATTTGTCGCCGGACAGTGCCGGAGAATATGCCGGTGATTTGTTTTTGGTGTTGTGTGTCAGTTTGTTGGCCAGTTGGGTTCTGGCTTTGATTCAAGTTCCGGTTTGTGCCAAATCCTGGTTGCCGGTGCGTGAGAAAAAAGAAGTTTCTGGTACAGACACTGTGATGCGGTCTCCTGTACATCGGTTTGTGCGCCGGTCCATTGCATTTCTGATCGGTCATAAACGGACGACGATTGTTCTGGCATTCTTGCTGCTGTTGTTGAGTTTCTGGGGAATGACCCGGGTTAAAAACTTGTTTTTTTCTGATTTCGATTACAAACAGTATGTTGTGGAATGTTTTTTCCCGTCAGCAACTGATGCAAACGTTGTGCGCGACCGTTTGCTGGAGATGAGCCGGAAATTGTCCGAACGTCATGATGTGGAGCGTGTGGCCGTAAGTCAGGGTAGTGCGCCTGCTCATTATTGCCTGGTGCGTCCGATGACATCCGGAGGAGACTGTTACGGTGAACTGATGGTCGATTGCAAAGATTATGAGACAGTACTGAAACAGATGCCGGAAGTGCGCCGTATGCTTCGGGAACAATACCCGGATGCTTATATCCGTTTGCGTAAATACAATTTTTCCATCTCCACCTCACATACGGTCGAAGTGGAATTTTCCGGTCCGGATCCTGCCGTATTGCGCAGGCTGAGCCGTCAGGCCGAGGACATCATGCGTGCTTGTCCATATGTGGACGCCTATTCCGTGCAGAACAACTGGAAACCGACCGGAAAGTCTTTCGTTGCTGAATATCAGCAACAGGACGGTGTGCGTTCCGGTATCGGACGGGGCGATGTGGCCAATGCTTTGCTGGCCGCAACGGAAGGTATGCCTGTTGGAGTGCTTCATGATCAGGATTGTCTGTTGCCCATTAATCTGCAAATCAGGAACGAGGATGGCAGCCGGATTCAGGATTTGAGGGACGTTCCGGTGTGGAGCATGATGAACATGCACGTACCATCGGAAGAGTTTGGAGCACTCTTGAACGGAAAGCTGAACTCCGAGGATATTCAGAATAAAATGTTCCGGGCCACTCCGTTGAGCCGTGTCGTTTCAGATTTGCACCTGGAGTGGGACGAAGACGTGGTGTTGCGCCTGAACGGTCAGCGTGTTATCGAGGCAGAATGTGATCCGAATCCCGATTTGGATGATGCCACTCCGGCCAAAGTGGTCGCATCAATCCAAAAAGACATAGAGGCGATCCAGTTGCCCGAAGGCTATCACATGCGTTGGGTCGGCGAGGGCGAAATCCAGGGTGAGGCTATAGGCAATCTGATGAAGTTTGTCCCGATTACGGTGATTCTGATTCTGGCCATACTTCTGTTGCTTTTCAACAGTTGGCGCAAGGTGGTGCTGATTCTGATCTGTTTTCCTTTCGTCTTTTGCGGTATAGCTCCTTCATTGCTTGCCACCGGACAGCCTATGACCTTTATGGCCATTATCGGTTTGATGGGGCTGATCGGAATGATGGTCAAGAATGCGATTGTTCTGGTCGATGAAATCAACCGGTTGCAGACCGAGGAAAAGATGATTCCTTATCAGGCTGTGGTCGAGGCTACAGTTTCCCGTGTCCGTCCGGTACTGATGGCTTCGTTGACGACGATTGTCGGCATGATTCCGTTGATTCCGGATCCTATGTATAGCTCCATGGCGATTGCCATTATGGGCGGACTTGCCGTTGGAACCGTGATCACGTTGATTTTGTTGCCGCTTTTTTATACCGTGTTATTCCGAATACATAAATCATAAACAGACGATACAGAAATGAAAAGTAAACATAGAAATAAAACGTCTTTGGCTTTCCTGCTTGCCTTGAGCGCCTTTTCGGGAATTCATGCACAAGACCGTGTCTCCTTGTCTTTACAGCAATGTCGCGATCTGGCTCTTTCGAACAGCGAAGAGTTGCAGCAGTCTGATCTGAAATTACAGCAGTCCCGCTTGGACCGGCAGATAGCGCGGACCGCTTATTTTCCTAAGCTGGAGGCATCGGCCACGGGGGCTTATGTCTTTCCGGATATGGACATCATGGGAATGGATCTGCGGATGCGTGGTATGTATATGGCGGGTTTTACGCTTACCCAGCCGCTTTATGCCGGTGGTCAGATTATGGCCGGAAAACATTTGTCCGACATTGGCGGAGCGGTTGCACAGGAACAGCACCGGATGACCCGGATGGATGTGCTGGCTGAGGCCGAGAAGTCCTATTGGACTTTGTTGGCAGTCCAAAGCAAAGTGCTTATGCTGGAGGGGTATCGGGAGCAGATGGACTCTCTTTACAGTCAAATCGCAGTAATGGTACAAAACGGACTGGCCACCGATGATGCTTTGTTGCAGATTGAGGCTGAACGCAGCAACGTGTCCTATCAGTTGAAGAAAGTACAGAACGGAGCAGATCTGTGTCGGTTGTCTTTATGTCGGGTTACCGGTCTGTCTTATGACACTTCGTTTCTTCTTGCTGATACAGCAATTCATGTTGCGGAACCCGTTTTGTCGTCGGCCGGTGTTGAAGCCCGTCCGGAGCTGCGCCTTTTGGAACATCAGGTCGATGCGGCCCGGGAGCAAGTCAAGCTGACTCGGGCCGGCATGTTGCCCACGGTCGGTCTCATGGCCGGATATACGTATTATGGAAATATCAAGCTGAACAGTATGGTCGATGCCGGAAACGGCGTGTTGATGCCTTATGAACAGGAGTTCAAGGACGGACTTGGCGCAGTAATGTTGTCTGTCAAGGTTCCTCTTTTTCAGTGGGGAGCCAATCTGAAGAAAGTGCGGAAAAACAAATTGGATGTTCGGAATGCTGAGCTCGATCTTCAGAAAAACAAGCGTTTCCTGGAGCTGGATCTTCAGCGGGCGGCTCATCAGGTCCAAGACGGCTATCAGCTGATACTTGCAGCCGAGTCTTCTTTGCAGCATGCTTCGGAACATCTGAGGGTTGTCCGGAACCGTTATCAATCGTCCATGGCATTGCTGTCCGACTTGTTGGATGCGCGGGCAAAACTGTTACAGGCAAAGAGCAATCTGATCGAAGCCAAAACCCAATACAAGATTGCTGAATTGGAATATCTTCGTGCCTCAGGACGTTTGGATTCCTGATTTCGGGCATAAAAATATGTCGACAGAAGTAACCGGATATAAAACCTGAATACTTCTGCCGGCAGTTCTTTACAGGTCATGTATTTGGGGCATAAATGTTTCGGCAAGGAAAATAATCCTTGTCCGTTCTTTCAATATTGTTGGATATGAACTGATTGTTTGACGATAAGTCTTTGTTGTCTGTTGCAAATGGATGGTGAGCATTTTTTGTTTATGTACTTTCTTATTTTTGATATTCGGCCATAATTCTTTCATGGTGAATTTAAATCTATATTTCCAAATAAAAGCGTTATCTTTGTACATGCAATAGAGCATCATGAAGAAAATATAATAAAAAGACAATGATAGACGAACTTTTGAATTTCAACAAGACTTTTGTAGAAACCAAAGCTTACGAGCGGTTTCTGACAACCAAATATCCCGATAAGAAAATAGCCATTGTTACGTGTATGGACACCCGGTTGGTTGAATTGTTGCCGGCTGCATTGGGACTGAAAAATGGCGATGTGAAAATCATTAAAAATGCGGGCGGCACCATTACGCATCCATTCGGCAGCGCCATGCGTAGTCTGCTGGTGGCGATATATGAGCTGGGAGTAGAAGAGGTGATGATTATCGGGCATACAGATTGCGGAGTGCAGCACATGAACAGTGAACAGATGTTGCAGCACATGCGCGAGCGGGGCGTGTCGCAGGATCATATTGAAATGATGGAATATTGCGACGTGAATCTGCGTTCCTGGCTCAGTGGATTTAATGATACGGAGGAGGCCGTGCGGCAAAGCGCGCACATCGTGCGCCATCATCCGCTGATTCCTGCCGACGGAATCACGGTGCGTGGCTTTATCATGAATTCCGTGACGGGAGAATTGATGGAATTAGATGTAGATTAAATTATTTTTTTTGCTTTGTCCTATGGTTCGTTTACTGATAAAATGATAGATATAAGTTCTATTTGATATCCTTGGATTAAGAGCAAAATCTTCAGAACGGGCATAAGAAGCGTTATTTTAGAAACATTTGTAACTGACCAATTTATAAAACTACGCTTTTTATGCTTGTTTTCTTTTATTTATCAGGGTACTTTTCTTGTAATTATGAACTGATAAAGGTTCAGATCGTTGCTCCATAGCGAATTACTTCGGAAGGGGATAGATAGAGGATTTTCGTTTGTCAAATTGTCAAACGGGAAAGATTGGGGGATTGGATTTTTATCAGGTGTTTTCTCAGATTATATATATCTTTGTAGACGGATATACAAAAACACGATGGCGTGTTTTGATGATAATGAGATTAATTATGATGACTATGAATCGGATATTTTTATTTTGCAGTGTGATTTTCGGTCTGGCAGGCAGTGTATCGGCCGGTTTGCCGGTTGCAACGACTGATGAGACGGGACATTTGCGTCGTGAAACGAGCACAAGAGAGGTGCCGGCGGATGAAGAGGGCATGGTGGCTTTCTTCAAGCAGGCCATAGCCGGTAAGGATACGGTGTATGATGGCGGTAGTTTCATCCCGGTGTCGGAGGTGGCTCAAGTAAGGAAACAGGTTTGGGAGGCTTGGTGTCGGGCCAATAAGGAGGTGCGCGAGCCGAAACTGATCGGTCTGGAACCGCTGGAGCAGGAACGGATTGGTAAATGGCGTCTGCCGCGTCAGCTCGAACCTTATGCCGACCTGATGTATTATTGGGGAACGAAAGGAGAAAAGCCTGAAAATGGTTTCCCGATGTTCGTCTATCTTCATGGTTCCGGTCATAAGAATGATGAGTGGGCCACGGGACTTGCGCTGTGCCGGATGTTCGATGATGCTCCGTCGGCATATTTCATTCCGCAGATTCCGAATATGGGAGAATATTACCGCTGGTGGCAGAAGTCGAAGCAGTTTGCCTGGAAACAGTTGTTGCGCCAGGCTTTTGTGACAGGGCAGATCGATGCGAACAAGGTTTATTTCTTCGGCATATCGGAAGGCGGATACGGCAGCCAGCGTCTGGCTTCGTTCTATGCCGATTATCTGGCAGCGGCCGGACCGATGGCCGGTGGCGAACCGCTGAAGAATGCACCGGCTGAAAATTGCCGGAACATCGGATTTTCTTTGCTGACCGGTAGCAAGGATGCCGGATTCTATCGAAATCAGCTGACGGAATATGTCCGCCAGGAATTCGACAGCCTGCAGCAGACCGATCCGGAGGGCTATGCACATCGGGTGGAACTGATTCCGGGTATGGGCCACTGCATTGACTACCGGCCGACAACACCTTGGCTGAAACAGTTTACGCGCCAGCCGCATCCGAAAAAGGTGGTTTGGGAGCAGTATGACATGGATGGATGGTATCGCGACGGATTTTATAACCTTTATGTTGTGGAACGTACGGATACGGTTCCGGGAAGCCGCACCCGATATGTGATGGAAATCCGTGACAACCGGATTGATATGACGGTTGATGATGTGACGTATACAACCGTGGAGCGGGATCCGCATTGGGGAATAGAATTGAAGTTTACGAAACAGTATCAACCGGCCAAACGCGGAAAATTCATAATTTATTTGAATGAAAATCTGGTAGACCTGTCGAAAAAGATCACCGTACGGGTGAATGGACGGAAAGTGTTTAGTGGCAAATTGAAATGTTCGGTTGAAAATATGGTGAACAGCTGTGCTGCTTATTACGACCCGGAGCGCCTCTATCCGGCAGCTGTCGAAGTGGAACTGTAAGCGGAAAGGATGACTTGGTGTCGTTGAATGAAAAGAAGAAGAAACCTTACTGGAAAAATTTAATTGGAGATGAATAGTTTTAAAGGGATTTTTTATGGGGTGGTCACTTCGGTGACCTTCGGACTGATTCCGCTGTTTACCTTGCCGCTGATGCATGGCGGGATGACCATTGATTCGATTCTGTTCTATCGTTTCCTGATGGCTACGGTGGCATTGGGAGTGATGATGAAGGTGCATCATGAATCGTTTGCTATTGACTGGCGCGATTTGCCGCTTCTGTTTGTGCTGGCATCATTTTATATGGTTTCCGCACAGTTCCTGTTCTGGGGATATGATTACATGGGAGCGGGAGTGGCCACTACGCTGCATTTTACTTACCCCGTGTTCGTTACCTTGCTGATGTTGGTTTTGTATCGTGAAAAGGCGTCGTTGCTTACGTGGATTGCTATTTTGCTGGCTGTTTATGGCGTGGCGAAACTTTCTATCAGTGGCGATGTGGCTTTCAGTGCCACAGGGGTATTTTTAGTGTTGTGCTCGGCATTGGGATATGCCAGTTATATCACGACGGTCAATAAGTCGCGCCTGCGTACGATGAACAGCCGTAAACTGGCTTTTTACGTGTTTGTGTTCACCACCTTGCTGTTCGTGGGGAAAATGTGCTATACCGGCGGATGGCAACCGGTGCCGGATGTGTTGTCGGGGGTAAACCTGTTCCTGTTGGCGGTGTTGCCGACCGTGATTTCCAACATTACGCTGTTGTTAGCTGTCCACCATATCGGAGGGACGATGACTTCGGTGTTGGGAGCGCTCGAACCGGTCACGGCGGTCTGTATCGGTGCTTTTGTTTTCGGCGAGGCGTTCACCTGGCAGCAGGGACTGGGCATCGTGCTGATTCTGATAGCTGTGACGCTGATTATTTTAGGTAAGCCGATTCAAAACACATTGACCACGGTGGTGCGGATGATTCGTCCGCGACATTCATAAGCGGGCATTGGGAGACGGACTGATTTTTCATAAAGGAAGATAATAAAAAACGAGCCCTCCCCGGATGTTTCCTGAGAGCCTGAAAAAGGCAGGGGAAACATCCGGGGAGGGCTCGTGGTGTTCGGGGTCAGTTGAGGCAGACAGTTTTGATTTCGCTGCAGGAATTGTCTTTACGGCGTACCTGAATCTGGGTGCGGATACGTTCGCGCAATCCTTCTACGTGGCTGATGATGCCGACGCGCTTGCCGTTAAGTTGGTGTAGTTTTTCTAATGTATCCATGACGACATTCAGATAATCGCTGCTCAGTGTTCCGAATCCTTCATCGATAAAGAGGGTGTCGACAGACTGGTTGTCGTGGGTTAATGCAGACAAGCCGAGAGCCAGTGACAGGGAAACTAGAAAACTTTCACCTCCTGAAAGGGTACTTGTTGGACGTTGGGCACCCCCCTGATAGAAATCTCGGATCAGGATGGTCAGGCTCACTGACGGACAAATCATTTCGTAGCGGTCGGTGAACTGTCGTAGATATTGGTTGGCATGATAGAGTAGTTCGCGGAGTACGTAGCTTTGGGCTATATTCCTGAATTTTACTCCGTTATTGTCGCCGAAAAGATGACACAGACTGTTCCATTTGTGGTAGTCCGACTCAAGGCGTTTGTATTCGTTTTGCTCTTGTTCGCATTGTTTTTGCCGTTGCCGGTTTTCTTCCAAAGTGGTTGTCAGACGTCCGATCTTCTGGTCGGTTTCTGATATTGCCTGTTCAGTACTTCGGAGTTGTTCTTCAAGCGACTGATCGTCAGTCAGTGCAAAAGGAGGACGATTTCCGATGTGCTGCTCTTGTTCTTCAAGAATAAGTTTCAAAGCACTCTGCAATGCTACTTCTTCGTTTCGGGCTTTTTGCAGGTGGTGTTGCAGATTGGTTGTATCGTCTGTGGTCATTCGGGTTAGATAGCTCAGGCGTTCCGGAGAGATATCGGGATGTGTGTGATAAAAATCCTGAAGGGCTTGGGTTTGTGCATCTGTTTCTTTCCGGAGATTATTTCGACTTTGTGCCAGATTATAGGCTTGTGATTGTAGCTCATTCCAACGGGAGAGAAGTCCTTCGGGTTGGAATAGGGTACGGGTGGCCGGAATCTGAGTCCACTCCGGAAAATCTAGAGTGACAGACTGGCAGCTGCGTTCGGCTTCGCGTAATTCAGATTGTGCCTGATTGAGCTGTTGCTCGAGTTGCTGTTGCTGTTCTCGTGACAGACGATAGGTTTTACCGGTTTGTTCTAATCTGGTTAACAGTTGGGACGGATCGTTTTTCCAGATATTTTTCCAGTCCTCCCAGAGTATCTGAGGAGCCAGCAGATTTTCTTGTTCGCTAAGTGCCTGTTGTTCGGAACTGGCTTGTCGGATGAGTTCTTCGATTTGTTTCTTTAATGCCGCATGAAGCTGTTCGAGTTGGTTCGTTTCTTTGTTTTTGGTGTTAAATAAGGTTTGCAACTGGTCTTTTTTCTGCTGTAGCTGCTGTATATGTTGGTTGAGTCTGTTGATTTCCTGTTCCTTGATGTTCAGATGTTCCAGTTGGGTCTGTACATTTTTCAGACGGTTATCCAGCTGTGCTGGTGTATCTTGCTGAAAGGTTGGTATCCCACAGGCTGCGCAGCTTTGACTGGCTTTTGTGTAAGCTTCCGAATAGTTTGCTTCGCAAGTGTGCAGGATTTCAACGGCTTGTCGATATTGTTCTTCGTAGGCTTTTCTTTGGGCATTGAGGCTGCGTACTTTAGCTTCCTGTTCATCGCTTTCTTTTTTCAGAAGGTCTAACTTTTCTTGCATGGGAGTCAGTATGGAGCGGAACTGTTCATCGGTGGGAATGTTGTGGACGGTTTGGCCACATACGGGACAGGAATCTCCGGGATGAAGACGGAAGCGGGCTTCGCGTGCCCAGTCTTCGATGGCGGCTTTTTGTTTATTGAATAATTGTTCGAAGTCGTCGGCTGCTTTTTTCTTTTCTGTTTGTTCTAAAGTTGCTGCCTTTTCTGCTTCAGCTGTTTTTTGTAGTTGGTTTTGCCAGTTGCTGCAGGATGTTCGAGCTTGTTGCTTGTTGTTCCGACGCTCTATCAGAAGCGTAATGTCGGTCAGCGCTGGTTGAAGCAAATGTCGTTCTTGTTCCAGAAGGCTTTTTTGTTGTAGGACTTCTGTAGCTTTTTTCTGGTTGAGTTGCTGTTGCTGTTCAGTGATATTTTTTTGTAGTTGTTCCAGCTGTTCTGCAAGTTTTTGGGCTTCTTTACCCGATGCTTTGCTTTTCTCTTCCTGGATTGTGAGTTGCTGGCGTAATTGTAGTTCCCGTTCCTTTAGCGAATCAAGACGTACGCGTTGTTGAATAAGTTGGCGCAAGGTTGCTGATATGGCCTGTTCGTTTTCAAGCATACTTGAAAGTGGAGCCAATGCTGTCTGTATGTTGCGGACCTGTTGTACGTTTTGTTCGATTTTTGTTATGTAAAGTTTCAGTTGTTTCAGGTCGAAACAGAGATTGGCATAAGTGTTACTCTTTTCCAACAATTGTTTTTGAAGTTCTTTTTCACGTTGTCGAAGAACGGTCAGCTGGTTAAGTTGAGTTCGGGCGTCTGCAGAACTGTGCCATTGTTCCAGTAGCTTTTCTTTTGCAAGAAATTGTTCAGATTGAAGCTCGGTCTGTTTCTTTGTTAGTTCGTTATGCTTTATTTCTGCTTGTCGGGCCAGTTCGATAGCGCGTTTTTGCCATTGTTCCAGTGCCTGAAGTTCTTTTTGTTTTTGACGCATGCGCCCAATCTGTTGGATGTATTCCTGCAGTTCGGTGTTGTATTGTTCCAATTCTTCCGGTGTGAACAGCCGGATATTATTGAGTTTTAATTGTTGCTGTTCGAGCGCATTTCGTTTTTGTTTGTTGATCTGAAAAATTTGGATTCCTATACGGGAATAGATTGCCGTGCCAGTCAGTTTTTCCAGAATGTCAGACTTGTCTTTACTGTCGCTCTTTAAAAATCGTGTGAAATCCCCTTGTGCCAGCATGGTCGTTCGGCAGAATTGTTCAAAGGTCAAGCCAACGGCTTGACTGATTTCTTCTTTGATCTCTCCCTTTTTGGTATAGGTACAATTGTTGGTTTCATCGATCAGAGTCCATCGGATATCTTGTAGGGTTCCTGTACTTTTACGGTGACTTCGATAAACATTCCAAATGGCTGTGTATTTTAAGTCGTTCGATCCGGTAAATTCAAGTTGTACAATAGCTTCGCCTGTATTTCTGCGTAAAAGTTGTCGGGGATCGTCGGTTTTGGAAATCTGGTTCTGAGCTGTTTCAGAATTGGTCGGATGATCATAATAACATTCTTGCTTGCTTTGTTCCATGCGTGGTGTGTTGTTGAACAAAGCAAGGCAGATAGCATCTAAAAGAGTGGTTTTTCCAGATCCGGTTTCGCCACAAATCAGAAATAGGGCATCTTCAGAAAGCGGGCCGTTTTCGAAGTCGATTTCTGCTTCTTCAATTGATGCCAGATTTTTTATATAAAGTTTCTTGAAATGCATAAGGAATATGAGTTGAAACTAATTATTTTCTTCTTGGATTTGATGCCATGCTTCCTGGATCATGGTAGTAAAATCTTCGGGGAGGTTGGTGTTTTGAGTATCTTCGTAGTACATGCGGGCAATGTCAACAGGTGACTTTTTACGTAATTCTTGAACGGTCAGGGCATGATGCTGATTTTGTAGTTTTGACTCGGGTCTTTGGATATGTATGTAACAGAAACGGTAGCCTTTTTGCCGGGATAGTTCTGAAGCTTGTTCCTGGGCATTGGGATTAAGAAAGTTTTCTGCCAATACGTTTAATCGGATATAGGCCGTGTCTGTCGTTGAGAAATTCCGCAATGCTTCGAGTGCTTCTTCGATTGGAAGCGGTGTGGTTGGAAGGGTATGGAGCGGACAAGGGTTCTGGATTGGGATGGTTTGTATTTTGGGGTGGGTATGGTGAGCTGTTATTTCAACAAGGCTGACCGAGTGTATGCCTTTTTCGTCGAAACTAACTGGAATTGGTGTACCGCAATATCGGGCAGTACCACATGGAGAGGAGAGTGTTTGTTGTCCGTGAATATGTCCCAAGGCCAGATAATCATAACCGTTGCCAAGTGTTCGGATGTCAATACTGTCCATGCCGCCTAAGGAAAGATCATGACCGGTCTGATCGCTTCCCGTCACGGTCAGGTGGGCCATCAGGACTACAGGAAGGTTGTCGGAGTTCAGCTGATCGGTAATGGTCTGGAGTGTCTTAAAGAAAGCTTCTTGGCGTTGTTCTCGTGGAGTATCACCTGTTAAATCCGGAAAATTGTAGGGATAGACATGAGGAACAGCTATGATAAACCCTTTTGGAGCACTTTCAGGAGTAGGACGAACAGGAATGATATGGTGTGACAGATCTGCTGTTCCATCAGTGTTGCGATGAATTTGTCCGATAATATATACTCCGAAGTGTTGCCAAAGGCTACTGGTAATTTCTAATTTGGAAGCACTGTCGTGATTGCCGGCTGTGACGACGATTGTACTTGTTGGAGCTGCCTGGCGGATACGAAGCAGATGTTCGGTGTAGAGCTTCTGAATTGTAGATGAAGGAGTACTGGTATGGAAAATATCACCACTGACGACCAATGCGTCCGGCTGTTCTTTCCTGACGATTTCGACTAACTGATTTAAAAATGCAGTTTGTTCTTCTGTGCGGTCATGGCCGTAGAGCGTTTGTCCAAGATGCCAGTCACTAGTATGGATTATTTTCATTTTTTCAAACTTTTTTATAGGTATGAAAAAAATTAATGGGAGCTCAAAAAAGCTCCCATTAACCAACACAAAAACTAAACTAGATCTTTTAATTAAGCTATAAAAACTGGAGTTTCACAACTCTTTGCTGCAAAGATAACAAATTGTTGTTATAATGCAAATTTTTGAGTGTTTATTTCTCAAAAAAGTTATATTGTTGTCGTTTTGTTGAGTAGATAATAGTCTAGTATGGTCATTGCAGCCATAGATTCAACAATGGGAACTGCGCGTGGGAGTACGCAGGCATCGTGGCGTCCACGTGCCTTGAGTACGGTGTCCGTACCATCGGCTGAAACGGTTGCTTGTTCCATCAGGATGGTAGCAACCGGTTTGAAAGCCACCCGGAAATAAATGTCCTGACCGTTGCTGATGCCGCCTTGTATACCACCACTGTTATTGGTCTTCACATCTATTTTCCCATTGTTCTGAAAGAAAATATCGTTTTGCTGACTGCCGGTTTCGCTTACACCTGCAAATCCTTTTCCGTATTCAAATCCTTTGACGGCATTAATGCTGAGCATGGCATATCCTAGGGCTGCATGCAATTTTCCGAAAACGGGTTCGCCCAATCCGACTGGACAACCTTGGATAACGCCTGTAATGACACCGCCTATGGTATCGCCTTTGGCTTTAACTTCAGAAATACGTGCAGCCATTCGTTCGGCTATTTCCGGGTCAGGGCAGCGTACAGGATTACTTTCTATCAGTTCCGGCTGATAAAGACGGTAATCCGGATTCAGGCAGATATCACCAACTTGAGAGGTATAGGCATATATTTGGATGCCCAGTTGGCGCAAAGCTAATTTGGCTAATGCGCCGCCTACACACCGGGCAATAGTTTCCCGGGCGGATGAACGGCCGCCTCCGGCATGGTCGCGCAAGCCATATTTGCTGGTATAAGTAAAATCGGCATGCGACGGACGGAACAGGTTACGTATGTTGTCGTAATCGTTCGAATGTTGGTTGGTGTTTCGGACAATAAATCCTATGGGACACCCTGTAGAGCGACCTTCGAATATGCCGGAAAGGAATTCAACTTGATCAGCTTCTTTTCTAGGAGTGGTCAAATGGCTTTGTCCCGGACGGCGGCGGTTCAGCTCGTTTTGAATAAATTCTGTGTCGATGTCGATTCCAGCTGGAAAACCGTCAATGACCCCACCTATGGCAGGGCCGTGACTTTCACCAAAACTGGTCAGACGGAATATGTTGCCAAATGTATTGCTCATGCTTGTTTTTTTGTCTTGCTTTGTGTTTTTATGTGGCCTGTTGTTAATTGCAACCGCAACAGCCCCCCTTTTGACTGTCGCAGCAACCACCTTCGTCGCATCCGCCGCCGCATCCGCCACAACCACAGCCGCCTTCACCGCTCAGCATATTCAACATTTGCTGGATCTCTTCTTTGGTTGCCTCGCGCATTTCTGTTACTTCTCCGATAAAGTGAAGTTCTTTTCCTGCGAGCGGATGATTGAGGTCTACAGTTACGGTATTGTTGGCAATTTCTGCAATGGTTCCGTTGAATCGTGCTCCGTCGCCATTGGTCAAAGGAACAACTGCACCCGGATAAATATGTTCATTGTCGAACTTGCCGTTAACGTGGAATACTTCTTTGGGAACTTCGACAACGTGTTCCTGTTCGTATTCACCGTAAGCTTCTTCAATACTTAGGACAAAGTCAAATTTGTCGCCTTTGGCAAGTGGGGTAATCTGTGCTTCGAAGGCATCAAGTGTAGTTCCCAAACCGGAAATAAACTGGAAAGGATGTTCTACGGGTGCCTTTTCTACCAGTTCCTGTTTGCCGTCGAAATCAGTGTATAACTCATAAGCTACTGTGATGTACTTGTTTGAAGTCGTATTCATTTCTTTTATTTTTTGAAGTTTGAGTGACAAAGATAAGCATAAAAAGTGATATACGGAATAAGTAATGAAAATTTTCTAATGGGTTTCTAATACCGTTCTAATAGGTCTCTAACGGAGTTTCCGAAAAGATGCTCTTACTTTTGCAGCGTTTAAAATAACTGGAGTAATAACTTGTAACACAACGCAAAATGTGGAAGAAGAAAAAAACAATGCATCAAGGTACATTTAATGCAGAAAAGGTATTTTTGGCCGCAGTACAACCAGTTCATTTGGTTTATCAGTATTTCCAGACGACAAAAATGGGATTGAGTCAGGAAGAAGTGGAAATGCGACAGTCGGTTTATGGGAAAAATGAAGTGGAACATGAACAGAAAAAGAATCCGGTTTCTACGTTTGTCAAGACGTTTATTAATCCGTTTATCGGAGTTTTAACGGTTTTAGTTCTGATTTCGTTTATACTTGACGTTTTGTTGGCGGACCCTGGAGAACAGGATTGGACGGCTATAATTATTATTTCAACAATGGTTGTTTTCAGTGCCATACTTCGATTTTGGCAGGAATGGAAAGCAGGAAAGTCGAGCGAAGCTTTATTGAAAATGGTGACCAATACCTGTTATGTAAAACGTGCTGGCTGTTTGGATGAAGAAATCAGTATTGCCGAACTCGTACCCGGAGATATTGTGATGATTGCAGCTGGTGATATGATACCGGCTGATATTCGAATCATTCAGGCAAAGGATTTGTTTGTCAGTCAGTCTTCGCTTACCGGAGAGTCTGATCCTGTAGAAAAATGTCCGGATATCCACGGTGAAAAGCCTGGTAGTGTCGTTGAACTGGATAATATTTGTTATATGGGGTCGAATGTTGTCAGTGGTTCGGCTATTGGTGTTGTGCTGGCTACTGGTAATCAAACTTATTTGGGAACAGTAGCAAAAAACATATCCGGTCATCGTGCAGCGACGGCATTTGACAAAGGTATCAGTAAAGTCAGCTTTTTGCTGATTCGTTTTATGATGATTATGATTCCCTTTGTTTTTCTGGTAAATGGTTTGACCAAAGGTGACTGGTTGGAAGCTTTTATTTTTGCTGTTTCTGTGGCAGTCGGACTGACTCCCGAAATGCTGCCAATGATTGTCACGGCTAACCTTTCTAAAGGGGCTGTTGCTATGTCCAAGAAAAAAACAATTGTGAAGGATTTGAATGCAATTCAGAATTTTGGTGCCATGAATATCCTTTGTACGGATAAGACCGGAACTTTGACTTGTGATCAGATTGTTTTGGAAAAATACATAAATGCGGATGGCAGTAATGATACGGATAAACGGATTTTGCGTCATGCTTTTTTTAACAGCTATTTCCAGACCGGACTAAAGAACCTTATGGACAAAGCCATACTTTCTCATATAAAGGAATTGGCATTGGACCATCTGAAGGATAATTATCGGAAAGTAGATGAAATCCCTTTTGATTTTACCCGTCGGAGAATGTCTGTTGTCATCGAGGATAGACAAGGTAAAAGGCAGATTATTACAAAAGGGGCTGTGGAAGAGATGATTGAAATCTGTTCTTATGCTGAATTTGATAAGACCGTACAGCCTTTTACATCGGAACTTAAGCAGAAAGCAAAACTTATCAGCGAACAATTGAATAAGCAGGGTATGCGTGTTTTGGCCGTAGCCCATAAAAGTTATTTGGATAAGGATTGTAATTTTTGTGTAAAAGATGAAAATGATATGGTGCTGATTGGTTTTCTTGCTTTTCTTGATCCACCCAAACAATCCGCAGCCGGTGCAATACGTCAGTTACATGAACATGGAGTCGAGGTGAAAATCTTGTCAGGAGATAATGATGCTGTAGTACGGACAATTGCCAGACAGGTAGGTATCAAAACGGATAATGTGCTTACAGGATCGGAGTTGGCGGCTTTGAGCGATGAGGAACGTAGAGAAGCAGTCCTGAATACCACTGTTTTTTCAAAACTGACTCCTTTACAGAAAACAGAGATTATCATTTTGCTTCAGGAACAGCAAAACACAGTCGGTTTTTTGGGGGATGGGATTAATGACGCTTCGGCATTACGTCAGTCTGATATCGGTATTTCTGTTGATTCAGCCGTGGATATAGCCAAAGAGAGTGCAGATATTATTCTATTGGAAAAGGATTTGATGGTGTTGGAGGCTGGTGTGCTGGAGGGACGAAAGACTTTTGGTAACATTATTAAATATGTAAAGATGACCGCAAGTTCGAATTTCGGTAGTATGTTTAGTGTGATGGCTGCCAGTGCATTTCTTCCTTTCTTGCCGATGTTGCCTATTCATTTGCTTATTCAGAATCTGTTGTATGATTTGTCGCAGACAACGATACCGTTTGACCGTATGGATGCTGAATATTTATGTAAACCACGTAAATGGGATGCTTCCGACCTGAGTCGTTTCATGATTTTTATCGGACCGATCAGTTCTATTTTTGATATAGCTACTTATCTGGTTATGTGGTATGTTTTTGGATGCAATTCGGCAGAACATCAAACTTTGTTTCAATCCGGATGGTTTATAGAAGGACTTCTTTCACAGACTTTGATAGTACATATGATACGGACAAGAAAAATTCCTTTTATTCAAAGTTGTGCTTCGTGGCCTGTAATGGGATTAACTTTCCTGATCATGGCTATAGGCATTCTGATTCCGTTTACTTCAGTCGGACAGGTTATAGGCTTACAACCGCTTCCTTTAAGCTATTTCCCTTGGTTATTGGGTATTTTGTTGTCTTATTGTATGTTGACTCAATTGGTTAAGAACTGGTATATCAAGCGATTTGTGAAATGGCTGTAACAGATTGAATATAACAATGAAGAATATATATGTTGTTTTTATGGTGACAGGGCTTATGAACTGTCACCATCTTGTTGCACAGACTTTCGAATTGACTTATACAACAGAATTGCAGACAGATTTCAGAAAGGGAGCAAATTGGGTGAACCTGCTTCGGAGTGATTTTACTTTACCTTTGGGTAGAAAAATAGAATTTGAATGTGCATCTGTCAGTGTAGCCAAAACTAGACAGGAACGTCTGGCAAATGATTTACAGGTGTTTTCCAATATTGAAGCAGAAGGTATTCCTTTGGCACCAGCCGTTTTGGGGATTCGGATTCCTATGGAGCAATCTTCTTTTTTCTTCGGTGTGCGTAATTTGAATGAGGATTATTTTGTTTCATCGTGTACTTCTTTGTTTACCAACAGCTCCTGTGGTATATTTCCTACAATATCCGCTAATTATCCGATAGCCAATTATCCGGTAGCATCCATGGCGATAGACTATAAATTGAAATTTAATCATTGGACCATTGAATCGTCATTATATAATGGAACAGGATATCGGAATATTACCGGAATGAACAATGTATTCCGTTTTTGTCCTGATGCAGATGGTCTCTTGAGTATTATTTCTGTAGATTATCAGAGAAATGGTAATGGTTATTTTGGTGGTTTTGTCTTTTATTTAGAAGGAGATTCAGAGCATAAAAATGGCCGTGAATTTGATGAGATAAATGTAAATAAGAAAAACATATCGACTGTTTTATGGGGGTATATAGAAAAACGGGTATTTCGGAATGTTCATTTGCTTTTGCAATATTCGGTTTCTCCGGCTGCATATTTGAATTGTCGGAATTACGTTGGAGTTGGAATGGTTTTCCATAAAAAACAGACGGTTGGTGGTATTTTTATTAATCATGCAGATTTTATGGATTCATATGAATGGGCGGGTGAATTAACCTGGAAGTTTCCTTTTTCTCATAAAAATGGTTATGTACAGCCCGCTATCCATTTGATCAGGAATAATCAGGAAAGGAATATTCTTGGTTTGTTGCGGGTCGGCTATGTATTATAGTTCGAGATGGAGTAGTCGTATCTTATATTGTTTATTTCTATAAATATTAAAATGAAAAGTTGACTTGAATAGAATCCAATTTGAGCATAAATGAAATAATTAAGATTTGTGATATTATAATTTGTAATTTAAATAATGTTTTTAGTTTTAATTCGTATTTAAAAGGCATTTTATTCTAAAAACTTTTGTTTAATAAAAAAAAAGCCTATAAATTTGTGTGCTCAATGAAAAATGAAAAAACTAAAACATAATACGATGAAACATCAGCTTAGGAGTGCCTTCAGTACGGAAGGGCGCAGAATGGCGGGAGCCCGTGCTTTGTGGGTAGCCAATGGAATGAAACGGGAACAATTTGGAAAACCAATTATCGCTATAGTCAATTCTTTTACTCAATTCGTGCCGGGACATACACATTTACATGAAATCGGTCAGTTGGTAAAGGCCGAAATTGAAAAATTGGGATGTTATGCGGCCGAATTCAATACGATTGCCATAGACGATGGTATTGCAATGGGGCACGACGGTATGTTGTATTCTTTGCCATCGCGGGATATTATTGCTGACAGTGTGGAATATATGGTGAATGCGCACAAGGCTGATGCAATGATTTGTATTTCGAACTGTGATAAAATTACACCGGGAATGCTGATGGCCAGTATGCGGCTGAATATTCCGACTGTTTTTGTGTCCGGAGGTCCGATGGAGGCCGGAAAATGGCGAGGACAAAACATTGATTTGATTACTGCTATGGTAAAGGGTGCCGATGATACGGTGACTCAGGAAGAATTGAATGAGATTGAGGAACATGCTTGTCCCGGATGCGGTAGTTGTTCGGGAATGTTTACGGCTAATTCCATGAATTCTCTGACGGAGGCTTTAGGATTGTCTCTTCCTGGAAATGGAACCATTTTGGCTACCCATGTCAATCGTATTCAATTATTTAAAGACGCCGCACAGTTGATCGTGAAGAATGCGCTTAAATATTATGAAGAGGGAGACGATCGGGTATTGCCCAGAAGTATTGCGACTCGTCAGGCTTTTCTGAATGCCATGACTTTGGATATTGCCATGGGCGGTTCAACCAACACAGTACTTCATTTACTGGCAATTGCCAATGAAGCCGGAGTAGACTTCAAAATGGCAGATATTGATGCCTTGAGCCGAAAAGTACCTTGTTTGTGTAAACTGGCTCCGAACACGGTCAAATATTCTATTCAGGAATGTAACCGTGCTGGAGGTATCTTGAATATTCTAGGGGAATTGGCACGGGTAAACCTGTTGGATACTACTTGCATTCGTGTGAATGGAGCTACTTTGGGCGAAGATATAAATAAGTATTCGATTATGGGAGACCAGGTCAGTGAAGAGGCCTTGCGTATTTATAGCAGTGCTCCAGGAGGTGTGTTTAGTAACAAGATGGGATCACAAAACAATACTTATGACACGTTGGATACAGACCGGGCAGACGGATGCATTCGCGAAGTAGAGCATGCCTATAGCAAGGATGGTGGACTGGCTATTCTGTTTGGTAATATTGCACAGGATGGTTGTGTTGTTAAAACAGCGGGTGTTGATGAAAGTATCTGGCATTTTTGTGGCCCTGCAAAAGTTTTTGATTCTCAAGAAGATGCTTGTGAGGGCATCCTGAATGGAAAGGTTGTTCGTGGAGATGTTGTTGTGATCACGCACGAAGGCCCTAAAGGAGGTCCCGGAATGCAGGAAATGCTCTATCCGACTTCCTATATCAAGAGTCGTCATTTAGGTAAGGAATGTGCTTTAATTACTGACGGACGTTTTTCTGGAGGTACGTCAGGCCTGAGCATCGGTCATATTTCACCGGAAGCTGCAGCAGGAGGTAATATAGGAAAAATCTTGGATGGAGACCTGATAGAGATTGATATTCCGAACCGTACGATTCAGGTGAAGTTGAGCGATGAGGAACTGGCCGCCCGTCCACAGCGTCCGATGACACGCAACCGTATTGTTCCGAAGTCGCTTAAGGCATATGCTTCTATGGTTAGTTCGGCTGATAAGGGTGGAGTTCGTATTATAAATGATTAAAAGGTAGTATTATATATCATGGAAAAACAGAGAATTACAGGTGCGGAGGCTTTAATGCGTTCTTTGGAGAATGAAGGGGTTACGACGCTTTTCGGATATCCGGGAGGAGCTATTATGCCGGTATTTGATGCACTTTACGATCATAAGGACACATTGAATCATGTTTTGGTTCGTCATGAACAGGGAGCTGCACATGCAGCTCAGGGGTATGCCCGTGTGTCTGGAAAAGTAGGTGTCTGTTTGGTAACGAGTGGACCGGGAGCAACTAATACGATTACCGGTATTGCTGATGCAATGATGGATAGTACGCCGATAGTTGTGATTTGTGGTCAGGTAGGTGCCAATATGTTGGGATCTGATGCTTTTCAAGAGTGTGATTTGGTTGGTGTGACCCAACCTATATCAAAATGGGCTTATCAGATTCGTCGTCCGGAGGATATTGCCTGGGCTGTCAGTCGGGCTTTTTATATTGCACGCTCCGGACGTCCGGGGCCTGTAGTTTTGGACTTTGCAAAAAATGCTCAGGTTGGTATGGTTGATTACGAACCGGAGAATGTGGATTTTGTACGAAGTTATGTTCCTGTTCCTAAAACCGATCCGGAATCAGTCGTTGAGGCTGCACGTATGATTAATGAGGCAAAACGGCCTTTGGTTTTGGTCGGTCAAGGTGTCGAGCTGGGCGAAGCACAGGAAGAATTGCTTCAGTTCCTGGAATTGGCTGACATGCCGGCGGGATGTACTTTGTTAGGATTGTCCGCCTTGCCTTCTGATCATCGTTTGAATATGGGTATGTTGGGTATGCATGGCAGTCTGGCTAGTAATCGTAAGACTCAGGAGTGTGATCTGTTGATAGCCGTAGGTATGCGTTTCGACGATCGGATTACGGGAAATTTGAGTACATATGCCAAGCAGGCCCGCAAGATTCATTTTGAGATAGATCCCAGTGAGGTAAATAAGAACGTACCGGTTGATTTGGCCGTATTAGGTAACTGTAAGGATACATTGGCTGCCGTGACTGCGTTAATGAAAAAACAACAGCATACGGAATGGATTGACAGTTTTGAGGTGCATCATGAGGAAGAACGTCGCATTGTAATTGAGCCGGAAATTCATCCTCAGGACGGACCGATAAAAATGGGTGAGGTTGTACGTAAGGTTACTGAAATGACAGGAAACGAGGCAATTTTGGTAACGGATGTCGGTCAAAACCAAATGCTTTCTGCGCGTTATTTCAAATTTACGAAAAAGAGAAGTATCGTTACATCTGGTGGTATGGGTACTATGGGATTTGGAATTCCGGCTGCGATTGGAGCAACTTTTGGAGCTCCGGATCGTCTGGTTTGTTTGTTTATGGGCGATGGTGGTATTCAGATGACCATACAGGAGTTCGGTACGATTATGGAACAAGGTGCACCGGTTAAGATGATTTTGCTTAACAATAACTATTTGGGAAATGTTCGTCAGTGGCAGGAAATGTTTTTCCATCGCCGGTATTCATTTACACCGATGTTAAATCCGGATTACAATATGATCGCTTCTGCCTATAATATTCCGAATGAAACGGTTGTTGCCCGTGAAGAACTGGAGGCTGCTATCGATCGTATGATCCATACGGAAGGTCCTTATCTTTTACAAGTGGCTGTCATTGAAGAAGGCGAGGTGATGCCGATGTGCAGTCCGGGAAATGATGTGGATGATATGTTGTTGCAGATAAAAAAAGATTAAAGGTATGGAACAAGATAAGAAATTTTATACGTTACTGGTTTTCTCGGAGAATTTTGCGGGTGTTTTGAATCAGGTGACAGCTGTTTTTACGCGTCGTCAGGTAAATATTGAAAGTTTGAATGTTTCGGCATCAAGCATTAAGGGAGTTCATAAGTACACAATTACCTGTTGGAGTACCGAAGAACAGATTTCGACGATTACCAAGCAGATCGAAAAAAAGATTGATGTGCTTCAGGCTAATTATTTTACGGATGATGAGATTTTTATCCAAGAAGTAGGGTTATATAAGCTGACTACAGAGATTGCAATAAACAATCCGATGATTTCCAAGGAAATCCGAAAACATGGCGGACAGATTGTTGAAATGAATCCTACTTATACGATAGTGACGAAGCGTGGCATGACCGAAGATATTATGTCGCTCTATCATGCCCTGAATGATTATGGTTGTGTGTTGCAGTATGTGCGTTCCGGACGAATAGCCGTGACGAAGAGCTGTATAGAATACCTCGATCGTTATTTGGCTGAACGTAAGGAAGCATATGATAATATGAAAAAACAGCAGGCAAAAGAATCGTCTGCATGTGATTTATAAGTTCGGATTCGGATTTAATACAGAAACAAGAAACATGAGCAAGTGCAAAGTTAGTGCTTATAATTATGTAGCCGAACCTTTCCATGTCGATTTCTGTGGTCGGCTTTTTATGGGAGTTTTGGGGAATCATCTCTTGAATAGTGCCGGTTTTCATGCTACGGAGCGTGGATTTGGAATCGCCCGTCTTAACGAAAGCAATTATACTTGGGTTCTTTCGAGACTGGCTATCGAAATGGAAGAAATGCCTCGGGAATACGAATCGTTTACGGTGGAAACATGGATTGAAAATGTTTATCGTCTTTTTACCGACCGAAATTTCGCTATTACGGGTAAAGATGGCAAGATATATGGTTATGCCCGTTCTATTTGGGCTATGATCAATTTGGATACCCGTAAACCAGCCGATTTACTGACGCTTCATGGTGGAACGATTGTGGATTATATAGAATCGGAAAAACCTTGTCCGATCAGTAAGCCGGGACGCATTAAGGTGAACGAGAAACAGCCTTGCCGGACAATTGATGTACAATATAGCGACATTGATATTAATGGGCATGTAAACAGTATAAAATATATTGAACACATTATGGACCTGTTTCCGAAAGACTGGTATGCTGTTAAGACTGTACGCCGTTTTGAGGTTGCCTATGTGGCCGAAAGTTATAGTGGCGATCGGTTAAGTTTCTTTAAAGAACAGGTCGGTGATGAAGAATACGACATTGAAGTGCGTAAAAATGTAGCAGAAGGGCAATCGGTTGGAGAGGTAGTTTGTCGCGGAAAAATTATTTTTCGTAATAAATAGTATCTTTTATTAGGCTGTTTAAAAATATTTTGTAACTTTGCTACTAAATAAAACATGAAATCAATATTTATTGAATAACACAAGGTTTCTGAAACTACCATATATAAAGGTAAAAGGGGAAACCAAATAAAGATTTTAAAAAACATGGCAGAAATGAATTTTGGCGGTGTTATCGAAAATGTGATGACCCGCGAAGAATTTCCATTGGAAAAAGCACGTGAGATTTTAAAGAATGAGACGATCGCAGTTTTGGGCTATGGTGTACAGGGACCGGGTCAGGCATGTAATTTGCGAGACAACGGTTTTAATGTAATTGTCGGCCAGCGCCCAGGTAAAACATATGATAAGGCTGTAGCAGACGGTTGGGTTCCGGGTGAGACCTTGCTTTCACTGGAAGAAGCCGCTCAAAAAGGAACAATCGTTTGTATGTTGCTTTCTGACGCTGCTCAGATTGCGGTATGGCCGAAAATAAAGGAATTCCTGACTCCGGGTAAGGCGCTTTATTTCTCTCATGGTTTTGGTATCACTTATAAAGAGAGAACCAACATTATCCCGCCTGCAGATATCGATGTCATTATGGTAGCTCCGAAAGGTTCCGGCACTTCATTGCGTACGATGTTCCTTGAAGGTCGTGGCTTGAACAGTTCTTATGCTGTTTATCAGGACGCAACTGGTAATGCTTTGAACCGTACGTTGGCTTTTGGAATCGGTATCGGTTCCGGATATTTGTTTGAGACTACTTTCAAACGTGAGGTTTATTCGGACCTGACGGGAGAGCGTGGATCTTTGATGGGTGCTATTCAAGGTCTGTTGCTGGCTCAGTATGAGGTGTTGCGTGAGAATGGTCATACACCGTCTGAAGCCTTTAATGAGACGGTTGAAGAGTTGACTCAGTCTCTGATGCCTTTGTTTGCACAGAAGGGTATGGACTGGATGTATGCCAACTGTTCTACGACAGCTCAGCGTGGTGCTTTGGATTGGATGGGCCCGTTCCACGATGCCATCAAGCCGGTGATGCAGAAATTGTACGAATCAGTAAAAACTGGTAACGAAGCACAGATTTCAATCGATTCCAATTCTCAGCCGGATTACCGTGAGAAACTGGAAAAAGAACTTCAGGCTTTGCACGATAGTGAAATGTGGCGTACAGCTGAAACCGTTCGTAAGTTGCGTCCGGAGAACAACTAATAGTTGCTCGACTCAATAATTACGCACAATAATAAACGGCCGTTTTTTTGCTTGGAAACAAGGAAAAAACGGCCGTTTTTATGGTATATTGTTTCCTAAGTGCATAATAATAAATATTAATAATTGAAATCAACTTTGAATATTCGATTTAATGCCGTATTTTTGTCATGCTTTTTAACATACATAAGTTGTAACATTAAATAGATAAGTCCATGATTATTGCTGTAGATTTCGATGGTACAATCGTCGAGCATAAATATCCGAAGATTGGAAATGAAATACCATTTGCTATTGATACGCTGAAAAAATTGAAAAACGAACATCATAAACTGATTCTTTGGAGCGTGCGTGAAGGAAAATTGTTGGATGATGCCGTTGCGTTTTGTCGTGAACGTGGTTTGGAATTTTATGCAGTAAACAGAAATTATCCTGAGGAACAACTAGGGCATGATTATTTTTCCAGAAAGTTGAAGGCCGATCTTTTTATTGATGACCGGAATTTGGGTGGTTTGCCTGATTGGGGAACAATTTATGAGATGGTCACAAAGAAATTATCATACGAAGATTTACTTTCAAATTCTGTTTACGAAGAGGAAGAACAACCGAAACCTGGTTTTTGGTCTCGTGTTTTTGGAAAGAAGTAGTAAACGTTTCTATACAAAAAGAGCACTTTATAATTTCATCCGTGAAATGTATAAAGTGCTCTTTTGATGTTTAAAAGTCTTATATCAGAAACTTCTCATTTTAAGTCTGGAACGTTCAGATTCGAGGATCAACTGTTTTCCGTCAGCCCGTATAATCTGGAAATAGGTGTCTAAACCGAAAAGTCCGTAAGGATAGAGAACCGTTTCGTCCGTAATTTTATCATATGCTCCGGTTGTGGCATAATTACGTTCGTGAAATTCATAAAAACGCACTTGTTTGCCTTCCTTGTTATAGTCAAACAGGCCGATTACATTTTGGGCCGGATCTCCGTTCAGGCTGGTCAGTTCGACCATGTCCAGTTGGATGCGATAATAAAGCCGTCTGGGGTGAATGGTATCGTTCGTTTGTTTGTCAACAATTTCCTGTAATTGCCACTGTCCGTCTAGATTTCCGTTCTGAGGCCATTTTTTATCGCAACTGCCTGTAAACAGGAGGAGCAGAAGTAATCCGAAAACGCCGTAAATATTGTTCTTTTTTATTTTTTCCATAACCATCCTTCTTTTTTAATCGTAATCATACCGGCTGTATTATTGCCCAAAAGTGTACCCCTGTCCAAACCTAATGAAGCACTGAAGTTCCATCCGGGAAGTTGTACGGGATGATAGTTGACTTCATAGAGCGATGAAAATTGTCGTTTGATGTTGTCGAAAGGATTGTTGTAGGTTCCCCAATGCCGGGCTTCGCTCAACAGAATCCGATAACTCCATTCGTTGGTCGGGTTGCCGCAGATTCCGAAATGATTGCTTCGAACCCGGTTACTCCGGAACATCATACTACCGTTCCGGTTGTAGATCGGACCGGGGAGCAACGGGTTACCCATACCCATTCCCCAGTGTTGCCAGCTTTGATAAAAATAATTGTTGTAATAATCGTCACAGGCACTAATCTGGTGGTCGGGAAGACTTTGTACGAAACCATCGAAAAGGATTGGTCCGGTCTGGTCTTTTGTAGCCAGGCCTTCCCATAACAGTTTGCTGACCCAGGGATTGTCCGGGCAGGTGACTTCCAGACCGATATGTCCGTCTTTCCAGCGACCGTATTGCATGAACATCTGTGATTCGTCTTCAAACATATGTTCATAATAGATACGGAACTTCCAGTCATGCCAATAGTAACTGAAAGCGGCATTCCAACTTCCAATATAGTTTCCGGCAACATTAACCTGGTCTCCGTTCGGCGTGTCGTTCCCTCCTTGCGTCGGGAGAATCATTTTGATGAAATCTTTAAATCCGGCAGGCATATTGAATACATCCCATTGTTGGGTTTCAGTATTCCATTGATACTGGTCTCCGGCGAATTGAGAGGAAACCAGTAATCCGATTTCAATGTCCCATGGCCGCTTTTCCGTATTGCCCACTTTAAACATGGCCGATTTGGAATGGTACAAGGTGTTTTTTACGTACGTACGTGATTGGGAGCGGGCGTGTTCTTCTTGCCAGTTTCCGTCGGTAAAAATGCCATAAGAGAAATGTCCTTTGAACCACAGCCAGTTTTTGGTTCCCGGTACTGCTACGTAATTTTCTATTTCAGCCCGTACCTGAGGAATCGGACGTGCGTTTCCTTCTTCGATCAATGCGCCACTGCTTAAGTAGAGGTCTTTAATCAGCGGTTTTCGTTCTTTGCTTCCGATACTTAGCTGAAGACATCTCCAGGCAATGCCTGCATAGGCTTGTTGCAGGATAAATTCTTGTGTCAGACCATATCCTGTTGCCAGTTCTATACCCGTCTGGAGTTTCCAGTGATGCTTCATTTTTTTGTCATAACGCATACCGGCCGACAACCATACACTGTTGGGTTGGACACTGGACAATCCGTAACGGTTTGCCGAAAACCAGAGTGGGGCAAAATCTCCTCCACCAGCTGTTGCGGCAGTTTCTAACTGATAGGATAACGAATCTGTGGATGTCTGTCCGGATATCCAGGAGGTACATCCCAATAGGGCCATGAATAGGGCTAATCTTTTCATTTTATCTCCGGATTGGCGTAATAGTCAGTATTCGCATCAAACAGCCATTCTGCATCTTTCAGCCGGGTATGATGTTTGTCTTTCTCCGACAGGATTACTTGGTTTGTCAGAATACGCCAGTCGATATTCAGGTCCGGATCATCCCATGCAATAGCTCCTTCAGATTGAGGCGCATAGAAATTATCGCATTTATATTGGAACAGCACTTCGGGAGTCAGTACACTGAATCCGTGTGCAAATCCTCTGGGGATAAATAGCTGGCGATGGTTTTCTTCACTCAGTTCCACGGCTACGTGTTGTCCGAATGTAGGAGAACCTTTGCGGATGTCTACTGCCACATCAAGTACAGCTCCCTGAATGACACGTACCAGTTTGCTTTGTGCAAAAGGCGGTTTCTGGAAATGAAGTCCGCGTACGACTCCATAAGAAGACCGGCTTTCGTTGTCTTGTACAAAACGGGTGTTGCAACAAACCAGGTTATGAAAATCTTTTTCGGAAAAAGATTCAAAGAAATAGCCCCGGTCATCGTAAAAGATGCGTGGTTCCAACAGGACAACGCCTTCTATGTTTGTTTTAATGATTTCCATTTTTATCGCTTTATGTTTTTAGTCTCTTCTGAAAATATCTCGGGTATAAACTTTGGAAGCGACATCGTCCAGACACGCATCATAACGATTGGCAATGATTGCATGGGATTCCCGTTTGAACTCATCCAGATTGTTTACCACTTTGGAACCGAAGAATGTACTTCCGTCTTCGAGTGTCGGTTCATAAACAATTACGGTAGCTCCTTTGGCCTTGATTC
Organism: uncultured Paraprevotella sp.; assembly: GCA_944320775.1. GTDB lineage: Bacteria > Bacteroidota > Bacteroidia > Bacteroidales > Bacteroidaceae > Paraprevotella. The sequence continues at coordinate 2,317 of CALUIV010000003.1, read as the reverse complement.
GTTTCATGACCCCCTGAATGGAACTTTGGCGGAAATTGTCACTGTTTGATTTCATGGTCAGTCGGTACACACCAATGGTTACCTGATGCTCTTGTTGGATGTTCCATACTGAGTTGGCGCTATAATATCCGGCCAGATTAAGCACCCGGTCGGCGATGAAATCCTTACGGGTACGGTTGGATTCGACAATGGCTTCAATCAGATTTTCCGGTACATCCGCATAATTCGCAAGCAGTTGTTTGGTGTCTTTGGGCAGACAATAACCGCCGTAGCCGAATGAAGGATTGTTGTAGTGACTTCCAATACGCGGGTCCAGACAAACTCCATCAATAATTGCCTTGGTGTCCAGCCCCTTGAGTTCGGCATATGTATCCAGTTCATTGAAATAAGACACGCGTAGAGCCAGATAAGTATTGGCGAATAGTTTTACTGCTTCCGCTTCTTTAAGCCCCATGTATAAAGTTTCGATATTTTCTTTTATGGCACCTTCCTGAAGCAAACCGGCAAAAATTCTTGCATCTTCTTCCAGGTGCTCGTCTGCAATTTCCCGGATTGCCTGATTTTCCAGTTCTTGTCCTTCAATCAGTTTCGGGTAACCGACAATAATACGCGATGGGTATAAATTGTCGTAGAGCGCTTTGCTCTCTCGCAGAAATTCCGGTGAAAACAGCAACTTGAATTTCTTTCCCTGCAAATGAGGGTCAGTTCTGAATCTTTCAGCGTATTTTACGTACAGACTACGGCTGTATCCTACGGGTATGGTACTTTTGATCACCATGATGGCATCCGGGTTTACGTTGAGCACCAGGTCGATCACTTCTTCCACATGACTTGTATCGAAGTAATTTTTTACCGGATCATAATTGGTTGGAGCTGCAATAACGATAAAGTCAGCCTGTTTGTATGCTGAAGCGCCGTCGAGTGTTGCAGTCAGGCGAAGTTCTTTCTCGGTCAGATATTTTTCGATATACTCGTCCTGAATCGGTGAAATACGGTTGTTGATTTTATCCACCTTTTCCGGAATAACGTCAACAGCATACACTTGGTGGTGTTGCGCCAGCAGGGTTGCAATCGACAACCCGACATATCCGGTTCCGGCAACGGTGATTTTGAGCTCTTTGGTTCCGTTCATATTTATTTTGTTTTAGATGGATGATAATAGTCTGCATACCATTCCGCGAAGGCGCGCAATCCTGTGCGCAGTGGGGTGGATGGTTTGAAACCGAAGTCCGCTTCAAGTGCGCTCGTGTCGGCATATGTCACTGGCACATCACCCGGTTGCATGGGTACGAGTTCTTTGTGGGCTTCGAAATCATAATCCGGAGGCAGAATGCCTGCCCGGATCAGTTCTTCCTGAAGGATGGTGACAAATTCGAGCAGATTTTCCGGTTTGTTGTTTCCTATATTATAGAGTTTGTAGGGTGGAACGGGAAGTCCGTCTGTTCCGGTTTTCCGTTCCGGAGCATGTTGTATGACTCGTATCACACCTTCGACAATGTCGTCAATATAGGTGAAGTCGCGTTGGCAATTGCCATAATTGAAAATCTGGATTTTCTGTCCGGCCCGTAATTTGTCTGTAAATCCAAAATAGGCCATGTCGGGGCGTCCGGCCGGACCATACACCGTGAAGAAACGAAGTCCGGTGACCGGTATGTCGTATAGTTTTGCGTATGCATGGGCCATCAGTTCGTTGCTTTTCTTGGTTGCAGCATAAAGGCTGACGGGATGGTCTACGGAATCCTCTGTGCTGTAAGGTACTTTTTTATTGGTACCATAGACGCTGGATGAACTGGCATAGACCAGATGTTCCACACCTTTGTGGCTGTTGTCATAACTGTGCCGGCAAGCTTCCAGAATGTTGTAGAAACCAAGAATATTGCTTTCAATATAAGCATCAGGATTTTGAATACTGTATCGCACTCCGGCCTGTGCTGCCAGATTGACGACTATTTCGGGTTTCCAGGTGGTAAAAACTTCCTTAATCAGAGCTTTGTCTGCAATGTTTCCTTTGATAAAATGGAAACGGTCATATTGATTCAGGTGTCCGATCCGGTTCTCTTTTAAAGTCGTATCGTAATAGTCCGTGATACAGTCAATACCGACAACAGTAAGCGTGTTATCCGATTCCAGCAATTTCCGAGCCAGGTTACTGCCGATAAATCCTGCTGCACCAGTGATTACTATTGTCTTGTTTTTCAAAGATATATTGCTGTTAAGCATGAGCCTGTTCTATCTTAGAGTTGTTATGTAGGTCGGCGGCATTGCTGCCGCTTCCCCCATTAAGAACTGTACGTGCGATTTTCACCGCATACAGCTC
>CALUIV010000002.1 GCA_944320775.1 uncultured Paraprevotella sp. | reverse complement strand
CTGTGAAGCAGGCTTTCGACAGGCTGACACCAGCCGCCTGAGGAGCTACACTTTACTTGCGAAACTTAAGTTAATTAAATAAGCGATCTACATCCTCTTGCTGTAATATGGCAATAATCACTTTACCATCTGGAGTGTAATTGGGGGTAGAACAAGCAAACAGACTATCTACCAGATTTTCCATTTCATCCTCTCCCAAGACCTGTCCTACAGGTATTGCCGTCTGCCGGGCTAGTGACAAAGCAAGTCTCTGCTGAATCTCATCCGACAAGTTATTACCTTTTTCCATAACACAATGAAGCATGTCCCGAACTATCTGCTCCGGTGAAAGTCCTTCCGCTCCAGTTGGAATTGCATTCACAGAGAAACTACCTCCACCCAGATTTGTAATATCCAACCCAAGTTTCTGTAAATCTTCCTCCAAATGTTCCAAAATCACACATTCTGAAGGAGACAACTGAATCACTTCCGGAAATAATAAACCTTGAGAGGCAATAACTCCAGACGTCATCTGCTCTATATAACGATCGAACAAGACTCGCAAATGAGCACGATGCTGTTCAATGATCATTAAACCTGATTTTACAGAAGTTATGATATAACGCCCCTTAAATTGAAAATACAATTGTGCAGACTCCATTCCAACCGAAGATAAAGAAAGCTGAACATCATCTTCTGGAGCCTGAATATGATCTGTATCATGTTCGAAATCTGCTCCTGCTGCAGATGTATATAATGACTCCCATCCTTCTGAAGATGAAGAAAAAACAGATTTATTTGAATTAGAAGCAAATTTGTTTGAATTTTCCCCTGTTTTTCGAGTTGTCGTAAAAGGATTAAAAGTTGCATCAACCTGCGGTTGCGGCACATCAGAAGAAAGTTCTACAGAACTTCCAAAAACAGGAATATCCTCCGGACGTCCCTCCGTATCGAAATCGATCGTCGGCACTGCATTAAAACGCCCCAAAGCTTCACGTATGGCAGCAACTATGATTTGCCATATAGCCAACTCATTTTCAAACTTGATTTCAGTCTTTGTCGGATGTATGTTCACATCAATATTCGCAGGATCAACATCAAAATATAAAAAATATGGAACCTGTTCACCATCGGCAACCAAACGATCAAAAGCTTCTAAAACAGCCTTATGGAAATAGCCATGTCTCATAAAACGACTATTTACAAAAAAATATTGATGTACACCCTTTTTACGAGCAGCTTCAGGCTTACCGATAAAACCAGTCAATCGAACTAGAGAAGTATCAACCTCAACAGTCAGCAACTGTTCATTTAATCTTTTACCGAAAATATTAATGATACGTTGCCTTAAAGAAGTTGGAGGCAAAACCATCATCGATGTTCCATTATGCGTCAGACTGAACGAAATCTCTGGATGAACCAACGCTACCCGTTCGAACTCTTGCACTATATTACTGAGTTCTGTTTGATTGGATTTTAAGAATTTACGTCTTGCCGGCACATTAAAGAACAAATTACGCACCAAGAAGCTACTACCTTTTGCGCAAGCATCAGGTTCCAGAGAAACAACCTGAGATCCCTCTATAGTCAGTTTTGTACCATATTGATCCCCTTCACGCCGCGTCCGAAGTTCTACTTGTGCAACTGCAGCAATTGAAGCCAAAGCCTCCCCACGGAATCCCATTGTCCGTAATGCAAATAAATCTGCCGCCTGAGATATTTTTGATGTCGCATGTCGTTCAAAGGCCATACGCGCATCTGTTTCCGTCATCCCCAAGCCATCATCTATAACTTGAATGGAGGTTTTACCTGCATCTATGATGACAACATCAATACGCCGAGCTTCTGCATCGATAGCATTCTCTACAAGCTCTTTTACAACTGAAGCCGGACGTTGTATCACCTCACCGGCTGCAATTTGATTTGCTACAGTATCGGGTAATAAATGAATAATATCACTCATATCAATCTAATATTAATGACGCATAAAGGATAATACACAAAAGCTATGAGAAAAAACTCATATGTCACGATTTGTGCCTAAAAATCCAACTATAAAAGTTTCAACACCATTTTCCTTAAAAACGGAAGTTACCGGTCAACAAATAATGCCATAAATAAATTAACGCCGCGATAATAATTAAAACAACACCCACTTTTAAAGGCTTCCGTCCACTTTCTTTCTGACGCCGAAGATGTTTCGTTGCCTTAACAAAAGTTCCACGAATTTCTTCTGGATCAAACTCCTTGGGAGGCAGCATCCCCAACTCACGCTTAGCCCGTTCCTCAATTTTCTTCAGCTTTTCTTTCCGTTCATCAAAATAGATGTAAGGATGATCATAAGCCCGCGGCTTTCTGCTCTTAAATAATGCCATAATTATTCCTCCTCTTTTAATTTCATTTTCACCTGATCCAAAGTCTGTAATGGAACCTGGAACTTATAGGAAGCCTTAAGTTCTGTTCCTGCCTTTTTCGGACGCCAATTAAAGATATCATCTTTATTTAACGGACGAATATAATCAAACCAAGCGAAATTCTTCAAATAACGTTTATCTGCAGGAATCATCGGCAACGGATACATTGTTCCTGTTGCTGCTGGAGTCCAAATTTTATTTAACTTTCGTTCTTGCATAAATAATTTCAGTTCACTAGTCAGAGTGTTATTCATACCTATCATTAAACTGTCATCATCAAAAGGAAAATAATTGGCCTCAACATCACCAACAACCCAGGTGTTATCCAACTCACCATTCTTAAAATAAGAATGTATCTCACGACCAGCAACCTGATTATAATGCACAGAATCTATTCTTTCTACAGAAAGTGTCTGATATAATATCTGAACGGAATCAATGGTAGAATCATTAAAGAAGACATGAACGATTTCCCCCAACAACTGCTGAGCGGCATTCCAGATAATCGGATCTTTATACAAAGTCAAACACGAATCTTTAGTGGAATAAACCATTGAATCGCAAACTGCCTGCACATCCGTACGATACGACCGTATTCGATGATACCCATGTACCATACGATAAACACTATCCGTATTCATATTATATGTAAACACTTTAAATGTATCTGCATGAACATATAACGTGTCTTTTTGCGAATAGTCAATTGCCACAGCACTGTCGGCAGCTTCAGAGTACCCCAACGAATCATTATAAAGACAATAATGCCCCGTAAACATGTTTTTAGAAACAGAATCATTATAAACAACGTTACGATACGCCTTTCCTATTTCACGAGTGCCATCATAGTATAAACTATCTCCAACCATTGTTTTTCCATCATCAGTATACAATAATGAACGATGCAACAAATTGGCCTCTTCTGTTTGCGTATCATAAACGCCCCATTCTGAATAAATATGCTTATCCTCACTATCTATTGTAGAAGGACCAACAATACGCGCTTTTTTAGAATCCGTATTATAATGCAATGTATCTGAACGAAGCACAAAATTCGGATTAGTGAGTTCTACATTAAAATTAAAAATAGCTTCCTTAGTTTTCGGAGAATATTCTCCCCAATCCGACTGGAGGATATTGTCTTTATCAACCAATGTTCCTCCATCAAAAAAATACCCTAAAGAATATACCCGGTCATAATCAAGACTATCCGTAAACAACTGAGACTCCCTATGTGTAAGCACAACATTACTTCGCATACGCGCTACACTAGTCAAACCATCATAAAAAAGCGTATCACCAATTAAAATCAATGTGTCTCCTTGATACATATGTACATTACCATATGCGTCAAAAGCATTAATTGCCTCATAATAACATGCACTATCACAATCCATAAAGGTATCTTCATGGCGAAACCGTACATTTCCCGTTAAAATTTGAGCACCAGGATGCTTCCATTCATCATAATTCAAAACATCAGCATGTAACAAATAAACACGCTTCTGACCTTGCTGCACACTAGAAGAACTTTTCTTTTGACGCTGATCTGTATCGACTCCATTCTTTTTGAGGGCATTTCCCGTAGTCTTCATTGTATCAGCAACCAGCAATCTTGGCATCTCTGAAAAGAACAAAAAATCCGGCTTGGTCTCGTAGGTATTCAAGCATTCAGGTGCACCCACCGCTATATTTGTTCCTACCAAACCGATCAGAAACAAAATACAAAACAACTGCACAAATGCCTTTATTGATATTTTTTTTCCCTGTTTTATCATATACTCGTTTATCATTTCAGACGACCGATGCCGGAAAGCCATCCCCAAATAGGTTCTAGCAATCCGGCACCGTTCGCATACATATCTGTTACCTTACCATCTTCATCACTTGCCCCACCCCGGATATTGAAAATCACAATCACTCCATTCCGGATTAATTCGGACATAAGTTGTCTTTTGCTTTTCCCGGATCCATTTCTGAATGATATCCTGACGCTTTTTCTCTAACACAACTGCTTTCAAAACCTGAAAATCTTCCGTTAAAGTTGCCCTATGTGCCTTCACACGATTTCTCAATTTTACAATGACACACGCTTCTTGACCTTTCGATGTCATCATTGTAAAAGGAGCCGAAATTTCTCCTATATTCAATTGAGCAACGGCTTTTGCTATTTCCGGTGGAAGTTCCTGCATCCGAAATCTTGGTGTCCGCTCATAATCAGAACCATCTGGAGAAAGACGAACATTCGTCATCACACCAAAATTATTCCGTGTATCATTATCCTCAGAGATAACTGCAGCCGCTTCCTCAAATGAAAATACGTTTTTACGTATCTCATTCGCAATAGAATCCAATTGAACCAACGCACTGTCAATATCAGCTTGAGCAGGTGTAGGTCTTCTTAAGATATGACGAAATTTAATTTTATCACCCCTACGATCTATCAACTGGATGATATGATATCCAAATTCCGATTGAACAATTTTTGATATTTTCTTGGGGTCTGTCAAACTAAAAGCTGTAGCAGCAAAAGCAGGATCAAGAGCTGTTCTTCCCGTATAATCCATTTCACCTCCCTGACGGGCTGTTCCTTTATCCTCAGAATAAAGGGTTGCCATCGTTGCAAAAGAAGTTTCACCAGAATTAATACGTTCCGTATAATCTCGCAATTCAGCCTTGACACGATCTATCTCGGATTGTGCAATACGAGGCTTCAACATAACCAGCTGAACTTCTACCTGTTCATCGACATAAGGCAAACTATCAGAAGGCAAATCCGCAAAAAAACGACGAACTTCAGCAGGAGTTACCTGCACATCACCCGCCAATTTACGTTGCATAGCCTGAGCAGTTAAATAATCACCCAATTGCTCATATAAAGACTGACGCATCTGCGTAAGTGTCATATTTTTATACTCTTCTAATTTCTCTTTGGAACCAGCCAACATAATCCATTCATTAATCTGAGCTTCAACAGAAGCATCTATCTCAGCTTTTTGAGCTTCCACACTATCTACAGCTGCCTGTGTCAGAAATAATTTCTGGACTGCCAAATTCTCGGCTACTTTACATGGAGGAATATTTGATGCTGGACCTGCGGCCAATCGTGCTGCTTCTACATCCGAAAGTAAAATCGCCTCATCGCCAACAACCCATATAACCTCATCAATAACATTAGACTGAGAATATGCCCCAGTGCCTCCGAACCAACATATAAGTCCTATTACAAAACATTTTAAGATATGAGATAAAAAAATATGTCTTGCTTCTTGTATTTTTACCATAATTGATTTCTCTGTTGCCTGATCATTACTTTAACGTATCTAAAACATCATTAAATACGATCACTTCATATCGTTTTTTCAGTTCATCTACGTATTCTTTCTCCTTAAATGACTGATAATCTGCTATTACTGCTGCCTGAGCATCATACCAATATTTAGGCCCTTTCTTTAGTTTGCGACCCTTTAAACCATACGATTTAAAAGAACGTAGTTCTACTGGTTTCTTTTTACTGCGGAAAGCTAAATAATCAACATACTTATTTTCGCCTTTCTTGAAAACCTTCTGTGTAACCCGCACCTGCAAAGAATCAGAATTAAATTCGTCTTTAATAATCTTCAGCCACTCATTTTCTGGTTTCCTCTTCAAAGCAGAAGCGACTTTTTTTACCATTTCCTGAGACCGGCAAAAATATAATGCACCATTATAACGTGGCTCATCCCAACGATATTTCTTCTTATTTTTTTTAAAGTAATCTTCTAATCCAACAGTATCGGTTGCAGCTTTCTGCCAGATTTCTTTTGAACATAAATCATAAAGCAACAAACCATCATGATACTCCTGCATCAAATACTTCATATCAAAACTAGATTGTGCTAAACGTTCTGCTTCCCGATCCATTAGTTCTTCCAAAGTACTTGGTGCTCCTTGTTCTTGCAATAATGAATCTATTACAACTTTTGCCAAACGCTCTTTCATTCCCTGTTGCTCTAATTCTCTTAACAGATTTTGTTTTAGGTCTTCGAAAGGCTCCAGCTGTTTTTTATCCTTTATTTTTATAATATGATATCCCATAACAGACTGAAAAGGTTCTGATATCTCACCTTTCTGCATACGAAAAGTCATATCTTCAAACTCTTTCACAGTCTGATTTTTAGCTATCCAAGGTAATTCGCCTCCTTTTATTGCCGATGCCTTATCATCCGAATATTTTAAAGCCATTTGTGCAAAATCGGCACCATTTTTTAACTCTGTATATAAAGAATCAATACGCTCTTTAGCCTTTTTCTGTTCTTCCAGACTTGCATTTTGACGTAATCCGACAAAAATATGTGCAGGCTTAACCAAGCCTTCAGGCCCGATAATTCGTTTCATATTCTCATAATACTCCCTAGCTTCAGCTTCTTCTGCTTGAGGACTAACAAAAGAATTACGCACCAGTTGGTTCCGGTATCCTAAATATTCTGCTTGAAAAGCCTGAGTCGTGTCCAATTTTGCATCTTTGGCAGCTTCAACCTTCAATTTATATGCAATAAAAAGTGGTGCATATTCTTGTGGAGTCATCTGCCCTTCGCTCAATTGCTGATCACGGTTTTTATTAAAATAATATTTAAATTCAGAACTCAACACATCATGTCCATTAATGCGCATAACGGCCGGATCAACATCTTGAGCACTTATCTGTGCAGCCAAGGCAACAGCAAGAACTGATAAGAACATTTTCATGATTTCATAAAGTTAAAAGAAGTATCCCTAAGGATACTTCTATATTTTCATATTATTGAGGACGACTATAATTAGGAGCCTCACTCGTAATCGTTACATCATGTGGATGGCTTTCTTGAACTCCCGCATTAGTAATGCGAACAAATTTAGCATTATGAAGTTCTTTAATGGTATGAGCACCACAGTATCCCATTCCCGAACGTAAGCCACCAATAAGCTGATAAATAACCTCCTGAACTGTACCTTTGTAAGGAACTCGTCCTGCAATACCTTCCGGAACCAGTTTCTTCACATCTGTTACGCCACCTTGGAAATAACGATCTTTTGAACCACATTCCATAGCTTCCAAAGATCCCATTCCTCGATAAGACTTAAATTTACGTCCGTTAAAAATAATTGTATCACCAGGAGATTCTTCTGTACCTGCGACCAGAGATCCAATCATAACACTATATCCACCAGCCGCAAGTGCCTTTACAACATCACCGGAATAACGTAAACCTCCATCAGCGATCAAAGGTATACCCGTACCTTCCAATGCCTGTGCAACATCATAAATAGCAGACAACTGAGGTACACCAACACCGGCAACCACACGTGTAGTACAAATTGATCCTGGACCGATACCTACTTTAACTCCATCAGCTCCAGCCTCAACCAACATACGCGCAGCATCTCCCGTTGCAACATTACCAACAACAATATCCACATCAGGAAATTCCTGCTTCGCCTCTTTTAATTTTTCAATAACATATTTTGAATGTCCATGTGCTGTATCAATAACAATGGCATCAGCTCCAGCTTCAACCAAGGCCCGCATACGTATCATCGTGTCACCGGTAACTCCAACACCAGCTGCGACACGTAAACGTCCCTTTTCATCTTTACAAGCCATTGGTTTATCCTTAGCCTTCGTAATATCTTTATAAGTAATCAGACCTACCAAACGACCATCCTTATCAACAACAGGCAATTTTTCTATTTTATGTTGTTGCAATATCTCTGCTGCTGCTGCCAAATCAGTCTGTTGATGTGTTGTTACCAAATTTTCAGAGGTCATCACCTCATCTATAAGCTTCAACGGATTTAATTCAAAACGTAAATCGCGATTTGTTACAATACCAACAAGTTTTTTATTTTCATCCACAACAGGAATACCACCGATATGATATTCACTCATCAAATTCAACGCATCCCCAACTGTCTTACCGCGTTCAATAGTCACCGGATCATAGATCATACCATTCTCCGCTCTCTTGACAATAGCAACCTGACGTGCCTGCTCCTCGATACTCATATTTTTATGAATAACTCCGATTCCACCTTCACGAGCAATTGCAATAGCCATAGTAGCTTCAGTTACGGTGTCCATAGCAGCCGTAACAAAAGGTACTTTCAATTCAATTCGCCGAGAAAATTTAGTAGTCAACTCCACGGTCCGTGGTAATACTTCTGAATATGCAGGCACCAACAAAACATCATCGTAGGTAAGCCCGTCCATAACAATTTTATCTGCAATAAATGAGGACATATAATATAGGTATAAAATTTATTGCGTGCAAATATACTATTTTATTGTATAAATTGCACGCATTACTATTTGTTTTAATTATTTTTTATCTGTTTTTTCACTTCCATCTCCATCAATTTGCCATATCTGACAAGAACTTCACCCGAACCAGCCTAATTTCTTCTTCAGTGTATTCATCGCCCAATTCATCCATAGCCTCATCCAAGCTATCCGTTTCTGATTCTTTAAAATAATCGTAAATATCCAACAAATGATCTTCATCCATAACCTCTTCCAGAAAATAATCTATATTCAGTTTTGTTCCGGAATAGACAATGGCTTCAATTTCGTCTAACAATTCTGAGAAATCAATACCTTTTGCAGAAGCAATATCATCCAAAGCAACCTTTCTATCTATACTCTGAATAATACTTACCTTTAATTTAGATTTGTTGGCTACAGTCCGAACACGCAAATCCTCGGGACGATCTATTTCATTTTCTTCACAATGACGTTTGATCAACTCACAAAAAGCCTCACCATAACGTTTAGCCTTACCTGCTCCAACCCCCGGAATATTCTGTAACTCTTCAATATTCACAGGGTAAACAGTTGCCATTGCTTCTAGAGAAGGGTCCTGGAAAATTACATAAGGAGGAACATCCAACTGTTTGGACATCTTTTTACGTAAATCCTTTAACATTGAAAATAGCGCAGGATCTACGGCTCCTGCTCCACCACCTTTTGCTGGAATGATCTCCTCTTCATCGTCAAAGTCATTATCCTCTGTAATTTTAAAAGAAACAGGCTTCTTCATAAACTTCCGCCCTGCATCTGTCAAACGTAAAATACCGTAATTCTCTACATCTTTTTCTAAATATCCGGCTATAAGCGCCTGACGAATCACAGCATTCCACTTTTTATCTTCCTCATCCTCACCACAACCGAATAATTTCAGTTTATCATGTTTATGAGCCAGAACTTCTTCTGTATCATTTCCAACAATTACGTCTATAACGTACTCGGATTTAAAATTTTCCTTTATGGCACTAATCACTTCCAGTACCAACTTTAACATATCTTTTGCTTCCACTTTATTTTTCGGATGTAAACAGTTATCACAATTTCCACAATTTTCAACCTCGTATTTCTCTCCGAAATAATGTAACAAGAATTTACGGCGACATACCGATGATTCAGCGTAAGCTGCTGTTTCTTTTAATAGCTGCCGACCAATATCCTGCTCAGCCACCGGTTTACCTTCCATAAATTTCTCAAGCTTTTGCAAATCTTTATGGGTATAAAACGTAATACAAGCGCCTTCTCCTCCATCACGACCCGCCCGTCCTGTTTCCTGATAATATCCTTCAAGACTTTTCGGTATATCATAATGAATTACAAAACGAACATCCGGTTTGTCTATTCCCATACCAAATGCTATCGTAGCAACAATCACATCTATACGCTCCATTAAAAAATCATCCTGTGTTTGGGAGCGTGTGGCAGAATCCATCCCTGCATGATATGCACGTGCATTAATATTATTGGCACGGAGAATCTCGGCAAGTTCTTCTACCTTTTTCCGACTTAAGCAATAAATAATACCACTTTTACCAGCATTCTGCTTGATATATTTAATAATATCCTTGTCTACATCTTTCGTCTTATTACGAACCTCATAATATAAATTTGGCCTATTGAATGAACTTTTAAATTCCCGAGCATCAAGAATTCCTAAATTCTTTTTAATATCACCACGCACCTTATCTGTTGCCGTAGCCGTTAAAGCGATCAAGGGAGCAGCACCGATTTCATTTATGATAGGACGAATCCGTCGATATTCAGGACGGAAATCATGCCCCCATTCAGAAATACAATGCGCTTCATCTACTGCATAAAATGATATCTTTATTCCTTTCAGAAACTCCACATTATCTTCTTTCGTCAATGATTCAGGCGCAACATAAAGTAATTTAGTTTTCCCTGCCAAAATATCAGACTTGACACGCTCTATTGAAGTCTTATTCAACGAAGAATTTATAAAATGTGCCACACCATCTTCTGCACTAAACTGACGAATTGCATCAACTTGATTTTTCATCAAAGCAATCAAGGGTGAAATAACAATAGCCGTACCTTCCATTAGCAGCGAAGGCAACTGGTAACATAAAGATTTTCCACCACCGGTCGGCATCAGGACAAAAGTATCATTGCCTGCCAAAACATTACGGATAATAGCCTCTTGATCTCCCTTAAAAGTATCAAATCCAAAATAACGCTTAAGCTCTGCGGTCAAATTTACATCTGAGTTCATAAGCAATAGTTCCTCGACATTATCAAATTCAGGTTAGTTTAAGCGATAAATATACTATTGGATATATTTTGCGCCTAACAAAGTTATAAACAAATCCTACATATTTGCAAATTATCGAGCAACTATTTTTTCATTGTTACATTATTTCTTCGTTCCAATAACTTTATCAGCGTTCTTTCATTGCAGACAAATCAGCTTTTTCCAACTGCTGCTTTGCATATTCAAGGGTCACTTTGAAATGATCAACCTTCATTGACGGCTGTTCATACATAGCATCCATCATGACTGTTTCCATGATTGCACGCAATCCTCTCGCCCCTAACTTATATTCTTCGGCCTTATCAACAATATATTCCAAAGCTGCATCATCAAATTCCAATTTTATACCATCCATCTCAAACAATTTGATCTGTTGCTTAACTATGGAATTTTTAGGCTCCGTCAGAATATTACGAAGGGCTTCACGATCCAAAGGATTCAAATAAGTCAGGACAGGTAAACGACCGATAATTTCCGGAATCAATCCAAATGATTTTAAATCTTGAGGCAAAATATACTTCATCAAATTGCCCGAATTAATATTGGTTTTATTCAAAATAGAACTATATCCAACCGTACGAGTATTCATACGTTGAGCAATTTTTTTCTCAATTCCATCAAAAGCCCCTCCACAAATAAAAAGAATATTGCGGGTATCAACCTGAATATAACTCTGATCCGGATGTTTTCTTCCCCCTTTAGGTGGAACATTAACCACTGAGCCTTCCAATAATTTCAATAAGCCTTGCTGCACACCTTCACCACTCACATCACGTGTTATTGAAGGATTGTCACTCTTACGGGCAATTTTGTCAATTTCGTCAATAAAGACAATCCCTCGTTGTGCAGCGTCAACATCATAATCTGCTACCTGAAGTAGTCGAGACAAGATACTCTCTACGTCTTCACCTACATAGCCTGCCTCCGTAAAGACTGTTGCATCTACAATAGTAAACGGTACATGTAATAATTTAGCAATCGTACGTGCCAATAATGTTTTACCAGTACCCGTACTGCCAACCATAATGATATTTGATTTCTCAATCTCCACACCATCATCGGCCTTTTTTTGCGCCAATCGCTTATAATGATTATATACAGAAACAGCCAAATAGCGTTTAGCATCATCCTGTCCGATTACATACTGATCCAAATATTCTTTTATATCCTTTGGTTTGGGAAGAGTATTCAGATCAAAACCTAAAGCATCCGCATTTTCAGTTTTATTTGCAGCAAAAGCCTCTTTGATAATCTCATGTGCCTGTTCAACACATTCATCGCAAATAAACCCGTTCATACCTGTAATTAACAAGCGAACATCCTTTTCACCTCTACCACAAAAAGAACAAACCTTCTTCATTATATTTATTTACGGGTTAATACTTGGTCAATCATTCCATATTCTTTAGCTTCTACAGCCGTCATCCAATAATCTCTTTCTGAATCAGCCCAAACTTTTTCAAAAGGCGTATGTGAATGTTCTGCTAAAATGGTATACAGTTCATTCTTTAGCTTCATAATCTCTCGTACAGTAATTTCCATATCTGTAGCTTGCCCCTGGGCCCCTCCTAAAGGCTGGTGAATCATAACACGACTATGTGGCAATGCAAATCTCTTGCCTTCTGTTCCTGACACGAGTAATACAGCCGCCATAGAAGCCGCCATACCTGTACAAATTGTTGCAACGTTACTGGAAATAAACTGCATCGTATCGTATATACCCAAACCGGCATATACACTTCCACCTGGTGAATTAATATAAATCGAAATATCCTTTGAAGGATCAACAGAATCCAAATACAACAATTGCGCCTGAAGTGTGTTTGCCGTATAATCGTCTATCTGAGTACCCAGAAAGATAATTCTATCCATCATCAAACGGGAGAAAACATCCATCTGCGTAACATTCAACTGACGTTCTTCAAGAATATATGGGTTAACATACTGCCCTTGGGCTTTAATAACATCATCCAGAACCATACTGTTCATGCCCAAATGCTTCACCGCATAATTTCTAAAATCTTTCATCATATCATTTATATATAAATAAAAAGGACTTCTGAGCTTTATCATTATTCATAGCAAACTTACTAAAAATACGGCTCAGAAGTCCTTTTGTTTTTAACATTTATCTTTTTTTACGATAATCTTATTCTTCTGCAGAGAATAATTTATTGAATTCTTCAACACTTACCGTCTTTGTATTCAAAGTAATTACAGTCTTGATTACAGCAGCAAGTTTTGTTTCAATACTTCTGTTTACCAAATTCTCTACCTGATCTTTCTTCTTCAACATTTCCTGAGCATAATTATTCAAAAGATCCTCAGGTACATTCATCATACCATATTGTGCAAACTGCATTTTGGTAATTTCCTTAGCAGCATCCATAAGATCATTCTGTTCAACCTTAATCTCGAATGCTTTAACAAGCTGCTCTTTTATCAAATGCCATTTCAATTCTTCTATACTGTCTGCATAGTTTTTCTCTACAAAGTCGTCACCTTTATCTGGATTATTCAACTTCATAACGCGCTTCAAAAGAGCATCCGGGAACTCCAGCTGACCAACCTTATCCATCAAATATTTGCGAACATCAACCATCAACTTGTAATTGCTGTCTGAAACCAATTGTTCTTCAAGTGATTTTTTGATATGAGAACGGAATTCATCCTGATTGCTAACAACACCTTCTCCTAAAATCTGATCAAAAAGTTCCTGATTCAATTCAGCCTTTACAAAACGGGTAATTTCCTGAACTTGGAAACTAAAATTGGATTTGATATCAACAGCTTCTTCTTTCTTTATATGAAGAAGAGAAGCAATTTCCACATCATGACCATCGTAAGCAGTTGCCGGATTAAAGACAAGAACATCATTTACCTTACATCCATTGAAGATAGCTTTCTGTTCATCATTTTTCATATATTCAGGCAACATTACTGCACCTTCAACCTGAATACCACCTTCTTTTGTATTGCCATTTTCATCAAGCTCAGCCAACAGACCTTTTACCATATCTTTAGCCTCATAGCTTTCTACTTTCTCGTAACTTCCAGCACGCTGAGCATACATGTCAACTTGTTTGTCAACCATCTCATCGCTCACTTCAATCTGATAATAATCTAAAGTATCAGCAGAAGTCAATTCAGCCTTGAATTCAGGAGCCAAAGCGATATCAAAGACAAATTCGAAATCCTCCATGGTATCAAAATCAATCTTTGGCTGACGTTCCTCGTTTGGAAGAGGCTCACCTAACATATTGATATTATTATCCTTGATATATCCATAAAGTTTTTCGCCTAATAATTTGTTTACTTCTTCAGCTGTAACTTCCTTGCCAAAACGTTTTTTAAGCAAGCCCATAGGAACCTGACCCGGACGGAATCCAGGCATAGCTGCCTTTTTACGATAGTTTTTCAATGAAGCCTCTACTCTTTCGGCATAATCAGCTTTCTCAATCTTAATCGTAAGCAGAGCGCTTACATTACTCATGTTTTCTAATGAAATATTCATTTTGAACTTATTTATAATTATGATGTTTATTTCCGATTTTATTCTTTGAGTCTGCAAAAATAGCTTTTATCTTTCATAAAATCAAATAAGAGGGGAAAAAAACAAGCACACGTTTCCAATTTGCCTGTTTCTGGCCATCCAAAGCAAAAATCAACCAGACATTACAGCTCTTGTGCGTTTTTTTCCTGATCAATTTTTTGAAAATCTTTCATTCTCAGAACAAAGCTATTGGTCAAATATTTCGCACGAACTACTTCATTTACGGCCAATTCCTGAGGGGTACCCTGAAACAGTATTTGTCCCTCAAACAGAAGATAGGCTCTGTCCGTAATACATAATGTTTCCTCAACATTATGATCTGTAATCAATACTCCAATATTTTTTTGTTTTAATTTCCATACAATGTATTGAATATCTTCCACGGCAATAGGGTCTACTCCAGCAAAAGGCTCATCAAGCATAATAAATTTAGGATCGATAGCCAAACAACGGGCTATCTCCGTGCGACGACGTTCTCCTCCAGAAAGACGGTCACCTAAGTTTTTCCGCACTTTCTGCAACCGAAACTCAGCAATCAAACTCTCTAATTTTTCCTTTTGATACTCTTTCGGTTTTCCGGTTAATTCCAATACGGATGCAATATTATCCTCAACACTCATTTTACGAAAAACCGAAGCCTCTTGTGCCAAATAACCTATACCGGCACGTGCTCGCTTATATACAGGATATTTGGTTATTTCCTGGTCACCAAGAAAAATATTTCCAGCATTTGGAACAACAAGACCTGTCGTCATATAAAAAGAAGTGGTCTTTCCCGCTCCGTTTGGTCCAAGCAGACCAACAATTTCGCCCTGTTTTACATCAAAAGACACATTATTTACCACCGTACGTTTACCATACGTTTTCACTAGTCCCTCCGAACGGAGCACCAGATTCGTATTGTGCTCACTTTGAACCACTGTTTCAGCCATTGTTTTTTAATTTACCATGCAAAAATACAAAATAGTATAGAATTCTGAAAAACTATTTAATGGATTGCGTTTTTTTATAGGATATTCATTATTTTTGTAAGCTCAAAAACGATATAAAATCATGTTGGTAATAAAGGCTTTATCTTCTTTTGGAAAATATCTCGAACTTATGAAGAAGACATTTTCACGTCCTGAACGGATGCGTATGTTCTTCAAACAATACATCAAAGAAATGAATCAGCTTGGTGTCGATTCGATTGGAATCGTGCTGCTCATCTCATTCTTTATTGGTGCCGTGATTTGTATTCAAATCAAATTGAACATCCAAAGTTCCTGGATGCCACGTTTTGTGACTGGTTATACAACCCGAGAAATCATGCTGTTGGAATTTTCTTCAGCAATCATGTGTTTGATACTAGCAGGAAAAGTAGGATCAAACATAGCATCTGAAATTGGAACCATGAGAGTTACCCAACAAATTGATGCATTGGAAATTATGGGTATAAATTCTGCTAATTTTCTGATTTTGCCTAAAATTATTGGAATGATCACCATGATTCCAATTCTAGTTTCTTTCAGTATATTTGCCGGCTTCATCGGAGCGTATGCCACTTCTGTCATTGCAAACGTTATAACACTGGAGGATCTTACGTTGGGATTACAATATGACTTCAAGGAATGGTATGTCTGGATGGGATACATAAAATCTATTTTCTTCGCTTTTATTATTTCCAGTGTATCAGCCTTTTTTGGCTACACAGTAGAAGGAGGTTCCGTGGAAGTAGGAAAAGCCAGTACAAATGCAGTTGTAAGCAGTAGCGTCCTGATCCTTTTTGCAGATATATTCCTAACACAACTTTTATCATAAACTGTATAATGATTGAAATTCAAAACTTATATAAATCTTTTGACGACAAAGATGTACTCAAGGACATCAATGCCACCTTTGAAAACGGAAAAACCAATTTAATTATCGGGCAAAGTGGTTCTGGTAAAACTGTTTTGATGAAGTGTATCGTTGGCTTATTACAACCTACTACTGGTAATATTCTTTATGACGGTCGTAATTATGCCGCAATGGGGAAAAAAGAAAAAATGCTGATCCGACGAGAAATGGGTATGATATTTCAAAGTGCAGCTCTTTTTGACTCCATGAGTGTTTTAGAAAATGTCATGTTTCCTCTTGATATGTTTTCTGATGCACCTTTGGAAGACAGAGTCAAACGTGCCCGTTTTTGTCTTGACCGCGTTAATCTTCTTGATGCTCAAAAAAAATTCCCCGGTGAAATCAGCGGTGGTATGCAAAAACGTGTAGCCATAGCCAGAGCGATTGCACTTAATCCGAAATATCTTTTTTGCGACGAACCTAATTCTGGCCTCGATCCAAAGACATCACTTGTTATCGATGACCTGATACACGATATTACCCAAGAATATAATATGACAACAATTATCAATACACACGACATGAATTCTGTTATGGGTATCGGAGAAAAGATCATTTACATATATGAAGGTTGTAAAGAATGGGAAGGTGACAAATCACAAATTATGGGAGCTACAAACGAAAAATTAAATAATTTTATTTTTGCATCTGACTTATTCCGAAAAGTCAAAGAAGCATATATGAGTACCCATCAAACATCCACTCCTAAAAAATAGAATCATGAGAAATATAAAAAATCAACCAATTAATTCATTAGGCGATTATGAATTAATTGGTTGATTTTTAATTATTCAAATGTCCCTGAAACTTTTTTCTATCGAAAAGAATCCAGTCTTCATAAGTAAACTTTTACTTTAAGCACGGACAAAATATTTGCCAACAATCTTTACAAAGCAATATTTCCTTCGCTCATAATTTGAGCACATTATAATGTTCTATTAGTTAACACATTACATTTGTTTTCTTGCAATACTTCCAAACAACGTTGCAAATCAGTCGGCCGAATCACAACATTAGCTTGATCCCCTTGAGCAAAAGCATACATGTATTCTATAAAAATGTTTTTATCAGCCAAATGTTCCAAAATAACAGACAAAGAACCAGCCACATTGGGACAACTGATACAAATTACATCTGTTTGAACCACAGAAAAGTTTGCTTCACGCAAAACCACAATTGCACGTTCAACATCAGAGACAATAAGCCTTAAAATTCCAAAATCCGTTGTCTCGGCCATGCTAAATGCATGCATATTTATGCCTGCCTTAGCAAGAGCTTTAGTCACATCATTGATTCTTCCACTTTTATTTTCCAGAAAGACAGATATCTGTTTGATTGTCATAACAGCCTCCTTTTTTTATTTTAGTTTTCGATAATCGATCACATGCTTACTTTTTCCTTCGCTACGTGGAATTGAATTTGGTTCCATCAATTTAACGTTAGCACTGATAGACAATACACTCTTTAATCGGTCTGCCAGCTTCTTTTTCAGGCCCAACAAAGTTCCCATTTCATCGGAATAAAGCTCTTTTCGTAATTCTACCTGAACCTCCAATGTATCGAGATTTCCCTGACGGTCAACTATCAGCATATACTGTGGCTCAAACTCCTTCATTTCTAGAATTACACTCTCTACCTGTGATGGGAATACATTAATACCTCTAATAATTAACATATCATCAGAACGTCCAATGATTCGTGTCATCCGTACATTTGTTCTTCCGCATGCACATGGATCTGCTATCAATGAAGTTAAATCCTTCGTACGATAACGTAAAAGTGGCATACCTGTTTTCGTTAATGTAGTAAAGACAAGTTCACCGGTTTCTCCGTAAGGCAAAACACGTCCTGTCTCCGGATCTATAATCTCAGGATAAAAATGATCTTCACAAATATGCGATCCACACTTACAAGAACATTCATAAGAAACTCCAGGACCTGAAATCTCACTTAATCCATAAATATTATAAGCCTGAAGTCCTAATTTGTCCTCAATCTCTTTACGCATATTTTCAGTCCACGGCTCAGCTCCAAAAGCACCAATCTTTAAATGCAAATCTTCTTTTGTCAACCCATATTTATCCATAGCTTCAGCCAAATACAATGCATAAGATGGTGTACAAGCTAACCCGGTCACTTTTAAATCACGAAGTAAATGCAGATGTTTTTCTGTATTTCCCGTAGATGTAGGAATAACTGTTGCACCCAAATGCTCTACACCATAATGTAAACCTAAACCTCCTGTAAACAAGCCATATCCATAACCTACAGAAAAAACATCATCTCTAGAAACACCATATGCTGCCAAACAACGGGCCGTTGCCTCTTTCCATATTTCCAAGTCTCTTCTTGTATACCCGACAACAGTCGGATTACCGGTTGTTCCTGAAGAAGCATGCACTCGCACGATCTCCTGCAACGAAGCAGCCTGAAGTCCATAAGGGTAATTGTCGCGCAAATCCTGTTTGGTCGTAAACGGTAATTTAACAATATCATCTATTGTCTGAATATCATCAGGAGTAATATCCATCTCCTGTAATTTATTTCTATAAAAAGGTGTATTGTGATACACTAAATCAACCAATTTATGCAATCTTTTGCCCTGAAGTTCTCTCATTTCTTCACGGCTCATGCACTCTTTGCTTTTATTCCAAATCATATTTATTCTTGAATAATTTGATTTTATATATTCTAAAAATAAGATCAGTCCAAAGGATGATCCTCTAAAAAACCTTTCATCCGTTCTTCTAAGATTGGATAAAGTTCATCGCGCATTCTTGACGTACAAGCACGCACACCTTGCTGTTCACTTCCGGTTGTACCCAAAGCGATACTACTCACACCATAATAAAGCAACTCTTTCAACAACTCACCACTACTCATTTTACCATATCCTAGAGTAAAAAAGAATCCATCTCCAACCGGCTGAGTAACATCATGATCATACACGATATGGAAACCATTTTCTGTAAAAATCTGTTTCATTTTTCGAGCACGCCGGGCATATTCGCGCGTATCAGCAACAAAATCAATACGTCCCTCAACTGCTGCATTCAACATCGCAGCATATCCGTATTGTGTTGATGCCGTACACCCCGAAGTAATCATATAAAGTATGGATGCTATGAATGTTTGTCCAAAAACTCCGGAATCACCATACCGTTCTGCTAAAGCTGGATAATATTGGGTGAACAGTTTGTCTGATATGCACGCTACAGCCATACGCTGACCTGCATAACTGAAAATTTTAGACGAAGACAGCATTAATATATAATTATCCGTATATTTAGCTACCGTTGGCGGATATGGTGGTTCAAATGGTGTCCCAAGATCTTGTCTGAAGTCCATACAAAAATAGGCCATATCTTCTAATACTACGGCATCATATTTTGTAGCCAATTCACCGATAATCTTTAATTCCGAATCTTCCAAACAAATCCAAGCAGGATTATTGGGATTCGAATACACAATTGCTGCGATATCACCTTTTTTCAAATAAGAATCCAACTTTCCACGCAATGCTTCACCTCGGTAATCATAAATGTCAAACCATTCCCATTCTGCCCCGATAATCCGCAATTGCGACTTTTGTATAGGAAAACCCGGATCAATAAAAAGAACTTTATTCTTACCGGGAATACGTTGAGTACAGGCAATAAAAGAACCATAAGAAGCTGCTACTGACCCTGTTGTCGGAATACAACCAGCCGGTGCAATATCAATATCCACAAACGCTTTTACAAAACGAGAAGCAGCTTCTTTCAACTCGGCCACACCAGCTGCAGCCGGATACTGCGACCCCACTCCTCGATCTAGAGCTGCCTTTTCTGCTTCAACACCAATCATATTGGCCGGTAATCCAGGCGATCCCTGATCCATCCGAATAAACGGAATCCCAGTCAGCTCTTCCAGACGAGAGGCAACTAAAAGAACCTCACCGATGGTAGCTCGCTCAAGATTAGCTATTTGAAGTTCATCTACAACACGAGCCACCAAGTCTTCACTAAAAACCCGATGTTTCATATTTTAAATCCACTTTTTATTTCTCTGCTGCAGCATAACCCAGATCAAACGCTTTCTTATTCAGTTCTACTATTTCTTTACCTTTCGAACCAAATACACGTTCGATACTTGCACGAAGTTCTTCCACTGAAATAATCTCCAGAAAACGAGAAGCGGCTCCCAACAAAATCACATTGGCACATTTAGGCATATTGTTTTGATGCGCCAATCCATCTACGTCCACTAAAACGACATGAGGTAAAGAGCTTAGTTCTTCATTCAAATCCTGCTCATCTGGATAATTAGGAATATTTTTAAAAGGCGCAGTCGAAGAAATGATCCAACCATCCTTATTCAAATATGGAAGATAACGAAGCGCTTCCATTGGTTCTAAAGACAAGATCATATCAGCCGTACCTAGAGCTATCAGATCAGAAGATATAATTGTATCCGACAATCTTAGGTTCGATTGTACATCTCCTCCACGCTGACTCATGCCATGCACTTCTGCCTGTTTCAAATTTAAACCTGTTTTAGTAGCAGCTTCTCCAATAATTGTGGCTATGGAAAGGATTCCCTGTCCCCCCACTCCTGAAAGTATGATGTCTTTTTTCATAACTGTTTTTCCTGTTTTCTTTGTTTTAATTTACGATTGAGCGTCTGAATGCACTCACGTCTCGGAATAATTACAGAAACACCGGCATATTCTATTTCTTCACGAATTGTACGCGTTATTTCTTCCATATTTTTAGGTAATGGTACAACGACACGTACATGCTCCGGCTCTACTCCCAATCCGAGACAAATGGCCTCAAACTTATTCGTACCTGCAGAATCTTGTCCTCCAGTCATAGCCGTTGTAAGATTATCCGAAATCACGACTGTAATATTTGCTTTATCGTTTACAGCATCCAACAATCCAGTCATACCGGAATGAGTAAATGTTGAATCTCCAATTACAGCTATGGCAGGAAACAATCCTGCATCAGATGCTCCTTTAGCCATCGTTATCGAAGCCCCCATATCTACACAACTGTCAATGGCACGGAAAGGAGGCAATGCCCCTAATGTATAGCAACCGATATCGGCAAACACCCGTGCATTAGGATATTCCTTGACCACTTCATTCAACGCCTGATAAACATCACGATGTCCGCACCCTTGGCATAAGGCAGGTGGACGGGGCACTAAATTTTTAGGTGTATCAAAATAACGTTGGGAAACCTTTCCCATGGCCTCAGCCACACAATCCGGAGTTAATTCTCCGGTACGAGGTAAATCACCGGTCAAACGTCCTTTTATTGGATAATCACAGCCTAAAATAGCATGCACTTGTTCTTCTACGAATGGTTGGCCATCCTCTACAACCAAAATTTCATTACTACAAGCAGCTAAAGCTTTGATCTGATCTTTAGGTAACGGATATTGGGATATTTTCAGAATATGATATCCTCCGTTACCAGCCTCAGCTTCTTTAACATAATTATAACCAATTCCACAAGCAATAATTCCTCTACGTTTTTCCTGACCATCCAACTCTAGTCGAGCATAACTAGATGCATAATTTTCCAAAATATGTTGTTTGTCAACAAGTTTTGTATATTGTCTACGAGCATTTGCAGGCAAAAGTACCCAAGAAGCAGCATCTTTTGCAAAAGGTAAACGGGAAACGTCTTGAGCTGTTTCAAGAACTTCTACAGCTGCTCGTGAATGTGCCATTCGAGTGGTAATACGCATCAATACCGGTAATTTTTCCTTTTCCGACAACTCAAGACCATAAGCCATCATTTGATAAGCTTCATGTTGAGATGCAGGTTCCAAAATAGGCATCAGAGCAAACTTTCCATAAAAACGGGAATCTTGTTCATTCTGAGAAGAATGCATAGAAGGATCATCCGCAACAACAACGATCAATCCACCATTGACACCCGTCATGGCTGCATTAACAAAGGCATCAGCTGCAACATTAAGTCCGACATGTTTCATACAGACAATAGAACGACATCCGGCATATGACATACCTAAAGCAGCTTCCATTGCTGTTTTTTCATTGGTACACCAAGTATTGTGCACATCACGTTCTGCTGCTATCGTTGATTTTTGTATAAATTCTGTAATTTCTGTACTAGGTGTTCCAGGATAAGCGTACACTCCTTTTATTCCAGCATGTAATGCTCCTAAAGCTATCGCTTCATCTCCCAATAAAAGTTTTTTAGTCATAAGAATTTGTTATTTTTTTCTATTTTCAAATCATTTAAATTAAAGAAAAAGAATCTGCATCGTCCAATACTGGGAACTTTATCCGAAAACGATCCAATTCTTCACGATC
This sequence comes from uncultured Paraprevotella sp., assembly GCA_944320775.1. Taxonomy (GTDB): domain Bacteria; phylum Bacteroidota; class Bacteroidia; order Bacteroidales; family Bacteroidaceae; genus Paraprevotella. The sequence continues at coordinate 128,477 of CALUIV010000002.1, read as the reverse complement.
AATAAAACCAGACACCTCATCTTCTTCATCCCGTTTGCATGCACCTAACGTTTTCCCATAAGGATCATACAAAACAGTACCACCACAATATGTACATGACGGATCACTCCCCACACGATTTACACCGGCCACATAACATTGATTCTCGATAGCCCGCGCACACAATAAAGAATTCCAGGCTTCAATCCGTGATGTCGGCCAACTGGCAACATATAAAATCATATCATAATCTTTATGATTACGAGCCCATACCGGGAAACGCAAATCATAACAGACTTGCAATAAAATACGTATATTCTTATATTCTATGATCACCCGTTCATTTCCTGCCGTAAAAGTTTTATGTTCACCACCATAGGTAAAAAGATGTTTTTTATCATAGTGATAATAAGATCCGTCCGGACATACAAAGTAAAAACGATTATAGTAGTGTTCTTGTTCTTTGACTGCTACACTTCCTGCTAATGCACAATTATGCGCTTTAGCCATATGTATCATCCATGCTAACGTACCTTTACAGTCTACATCTTCAGCAATACCTTCGGGGTTTGTACAAAAACCTGTAGAAAACATTTCCGGAAAAACATACAAATCAGCTTCGGGCAAATCTTTCAAACGCTGTTCCAATCTCTCACGATTGATCTGTGGGTTAGCCCAACAAATATCTCTCTGCAATAAAGTTATTTTCATGGTGTTTTATTCATGGTGTTTTTATATTTGCCACAAATATAACAAATTCATATCAAAATAAGCAAGTATGATAACATTTTATTAAGCCAACAAGAAAAAACAAACTATAAATGACTTATCAAATAAAAAATATCAATCTTAATCAAACAAAACAGAAAAAACAAGTATCAGCTCCAAAGATGTAACTTAAAAAGAACATATTTTACCTTATCCTTAATGGACAGTATTTGGAAACGAATCTGTTTTCCCAAAAGACATACAGCTTCCTGATTATTATCTTTCGTAAAATCCATCCATGCATAAAACATCATCTTATTTATTATTTGTCTGACATCTCTATTATCTTTAAGTGCCAAATACTCTTGACGTTTGATGAATAGTTTATAAGACAAATGTTTTTTGTAATTTTCAGGAACAAAACGACTATGATAATCGGATCCGTATTTTAATATCAGGACATGAATTTCATCTAAGAAACAAACGCTTTCAGAAAGAACCAGTCGCAACCATAAGTCCAGATCTTCGCCTATGGTCAATGACGTATCAAAACCACCTAATGCTATTGCCTTCTTTTTATTTACCGCTAATGCCGATGTTTTAAAATTACGAAAATAAAAATAATGCTCCCAGTTTGTATATCGCTTTATTTCCTTAAAATCCTTTTTCTCCCACCGGTAATTTACAGAATCTTCTGCAGCGATATCAATACTATCCTGCATGTATAAGCCACAATCGGGATAAGCAAAAATCATATCTGCCAAACGTTGAAGATAAATATTCTCCCACAAATCATCACCATCTAAAAATGCAACAATATCTCCGGAAGCTTTTTCCATGGCATAGTTTCGTGTATCTGAAACGCCGGAATTCTTTTTATAAAAGCATTTTAACCGACTGTCTTTTATACTATTTAGTTCATCCATACTTCCATCAGTAGACCCGTCGTCAACAACTAGAAGTTCATAATCTTTATAAGTCTGATTTAAAACAGACTCAACAGTTCTCCGAATACTTTTTCGTTTATTATAAACAGGAATCACAACAGAAATCAACATAGCTATCTAAAAAATTATATAGTTTTGACACATTCAACAAATATGATTTATGTTCAACTTAAAATATCTATATAAAATAAAGTACACAAAACCATTATTTATATTACCTCAAACGAATCATATTTCTATAAATATATAAACGTAATGATTCTGGTACAAGCCGAACAATACTGCGAACTACAATATTATAACATAAATCAACTGGACGCAAAAAACCCATTCGATAAAAACCGATTTGCGATTTTACATCTGAAACCGCATATTTGAAACCGCCTCTCTTTTTTATTGTTTCTCTAGAAAAACGAAAATACAACAAACTCTCTTGTATATTATAAAATCGAGCACCATTTAAAATCATTTTTATCCACAAACAATAATCCTCAGGAAACCCCTCATACCCTCCAACAGCCAAAACAGCCTGTTTTCGATACATTACCGTAGGATGATTCACAGGGCATCTTCTTCGTGCATAACAGACAATCTCATCATGATTTTGTGGTACTTTCTTGACAGCCAATAAATTCTCTATGTTTCCTTCAAATTCTTCTATCCAGGAACTACATATTGCCAACTCTGGATTATGCCGGAAAATTGCAAGTTGTTTTGTAAAACGTTCCGGTTTAGCAATATCGTCAGTATCCATCCGAGCCACCAAATCATAAGAACAATGTTTCAAACCTTCATTCAGAGCTGCCCCCAGACCTAAATTCTGAACTAAAGGAACAAGCTTCAACACATTTCCCCATAGTTTTTTATATTGTTCAATAACGCATTCCAAATCAGCATGGAGCGGTCCGTCTTCTACCAAAACAATTTCTGCAGGCTGGGTCTCCTGTTGCAATATACTTTGCAAAGACTGATCCAGATAATCTGCACGTTCACCTGCATAAACAGACATTAAAACAGAAAACTTAACTTCTTCCATCTTCTTTTATTATCATTTGATATACAGCTAAATAGTTATTATAAAAACAAATTGGAGAAAAAGCATGCTGATAACGTTCAAAAAGCCGATCGCCCATCAAACTATCTTTTTCCGCTTGTTTGAACGCATTTAACAATGCATCCAAATTTTCCAATGAGAAGAAACAGGCTTCATTTCCAGGTAATAATTCCCTAAATATAGGAATATCAGAACAAATCAGTTTTTTCCGATAAAGAGCAGCCTCCAAAATAGTAAGCCCAAAACCTTCACTACGACTAGTCATAGCGAAAAAATCATAATACGGTAAGAAACGGTAAGCATTCTTCCGATATCCCCAAAACATAACACGTTCTTGTACCTGCAAGTCGATTGATAGTTTTTCTAATGAAGACCTGCTTTTACCATCGCCAACAATAAGTAATTTATATCCAGCCATTCGAGGCAACACGGAAATTAATTGATCAATCCCTTTTCTATCAGTCAACACCGCATTCACTCCAATCAGTTTATCACTCCCCTTAAAATCCAGAATTAGATCTCGTTCCTCTGCAGAAACGTCTTCACCCGATAAATTCAAATCACGTAAATCACGTGTATTATATACATAACAAAGGTTTGAATCAGGCAGATATGCATGATAATAGGTTTGAGCGTCATGACTCAAAGTAACAACCCGATCGAACCGGGACAAACAACCAATCCAAAATCGTCCCATCGTACATGCAATCAAAGAATTATATTCATAAGCAAGATCACGTAGAATGTAATTATGCATTGTTGTAATCAATTTTGCCCGACATTTTTTAGGCTTATGCAAAAAGCCATAAAGATCCGGACGAAAACAATGCGTATGTACGATATCATATGCATCAAAGTCTATTGATTTATAAAATGAAATATACTCAACTGGGCATGGAAATGAAACTTCAGAACCAAACTCAAATGCATAGACAACACATTGATGACCGTGCGCCTGCATCTGAACAACCAAATCATGCACAACCATTATTGGCCCCTTGAAAGCAGGTTTCGGTATAATATAGGCTATCTTCATGTCAATCTTTAATAAGGATGTTTCAAAGTTACTAGATTTTTATTGCAAAATATCTCAAAAAAGATATTCTCTTGTTAAAGATCACAAAAGTTTCACCATATATACAAATCTTTACATTAAGAAACAAGAAAACAATGATTTTTCAGTCTACTTGTTGTTCTGTTTTTCGAAATAATCGCGCAATAAAATTTTTGCCAATAAAATATATTTCTTATTATAGAGACGAAAGTCACTGCATAAAACACACCAGAATCGTCTGAACCTATTATAGGTTTCTATAGAAAAAAAACTTTGGAAAACAACCCGTTTATCCTTCGTCATTCTGTCTTTATAGTGTTCATAAAAACTTCTCAAAGCCCGATAATGTTTTTCATCCAGAACCGGGCTCTTTTTATTTAAAAAAAGCTCTGTCTTTTGATGAAAATCTCCTGCCATAGCATCGGTTACCGTATGGGCATGCCGACGATACAACATCAAATAACGGTCAACATAAGTAAATTCACCAAAAGTCAGTGCAACCAAAGTAAATAAATGATCATGCATACAGACATAATCCGGTCGATCCAAACAGAGTTGACGCATTTTTTTATTAAATAAAATAGCACATCCCTGAATGCCACCATTCAGAAACAAAACATCCTGTAAACGTTCTGGTGGCATTAAGACCGAACGCCCACTAACAATCCCCGTATCACAATAAAACATATACCCATTTCCATAAACTGCTTGCGGTACATCCTGCTTCCTATATCGAATTGCATCATACAGAATTTGCAATTTACTTTCAAACCAAATATCATCTTGATCACAACAAATAGTAAAATCAGCCTCAGAAAATTGGAGCAGATACAAAAAATTTTCTGAAGCACTATGTAATCGGACCTGATCATCTATAATTATTATCCGGGAATCCGAAGCTGCCATTTGTGCAACTAAAGCCATCGTTTTATCCGTTGACCCATCATCGTGCACCAACAATCTCCAATGAGTATAAGTTTGAGTTTGCAACGAATGGATCTGTTGAACAATATAGGAAGCTCCATTATATGTAGCCAGTAAAATGTCAATAGTCAAGGCTTCTTGTATCATTTTTAAATGAAGTTTATCAAATCATTATACCATAAATTGAGCGATAACAATCCAAGTGCAAAAACGACCAGTATGCCTCGCCCAACAGCCAATGGTCGAATCGTACATAATATCATAGGAAAGAGTACGATCTCAACAATACCAAAAAGTTCACTGACTCGTCCTGCCATAATGGGCAAAGAAGAAAGAGCCAAAAAACTACACAAAGAACAGCAATAAACTTTTAATAATAAAGTTATTTGAGTATGATATTTTACAATATATTCATATTTAACCAATATATAGAAAAAAACAAAAATACGTAATAGGAAAACTACATTAAATACATTAATAGTATCCCCCAGCATACCTGAATCTCGTAATCGTTCATAATCATCAATTTTTACTTCCAAATAAGGAATAGGCAGAGAAAAAATCAGATCTACGCCTGCAAAATACAAAACATACATAAACAAAATACTTCCAGCCAAGAAAATCCGTCCTTTCAATCCCAGTTTCCGATTGGAAAAAAACAACACCGGTAAATATGCCAATGCCGAATAATGAGCAAAAATAGCTCCTGCTATAAAAAAGAAAAAGACCAACCGTCTACGTTCTGCCAAAAAACTTAATCCAATCAAAAAAAGGCCTGTTGAAACAGCTACTCGTATTTGCGTAAAATCTTGGATTATAAAGTAATGTGACAACCACAGCAGAACGGATAAAAGCAATGCTGGAGACAATCTGCGTATTCCTTCTGCGTGTAAGAAAACAGATAAAACAGCATAAATAATAAACAGCCACCGGACATCATCAAAAAGCCAATGTACCAAAGCAACAATCCAGACAAAAGATATTTCAATAAATTCCTTTCCTAAATCATGATAAAAAAACATATAGGTCAAGGAATCGGCATCTGAACCAATTGGGCGAAAAGCCACAACGCACCAAAGTAACAAGACAACTGCCAGAAATATACAACGCGTATATACATCCTTCCGATCTTCAAAAAAAGAAAAGAAGGACATCGCCAATGCAATCAAATATAGCGCAGCCAGCAATACCATGAAATCAGATTATTTCTTCACAATAATATAACCCGTAGTACCAATAAATGCCAACATACAAAAAGCCAAGACGATCAACGTTCGGCGAGGTCCTGCCGGTTTTAAAGGCACAGTCGCATTTTGAACCACTGTGAATGCAGGTGTACGCTCCAATACCTTTGCACGGGCTATTTCAACCCGCTGTAACAATTGATTATAAATATCATATGCCGTTTGTGCCTCACTCTTCAACTTAGCCAGATGACTTTTATTGGTTTCTAGAAACAGTTCCATGTTTGCGTCTGAATATGTTGCATACGCTTCCTGTTTTTCTTTATACTGAAGAGCCGCCTCATCACGTAGCTGCAAAAGATATTGCAAATCATTACGAGCCTTTTGTGTACGATAATTTGTTATGAAAGACTGCAACCGAGTACGTAAAGTATCAACCAATAAAGCAGACACTAATGGATCCTGATCCGTTACTGTCAAAGTAATTACGTTTGTTTTCTTATCAACCAGACAATTCAATTTTTTCCCGATACTTTGTGCTAAGATAGTTTCTTCTTTAGTCAACTGAAACGGATCAGGAACTGTAACAGAATCATTCTGCTTCTTTTTCTGAAACAAATTTTTCATCCACGACATACCTTCTGTCCACCAAGCCTCCTTTTGACACGTTTCCATATATTGACGCAATGTTCCGGTATACGAAGTATCTCTCGTAACAATCTGAACATCAAACATAGATATCAGGAAATCTGTAGAAGAAATCAAATCAGGGTACAACGAAGGTACTATGGCATCTTCTCCACCCATATTTCCCAAATTGATTCCGGCTAAAGACGCAAGTCCGCCAATACTTCCCAAACTGGAACTTCCACTGGAATATTCCGGAGCTAAAAGAACCTTCGTTTCATAATAACGCGGCAAACTGACTGCATAGCCTGCCGACAAGACAAAAGTGGCAAGCAACACATAAACATATGTTTTCTTATTTTGCCAAATAAGTTTGAACAAAGCATCCAGTTTTAGTTCACCGTGCATGAACTTGAAACCGTTCGATCTTTTTTCCATATTTTTCTATTCGTTTTTGGACAAATTTATCTGATATAAATTTTTCTTCTCTCTGATTCCCTTCTACTTATTTGACTAAAGTTGAAATCATTGTACCTAAAGCGGCTGCCGTGGTACCAATACTTAATATTTCAGTTAACGATACTGCCCGTTTACGCTCCTCTTTTGTCGGAACGACAATCTCACAACCCGGTTGAATATCCTTACTTCTACGAACTCGGGTAACAGTTCCGTTTAAATTAACTGCAAAAACTTTTTTTCTACGAGCTTTCACGCTGAATCCTCCAGCTTGATTAATGTAATAATCCAATCCTTGTCCAGGCATATAAGCTACTGTATTCGGATAAAGTACTTCACCATTGATGGTTACCGTATTCGTATATTGCGGAATAATCAATTTATCACCATCCTGCAAGACCAGATCCCATTCATCACTTCCTTTATGCTCAATGGCCTTATCCAAATTAATACCAACATAACGAACCTGATTCAAATCAAATTTTCGAAGTTCAGCAGAATCTTTGGATACAATAAATTTTTTCATTGACTGTTGTTTCAGACGTTCAGCATCAGTCAATGTCCGGATCAATCGTGCACCTTTGGGATATGCCTCCTGAGTCAATCCGCCAGCCATTTCCAACAAATCACTCAAACGCTGCCCTTTATTTGACAGAGTATAAATGCCTTCAAATGCCACTTCACCTTCAATCGTCACATGATTTTGCTCAACATAACCCGGACTCTTACGTACAAATACTTCGTCAAATGGTTGCAGGACAAATCCAGGAGTTCCTTCAACAACAAAACCATCCTTCAAAGCAAATGAAAATATTTCTGCGATAACAGAAGAAGTCTCTTCTGCTTTAGCATTACGCAAACGTCGCGATACATCAACCTTAACCAATGAAGCGGCATCTTTCAACCCGCCAGCCTGTAAGATCAAATCTTCTACAGTTGTATTATCTGCAAAATGATAAACACCAGGATAGTAAACTTCACCATATATAGAAAGTTTTTTCTCATCTTGTATATCTTTCAAACTAGGTATATATAAGACATCTTCATTACGCAACGTAATATCCGGAAGCTCATGATTCATTACTTGTCCCAAAGCAATAGGAAGCACTTCAAGCGAACGGTCTTTTTTACGACGGTGCATAACTGCACGTGCAAGAAAAGCATCTTCAGTCAATCCCCCGGCCTGCTCAACCAATTGACGAACCGTAGTAATCTGATTTCCTACCTGATACATACCTGGTCGGAAAACAGCCCCTTTAATTTCAACCATATTGGCATAACGATCTAAGACCGAATCTACAAACAAGGAATCACCATCGGCAACCCGAAAAGTTTCTGCCTCAAATTCATTTATACTGAATACTTCCTTTTGACCGGAATTCTTACGAATCAACCGTATATGATCCCGATAAGCATCCCCTGTAAAGCCACCACTATAGGCCAAAAGGGTAGCAACACTTTCAGTAGGACGCATTTCATAATACATCGGACGCTTTACTTTTCCTGATATCTGTACCAAAGACTCATATGGCCCGACTACAATAACATCATTAGAAGCCAGCCGCACATTTCCTGCCAATTTTCCATTTAAAATAAAATCATATAAATCAATTGTCGAAATCAACCGATTATCACGATAGACTTTAATGGCACGCAAAGTTCCGATATCATTTGCTCCTCCTGCCATATATAATGCATGAAAAACAGTAGCAAAAGCTGAAAGCGTATATGTTCCCGGATGCATCACTTCACCCATGACATTAACCGTGATTGTTTTTGTCTGACCAACAGTAAGTACAATCTCAGATTCTTTAAAGAAACGGCCCAAAGTCTTACGCAGCTGACTATTTGCCTGTGCTATGGTCAATCCTCCGACTTTTACCGGACCAAACCCCTCTACATGTACAAATCCCTCTGGTGAAATTTCGCCGTTAAAGGAAAATTGGGAAGCTCCCGTTACATCAATAAAAACCAAATCTCCTGCTCCCAACAAATAATCTGCTGGAGCTGGAATATTCATTTCCGGTTCAAAAGTCAACATTGTCTGGGAAAAGATATCGTGACCAAAAATTCTTTTCGAATGTTCTGGTGACTCGATTTGCCGATAACCATCATAATTATACATATTAAACATCGACATCGAATCTGGCAATACAAATCCCAACCCATTCAAATAAAGACTTTGTTGCTGTTGTATATATTGTTGACGTTGTAATGCCGACATGGAATTCACATCTGGTTCAGCTAATCCATTTCCTTTTTTCATAAAACCGGTCCCCTCCTGTTTTACTCCAGATCCATTATTCTGACGTAGACGAGACACTCCTGTCAAATCTTGGGCACCTAGAACTGAACCGTCCGTTTCTTTCGTATACTTTGTCCGAAGGCGCTGAATCTGTTCCAACGAAACTCCTTGCGACATCAATTTCGTAACAATTTCTGTTTGTGAAGTTCCTTTTTGAGTTTCGGAAAGCACATACTGCATTACTTGCTCATCCGTCATTGTACTTTGTGCAAAAGTTATCTGCACACAAGTCATCAGGAGAAATACTCCAATGATTAGTTTTTTTATCATGTTTTCTTGTTTTTTCTATTTATCCAACTATCGTTCCGATAAAATATCTGTCTTAAAACCTAAAAACGGTCTAGCCAACAAATGGATAAACACCATATTAGAAACTACTATCTGCCAAATTTATTGCAAAATAAATACTATTTTTATTTATGAGCAAAAAATGGCCGTCAATTAGTAGGATATACACCTATTTATTATTTTTTTTCAACAGCTTTTTGCCATCTCCATTATTTTTCATATCTTTGTAACCATATTTGATAAATGCCTTTCATCTGGGGTTGACATGGATTTGACAGCAGGATGGGATGGCATGTAAGCACGCAGAGGGTCGGTGATTTCCTCTATAATCTCAGTTACCAAGAATTTATCTGGCGAAAATAACTACGCTCTCGCTGCGTAATCGAAGCACAGTAGATTACCTTTATTTCGGCACCAGGTGCTGAAACGAGACATCACTCAGAAGCTGTTGCTCCGAAGCATTCTGATTCAGTGGTGCAGCTAAATCGGGGATAGTTTCCGGTAGCCTCGCATCGGGAATGAAGTTTAAGAGGATAAGGCGCATGTGGGTGGCCCAGGTCTTGCCTGCGCACGAAAACCGAAGGCTGGGATAAGCGTGTAGAAAGCATGTGGTTTCCCTGTTTGGACGAGGGTTCGATTCCCTCCAGCTCCACAAAAATAATCCCCACCGCTGAATGAATTTCAGCGGTGGGGATTATTTTTGTTAAGTTCCCTAAACTGGTAGAAAAAACATCAGTACCAGTAAAAGTCATCTTAACTCAATATTCACATTTCTCCTAGGACCAAATATCTCCAGTCGTCACGTATTTGTTACCATCCTTCTGCACTTTAAGCCGACCGTTCACCCAAACTTTAATACGAATCAATGCATTTTCATCTTTACAACGGGCATCAATAGAAAACACTACAGCATCTGTAACAAAAGAGGTATCATAGTGTTTCCGGATAATAATTCCATTTTCACTACCTGAATTTGTTCCGTAAATTCTGACTGGTTCATCAGAATTAGCCACTACTTCAACGCGTACCCGATTGACAGATGGAGTATCTTTTGAACAGGCATAACAAGTTAAAATCACAAGAAAGAAAATTTTCAATAACTGTTTCATAGATATCCTATTTTCAAATAAATAATTAAATCGTTGATATTTATAATGTTCTACAAAATTCTATATCAGACTGCTTTAGTCCATACTAAAACGCATAAGAAATACGTGCCGTGAATGCGTGCATCATCCTTTTTTTCTTTAAATCCAATAATTTTCCCTCCACACGCACCTGACGTAAGCCGCCATAATAATCAAAATCAGAAAACAAATAACCGGCTGATATTTTCAAACGGTCATCATCATGATAATTAATCCAAATGCCGCAGGAATAATAAACCGGACGGGCCTGGCTTCCCCGAACAGATTCAACACGTACCGGCGAAACCATTCCCGTTAAGTGATCCGTATTGGGTATATAATCGACCGAATAGAATGGATTTACCGGAATCGGAATGATCAGACCGGGACAAACCGACACCGACAGCGCATATTCCTTTTTCCGATCCAAATAAAAATGTGGAGAATTCCATTGTATTTTAGGACGAAAACTGAAAGCATAAGTCACCTGTTTATCCGACAAGAACCAGCGGAATGCCCCATCTGCAGAAATACCGCCATAATTTTCCGACCCGATCATTCCGGAATAAGCTATTCCGGCTCCAATTCCGATCCATTTAACAGGATTATAAAAAAACTCCGGTTCCAATTCCCAAATACAATGATTATTGAACATCCCATTCAAACCCACTTCAAAAGATTTAACGCACCAATCTTTTTGAACGGTCTGAGCAAAACCTGTCATAGACAAGTACCCGAACAAGAATAAAAATAAAAAAGATTTTTTCATATTACATTTACTCAAATTTCATTTCATCAGCTATTCCTCCTGTCGTCTCATCTCTATTTGATAAATCGCCGGTTCATATTTATTTATTTTCCCCGTACCCAAATCTATCAGAAAACCCGGCCAAAAAAGAATATTCCACAAAGCCTTAGGATTAAAAACCGAGGGTAATATTATCGGTGTATTCTGATATCCTTCTTTTTTAGCTATCAATGTCTTATCAGACAGATTTTTCTTGATATCTAATATAACACTACCTTCGTCTTCTATTTTTCCAATTTTAACATTGTTTTGGGCGTCATATATCGTGATGCCCTCCGCTCCCATTAAAGTGACCGACTGGTTTGTTTTAGTAAAAAGAGTCATACATGAACTTGTAGACAGCACGACAAATACCAAAAGAAAAAATTTCTTCATAATTATTCATTAGTTAATCATTAATCGTAAAGGGTTAACTTTCAAGGAGCAAAGATAGATTGATCACAGCATAGAAATAGAAAAATCTCATGTACAAATGCAAGAAGCAACTAATTATAAATGAGAATATTATAAAATACATCGATGTACATTTTCTTTTCTGTTCCCCCAAAAAAGCAAACAGGGAATCTAACTGCGACCACTTTTACAGTGGTCAATTCAGGCATTGATATACTGATTAAATACTTGGCCAATTTCTAATACGTTCTTGAAACAAGAACTAATATTTCAACACAATTACAAACAAAAGACAATCGAGAATATTCAAAACGCAAATTATGGTCTACAAGCCCGCGTCATTAAAAATTATTCAGTTCTTAAAATTTTTGTAATTTTCCAGTTCTACTTTTGCCATCGAAAACATTCAGGAAACCAATTTATGACGGAAAGTAGAAAAAGAAAACTTTGGGCAACAATGCTCCTAATTGCAGCAACACAAAATGCTGTTGCCGGCGATATTAAAGGAAAAATCATGGATTCTGAACTTAACGAACCTTTAATGGGAGCTGCCATCCGAGTTGTTGGGACCAACAAAGGAACAACAGCAGATTTAGACGGTAACTTTGTTCTGAAAGGACTAAAAAAAGGAGAATACACTTTACAAATTTCTTATATATCCTTTCATACACAAACCATAACTGTTTCTGTTCCGAATAAGGGTGAAGTTTCCGTCACAGTAGACATGAAACCAGACAACAAAGAACTGAACGAAGTAACTGTAACCGCCCGTAAAAATCTGGAATTGGAACGTGTGTTGCTTGCCGAACGCAAACAGGCTTCAATAGCAATAGAAAACCTGGGAGCAGGAGAAATGAGTATAAAAGGATTATCTAATGTACAAGAAGGTGTAAAACGTATCACGGGCATCTCCGTTGCTGAAGCCGGACAATTAATTGTACGTGGTTTGGGCGACCGTTATAGCATTACCACTCTTAATGGTATGCCTATTGCCTCTCCAAACCCCGATAACAAGTTAATTCCGCTGGATATATTTCCTTCGTCAACCGTGCAGAACATCACGGTCAGCAAAGTATACAGCGCAACAACCTTTGCTGACTATTCCGGAGCCCACGTGGATATAGGAACCAAAGAACATGCAACAGAAGACTTTTTCAGTCTGTCTATTGGTACTGGCGGTAACAGTCAGACCACATTTCAGGAACGCTATCAGATGGACCGTTCCGGAACGCTGTTTACCACACCGGGAATGGATCAGAAAGCTGCCAACATGAGTCTGATTGACTTTGACAACTACGCCCGGAAAAACAATCTTTTCGAAACCAGCTTTCAAACCAAAAAGTATATGACGTTGCCGAATATCGACGGAAGTTTCGGACTCGGCAAAAACTTTGAACTGAACAGAGGGACACTTAGTCTGCTCACGTCCATGGGTGTCAGCACAGGATTCAACACGGTTCATGATGCCTTCGTCAAGACCTTTGAAGCTACCGGAAACCAGAAAAGTGAATATTATTACAATAAATACAGTCAGGACAATAAACTGACAGGACTCATGAACCTGGGATATCAGTTTAAAAAAGCTGACCGTATCGGTGGTACATTCTTTTATGCCCGAAATGTATCAGATACCTACATGGACCGGAACGGTGTGGATGAAGAAGAACACGTTCTCTCCGGAAGCCATCAGACCACCCATATTTATATGTTACAAAACTATCAGTTGCACGGTCATCACGAATTTGGCAGCAAATGGCGTACAGACTGGGGAGGATCGTACAACCGTTCTTCAAGTAATGAACCAGACCGCCGTCAGGTGATGTTCCAACGCACTCAAGACGGTAAATACAAACTGTTTACCTTGAACCAGCAGGAAACCATGCGCTATTTCGGCAATCTGAACGAAAACGAATGGGTTGGTGATCTGAAAGCGGCATACCATTTCAACGACAAGGATAAACTACAAGCAGGATTCTCATATAAGAATAAAAGCAGAGATTTCTCAAGTATCAGTTACTATTATGATCTGGAAAAGCTAAATAGTCTCTACGGTCCGTTTGAACACGACAACATTTATAATACGGACGCCTTCCTTAATTTTGATGAAGTACAGAAAGGTAATATTACTATATCCCGTAATAAAGTTCCAAGCAACAGTTATCAGGCAGGTAACATCATCTATGCCGGTTTTCTTGACGCTAACGTAACATGGGCAGATAAACTGTTGTTGAATGCCGGCGTCCGTATGGAAAGCAGTTCACAATGGGTTTATTATTACGAAGATGGTAGCAGCCAGCAGAAGAAACGCGAACTGAATACAAACGATTTCTTCCCGGCACTGAACATCAAATATGAGATGAACAAGAAAAACAGTCTCCGACTGGCAGCATCTCGTACCGTAACCCGTCCGTCATTCATCGAAATGGCTCCATTCCGTTATCAGGAATCTTATGGTTCGGCCAATCTTCGCGGTAACGCCAATTTGAACAACGGATACAACTACAATGTGGATCTACGCTACGAATGGTTCGGCAACAATGGTACGGATATGATTGCCGTTACCGGCTACTACAAATATCTGGAAACACCGATTGAAAGAACTCAATGGACTTCCGGTGGTGCTCGCGAATATTCTTTCCAGAATGCAGATGACGGACTTGCGGCCGGTATAGAATTGGAAATCAAAAAGAACATCATCAAGAACCTGAACGCTTCGATCAATGCATCATACATGTACACAAACGTACAACTACCAGAAGGTGGCGTCTACACCAATACCGAACGCCAGTTGCAAGGTGCTTCTCCATATTTGGTCAATGCAGATATTAGTTACACTCCAACCTTCAAGAAAGATCGCAAATTGACACTGGCACTACTTTACAATCTTCAGGGGGAACGTATCCAAGCCGTTGGAATCGCACAGCAGGGCGATGTCGTACAGGAAGCGATCAACACCTTAAATCTGAACATTGGCTATCAGTTCAATAAAAAGCTCAGTGCAAAGATTCAGGTAAAGAACCTGACAAACTCTGACATTGTCATGACTCAGGAACTGCCGGAAGCCAACAAAACAGTAGAAGTAGAACGCTACAAAGAAGGTATTTCCTTCGACTTTGGTCTCAACTATAAATTTTAAAACAGATATATAAAAACAAGTTGTTAGTTAATTTTTAAGAGAATGAAAAAGAATGTTTTTAAGTATGCTACATTGAGTATGGCTCTCTGTGCATCATTTGCATGTGTTTCATGTTCAGAAGAAGAAAATGCAGGACAAAATCCTCCAGCTCCGGAAACAGTCATTACCGGCGATGTTAATGAAGACATGATTCTGAAAAGTGGGGTAACTTACTATCTTGACGGAAAACTTCAAGTAAAAGCTCCTGCAACCCTAACCATTGAACCGGGAGTCAAAATCATTGCTAAATATACCGACAATATCTCATACATCCTTATCGAACAAGGCGCCAAAATTAATGCAGTAGGTACAGCAGAAAATCCAATCGTAATGACCTCAGAAAAAGAAGCTGCCGGTTCTTGGGGCGGCCTTCACATTTGCGGTAAAGCCAGCATCAACGTTGATGGTGGTACAGGACGTTCTGAAATCGGTAATGCTATTTATGGCGGTGAAGTCGACGATGACAACTCAGGTAAATTGAAATACATCCGTATGGAAAATACCGGCCAGACATTGAGTGCAGACACCGAATCAAACGGTATTACCTTCTACGGTGTTGGTAACGGAACAGAGGTTTCTTACGTACAGATTTGCAACGGTAAGGATGATGGTATCGAATTCTTCGGTGGAACCGTAAACGTCGACCATGCCATCACGGTTAACTGTGGAGACGATTCTTTCGACTGGACAGAAGGATGGAGAGGTGAAGGTTCATATTGGGTAGCTTATCAGGAAGAAAGCGCCAGCTGCGACTGCCTGATCGAAGCAGACAACAATGGCAACAATAACGACGCGACTCCAGTTTCTTGTCCAAAATTGAGCAAACTGACCCTAATCGGAAACAACGATGCCGAGAAAAATTATGGTGTTCGTCTGCGTGCCGGAACAAAAGTTATCATGTCTGACGCACAAATCACCGGAAAGGCAAACGCATTGAGAACCGAAACCACTCAGACAGAAACAGCCCTGAAGAACGGTGAGGCAACTTTGAACAACGTAGCTATCTCAGGCACTCTTTCAAGCAAGGAAGGCATTTACAGCAACGACATGTTCGTAGCTGCCGGAAATCTCACGAACCAGACATTTAATTTCACAGACCGCTTCGTAGGAACAACCGACGGTCGTGGTGCAGTTGAAACAGCCAACAACTGGACTGCAGGCTGGACAAAATAAAACCGACATCAAAATATTGCAGACTGTTTGTCCCTGTCACAAGCGTGTGACAGGGATTTTTCGTTCATTATGCCCGTTTTTTAACAAGAAATCGTATCTTTGCAAAAAATGTATCTCACTTTAATATATTCGTTATGAAAGAACTCGCATTAAAGTACGGATGTAATCCGAACCAGAAGCCTTCACGCATCTACATGACTGAAGGTGAACTGCCGATTGAAGTGCTGAGTGGCCGCCCGGGATATATCAATTTCCTGGATGCCCTGAACAGCTGGCAGCTCGTCAAAGAACTTAAAGAAGCTACCGGACTCCCTGCTGCTGCATCGTTTAAACACGTATCACCTGCCGGAGCAGCTGTTGGACTTCCACTGAGTGATACCCTCAAGAAAATCTATTTTGTAGATGATATCAAGGTACCATTGACTCCGATTGCCAATGCTTATGCACGTGCACGCGGTGCAGACCGTATGTCCAGCTACGGTGATTTCATTGCTTTAAGCGACACTTGCGACGAAGCAACTGCTCTGCTTATCAAACGGGAAGTATCCGATGGTGTTATTGCTCCAGGATATACAGCAGAAGCCTTGGAAATCCTACGTGCCAAACGTAACGGAACTTACAATGTGATTCAAATCGACCCGAACTATGTACCTGCTCCAATCGAAACCAAACAAGTTTTTGGTATCACTTTCGAACAAGGCCGCAACGAAATCAAACTGAACGATCCGGCACTCTTTGAAAACATCCCAACCCAAAACAAAACATTTACCGAAGAGGCTCGTCGTGACCTGATGATTGCTCTTATCACATTGAAATATACACAAAGTAATTCGGTTTGTTACGTAAAGGACGGACAGGCTATCGGTATCGGTGCTGGACAACAAAGTCGTATTCATTGTACCCGTCTGGCCGGTAACAAAGCAGATATCTGGTGGTTACGCCAACATCCCAAAGTAATGAATCTGCCGTTTGTTGAAAAGATCCGTCGTGCCGATCGAGACAATACGATTGATATTTACATCAGCGAGGATTATATGGATGTATTGGCTGACGGTGAATGGCAAAAATTTTTCACAGAAAAACCAGAGCCACTCACTATGGAAGAGAAGAAAGCCTGGATTGCCCAGAATACAAATGTTGCTCTAGGCTCTGATGCCTTCTTCCCATTCGGTGACAATATCGAACGTGCCCACAAAAGTGGTGTACAATATGTAGCTCAGGCAGGAGGTAGCGTACGCGATGACCATGTTATCGAAACATGCGATAAATATGGTATTGCTATGGCCTTTACTGGTGTACGTCTGTTCCATCATTAATCAGTACGACTTCAAAACAATACCGTATATGGCTAATTTTGGAGGAGACGACATCGATCTGGTTATTACCGGAGGTATTGTTTTCCGTGGCGGATCAGACAAAAAGGCAAAAGCCGGTGAAAACAAAATAAAAACAAAAGCTAAAAAGAAAAGTTATATCACGGGGGCTCATGGCTCAGGGGCAGCCAAAATGAAGGCTGAAATCCGTCAACGCCGGGCAAACCGACATAAAAACAAATAACCAATCATGCTGTTAGCAGCTCTGGTTATACAAAAAAAGTCATTTCCTTTATGCTAAGGCATTGGGAAATGACTTTTATTTTATCTGTTCCAACCTGTCATGAACAGCACCTCAAGGAGATAAAAGAATTCCATTGAATATACGCCCGGATGCAATACCTAATTTACGAGCTGAAAAAAATTTATCACTATGCGTATAAGTACAAATTCCGGAACAGGATATTTGCCCGGAAGGAACTCCGCTTTCCAGCAATTGTAATCGGTTTGCTTCCCAAAGATCAATATGCCATTTCTCGCCACTACCATCTTTTGCCGGATAGCGTACAGCCAGTTGCTCCATCGGAAAACCATGATGAGCGAAGTTTTCATAGACTTCATCGCCAACTTCAAAAGCATCAACAGATATACCAGGACAAATTACAGCCCGAATATTGGCAGGCTGGCTTCCAAAAATTGACTGCATCTGTGCTATAGTACTACGCACAATGCGCCCGACAGTACTTCTCCAACCCGCATGAATAGCTGCAACGATACCACAAGTCGCATCATAACAAAGAATCGGAATACAGTCGGCAGTAGAGACCCCTATACAAACTCCTCGTAAATTGGTTATCAGTGCATCCACACCCTCCAGACAAGCCTTCCGCTGTTCGTCATTGTATTCAAAATATGCCGCATCAATAGCGGCAACCGTTACCCCATGAGTCTGATGCGGCATAATCAAATGTTCAGAATCCAACTTCAGGAAATTCAGCAAAAGGCTGCGGTTCCTTTTTATATGCTCTTCACTGTCACCACAATAGGCATTTATATTAAATGAAGAATACGGTCCTATACCAACTCCTCCACCCCTACAGGTACTAAAAGCCAAAACGCCTTTGCCCAAATCATGAAAAAGCAAATCGGGCAAAAGCGTCTGAGTCTTATCTGTTTGTTGAATGTTACTGTTCATCGTCCCATTCTTCTTCATATTCAAAGTCATCCAAATCCTCTATTTCATCATCATCCACAAAATCAAAGTCTTCGTCTTCACCCATTGCACGCAATTCATTGCGCAATTGGTTGACATCTTTATTTCGATGCACGATATTGGTTTGGTCAGTAATAGCCTGCAATTTGTTGCTTTCACTGTTCAGTTCTTTCCAGAGGAGGTCTTTCAATTGGGCTATTCCTTTTCCTGTAACCGCCGAAATGAATACATGCGGTACATCCTGAGGCAACTGTTCCGAAAGCATATCAATCAATTCATCATCGAGCAAATCACTTTTTGTGATTGCCAGCACCCGTTGTTTGTCAAGCAGTTCAGGATTAAATGTCGCTACTTCATGAAGCAGAATCTCATATTCCTTCTTGATATCGTCCGTATCACCCGGCACCATAAACAAAAGCAAAGAGTTCCGCTCAATATGTCTCAGGAAACGTAATCCCAATCCTCGTCCCTCGCTGGCTCCTTCGATGATACCAGGAATATCCGCCATGACAAAAGACTGATTATCCCGATAAGACACGATACCCAAACTCGGCTCAAGTGTCGTAAATGGATAATTCGCGATTTTAGGACGTGCAGATGAAACAGCGCTCAACAACGTAGACTTACCGGCATTTGGAAAACCGACCAGACCAACATCAGCAAGAAGCTTCAGCTCAAGAATCACCATCATTTCACGCATCGGCTCACCAGGCTGTGCATAACGCGGTGCCTGATTGGTAGCCGTACGGAAATTCCAGTTACCCAGACCACCTCGTCCACCTTTCAGTAACATCACTTCCTGACCATGCTCTGTCACATCACAAACATACTCGCCCGTATCTGCATTATAAACCACTGTACCACAAGGAACTTCTATATATTTATCTTCGCCGTCTTTACCTGTCGAGCGACATTTTGAACCATTACCACCATGTCCGGCAAAAACATGCCGGTCATAACGCAAATGCAGTAAGGTCCAATAATTACGGTTACCACGTAGATAGACGTGGCCTCCTCTGCCTCCGTCTCCTCCGTCGGGTCCCCCATTTGGCACATATTTGGCCCGATGCATATGCATGGAACCACGACCGCCCTTTCCTGAGCGGCAATAAATCTTCACGTAGTCAACAAAATTGGATTCTGCCATGTCTTCCGTCTTTTATTAAAATTCTTTATTTTAAGGTTACATATCCGGCATACGCAAAATGCCTTTAAAAACAGGAATGGCAAACGACCCCTTGTATTCCCAAGCGTCGTTTGTCATTCAATATAATCTCCGTAACAAGAAAAATACGACAACAATATCAAGCGCGATCTATTGCCTCACAAATTGCTGCAAAGATTACATCCAGCTCTCCTGTACCAGTAATATGCTGATATTTACCGTCAGCCTTATACCAGTCAATCAAAGGAGCTGTCTGGTTGTGATATACTGTCAAACGTTTCTTGATTGTTTCTTCGTTGTCATCTGCACGTCCTGAAATCTGACCACGTTTAATCAGACGATCCATCAGTTCTGCTTCCGGCACTTCCAGATCCAACATCACGCTCACTTCCGTACCGCGCTCTGCCAACATCTGCTTCAAAGCCTCAGCCTGAGGAATCGTACGTGGAAAGCCATCAAAGATAACACCTTCAACAGCACCAAAGCTGTCATAAACATTAGCCAAAATATCAATCATCAAAGAATCCGGAATCAACTGACCATTGTCAATATATCCCTGAGCAGTCTTGCCCAATTCTGTTCCATTTTTAATTTCACCACGCAATACATCACCTGTTGAAATATGCTTGAAACCATACTTGGCTACAATTTTGTCGCTCTGAGTTCCTTTACCAGAACCTGGCGCACCGAAAATTACAATATTCTTCATTACCTTAAAAACTTAATAATATATTTGCTTTCAAATTATGTTATTTTCCTACCCCTTGTCATCAATAATCCGAGATCATTCGACTACAGTGTATATGTCGCGCAGATTACGACCATATCCGTCATAATCCAATCCGTAACCGACAATAAAATCATTAGGAATCTCCATGCAGCAATATTTAACATCGAGTTTCACTTTCAAATTATCCGGCTTGACCAATAAGGTACATACTGCAACTGATGCTGGATTCTGCGCAGCAATCTCATCTAAAAGATGTACCATCGTTTGTCCCGAATCAATAATATCTTCAACAATAATTACAGGACGTCCGGTCAGATCAGTATTCAAACCAATCATACTTTTAATAACACCTGTAGACGACATACCTTCATAAGAAGACAACTTGACAAATGTAACTTCAGAAGGTAAACGAACCGCCCGGATCAAATCTGCAGCAAAAACAAAAGCGCCATTCAAAACCACTAAAAACAAAGGATTTTGCCCTGCATAATCATGTTCGATCGCATTGGCCACACGCTGCACTTGTTTTAAAATCGCCGATTCAGGTATTGAAATGGCAAAAGTTTTATCTTTAATTTGAATGGTGTCCATCGGTTTTTTCGTAATTTTGCCGCAAAGATATAAAAAATCTACAAGAGAAAAATTCGGTAACATCGTTTTTAGTTATATTTGCATTATGAAAATACTTACTGGAGGACAATTTAAAGAACTTGATAAATATACAGTTGAGCACGAACCGATCAGTCCGATAGACTTGATGGAACGGGCTTCAACAGCCATTACAAACGAACTCGTTTCGCGTTGGGACAACCAAACGCGTTTCTTCGTCTTTGCCGGTCCGGGAAACAATGGCGGTGATGCACTTGCCGTTTCACGTATGCTGGCACAAAAAGGATATTCAGCAGAAGTTTATTTGTTCAATGTTTCAGGGAAATTAAGCGAAGAATGCGAAACAAACAAGACCAGACTTACCATGTACCCAAACGTCCGGTTAACCGAAGTCATGAATCAATTCACTTTTCCGACTATAGAAAGTAATGACGTGATTATCGACGGACTTTTCGGAACCGGATTGAACAAACCACTGAGTGGTGGTTACGCCAGCGTTGCCAAAAGTATTAATGCCTGTAAGGCAAAAGTCGTCAGCATAGACATTCCATCCGGTCTCATGTGCGAAGACAATACCTACAACAACATGTCTTGTATTGTCCGTGCCTCGCTCACACTTACCATTCAACTACCCAAACTGGCATTCTTCTTTCCGGAAATCCAGAAATATATCGGCGAATTAAAAATCCTCAACATCGGATTACATCCTGCTTACATTCAAGAAGCCGAAAGCAGTATAGAAACAATAGAGTCAAAAACGCTTTCCGGCTACCTTCGTCCCCGTGACCCCTTTGCCCATAAAGGAATGATGGGCCATGCACTCATTGTCGGAGGCAGTTTTGGAATGGCCGGATGTACTATATTGGCATCACGCGCTTGTTTACGTTGCGGAGCTGGAAAAGTTACGGTTCATACACCAAGAATGAACAATGATATTCTGCAGGTCACTATTCCCGAAGCTATTCTTAGTCATGACATCGATGACGACATCATCACAAACTCAATCAGTACCCATGAATACAGTAGTATCGCAATCGGACCGGGACTGGGAGACAATGAAAACACAGCCATGGCCTTACGTGAATTTTTGCTTCAGGCCTCCATTCCGGTAATCCTTGATGCTGACGCCTTAAATATTCTAGGCAGTCATAAAGAATGGATACAGGATATACCACAAAACAGTATACTCACACCGCATGTGAAAGAATTGGAACGGCTCATCGGCCAATGTACGGATAGCTTTGAACGTCTGAGTAAAGCCCGGGAATTAGCCATAAAACGGCAAATTTATATTGTCCTTAAAGGACATTTCACCATGATCTGTACTCCAACCGGAAAAACATTCATCAACACAAACGGAAATGCCGGTATGGCAACCGCTGGAAGTGGCGATGTCTTATGTGGTATTCTGGCAGCATTGCTGGCACAAAAATACCCTGTAGAAAAAGCTGTCATCATGGGAGTATTCCTACATGGACTTGCAGGAGATCTGGCAGCAAAAGTATTGGAAGAAGAATGTATGACGGCCAGCGATATTATCACTTATTTACCTCAGGCATTTAAAACATTGAAAAGAATCTAACCGACTACATAGAATTATGAAAAAGGAAATGATCACTGCCTGCCTAGCCCTGCTGAGTTTCGGGGCTGCAGCCCAAACAGAAGTAACTTCGTATACTCCCGGCGTAACGGCTGATGGAATCACATATTGTCTGCCGAAAACAGCCTTGAGAATAGTCATTACAGCCGAAAAAGAAGTCTATACTCCAGGAGAGTTTGCCAAATATGCCGACCGTTATCTTAGACTGAAGAATGTCAGCATGACTCCGGAAACCCATTGGACAATCAAAGATATTGAAATGTGTCCCTATGGTGTTCCTGATCCGGATAAATTTTATAGTATTGCACTCAAAAAGAAAACTATAGCTCCGCTTGTCAGCCTCAACAAAGACGGAATCTTACTTTCAATCAATACAGAAAAATCTGACGAAAAACTTCCGGCCATTCCCAAAAGAATCCAAGCACCAAAAGCTTTAAATCCGAGAGATTACATGAATAGAGAGATTCTGGCAGCAGAAAGTAATGCGAAAATAGCAGATCTGACAGCTCAGGAAATCTACGATATCCGCGAAAGCCGTTCCGCACTTATTCGGGGAGAAGCCGACAACACACCAAAAGACGGAGAACAATTAAAGCTTATGTTAAACCAACTGACGGAACAGGAAGAAGCACTAAGCCAACTTTTCAAAGGATCTTACAGTACAAGCACGGAAGTTTTTGTCATTCATCTTGTCCCTAACGACTGGACCGACAAACAAATTCTATTCCGGTTCTCAGAAAAACTAGGTGTAGTCAGCAATGACGATCTTGCAGGTTCTCCTATTTATATATCTATAAAAAATCAGCAAAGATTACCTCAACCTTTACCAGAAAAAGAAGAAAAAGGTAAAAAATGGAAAAAGAAACAGGATGAAGGTATTCACTACAATGTACCAGCCCCTGCAAACATAACAATTTTTGATAATACAAAATCATACAGTTCGAATGAAATATCTATAGCTCAATTTGGATATACAGAAATGTTCAATAACATTTTATTCGATAAGGACGCAACGACCAAAGTAACTTTCTTCGAAGAAAATGGTGGAATTGAACACATAAGCAACAATGAAACCGAACCATAATCAATAATCAGAATAAAAAATAAAACCCGTATTGGAATATCTTTCTTCAATACGGGTTTTATCTTTACTTGAATCTTACAATATCTGTTTACAATCTGAAACTGATATAAAAACGAGGACAATTAGTAGTCCATTTTCTCTTAACAGAAATTTCCTCATCAAATTCATCAATTTCCTGTGTTTCAAACTGTGCAGTTCCCCAACGTTTCTCCAGACCGACTGAAATCATTTTGTATGAAACAGCCAAACCTAAATTAAAATAAGAGGCAAATGATCCACCAAAATCCAATTCCTGAGAGATTTTCATAGAATAAGAAGGAACATAACGGAAATAAGCATTAACCATTAAATAATCAATCGGATTGATTGTTATAGAGGGACCAAAATGAACACCAATTTCCGCCTTATACAATTTATCAGGAATGATCTCACCAATCATGTCTGAGATCTCATCGTCATAGTTTTCATCATCACTCTGATCATAATTACCATCACCCCATCCCCAGGAATCATCTCCGTTTTCATCATCAAAACCTTCATCATCACCTCCTATTGGATTATATTGGGCAAAATTAATATCAATGTAACCAAAATCCAGACCGAACTTAATCATATTAAACAATGGTTTCTTATGCAAATAGAAAGTACGTCCGTTAACAATTGAGAAAGAATAATCACTTTTTACTTTTTCCGGTATATTCTCTATACTTAA
Organism: uncultured Paraprevotella sp.; assembly: GCA_944320775.1. Taxonomy (GTDB): domain Bacteria; phylum Bacteroidota; class Bacteroidia; order Bacteroidales; family Bacteroidaceae; genus Paraprevotella. The sequence continues at coordinate 103,849 of CALUIV010000002.1, read as the reverse complement.
AGCAGGAGCAGAATAACCGATATTCACATACTTATTCCGTTTCCAATGAGCCTCTATTTCTTGATATTTTGAAATTTTTTCCGTATAATATTGTTCAATACTATCAATACGGACTGTAGCCATCTGATATTCCCGCTGCAAATGTGTCAAAGCCAGTTTCAAGGAATCGTTCTGCACCCGGCAACGTTCCAATTGTTCATTCAACCGGGTATTCAGCTGAGTTAAAGAATCAATCTCTGAAACAGAACCAGCCTCGCGATTCTTTATTTCAGTCAATAACTGACGAGCCTGTTTTTCTACACGACTGATAGAATCCAAATTCTGACGCATCATTGTCATAGAATCTCTTAAAACTTGTACCTGCTGCTGTAAATTTTGTGCCACCATCACAAAGGAAAGGCTCAAACACAAAAATACACTAAAAATTCTCTTATTCATAAGCCTTATAATTAGAAAACTATTGTCAAATATGCGACAAATATAGAACAATATTTAACAACTACCAAATAAAATAAACAAAAAAGGCGCACTTTTTTATTGTGCGCCTTAAAACATATAGAAACAATAAATTAGAGTTTGTTATCAGAACCCAAAACGTTAATGATTTTGTGCTTGTACAATTTCTCCATATTGTCACGAGCCGGACCCAAATATTTACGTGGATCGAACTCAGCTGGTTTCTCAGCGAATACCTGACGGATTGCTGCAGTCATTGCCAAACGAGAGTCAGAATCAATATTGATCTTGCAAACTGCAGATTTAGCAGCCTTACGCAACTGCTCTTCAGGAATACCGATAGCAGCTTTCAAAGCACCACCATATTTGTTGATTGTATCAACTTCTTCCTGAGGAACTGAAGATGATCCGTGCAATACGATTGGGAATCCCGGAAGTTTCTCCATAACTGCATCCAAAACATCAAATGCCAATGGAGGAGGAACCAAACGACCAGTTGCAGGATCTACATGGCACTGTTCCGGAGTAAACTTGTATGCACCGTGAGAAGTACCGATAGAGATTGCCAAAGAATCACAACCTGTACGAGTTGCAAAGTCAATAACTTCCTCTGGATTGGTATATGTATGGTGGTCTGAAGAAACTTCATCCTCTACACCAGCCAATACACCAAGCTCACCCTCTACAGTTACATCAAACTGATGAGCATAGTCAACAACCTTCTTTGTCAAGGCAACGTTCTCTTCGTATGGCAAGTGAGAACCGTCGATCATCACTGAAGAGAAACCTGAATCGATACAGCTCTTGCAAGTTTCAAAAGTATCACCATGGTCGAGATGCAATACAATCTGAGGATTTTCGCAGCCCAATTCCTTAGCATACTCAACAGCACCCTGAGCCATATAGCGCAACAAAGTAGCGTTAGCATACTGACGAGCACCCTTAGAAACCTGAAGGATAACCGGAGACTTAGTCTCTACAGCTGCCTTAATGATAGCCTGCATCTGCTCCATATTGTTGAAGTTGAAAGCAGGAATTGCATAACCGCCGTTGATGGCCTTAGCAAACATCTCTTTGGTATTAACCAAACCTAAATCTTTGTAATTTACCATGTCTTTATAAATTTAAAAACGAAAAATGTCTTTTTCCTTTGCAAAGATAGGGATTTTTCGGTAAATGGAGTGGATATTAAGTGCTTTTTTTCAAGAAAAAAACAGAAAGTCTTTCAATGAAAAAGAAGCAGAATAAAATCTGCATAAAACTAAAAAAACAACCACAATCCAAACCTTACAGAGTACATCATAAACTATTTAACACTTAATAAAAAGCGGAATCAAAAGTTTTTTTAGTTATTTATTTGGTCATATTAAAGAAATGACGTAACTTTGCAACCCGTAAAACAGACCATTACACATTATAGTTACCAGCTATAAGTACCAAATTAAAAGACAATAATTTTATTAAGATATGAAAAAAGATATTCATCCAGAAAACTATCGTCCTGTTGTATTCAAGGATATGAGCAACGGTGACATGTTCCTTACTCGTTCTACTTGTAAGACAACTGAAACAGTTGAGTTCGAAGGCGAAACTTATCCTGTAGTGAAGATTGAAATCTCCAGCACTTCTCACCCGTTCTATACTGGTAAGAGCAAGTTGGTCGATACTGCAGGTCGCGTAGACAAGTTCATGAGCCGTTATGCAAAAAGCCGCAAATAAATCAGGCGATAACAAACGTATTTAAGGCGTGGAAGTATCCACGCCTTTTTTATTATTACACAAAATACGTAATCACCAAGTGCTTTTTACGTGACGGCCAACTCAAAAGGATCTAATAAACAGTCTTCTTTTCTAAAATATTAGCTCGAAAAAATCAATAAGCAAGAAAACAGTCTACCACGGTCTGTAATGCAGCCTGGTAATCCCGAATTGAAGATTTACGCACAGTCACACCAGAATCCTCATGCATATCTCCATCTACAGGAATACAAAGACTTAATGTCGGTAAATTAAACTGTGGATAATAAAACCAGGTTTCATCAGGTAATCCGTCATGAACCAATACAAAACGATCCCGTACATGTTTCAGACGTTCCACTAACCGATGAGCAGAAAACAAATCAATGCCCTGATCATTTTCCAATGTAAAGGAAGCACAACTGGCATATCCTTCATTAGTCACATCAAGAACTAATGCCAGACGACATAAATCATTATTGGCCTGAACAAACTGAACCACTTCGGAAGCACCGTCATAGTTCCCCTGTTCTTCCGCCCCAGTAAAAGCAACAACTACCCCATCCGGTAAAGCATCACGTAACATCAAATCAATCAGACAAGCGTTGGTCAGACTGTTATCGAACGTTCCGTGGTATGTTGTCGGCATAGAAGTCGCACATAAATCCGTATAAACACAATCTATATGCGATGAAATCAAAACATAAGGTTTAGTCAAATCCGTTCCACTGCGCATATAAACATAGGCCAGTTCTCCCGAATAAACCAGACGATAAACAGACGATTCCAGTAATTTTTTCAAAATCAGGATACGATCTTGTACGACAAAAGCAGTCTGATCGTCTTTACAGTCAACAGTCAGCTCTTGCAACAAATGAAAAAAATGATCCTGTTCCATTGCATATCATCATTTACTCATGACCGGTCAAGAATCCTGACGTTCAAAACGCCGTCCATTCCATACGAAAAATATCGGACGCAAAACGGACTTCATTTTTTCAGCTTCTCCATATTCCACCTCACCAGGCTGTAGCGTAAAAATTATACTTCTGCTATCTGCCGACAAAGTAACCTCTATCAGATACATATCCTGCATCTGTTTCCAACGTTTTACATCCGATTCTGAAACCGAATCAGGCATTTGCCAATAGTCGTCATATTCCGGACGTTTCAGCCATTTATTCCCTTCCACTTCTGTCCAGTCCTGACGATACAGTTTTAGCGTCGTTTCCGGTATCGGACCGCTATACGTCCGGGCCATACATATATAATAGTTTCCATCAGTCTCGGGAAGTAATTTCATTTCCACACGGCTGGAAACAGTTAGTTGTAAACTCAGATAATCTTCTGTCAGGCATTTTAATTCTGTTTGTCCACCTAACCTATTTTCCACTTTTGCCGGCAAATTATTTTCTATAAAATCAATACAGTCCAAACGGTTGTATTTGGTTAGAATACCCAAAATACTGTCCGGCATTTCAGCAAACACCTGACGCATTCGTATAGAATCACTATCGGCTGTTACAACATTTCCATATATTGATAAATGACTAGCAAACAACAGAATCAGACTTAATAACCATACATTTTTTTTCATCACTTTTATATTTTCTCGTAAATTAAAATACTCATTTAACAGATTACCCCTGCATTAACGGGAACCGATATACAGGAAAATCATACCCAACAGCACCAGCAACAGATCGACAGCCTTACTGCGCAAATTCTTCTCGCGGAAAATCAAGACTCCGAACAGGAACGACACCAGCACACTTCCTCGCCGCACCATGGACACAATCGAAATCATCGCGCCATCCAGGCTAAGGGCATAGAAGTAGACAAAATCCGCAGCACAAAGGAACAGTGAAATCATCAGAATGCTCCAGTGCCAACTGAACGGCGTGGTCTTCTTCCGGACCGGCAGCCACAAAAACAACAGCACCAACCCCATCAGTCCGAACTGATAAAAATTATAATAACTTTGAACGACCATACGGTCAAGTCCCACACCTCCGTTCTCCGGAGAAGCCATCAGATACTTGTCATAAAGTCCGCTCACCGCCCCCAAAATACTGGCCAGGGCAATGAATACAATCCACTTATTGTGTCGGAAATCAATCCCCTCCTTTTTTCCGCTCCTGCTCAACAGGAATAGCGAGAACAAAGCCAGCAGGACACCAATCCACTGATAAAGATTCAACCGTTCGCCATAAACCAAAAGGGCACCGATCAAAACCAATACCGGACGGGTGGCATTAATCGGACAGACGATGGTTATCGGCAAATGTTTCATACCAAAATAGCCCAGCAACCAGGACGACAAGACGATCAGCGCCTTCAGCAACACATAACGCTGAACCTCCCATCCGGCCACGGGGATATAGAAAAGCGAGCCCTGCTCCAGATGTCCGGACAGGGAAAGAAACACCATCGGAAGAAAAATCAGACTGCAAAAGAGTGTATTCAAGCACAGCACGGGAATGACCGCATTACCACGTAAGGACTTTTTCTTGAACACATCATAAAAACCCAACAGAGCCGCAGAAAGAAAAGAATAAGCCAACCACATGATTCAAAATCCCATTTATCAATTTATTCGAAACAACGATCAGGATAAGTCACATCTACCAGAAAAAGCGCGTTCCCCGGTACAGACTCTCCTGCCCGACAACGGTTTTTCCCTTCAATCACCCGGCAAAACTCTTCCTGAGTCATCTTGCCCCGTCCGACCTCCAGCAGCGTTCCAACTATCGCACGCACCATATTACGCAGGAAGCGGTCAGCCTGAATTTCAAAATACCACTGGTTGTCTCCCAACGGTTTCCACTCCGCCTTCATAATCCGACAATTATTGGTCTTGGTATCCGTATGGGTTTTGCTGAAACTCGTAAAATCCGTATAGTCGAACAGGCGGGCTGCAGCCTGATTCATCGCCTCGAAATCCGGCTTGTTATACAACCGACAGGAATACTGACGGCAGAAAGGGTCCTTTCCCAAATGAACAAAATAATGATAGGTTCGGGCAAGGGCATCAAAACGGGCATGAGCATCTGCCCGAACCGGAACAATCCGGTAGACAGATATATCCGGAGGCAACAGCCGGTTCAGTTTATCCGTCAGTCTGCTTCCGTCGAGCTCCCCTTCATAATCAAAATGAGCCACCATCAGGCGGGCATGCACCCCGGTGTCCGTCCGTCCGGCACCGACAATGGCCACTGACAAACGCAACACCGTGGACAAAGCCTGCTGTAACGTTTCCTGCACACTGATTCCGTTTGGCTGGATCTGCCAGCCATGATATCGGGTGCCATCATAGGCCAAATAAATGAAATATCTTTGCATTTTCCTGATTTTACGGACAAAGATAGTGAAAGGTGAGCGCAGAGGCAAACGAAAACGAAGTTTTCTGGTTGGACTATGCCGAACCGCATCCGATCTTATTTAAAGATAGTAAAACTCGCCCGATTATGGATGGATTCAGGAAAAATAATGTAAACTATTGGTTTTTCAGTAAGATACGTGGCATTATTCAATATTCCTTAATATGTGCTTTAAAGCCGTTTTTTGAATAGCTAAGCAGAAAAATTGCTACCTATCCGTTGCCCATTCCGGTTGCATTAATCCGTTTGAATAGTCACTTCTGCTCCGTCCGTAAAGAACGCAGTTTCATCATTCTGACTCTGCGAAGATACTTATTTTTCTTGAGATATGAAAAATATAGGTTCCTGAAGGCAATAGTGTCATTTTTGTCTATTTCTGAGGATATTTGACATGCCGATAATAAACTATGTCTACATTAACTTTGCAAACAATAGAACAGATTATGAATCAGGCAGATATAATCGTTCTATCTTAATAAAGAGCGAATCCGATGTCAGGGGGAAATTGTCCCGTGATGGTACGCCCCATTAAAAGTATCTGTCAATCCGGCCATATGGAATCCTGAAAAAGGACGGGCTGACGGCCGCTGTGAGAATGCCCTTACCGTCAATCGAGCCATTGACGATTTGATCACAGAAATCAATGAGCATTACAGACGGATAAAGAACAGTCTGAGATTCATCACAGTGGAGCAGATGAAGAATACCGTGATGGGTGTCAGGCAGAAACCACTAACTCTGTTGGCTCTTTTCCGAGAGCATAATGAGGAATTCAAAGAACGTATCGGAATAGACCGGATAAGAGAAACTTATGACTCTTACCTGCGTTCATATAAGCATCTTTCGGCTTTCATCAAGGAAAAACGTAATGTAGAGGATGTCCTGTTACGTAATCTTGACCGTGTGTTCTACGATGACTTTAAGCTGTTTCTCAGAACAGACAAGAAGTTAGCCCGAAGAGCGTGCATGAACATCTTTACTGATTGAAAAAGATGATCATGCGGGCCGTTAGTCTGGGAACAATCCGTCGTGATCCGTAGTACCATCATCATGTACTGGCTCCGCTTACGCAAGAAGACGCGCGACAGGGTACCCCTGCCGGTATAAGACGCAAGAGAAAGGCAGTACCACGGGACAGGCCACACAATTCAGAACGGATCAGTTATCCTATCCTTTCTGAATCACCGTCCCCGGAATCCACTCATTCTTTGCTTCGCAAAATGATATAACTTGATATGATGATGCTGTTTTTTAGGTAACAGTATAAAAATTATTACATTTCTTGTATCATACACCGAAGAAACAGAGGATTGCCGTAAAAGATTTCCCTAAAAAACACGGACAAACCATAGGCACTTAACCGTTCTTAGGCTTGTCCGCATTACATTTGTCTTATTGAAAATGTTTCTTCCAGCTGCGTTCTGATGATCGCTACAACTTATGTAAGTCTTTGGATTTATATGCAATTCCCGTTTTCAAATCTCTGGCTATAAGGTAGAAATAACGAGTTGATTCCCATGTCAATAGCCAATTATATGTATATATTCCCTTAGCCCCCTGCTTTTTGTAGCCGAAATCATACGGGCTGTAATTCTGCGTGATGTCCCACGTCCAAAGTTCCAACTTGTATTCCCCGTCAGTATTGAAACTGTATTCCGCTTTCACATTGTTGCTGGGCACATAAGACAGTTTCAGCATGATGTCGCTGTCGGGTGTGGTTCCGGGAGTCTTGACTGACGTCTCGGTGTAATAGGTAATGACTCCGTTGACTTCCCTGAACGGACGGATGTAATAGGTTGTATTGGCGCTCAACTGGCTAATACCAGAATATGAATCGCCGTTGGGACGCACCAACTGTATCTCCTCCGTATGGTCAAAAACGGTGGGATGAGGAGAAGTGCCATAACATATACCAGCCCTTAAATAGTCATCGGGGTCTGTATAGTTACCGGGAAACCGATATTCCACCCGATAAAAAATGCGATCAGGGGAAACAGTATGGAATTTTACATACAACTCGTTTTCTTTAATTTCCGTATCTCCACCACCGGTTCCGGGGTTGTTTTCCCCGCCGGACCCGTCATCGCCTCCTTCGCTTCCTCCTTCATCAGGAACAGGGGAGGCATCGCTGTCATAGACAAAATAGCCGCTTATCTTTTCTTCATCCTTCATATTGACGGAGGCATACCCCACATAAGTACCTTGATTCGGTGAAGTGAAGTTCAATTTATAATCATATTCATAAAACGTTCCATACATGCTGCCCACGGTGACCCATGCCTGGAAGTTACAACTTAAATGGGCCGTATTATCGCCCATTCGCTCATAATAGACATAAGGGTTTTGAATGGACGTAGTGGTGCTATTCACCATTATCATACCGCCTTCCGGATTGTTTCCCGGCAGAACACGAATCGACCAGTGGTCCACACGGGGATAAAACCTGAACTCCTTATAAACCGGATTTTCCGGAGCAAAACCTCTTTCGCCTGTCTCTTCAAAATCAGAACCACTACATCCATAACTTCCTATCAATAGGAAAAGAAAGACACTGACCAATGTAAAAATATTCTTCATGATTTCTATATGTGGTGCAAGCTCACAAGCACCAACCGATTTAAGATAAAAAAATGAAATGCTGGCACGAACGTATGAGCTTAAATGAGGGGAACACATCCCCTTCCACGGACGCACCCTGCCAACTGATAAATCAACTCTATATACATAACAAAAAGTCTATGCAGACCTCTGCAAATATAAGTTCAAAGCTTTATATTTCCAAATATCCGCAATAGATTTGCTAAACTTTCTTTCCTTCAGACAAGGCTACATGGGAGTTTACCCTCTCACACTTTCTCAATCCTGCACCGGCAGACACTTCCACAGGCAACGGGGAATGAGGCGCCAAAGGGCGACGAGCAGGCGGTAGCGGGCATTGATAACGGCCACGCGCTGCTGCCGATGGAGGGCACACACGATGTGGCGGGCCACAGTCTCGGGATGCATAAGGAGCGGATAGTGGCGGTAGGCGGCTTCGACGCGCTTCTCCGTACTGTCGGGCAGGGCCGCAAAGAAGTCGTAACCGGTGATACACTCCACTTCGTCCACCGTGTTGACGTAACTGTCGAGCCGACGGTTGCCCGAAGTGTTCTTGAACAGGAACCCGATGACCTACGGTCGGACTTCGGCCAGTCCAGTCAGCGCCACCTTGAAAAAGGCATTGGGTACCATGCAACCGGAATGGGCAACGGATAGGTAGCAATTTTTCTGCTTAGCTATTCAAAAAACGGCTTTAAAGCACATATTAAGGAATATTGAATAATGCTACGTATCTTACTGAAAAACCAATAGTTTACATTATTTTTCCTGAATCCATCCATAATCGGGCGAGTTTCACTATCTTTGTCTAAAAGGTCTAAGGAATATCACCATGGAATATGATATAAAGGACAAACTGGAATGGACAGTCATCTTCATCCTTGAGTTCGGACGTAAGTACGGACTAACGATGAAACAGGCCTTCAACTACCTAAGTCGCTATAAAGGAATAGATTTCATCGACCGCAACTACGGTTATGTGCATACACAGTCGTTTGCCTCAATGGTGGACGACATTGCGGAGTATTGTCATCGTCATGGAGGAGCATTGGTATGAAACTTTATCATGGAACAAACAAAGATTTCGATAAGATAGACTTGCTGAAATCAAAACCGAACAAAGATTTCGGACGTGGATTCTATCTATCTGCGAACTATGAGCAAGCTTTGACTATGGTGCAAGTGAAAGTTGAACAGTTGGAGATTGGTACCCCAATTGTACAAAGCTACCTTGTTGATGACGATGCCTTGAATGACCTGAATGTACTCCGTTTTGACGACTATTCTGAAGAATGGGCAAAATTCATCTTATTAAATCGGAACAATCCGACCGAAAAGCCTGTACATGAATATGACGTGGTAATCGGTCCTATAGCCAACGACCGGGTAGGCGTGCAGTTGTGGCGATACGAGAACCGTTCGATAGACCTTCCCACACTTGTGCGTAACCTGCAATACATGAAAGGAGTAACTTTCCAATATTTCTTCGGTACGGAACGTGCCATTAAACTGTTGAAAAAGTTATGAACGAGAAAACGGAAATGATGGCGGATATGGTAAAAAACCTTGCCGCCCTGCTGACAGAACAGAACAGCGAAATGACAATGGAAGAAGCCCTTGCCACGGTATTCAATTCGGAAACTTATCGGAAAATAATGGATGAACGGACACATTTTTATCACCAAAGCTACTACTATGTGTTCGCTTTCCTGAAAGAGGAACTGACGAAAGGCAAGTTTGAATAACGGTATTACGGTCTGTTTGTACTGCTTTTTCAGAAAGGAATGTTACCCTTAAAATGAAATAAAGAGTTATTTGAAAGCATAAGAAATATACGTTTCGAGACAATTCGTGTTTATCCATTGTCAACTTTCGTAGAAACTTTATACAACGCACTGATAATCAAATACAATTCACTTAATTATAACAGATATACAAAAAGGTGAGCGCAGAGGAAAACGAAAATGAAGTTTTCTGGTTGACGACAGATTTCTTCAAAAAAGAAGCCCCACGGATTAGGGAATCAATAACGATTCTAATCCGTGGGGCTATATTCATAAACAGTTCATGCGAACCGTCCGATCCTTACTGTCTGTAAGCAGCTAACTGGGTGGCATCGAACTTGCGGATAAAGTTAAAATGCTTCTCCACTTCTGACTCCGCGTAGTTGACATACACTTTCAGGCTCTTGTCGAAAAGTTCCGGACAGCGGGTTGCATCCTGAAGCAACAGATGCGACATCACGCAAACTGCGGCCATTTCCATCAGGCGACGGGCCACGAAGTCGTGCAATTCCTGATCGCCGGCTTCCTTAACGGCATTCGTGCAAGCCTCAAACTTGCTGGTCATCGACTTGATGCGGTTTCTGATTTCTTCATATTCCGGAGCACAAGGCACTGTTTCGAAATCGTGCAAAGTAGCCGCATAAGAACCGTTGGTCACATAGCGAATCGCCGCTACGGTCTGCAACTGAGTGGTACCTTCGTAAATAGAAGTGATGCGGGCATCACGATAAATGCGCTGGCAAGCATACTCCATCATGAAACCGGAACCGCCGTGAATCTGAATACAGTCATAAGCATTCTGGTTGGCATACTCAGAGTTCATACCCTTAGCCAGCGGCGTAAAGCTGTCGGCCAGTTTGGCATATTTCTTCTGCTCTTGGCGCTCTTCCGGAGTGAGCTTGCGCTCGCGGGCAATATCGTCCAATGCCTTGTAGATATCTACATAGCGTGAAGTCTGGTACAACAATGCACGGCCGGCATCCAGCTTGGCCTTCATGATAGAAAGCATATCGTAGACAGCCGGGAAGTTGATAATTGCCTTGCCGAACTGCTCACGATCCTTGGCATAAGCCAATCCTTCGTTGTAAGCGGCCTGACTCAATCCGACGGACTGGGCAGCGATACCCAGACGGGCACCGTTCATCAACGCCATCACATATTTGATCAGACCCAACTTACGCTCGCCGCAAAGCTCAGCTTTGGCATTCTTGTAAACCAGCTCACAGGTCGGTGAACCGTGAATACCCAACTTATTCTCAATACGGCGCACATCCACACCGCCATCGTTCTTATCATAGATGAACATAGACAGTCCGCGACCGTCCTTTGTACCCTCTTCCGAACGGGCCAGAACCAGATGCAGGTGGGCATCTCCGTTGGTGATGAATCGCTTCACACCGTTCAGACGCCAGCACTGATTCTCCTCGTCGTAAGTGGCCTTCAGCATCACGCTCTGCAAGTCGGAACCAGCATCCGGCTCGGTCAGGTCCATAGACATGGTCTCTCCGGCGCAGATACGCGGGATGAAACGGCTGTGCTGGTCCTCATTTCCGAATTCATACAGGGTTTCGATACAGTCCTGCAAAGACCAGATGTTACCGAAACCGGCATCGGCGGCAGCCACGATCTCGGCACACATGGTATACGGAGTAATCGGGAAGTTCAGTCCACCGAAGCGGCGCGGCATGGTCATACCGTTGAGTCCGGCCTTTACCATGGTTTCCAGATTCTGCTTGGTGCCCTGTGCATACTCCACACGTCCGTTGGCACAGTGAGGTCCTTCCTCGTCCACGCTCTCGGCATTGGCGGCAATCACATCGGCCGTAATCTCGCCGGTGATTTCCAACACCTTGTCGTATGAATCCATTGCATCGGCAAAGTCGCTCGGTGCATAGTCAAATTCGTCCTTGTCACGGTAGTCGCGCTCTTTCAACTGGCAGATGCGCTCCATCATCGGATTGTTCAAGTGATACTTGAGTTCCGGAATATCTGAATAATAATTAGCCATTTTTCTCTTACTTGCTGTTTTGTTTGTAATACTTGATCAGTTTCGGAACCACCTCTTCCACCGTGCCGTTGATCACATAGTCGGCAATGGCATTGATCGGTGCGTTCGGATCGCTGTTTACGGAGATGATGATGCCGCTCTCCTTCATTCCGGCAATGTGCTGGATCGCTCCGGAAATACCGCAGGCGATATATACCTTCGGACGAACCGTCACACCGGTCTGACCGATCTGCAAATCGTGGTCGCAAAATCCGGCATCGACTGCCGCACGGCTACCTCCTACCTCGGCATGCAATTCCTTGGCCAGTTCAAACAGCATATCGAAACCTTCCTTGCTGCCCATACCATAACCGCCGGCAATCACAATCGGAGCGCCCTTCAGGTTATTCTTGGCCTTCTCCACATGACGGTCGAGCACCTTGACCACATAATCGGTTTCCGGAACAAATTTGGCCACATCGTGTACAATCACTTCACCCTTATAGTCCGGATCCAGGATCTCGGCCTTCATCACACCGCTACGCACGGTAGCCATCTGCGGACGGTTTTCCGGATTGATAATGGTTGCTACAATGTTACCGCCGAAAGCCGGACGGATCTGATACAACAGATTCTCATAAGTCTTTCCGGCACGCTTGTCCTCATGCGGACCGATTTCCAATGCAGTACAGTCGGCAGTCAGACCGGAATGCAGGGCTGAAGATACGCGCGGACCCAAATCACGGCCCACAACATCGGCACCCATCAGACAGATCTGAGGCTGCTCGGCCTTGAACAGATTCACTAAAATAGAAGTATGTGGCAATGAAGTGTAAGGAGCCAGTCCCGGAGCATCAAAGAGATGCAGTTTATCTACTCCATAAGGCAGGATCTGTGCCTCTACCTTACCTACAATACCACTGCCGGCAGCAACAGCTTCGAGCTGAACGCCCAGCGTATTGGCCAACTTACGTCCCTTGGTCAACAGTTCCTGACTTACCTCGGCAACGGTTGTGCCTTCCAGTTCACAATATACAAATACGTTATTCATGTTTCTTTATCCAATGGTATGGTTAGCCAATAATTCCTGAATCAAACTCTCTACATCGGCATCGCTGGCGGTGAGCACCTTGCTCTCCTTAGCCTTGAACACGATGTTCTCAATAGCCTTCACCTTGGTCGGTGAGCCGCTCAAACCGCACTGTGCCAGATCGGCCTCCACATCGGCGGCACTGAGCTGACCTAAAGTCAGGTATGGTTTCTTTTCGTATTCCTCGGCATAAGGCAACCCCTCGGCCGGCATCTCCATCGGAGCCATGGCACGTTTGTATTTCATCACCAGCTTGGCGTTGCGCGGACGACATGGAGCAGCACTGCCGTTTACGGTAAGCACCACCGGAAGCGGAGCCTCAACAGTTTCCACACCGCCGTCGATATGACGCTTCACAACGATTTTTCCGTCGGCACAGCTCAACACGTCTTCTACGTAAGTCACCTGGGGCATATTCAGTTTCTGAGCCACCTGCGGACCTACCTGCGCGGTATCACCGTCAATCGCCTGACGACCGCCGATTACCAGATCAGGCACACCGATCTTCTCAATGGTGCGGGCCAAAGCATAAGATGTAGCCAATGTATCGGCACCGGCAAAGGCACGGTCGCTCAACAGGTAACCGTTATCGGCACCACGATACAGACCTTCACGGATGATCTCTGCGGCACGCGGAGGTCCCATGGTCACGATAGTTACGGTAGAACCCGGATTCTGGTCTTTCAGACGAAGAGCCTGTTCCAGGGCATTCAAGTCTTCGGGATTGAACACAGCCGGCAGCGCGGAACGGTTGATGGTACCCTCCGGGGTCATCGCATCCGGTCCCACATTGCGTGTGTCGGGAACTTGCTTGGCAAGTACAACGATTTTCAAACTCATATTCAATTTATTTTCTGTATATAATTAAGGTAATAAATTTTATTCCATTTTCAATTCCCGTGTAAGATACAGGGAGGAAGCAGGGCAAAAATCCTTCGACAACATCATTCTCTCCGGAAAACCGACGAAAAAGCCATCCAAGTGAAAGCGGTCCGTACTAATCCACCGAAGGACACCCCATTACGAGCGTATATTACACCCGTTCACGCCGCATTCTACAAATTTAGAAATATAAATTCAGAAAAACAAAGCCTGAAGGCTTATTCTTCTGTAAATGGAGGCTCTATAAAGGGATTTTTCCTTGAATAAGGACGAAGATTTAGAGATGTCTGTTCCTATTAAAAAGATACAAGAGAAAATACAAGTACTGGAATTTTCCCTTAATGCTCTCTTGTTATCCCCACAATTTCTTAAAAGAGAAACGCCAAAATATAACTACCGACTTGATAAAGCCGGTTTCTGACCCGATAAAAGCAATATTGGCAGCCCCAAAACAAAATGGAAACGTAAAAATGAGCATTTAGAAAAATAAGATTTCCAAATGCCCACTGTACCTATTACTTTTTGAGTATCTTTTATGGTTAATTATTGTAAAAATGGGGGGGGTGATTTTTTTTCATTAATTTTGAAGAAAATCCTATAAATTGAGAGGAAATGAGTTTTACAGCTCAAATCAGACAACCAGATACAGTCAATTATTATTCATTAATATTTCACCTTATTTCTTATGCCATTTCGATTAATAACATTTATCTTTCTACTGATTCTTAAGGTTGCTTCCTTACCCATTTGTCATGCTGGAAACCAGACATTCGTTTCTACAAGAAACGATTCTTTAACTGTGGACAGTATGAAATTCCATCATTTGCAGGAAACCACAATTACGGCGACACGTCTTCTGCTGGTAACCAGAAAGGATACAACCATTTATGATTTGGATGCTTTGGATCTCAAAAGCAGTGCCTTGTTGCGAGATGCCTTTGAGAAACTGCCGGGTATGAGTTTCCGTAACGGATTACTCTATCACAACGGCAGGGAAGTGAAACGCATATTGATAAACGGCATGGACTTTTCTCATAAAGATCCCATGCTGGCCCTACAGGCATTGCCATCCTATATTATGAAAAACGTAAAAGTGTACGAGCGCAAAAGTGACTTTGCCATGCGTTATGATATTGATGATGGTAGAGAGGAATTAGTAGCCGATGTAAGTGTGCGCAAAAAGTATATGGGAGTATGGACCGGAGAAATTGCTGTTGGAGGCGGTACTGATGAACGCTTCATGGGCAAGGCTTTTGGTAATACCTTTACGGATCAGTTCCGCGTATCTCTTTTTGGTAATGCCAATAATATCAACGAACAGATGTGGTATAATGGTGATGGCAAAGAACGCGCAGGGGAGATGCAGGCTGGTGACAACCAATTCTATACTCCAGGGGCTACATTTCTTTGGAAAAACAAAAAGGGTATAAAAGATAAAGGATATTTTAAGGTAGAGGGTGGTCTGGACTATAATAAGGAAATTTACGATCAAGCAGGGAACCAATGGTCTGAGCTATATTTGTCGGATGGTAGTATGTTCTCGGCAAATGACAGTCGTAGAAATACCCATACAGACAGAATAGCCGGTCATATAAAAACAGACTGGAATATTACCAAAGCATTAACTCTGAATTATTTGGGCTCTTTTGATGTGAGCAACAGCAAAGACGAAAAATCTACATTAAAGGCAAATTGGAATGAAAATCCCCTGCCCTATGGTGGCAATATATCCGACACACTGGAGTCCTTATTAATTGCTGACAATCAGCATCCCAAAGCAATTGATTTGCAACAGGAACAGAACAGCCGTGAAGGAAACGGCCTGGTCTATAGTCATAATCTGAATTTGTGGTATAGTATTCCCAATACCAAAACATACTTTAAATTAGGGCACAACATATCCATTGGAAAAAATGATACTGAAGAATATGATGATACTTATTACAAGTATTTTAATGACGAATCTCAAAACTCAAGAGTAATTGACAGGTTTTTGAAGAAAACAAAAGATAACCGTAGTCATGAGGCAAATGCCCGGATCATGCAATATTTTAAGGTAAAAGGATTCAAACGTTTTTGTGTGCGTGTGGAATATATGTATGACAAGGATAAACATTCCGCTAATGAGATAGGCTATCTGGCCGGACAAACAGAAGGGAATCAACCGAAAGATTATTCAATTGAAGATGAAACGACACGAAACTGGTGGGATGAAAGCTGGAGTCATTCTGTGGTAACAAGTTTGAGTGGCACGAAAGATATTTACTCATTTCAGTTAGATGCAACTTACAATTACAGACATGATGAGATGAATTATGCCAAACGGAACATGCCTGTTTTATCTCCTAAAAAAGACTATCATTATTTAAACCTGCATGCATCATTCAGAATGCGGTCTGAGAAAACAGGGACGCTATTTACTCAATACAACATATTTCCCAATATTCCTGATATCCATTCATTTGTAACTTATCCCGACATGGCTGATCCTCAATATATCATATTAGGCAACGAGAATTTAGACATGGGACTAAACCATTCGTTAGGAACATGGTATTCACGCAATTTCACTAAAGAAAACGAAAATGGTAAAATCACTCGGACACTGTCGGCACACGTCTTTTTTCAACATAGTAGCATGAGTATTACTAATTCTACGACATACGACCGGACCACAGGTGTTATAACAATCAAACCCGTTAATGTTTCAGGCAACTGGAATGGGGTGGCCAATATCGGTTTTACAACACCTTTAGACGTGACTCAGCGCTTTTGGCTGGAAACTTTTGCCGAAGCAACAGTATTGCGCACGCAAACTTACTCGGGAGTTGTGACAATGGACAATACAGAACCACAGTTCAACGATAATCACCTTTATTCTTACGCCATCACAGTCAAGCCACGTTTGAAGCTTGCACCTGTGGACTTTTCCATTGCATACGAACTTAGGTTGGAGGATAATAAAGGAACCTATGCTTCGGTCAACAACAAGATGCAATGGCAACATCACCTGCAAGGCAAATTTGACTGGAACATACCTTGGAATCTGAACTTTGACGCCACGCTCAATTATCAGAACTATACTGGTTATATTTCAGGAAAACGTGAGAACTGGGTCATGTTAGACTTAGGCATTGAACGTGCGTTCCTGAAGAACAAGAATCTGTTCGTACGCATCTCCGGCCACGACCTTTTTAACCAAAACGACAGTTTTTTGCGCGAATATAGTGCAACAGCTCTGACGCATACATATCAGAAAACTCTCGGTCGCTATGGAATGCTGACTTTAAGATACAGGTTCTCGTCAAAAAAGAAATAAAAAAGACTGGGCATCACTCCGTTTATTTCAGTAAATGGTATCAAATATCCATGTCGGGAGCGAAGCGATAGAATGCTGGAATACATTCATAATTACAACCATTGGAATGGTATTAATTGTTGGTGGAAGTTATCGCATCTTTTTATAAGCCCGACAAAATGAATATTTCGAAAGCAAGGAAAAGAACCATAAGTTCTTTATTCAGAAAAAATGAAAGTTTCCATATGATCTCTGAAAATAACAATTACGGATTAGCTCCCAGTTTGATCATCAATGGAATAGCCTTGCCTCCATCCGGCAGTTTCAACCGGAACTATCAGCCATTGGAGCTCAAATAACAATGAAGGTTATGTATTTATAAGGAACCTTTTCCTATTCTATTCCACAAAACAAACGTTTATAAAGTCTCCAATTCTTTCCAATCTTTGCAAAATTGGAAAGAATTGGATAATTTTGCGATGTATTGAAATGATCAAAACGCAACAGAATATGGAACAGACTCCCAACATCACACCAGAACAATTATTCGAAGCACTACAGCAACCATTACCGGAAACATTGAAATCCATTGTAGAAGGAATTAACGACAACTACGAATATTGGAATACGGTAAAGTACAAACAAGTGCCTGCTCCCTATTCCCCAAAACAACTTTGGGCATATGTTGTTTTGGAAAGACTTAAACATCAGACCACAGCATGGAATAAATACGGAATCCATTTCGGACTTACCAACAAGATGCAACGTCTATGTCACGAGATGGATATGAATTTTGGCGGTTCCTGGGGAGCTAATTCCATACTACAAGATAAATACCGGGAACAGTATCTGGTCAGTTCATTAATGGAGGAAGCCATCTCTTCCAGTCAGATGGAAGGAGCCTCAACCACCCGAAAAGTGGCCAAGGATATGCTCCGGAAAAAAATAACTCCTAAAGACAAGTCGCAGCAGATGATTTACAATAATTATCAAACTATCCGTTTTATAGTGGAACATAAGGACGAGTCACTGACTCGGGAAATGCTCCAAAAAGTGCATGCCTTAATGACAGAAAAGACGCTTGAACGGGAAGAGGATGCCGGACGATTCCGCAATAATAATGAAGTGGTCGTAGAAGACGGTATCACACACGAAATCGTACATACTCCCCCTTCTTTCGAAGAAATTCCAGAATTTGTAAATGAACTTTGCCGATTCTTCAATGAAACGCGGACCTCTGTTTTTATTCATCCGATTATTCGAGGTATCATTATTCATTTCATGTTAGCTTATATGCATCCATTTGTAGACGGTAATGGACGCACTGCCCGAGCTTTATTCTACTGGTATATGCTCCGGCAGGGATATTGGCTCATGGAATATCTTTCCATATCCCGAATCATCTATAAAGGGAAAAAATCATATGAAAAATCATTTCTCTATACAGAACAGGACCATAATGATATGGGATATTTCATTACCTACAATCTGAGAGTTCTGGAATTATCTTTCAAAGAACTGCAACAATATATCAAACGGAAATGCGAAGAAAAGAGAGCATCATCCCGTTTCCTGAAAATCGGAAACCTGAATTCCCGACAGGCCGAAATCATCCAATTATTGGAGAAAGCCCCACAAGAAGTCCTCACAGTCAAAGACCTGCAAATACGACTTCAGGTAACCCCTACTACCATAAAATCGGATTTAATAGGATTGATGGAAAGAGGAATTATTGCAGAAATCTCATTAAATAAAGTAAAAAAGGGATATATCACTGGGCCAGAATTCAATAAAGTAATCCAGTTATAAGAAGAAGTCTCCAATTCTTTCCAATTTTGCAAAGATTGGAAAGAATTAGAGAACTATAAAATGAAGATTTTGGAACTGTCCTTCAAAAAGCTACAACAATATATCAAAACGAAAATACGAAGAAAAGAAAGCATCATCCATTTCTTGAAAAACAGTAATACTGTATTCAAACAATAATCTTGAAGATGAAAACAATAAAACTCTTTTGGGAGAGCAATACACCTTGGAAAAGGTGAGAAATCTCCCATATTTTCTATAGGAAAATGTGAAATATAGAGAATTTATTATACGGATTATGTGAAATAAGAAGCAAAAACAAGTGCGGATTATGTGAAAAAATGATTATGAGATGCACTCATGAACTTTAAGGAATTTCTTTGGGCCAAAGGATATTCTGAGGATTTCATAAAGGGTTTTTACAAGTACATGCTCCGTATAGTACCAGAGCAACAGCATCACTGAACAAACTATTAAAAGAGGACAAATATCCAGACGTAAAATATGGCATTAAGTTGTGTTATAAAAATATTAGTTTTAATGGCCAATTCTATACATTCCCATATTTTCTACCTTCTTATTAAAAAGATTTGTGGCGGAACGGAAAATGCTCATCCAATGAATCTGTTTTTACAAACTACTGTACGATTTATGTTCAAGGAAGCATATCTGCTTGATTTTATAAAAAAGAATGTACATCGCAGAAAAAGAGATTTACCATTGTTAGAAAATTTATTCCTGAAGAAACATGATTTCTCTTCCGTTGGAATATAAGCGCATAAAAAATGAGTGGGCACGACTGTAATATTGAGTTGTTGTTCCATACATCTGATTTCGAATGGTTTGTTACTATTAAGCTGGAAGACGGTAATTACACCCAAAATGTGGCCTCATTTTCTACCAGACAGTTGTTTTGCAGCCGGAAATGGATAAGTCTGCCACCAGACTGCTTTTGATAAAAATAAATTGGAAACGATCATCTGATAGATGGTCTGATAGATACGTCAATAAATCCGTAGACGTGGCTTTATGAGTGACCCAATCAGAAAAAGATGTCTGACAAATAAGAATTTGCTTCGACTACCGTTAAAGAAAAAGAATGCAAAAGACAATAAAGAAAGAAACTTACAATAGCGAAATTACATTATAATACTTTATTCGTGCAGTCTTTTTGTCCTTGTAAGTATCTATATTAATAATAGGGAAGTAATATGTCACTTTCTAAAATATATGGACTTAAAAACGCTGGTAAAAAGGGCGAAGACAAAAGATTCACACGCTCTTGAAACATTATACAATATGTACTATCCTAAAATGTTAGGGCTGTGTATTAAAATAACAAAAGAAGATGAGGAAACAGCAAAAGACCTCGTCCATGATGCTTTTATACTTGCCTTTTCCTCCTTGCAGAATCTCAATACTCCAGAACGATTCAGCGAGTGGCTAACCAGTATTGTCAGAAATGTGGCATTGAAATATATGGAGAGAAAGAACAGAATATGTTTCGGCCCAATAATTAATGAAGGAGAAAAAATAGTTGATACGAACGTCTCGGCAGATTCAATTGTAAATATACAAGACATTCTTAATCTCGTAAACGAATTACCGGATGGATATGGAAAGATTTTAAGATTATATGCCATAGAAGGTTTTTCACACAAGGAAATTGCAGAAATTTTGGGAATAGAACCGCATAGTTCTTCGTCCCAATTGTCAAGAGCCAAAGCAATGCTCCAAAAAATAGCAAAAGGACAACTTTTGGCTATCGTCTTGCTTATTATTATGGCTATACCTCTTTGCTATTTTATTTTAAGAAAAAAAACGTTGCAACCACAGCACTCTCCAATTATTGTAAAAGACGATAAAGAACGAAAAAACATCACAAATAAGGAAAATATTTCAATCGTAAAAGAAAAAACTTATGCTCAGATATCTGCACATAAAAATGTAAATCCTTCCAATGCCAACAAAAAAGAAGAAAAAAACGCCACGCAGCTGTTAGACACTACCATAGTTGAAACGCCCATATCTGACATGGAAATTGTGGAATACAAGCAGGACAGCACAGAATATGTAGATAGCATAAAACCACAGTTTATACTATCCGATAATGAATTTGCATTCAATGATACCAAGAAGAAGTCGGCAGAATGGCATATACTTACCACAGGTTCCGTCGGTCCAACATTGGCTCAGAATATTTACCAACTTATTGCCATCGATAAATTTATCCCAGATATTGACGGTCCGACGTTCCCTGAGAATATAAATACTTGGGAAGACTACAGCCGCTATCTGCACATGACCGTTCATGACCAAACTCCACAAGATAAACTCACCCTGATGGAGATTGCCGACCACAACCAAGGCGAAATCATAGAAAAAGAGCAGCATGATCGTCCTATTACGTTTAATCTATCTTTAAATAAATCCATTGCTGAAAGATGGAGTATTGAGATTGGTCTGCAATACTCTCTCTTGAAGTCGAAAAGCACAATGGGTAACGGATCTTATTATATAGGTAAGCAACAGAAGATACATTACCTCGGCATACCTCTCGGAATCTCTTATCGTATAGCAGATTATAAACACCTGTCGACATATAGTTCTATTGCCATGTCTCTACAGATTCCTATATACGGGAAAGTGAACTGCGACTATATTGTAAACAATATGTCTGCCTATACGGACAGCTGGAATATAACACCTTCTGTGCAATGGACAACCGATTTCAGCATCGGAATACAATACAAATTTTTATCAAAATGGGCGTTATATGTTGAACCGACATTATATTGGCATATCCCTAACGGTAGCAGTACACATACTATCTGGACAGAGCATCCTATAATGTTCTCTATACCATTTGGTATCAGGTTTACATGGTAATTAAATAAATTCTCACGCAGTCTATCGGATGAATATTGAATCTATATAAATATAGAACAAAAATCCGATTAAGATGTATAAAGTAAAAGATTATCTATTTAATGGGGTACTGTTTGTAAACAATATGCTACGTCCTCATCATAAAAAATTAAGTCAGTTAATGATTTATGCAACTACCCAGTGCCAGTCACGCTGCAAGCATTGTTCAATTTGGAAAAAGCCAGAAGAACATCTTTCATTGGAAGACATAAAGGCTATAGTGCAGAGCAAATGTGTAACAAAGAATACTGTTATTGGCTTGGAAGGCGGAGAATTTCTGCTTCACCCGGAAGCCGATACCATCATGGAATGGTTAAAGGAGAACCACCCCTGCTATACACTGTTGTCCAACTGCCTTGCACCCAAAAAAGTCGTCCATGCAGTGAAGGCTTACAGTCCCAAACACTTGTATGTATCACTTGATGGGAATAAGGAGACCTATCAACACATGCGAGGCTGTAATGGCTATGACAAAGTAATTGAAGTAGTGGAAACTTTGAAAGACGAGGTGCCCATATCACTAATGTTTTGCCTATCTCCTTGGAATTCTTTCAAAGATATGGAATATGTAATAAATGTGGCAAAACAATATGACATAGATATCAGAATAGGTATTTACGGCACAATGGACTTCTTCGACACTACCGCAGACCTGCTGGCTGTGGAGATGGAGAACTACATAGAACAAATACCGGTAAACATCCATGATACAGATGAAAATTATGATTTTGTGGCCCTCTATAACGAATGGCGTAAGGGGGATCTGCACTTGCGCTGCCAAAGCATACTCAGCGAACTGGTCATTCATTCCAATGGTAATGTACCGCTATGCCAAAACTTAAGTGTTGTGTTGGGCAATATTCATAAGCAATCTTTGGATGAAATATTCAATGCCAGAAAATCAGTAAAGTTACAATGCCAATATTCCCATCAATGCAATAAATGCTGGATAAACTTCCATAGAAAATACGACATTATCCTGCTTCGCAACTTTGAGAAAGTGCTACCCAAGAGACTGATTGAATGGACTTATGGAAAATATCAATGGTCGGCAAACAAAAAGTGTACTTACAAACAATTTTTCAGAAAATGAAACGAATCATAGAACAATATAAACGACTGCGCAATCTCCATCAACTAAAACATACTTACGATGGTAAATTTGCTTTTGTAGGCATCGGTAATCACAGTACAAACAACCTATATCCTGTGCTTGACTATCTTCATGTTCATCTGAAATATATCTGCTGCAAATCGGAAAGCAAACTGCCATTGGTGAAAGAAACATGGAGAGGAGTTCAAATTACAACATCTCTTGATGAAATACTTGCAGACGAGGAAGTAACAGGCGTTTTTATCTCTATCAATCCTTCTGCTCATTTTTCCAATGCTAAAAAGGTACTGAAAAGTAGAAAAGCCCTCTTTATAGAAAAGCCTCCTTGCTCATTCTTAACAGAGTTGCAACAGCTAATGGATTTGGAACAAAGTTTTGTTGTGACAGGGATGCAAAAGCGCTATGCACCGGCAACTAAAATTCTGATTAAACGACTTAAAAAAGAAACATTACTTACCTACAACATGAGATATCTGACAGGTGGCTATCCAGAAGGAAACCCTTTGATAGATCTATTTATCCATCCTCTGGACTATGTATGCTATATCTTCGGCAAAGCAGAAATTCGCAGTTGTGAATATATCCATAGTAAAAACGGAGAAAGTCTATTGTTGACATTAAAACATGAATCCGTAACAGGGATATTGGAACTTTCCACCGCCTATTCTTGGCAGAATGCCAACGAGACATTGACCGTTAATACTGAAAGAGGCATATACGAGTTGAACCAAATGGAAACATTGACGTTTATCCCCAAGCAGGGACAAGCCTTTGGCATTCCATTAGAAAAGGTGATGCGAAAAAGAGCTCTAACAGAAACCCTCTTCTCCCGAAATAACTTTGTACCCACAAACGTCAACAATCAAATATACACTCAAGGATATTTTGATGAAATAAAGTTCTTTGTGGAAGTCGCGCAAAGAGGAAGCCTATTCGCTCCAAATAGCGGTTTTCACTCAATGTATAATACTTATATTTTAATAGACGAGATCAATAAATGTATCAAGAAATGAAGAAGATAATGATATTAGCGATAATGCTGTTTTTCTCAACGGAAAATATTCTCAGCCAAAAGGTGTATCAATCTGTACTGACTGAAGGAAGGATGTGGAAACTATCCTTATCATATAGGGATTCAAGACAAGATATACCGGATGCTTATATGACCATAACAGTGAACGGTGACTCCATTGTAAATGGAAAGGTTTGTAAAAAGTTGCTTGTTGATTATCGGAACATAGCAGAAGTTATTTATCCCCAATATATTGTAGCATACGAAAATAATGGCAAAGTGTATCGGATAGATGAGGACGGAGAAGAAGATCTTGTCATGGACATGAATCTTCACAAAGGAGATGCATTTGACGATATAAATGTCGTATTAAAAGAAGATTACATCGTGATTGACAGAACAATACGCAAGTGGCTGATGATTGATTCCGGAATTGACCACCCCCATGGTGAATACATTTATTATATTGTGGAAGGTATCGGCCTGAGCAAGGATGAGTTCGTGAACACGGGTTTGATAGACAAAAATATTTATTTTCACCGTTTAATAGCCTGCTACGACTACGGTAAATGTATATTCTCGGCAGCTGACTTTCCTAAGGAGGAAACAAACGGACTAACCATACCTCAAATAGTTATCCTAAAAGATAACACCTTGTATGACCTGCAAGGAAGAAAACGGAGTAACATCATGAAAGGAGAAATCTTCATACAAAACGGGAAAAAGTACATAAAACGTTAATGTAAATAGACTCTTTACATATATTTAAACCAATCGTTTGCCCAAAAGGAACTATTAGAAAACATTATTGGATGTCGGTCCATTTCTTATCTGCGTATCTATGCAAAGTCTCCAATTCTTTCCAATTTTGCAAAGATTGGAAAGAATTGGAGACTTTTTTCTACCTTTCGTTTTTTCAATCAGAAAGGCTCCTGAAAGAGAAAAATTTCTTTTAATATTCCTATTTCCAGTGTGTTACGCACTTTTCATCATACAAAAAACTTCGGGATATTATTTGCCGGTGAGCAGCTGGAACAACTTTTCGGTAGAATCCAGATTGCGAGGGTCTACCTTGACATCGAGCACCCGGCCCTCCGGATCAATCACCTTATAAGTAGGGAACGAGGAAACCTCGAGATAGCTTTCAACAGCTTGTTGCTGCTCCGGAGGGAGATTAAAGTGAACCACGTTATCCCCCGCCACGTTGTACTCTTTGATCACATTCTCCCAAGTGTCTTTTGGACTGTGATTGGCGAGATACATGTACTGGATATCATACTTGGCCAACCGCTGATATTCTTCCTGTGAATGTGAGAGCGCGTCCTTGCAAGGGCCGCACCAGGTGCCCCAAATATCCAGAAGGATGAACTTGCCACGATAAGGCTCCGTGAGTTTACTCAGAATCTCCTTTCCTTCCTGCAAGCCTTCCACTTCCGAACCCGTTTTCAAAACCAGCTGATCCAGTTTCCGGTTGGCAAGAGCGGTGTAGAATTCGTTTTTCTCCCTGATACCCTGTAAGACCGATGAATTGCCGGTCCATAGGGCTAAAGAATCCATGATTTCCTGAGTGAGCGGCTTACGGGTATAGTCGATTCTTTTGTATGCGTCCTCATAAAGAAGGACCGTCTTGATGCAAGAGTCTGTACCTATCGAATCGAGCACATGGATTTTCCGGCGCATATCCTCCACGAACACCTTTCCTCCGATTACTTCCCGTGCTCTTGGAGAATTGAGGATAGAATCCACCTTTTTGAACCGCTCTTCATCCTCCTTCTCGTTTTGCTCCATCAGGCGCTTTTTTTCCTCCTTACTTTCTACAGAAGCCAGGCGGGCATTGCTCTCTTCCATCCACGACTTATAGTTTTTCAGGATATCAAGCTCCTCGGCATTGGACGCAATCTCCTCCATGAAATCCCAGACATCAAAAGAGTAAGTGGCAGCCAAACTTTCTTCAGCTATATCATCTGCATAGTCACGAATGAAATCTCTCCAGTCACGGTGTAACGCGTAGGGTTTGGACATCTTCTTCCAAAAATGTTCGTAAGCATATTGGCGGGCACGAGGCGACAGACAACGTGTCGGCGTATAGAATCGTGCCTGCCCCAGTGCAAACGCTGCCTGGGCAGTCATATTGTCCTTGCAGAACTGGCTAAAACGTGTGGAGAGTGTGGGGTGTTGGAGGCATAAGGTATCCAGAAATGCATATTTAGCCTTAAGTATGCTGTCGATAGCATCCAGAAACTCATCCAAGTCATCGCCCCGTTCCATGTAAATACTAAACCATTCCAAAGGGTATTTAAGCAGTTCGTTCTGCAAACGCACATCATCGCCCATAAAAAGGCGGCGACCTTCCTTGAAGTCATAGAGCAGGAAATAGGTCTTCCCCGGCTCAAAGACCGTGCGCAGGTAGCATAGATCCCAATCGAAGAAAAATTCATGGCTGCATGTCAACGGAATCTTTATGGAGAAACGACCGAACGAATCGAGCTGCACCATGTACTCCACCCGTTTATCCGTAACAAAATCAGTGTAACTCACACGAACCTGTTTCTTATCTTTTTCAGTTTCCGGCAAATCCTTTAACCAACCCATAAAAGTAACGGTATCGGTTTTGTTGCCCAGATCCACAAAATCAGTGCGCGTATCCTTCTTGGGATAATCGGGCATAAAGCGACCGGTAATCATGGAAAGCGTTCGCTTCTGCTTGCCTATCCGCATTGTGCGCCGACCCTTCCGGTTCTTACCTACTTGCACCATGATCGTTTCGCCTTCATGAGTCAGCATGATTTCCGCCTCTTTTCCCCGATGACGGAGTTCCGCTTCCATATCCCAGACCTTATTATCATAGATGGCCTGATTGCCGAGGAAGGCAATCACCCATTCTCCGGTCTGTTCATCACGCCAATAAGAGGGGAAAAGTTCTTTCCATCTTTCCTCCACCGGCTTGATGCCTTTTATCTGTAAGGCTCCCTGTCCATCGCCTTCGATGAAATCAAACGACCTTGTGTTCTTTGGCAATGGGCGGAAGTGGAAGACCACGTCAAGCCGGCCATTCTTTTCCGTCTGACGGAACTTGCCGAACTCTATTCCTTCGGCGGACACCACCGGATAGCGCTTACTGTCTGCCAAGAGATAGGTGTCTTTTGAAAACTTAAACTGATCCATATCAGGATAATCAGAGCGTTGCTTGATTGTAGCATAAACCGCAGTCTCATCTTCTTTCAGTTCCACTTTAGTAATATCCAAAGCGATATTGAAGAATCCGTCGAAGTAAACATTACCATACTCCGTGGTCGGATTATCCCAAATCTGTATCTTTTGCGCCTGCCCCTTCCAGATGCCGAGTACCATGAATATCAAGGCAAGCCATAAATGTTGCGTTCTCATAATGTCTTTAAATATAAAATTGAAATGAAAAGAATGGGAGCAGTCATACAATCTGCCTGTCATATCAATGGCCCAGATGCTGCTCCAGAATAGCTTCTACTTCTTCAGCCGAAGGATGGATGGCCGCAATTTTCCCTTCAGGGTCCACCAGGAACAGGCAACCACCGGAATTTCCGATGCCATGTCTTAACCAGATACAGAACTCGTCGCGCAGATCAATCAACTGCATCCAGGGATAGCCGTCCTCACGGATTGCCTCCAACGCATCAGAGACATTCTGTTCGCGGGCAATGCCTACCACTGTAAAACCTTTATCGGCATACTTCCGGTAGACGGGAATCATTTCTTCCGAATGCTGACGGCACGGACCGCACCAGGAAGCCCACAAGTCAATCAACGCCCATTTCCCTTTGATCAGTCCATTCACAGAAACCTGTTTTCCGTCCAGATCTCTGGCCTCAAAAAGCGGATACTGCTCCCCTACTTTCATCTGTATTCCGGCCTGCGTCATATATTCAAGATGCTTTCCCAAAGGATGTTCGCTCCAAAGAGGGGCAAAGCTCCTTTGATAAATCTGATAGTAAGGCCGCAGTTCCGGCGAATTTTCATCTATAGCCTCGGCGATCAACTGATATAACCGGTAAAGTGCCGGCAGCGAAGGAGACTTGGCCATCTGAGTGACCATCGTCCGATTAATCAGTGACCAGATACCGTCTACGTTTTCACGAAGCTGGGTATATTCGGGTGAATACATTTTCTGTGCCTCCTTCAACTGAGCGCGTTGCTTATAAATCTGATCGATACTGTCGTCCAAAGCTTGATCTTCTCCCTGCTTCTCCTTTTTGGCATAAAGAGCCTGCAACCGCTCATGCAAGGCGAACGCTTCAGGAGTCAGTTTCTGCTTCGGTGACATTTCTCTCATGGTTTTGTAATACTCGTCCAACCGACATTCGTCTCCCCTTCGATCCGTTTCCAGTCTGATTCGCTTCCATTCCTGATTCGCCGCCGTGGCACGATGTAATTCCAAATCCTGACTCTCAGGAAGAATAGTGATTTCATTTTCTCCCTGCTCCACAAAGAAAGGAATCACATACCAACTGCCCTCCATATACTCATTCCATTTCGTCAGTATTTTCACCTCCGGCTTGTCCGTGTAATAAGTATAGTCAAAGCGATTGCCACGCACCGGTATGGACAAAGGTAGCCGCACACGATTATCCTGGTCAAAATCATAAAACAACAGACGCACACAAGGGCGTTCGTCTGCAACCGTCCCCTTGATGCGACAGGCGAACATCTCTTTGGAATGGGAAACCGGACACACATTCAAAGCTGTAAACAAAGTATCGTTTTCCACGTCTATCCAATGTACGGCCTGGTCGCGAGCATCAATAGGCTCAAAGTAACATTTGAAATCACGGCAACCCGAATCGGGCATGACCACCTGCTTATCCAGTTCAAAACCTTCTGCCTTAACCATACGGTAGGTCTTGCCGGTCTGGCATCCGCGCAACACTCCGGCAGAGGACAACTGAATCCAATAGCCGGGCAGGTTATATACGGTAACATCAAAAACCGTTTGCTTATGGTCCGTCGCTGTACGATAAACCTCGATATAGTCTTCGTGATTCTGACTGTCGGGATAGTCCACCACAGTCTGCGCCGCTGCATTTGTCATAAAAAGAACGGCTATACCCACGGCAAGGGTATTTTTTGTAAAAAAAGAAACATGTATCATCTGGTATCAATTTAGGTGTAAATATTCTATGATCATCTTTATTTCTTGACATCTTCATCTATTGCCCGAAGAATGGTTTCCACCATTTCATCTTCATGGAATGCTGTCTTCTTATAAATAAGATGACCGTTCTTGTCTATAATCAGATAGGAAGGCCAGCCGGTCAGTCCATATTGGGTAAAGATTTCATTTGACAGGGTTTCTTCTATCCGATAATGCGCTCCGGACATCCCCGTAGCCATATTCTTCCAAACAGTTTCCGGAGAACGTCCATCTGTTACATATATGGTTACCATTCCTTTTTGGGACAATTTCTCATGATTCTCTTTAAAATCCTTGATTGCCTGACGACACGGTCCGCACCAGGTACCCCAAAAATCAATCAGAATCACTTGGCCCGCATATTTTTTCGTGATTTCAGCCAGAAATTTTTCACTTTCCTTGGCTGTCGTTTCCTGGAAAACATATTGTTTGTTCCTTTTGCGTTCCTCAAGGGTCTGTTTGAGTCTTTCATTCTTCTTCAGGAAATAATTCCGGATAGAAGCATTCTCCAACTGTAACAACGATTTCAGGTCTTTCCCGGAAAGAGGTATATCCTGATCCAAAATCTCGGAATAATAGTTGCCCCGGATAGCATTCTGAATCACTCCGTCCTCTCCTCCAAACAAGGAAAAAGTATACCGCCATCCCATTTGATTCATGGAATCTACCATAATATCCTGATTACATCCCCGGGCAGAAAGGGCATCCCACGTTTGCTGTATCTGATCAACGAACAAGGAATCATTGGAATAGGCATACTCGTAACGATTCACCACGGTCGGTAGCTGAGCCGTGTAAGCCTGCATCAAAGTATTTCCGCCAACCTCAGAAGTAACCCGACGCAAAAAATCCGCTCCCAAATTTTCCGTATTCACCATCTTTTCGGGAAGTAACAAAACGTCAAGCATATCAGATTGAAAATTCAACCTTAGCCATTCTTTGGTAATGGGCTTCAGATCCATAGAATCCACCTGAAGTGCCAACTCATGATAATATTTACGCACCGAATCATAAAAATCGGCAGGCGACATCGGACTTACTTTATTAAGATTCGCACGCAGGTAAGAGTTCTGTATGATTTCAAGCGTAGAGGATCTTGTCAATTCATTATTCAGTTCAGCCAACGGTCCACGGCATTCCAACGAATATTCCACTTCAGGCATTCCGGATTTCAAATCCAACGTAGCGGATACAGAATCACCGGCTGTGAGTACCAGAATACCATACCACGGACCAATCCGGAAGTATTGTCCCTGGCGAGTGGCATACATGGGAACTTCCATTCGAAAAGAACCGTCCTCATGGATTTGTGCCGTAATGGTTCCGAGATCATCATAAGGCATATAAGCAAAAGTTTGCACCCTCATCTCCGGAGTGTTTTTCTCATAACCGATAATTTGTCCTTTAAGAATAGCCGGAGTATTCGTCCACTCGGGAACCGGAAGCAAAGATTGTGCCCCAACGGAAAGCACAGTCATCATCAACAAAAATAATATCCAAATTTTTTTCATACAATATAATATGGTTTATAAAATGCTGACAGCATTTCTGTAATCCTACTCGTTTGCCAATTGCTCAAATTCCTCCACAGTCAGATCATAACTTGAGAGCTTCAGCAATTTTCCTTTTTTATTCATGATCAAGGTGAAAGGAATGCCCGAGAACTGGAAATGCACTTGTAAATAGGCCCAGTCTTCAGGGTGAATAAAGATGTGCTCACCCTGAATTTGATTCTCTTTCAACCAAGCCTCAACAGATTCACGGGGAGAGGCCGCCTCGTTACAGATATACAGAAACTTCACCGGCTTGCCTTTCAGGGCTTCCACGATTTCGCGCTGTTGCAGCATTCCGGCATGGCAAGGACCGCAACCCAATCCCCAAAAGTCGATATAAAGCACATTGCCCGCATAGGGACGGATGATACGCTGGAACACACTGTCGTTCTCCAACGATTTTTCCTCCTCAACCGCCTGCTCCCGAACGCACTGGCGATAGAACTGCAACAGATGGAAACGCACCTAGGGATAAGTGATATAGGGCATGATGGCAAGGAGCCGTTCGGTCAGACGGTCTATATTGAACTCATCCAGATTCTTGTATGCATTTCTGAAATGTTGGCAAAGCGCAACCTGAAGGTAGAAATTATTGTCCATATCCGTACGTTTCTGATACTTCTGGAATTGCTACTCGATAAAGTCACTATATGTATAAAGCGTACCATCCCGTAACGCTTTGGCCTGCTTCAGAAAACCGGAATCATAATGCCGGGGCAAAAGGTAATCGTTGTCATACCCAACCAGATCCTGACTCGGATTATCGAAATCTATCAGACATTCTCTGGTCACTCCGCCAAAAGGCAGAAAAAGGGCATAGTAATAAGTCATTCTGTTCTGAGGTATCATGGCATTATCGCCCATGATAGAATAAGGGTTGTC
Source organism: uncultured Paraprevotella sp. (assembly GCA_944320775.1). GTDB lineage: Bacteria > Bacteroidota > Bacteroidia > Bacteroidales > Bacteroidaceae > Paraprevotella. The sequence continues at coordinate 72,175 of CALUIV010000002.1, read as the reverse complement.
CAAAAAATCCTCTTTATACTTCCTTAAAAAATGAAAGAGTTTCTTATTATCCAGCGAAGGTTTCTCTTTACTCTCTATCCATCCTCCAAGAGTAGGCATAACTTTTTGATAAAGCATCAAGTCTAAAATATCAGAAACCGGCTTGTTCAGCAAAGAAGCCCGGAGTATTTTGCGAGTCAGCGGCAGGCAGTCCTCAGGAAGCGACCGACCTATCTCCTTTCTGATTTTCTCGAATACCTGAATTTTAAAGTCTATATAATCTTCATAGACCTTCTTGGAATCGTTCTCTCCGGGGAAAGTTCTGTATTCCGACAAGAACTTTTCTCTCAGAGCGGGATAGTAACGATTGACCTGTGCGGTAACATTGTTCCCCAAAAACTCCAGTCCCTTCTCGGCATCATAAACCATATCGACCGTATCGCCCGCCATTAAGAAAAACTGTCCGTTCAATCCGCTCCAATAAGCAAACTGACTGTGGGGTAAAGGAATGTTTTCCTGAATGCTGCCATCCGGACGAACCTGCACCAGATAATTGGCATCTTGGTTTAAAAACAAATTCCTAAGATAAAGGGTAAGATGCTTGGGCATCGTGCCCATATTCTTTATCTGTCCCCGAAGCACACAAGTGCCGCCCCGGAATTCATAACCGTCATCGGCCCAAAGCAAGGAAGCCTGCCCCCAAAGGCAGAGCAACAACAGCGTAAAAAGTCTGCATAGCGTTTTCATGGCTTTGTTTTCGGTGAGTTCTATTCATAGATTTTCCCGTGCCGGACAGCAGAACTCTTTATCTATCCGAAACAACGGTTTCCATTTTACAAAATTAACAAAAATATTTTACCCCCCCCCATTTTTACAACTATTAACTAATAGAAAAGTATGAGAGAGCTCATCCGGTCTGAAACAAACAGAAAGATGATGGAAAATACAACGATTCCGATGGCCAGACATACAGCTGAAATCAAACTGTGTGTCTTATATTTCATCAAACTGCGCAGCGCTACTTTTAAATAATGTTTAATCATATTCTTCTATTTGCCGATTATTCGCTTTTTATCACTTCTGCCGGATGCTCATGCGCCGTCCGCCACACACGCCAGCCAATACACAGCGCCACAAGCAGCGCCATGCCAAGGAAGACGACGGCATAGAGCCACCAACTGAGCGACGTCTGCTCCACATAACTCTCTAACCAGCGTTTCATCACCACATACCCCACGGGGAAAGCCACTACGGCTGCAACAACCAGCAACAGCAGATATTCGCGGCCAAAAAGTTTGAGAATATCGCTCACCCGTGCCCCATGCACTTTACGGATGGCCACCTCCTTACGCCGGCGTTCGCAACTCAGGGTAATCATGGAAAAGACGCCGAAGGCCGATACCAAAATGCAGACAGTGGCGGCAAAAGCCAGCAGGCGCATCAGCAGCTGTTCGGCTCTGAGATAACCATTGTATTCGTCCATGACGTTCACCAATTGATAGAACATGTCGGGATAGTCCCTGGTAAAGAGGCTGTCCACCTGACGACGGAGTTCGGGCCAAAAACCTTCGCGATAGTTGATCAGAACGTGCTTTCCAGGTGTCCAATCAAACCGGCCCAAGTAGAGTGTGGGCTGAACAGGGACGGTAGGAGCGGTAATGTGAAAGTCACGGACTACTCCAACTACTTTGACGTGCAGACTGTTACGATAAGTAAGAGTCATCCCCACCGGATCGGATACGCCCATAGCCCGTACAGCCGATTCATTCAGCATCACTTCCCCGTCGTTGACATCCTGACGGATAAACTTACCTGCCGCCAGCCGGATACCATAGAAAGCGGCAAGCGTGTCGTCCAGACATACCATACGCAGGTTCTCCATTTCGAAATCGTCGGGTTTTCCTTCCCAGTCGATGGCAGCAGCAGCACCTACAGCGCCTTCGGGCAGAAGGCCGTAATACCCCGTAAGCACCCGGTTGACAAAAGGCATCTGGCGCACACGGTCCACGATCTCGTCTTTCAAATTATCAGGATAAATATAGGTGAAGGCGGCGATGTTACGGCGCTCCCACCCCAGGTCGGTATGTTGCAGATAATTCAGTTGTTTCATCAGCACCACCGTACAAAAGGTAGCCAGCAGACTGATGAAAAGCTGCAGGCCCACCATCACCTTGAGCCTTCGGCCCGACTGATGGCGCTCAGGCCGCAAGGAAGAATAGCGCACAACGAAAGGCAATAGCAGCACCAAAGAAAGAACCAACACCAGCAGAAAATAGAGCAACGACTCGCCATACACGTTGCCCTCCACGCCCGAAAGCCGCTGGAAAGCCGGTTGCAAAACTTCGACCAACAAGAAACCGAAGAACCCCGAAAGCAGGATGAGCAGGGAATATTCCGTGGTGAGCATCGCAAAGAGTCCTCTGCCGGAAGAACCGCACGTACGCCGCAGAGCCAGTTCGCGACGGCGGATGTCCATGCGCGAGAGGAACAGGCCCAAATGATTGAACAACGAACAGAGAATAACCAAACAGCCCGTCGCGGCAAACAGCACCAGATAGGAAAAACTGACCAACCGCTCCTCATTGAACGAGGCCTGACGGACTTCGGAAAGAAGCATCAGACGAAGATTTCCGATACTTTTATGGTTAATGTCGTCCGTCTGTCCGGCATAAACCCGGAACTTCTCTTCCAAAGCCCGAGGCGATACACCCGGAGCAAGACGTACCACGATCTCGAAGCTGTTGTTATACCAGTCATTCTGACACTTGCGGAAATATGCCCCATCGCAAATGAAGCCAAACGAAAAATTACTGTGCGGCAAATCGCTGACAATGGCACAGACGGTAGCTTCCTGATCGTTATACACAATTTTACGGCCCAGCACATCCGTCGTGCCGAACAACTGCCGCGCCGTCCGCTCCGTCAGGGCAATCTGGTCGGCCGTATATAGAAAATCATGCGTACCCGTCAGCACACGGATATCAAAGAAATTCATAAAACAGGAATCCAACAGGATACCGGGCAGTTCGTATGCCGGTTGCCCCTCCAATTTCAGTATTCCTTTCGAAAATCGGGTGAAAACACAGGCATCTTCCACTTCGGGAAATTCCTGTTTCAACAGCGTGAAAGTCGGATAAGACGCCACATGGGAAGATAAGCCACCAGCCTCGATAGCTGATTCAGAATAGAGCAGGTACATGCGGTCGGCCATTTCGTAACGGCTGTCGAACGAGGCTTCGTAGTGCATCCACAGGTTGGCAAAGGCAAAGCAGACAAACCCCACGGCCAGTCCCACCACATTGACAACAGTCTGCGTACGGTATTTCAACAGGTTACGTCCGGCGATTTTCAGGTAGTGTCGTATCATATTTTTCTCTTATTATTGTTTTAAACATAAGATAAACAGCAAAATCCATGCCAAACAGATAATCAGCTAAGATACAAACAAATAACGAAATAACCGTTTTGAGAACGCGTGCGATTTCGCACAAAAACAGTGCGCATCCGCACACCCTTCACACCGTTTCCCAATAGAAGTCACTTAGAATCTGCAGCAAAATCCGGAAAAAGATTTATCTTTGTCTCGTTATACCGATCTAATTTAAAACTAAAAATCAAAATGCTCATGAAAAAAGTTCTAATCAGTCTGTTTGCTTGGACTTCTGTATGTCTGGTCGCAGCACAACCCAAAGATGCGGCTCACCCCAATTGGGAGCAAGAGATTCTCCGCGTGGTTTATCCGGACCAGTCGTTAGTTGATCTTTACGAAAAGACCTGGGCCATCGCCGCCGACAGGGTCCGTATCGGTCCGGCAGGAATACCGGCATCGCCTTATCTGGACGAAAATTGCTACGATGAACAAATCTGGATTTGGGATGCCTGTTTTATGGTGCTTTTTTCCAAGTATGCTCCGGAGGCTTATCCCGGAAAACAAACACTCGACAATCTCTACGTGCCGATTCTCGAAAACAAGGCCACACCGCTACGCATTCATCTGCGCGACAATCCGCCTTTGTTTGCCTGGGCTGAGTACGGCAACTATGAATTTACCGGTGACCGGGAACACGTGACGGAAATTCTGGAAAATAAAAAATACCTGCAACGGCATTTCGATTATTTTAATACCATCGAACACGGCAGCCGGAACGAAACCATAAGCCCCAATCCTATTTTTCTGAATCAAATCAGGGACGAATCGGGAAAATTGCTTGGATTCACCTGGACGGGTGGAGCCAGCGGTATGGACAACACTCCTCGGGGACGCGATGCCGGAGGTTACAACAAAATCATGTGGATTGACGCCATCTCACAACAAGCGCTGTCTGCCCTCTACATCAGCAGACTGGCAGAAGCTTACGGCAATAAAAAAGAAGCACGCATCTGGAAAAAACAATATCAGGAACTGAAGGAACACATCAACCGGACGTATTGGGACGAGCAGGATGGTTTCTACTATGATGTCGCCATTGCTACGGGTGAGCCTTGCAGAATCAAGACTCCGGCATCTTTCTGGGCCATGCTTGCAGAAATACCCAGCAAAAAGCAGGCTGCCCGAATGGTCCGCTACGTACGTGATGCGAATATGATGGGCGGAACATATCCCTGGCCCTCGCTGTCGCGCGACGATAAAGACTATCATGACGCTACGGGCGATTACTGGAAAGGCGGAATCTGGCTGCCCATGGTCTATATGGGAACAAAAGCACTTGAAAAATACGGCTACTATGAATTGGCCGACAGTCTGGCCGAAAAGGTCATCCGGCAACAAATACGTACCTATCAGAAAATCACACCGCATACTATTTGGGAGTGCTACAGCCCGTCGGCCGACTCACCGTCTACCGAATACGGACGCCGTGCCCGCCCCGACTTTTGCGGCTGGTCTGCCTTAGGCCCCATCTCTCTTTTCATCGAAAACATGTTGGGCTTTCGTGAAATCAATGCCCTGGAAAAGAGTGTCCGGTGGTCGCTGAAAAGTAAAAATGGTACACACGGATTGCGCAACCTGAAATTCGGTCCGATCAGAACCGACATCATTTACAACTCTCTGTCCAATCAGGTAAAAGTGGAAACTAACGCACCCTATACACTGATCATCAACGGGAAGAAGCATCGGATAAAAACAGGTAAGAATCTGCTTGAACACATAGTTTAAATGGCAGAAAGAGGGTGGGTCAAAACAAAAATAACCACTCCCCAAAATTTCAGATTATCAGCATAACAATTATAAGGATCGTATCAAGTTCATACAGAAATGATACGACCCTTTCTTTTTTACACACTTTTCGTAATAGAACATAACTATCAACGAATCCAATATGCCCATATGAAATAAACTAAAAAACTAAGCAAGATCAATCCAATCATCACAAACGGAACATAAGTCATCATAACAAAATTATCCAGAAGAGGAAAAGTCATCAACAACAAAGCGATTTCGACATTGATCAAACGGACAAAACGTACTGCAAGACGATGCTGACGCCAAGCATTTTGTCGAGTAATATATACGGGAAATTTAATATTACTAATCGGATTGTAAGCTGCGATATACAGCAAAACAAAAACCAACAACGACAACGATGGAAACAACAACAAGTCAAGATGTTCTTTTATGCCTGACAAACCATATTTTCTAAAGAATAAAGCAATTCCCCACAAAATAAACCAGGCAGCCATTCCTTCCAAAATCCGATCGAAGAAAACTGGAACAAAATATATATCATCAAAACCTTTAGCTGAAAAAGAGCCAAGATTTAAAGGAAAAAATTTCTTTTTCATACCCTAAATACGTAGTTTTTCAATAAACAAAATATATACTCATTCACTCTTCTTTTTCTTCAAACGGCCACTTTTTCGCAAGGCTTCATTGATAATCCATTGCAATTGACCGTTCGTGCTGCGGAACTCGTCAGCAGCCCAAGTTTCCAAGGCTTCCATGGTTTCTGCATCCACACGAAGCACAAAACTTTTCATCGTATTTTCCTTCTTTGCCATCGTTTATCTTGCATTCAATATACCGTAGTCCTAAAGAAACGGAATAAGAACGAGTCACAGTCGAATATACGACAAGGCGTTATTAAATTAATGGTGTAAAGTTCCTGTATTCACAACAGGCTGGGCTGCTTCATCAGCACATAACACCACCAATAAATTACTTACCATAGCCACTTTCCGTTCCTCATCCAATTCAACGATTTCGTCCTTCGACAATTTATCAAGAGCCATGTGTACCATAGAAACAGCCCCTTCAACAATCTTTTCCCGGGCACTGATAATGGCAGAAGCCTGTTGACGACGTAACATAACTGCAGCTATCTCAGGTGCATAAGCCAAATAATTGATGCGTGCTTCTACAATCTCAATACCAGCCATGGCCAATCGTTCATTTAGTTTCTGCTCCAATTGTTCGTTGATTTCCTCACCTCCCGAACGTAACGTCAAATCGCCCCTTTCCGATTCGTTATCATCATAAGCGTATTGTCCTGCTACCTGACGCAAAGCGGCATCACTTTGTATTTTGACAAAATTCTCAAAAGCATTCATACGATTAGCTACCGTATTTGCCATAGACACTTCTCGACCATTCTTTGTAGGAATAGCAGATTCAGCCATTGTTTGAGCATCAATCTCGAACATGGCCTTATACGTATCCTTCAGTTTCCAAACCAATACTAAACCGATCAGAATCGGATTACCAATCTGGTCGTTTACTTTAATCGGTTCCACATCCAGATTACGGGCTCGAAGCGACAATTTCTTTTTATTCATAAACGGATTAACCCAAAAGAAACCGGTGTCACGAAACGTACCTTTATACTCACCGAAAAAAACCATCACCCGAGCTTCATTCGGTTCCTGCTGCATATAGCCGGCAAGCAACACCAACCAAACGGCAATCAAAACTCCTCCAGCCAAATTAAAAGGAAGTCCACCGATTAAAAAGCACCATAGAATAATTCCGGTCAGAACAATCAAATGCAAGAACAACACCAAAAAGCCATTCAACTTAAATCCATTGAAAATTTTTTCTTTAGTTTCCATAATATATTCGTTTGGTTAATGATATCATTTTGATATCACAAATATATTATATTTCGCGCTTCATTTCCAAGAGTATCTCCTATAATGCCTATTATTTAACTAAATTTATCAGTCTGTAAAACAAGATCTACGAATGAAAAAAGCAAAACAGCGCGCTTCCTGTTTTCATAACCGACCGATTTTCGATAAATTTGCCGGAAAAGAATAAATCATGCAAACTACATTATATCTTTTGCGTCATGGTGAAACCATCGAAAACGCCAATGGCATTTTCCAAGGACAAACTCCGGGACATTTGAGCGAAAAAGGAAAGAAACAGGCTGCAGCCATGCGCAGCAAAGTGGCCCGACTGCATTTCGATGCCGTGCTTTGCAGTGATTTGCAACGCTGCAAGGATACGGCTGGTATCGTACTGGCCGGAACGGACACCACTCCTCTATACACCACTTTATTGCGTGAACGCTATATGGGCAATCTCGTTGGGAAACCGATTGCCGGAGCCCTACTCGACGACAGTGTAGAAAATGCGGAACAAGTGGGACTAAGAGCCCGACAACTTTTACGAATCATCCAAGAAAAATATGCCGGAAAATCCTTGTTGATTATCAGTCACGGTTATTTTCTCCACATTTTCCAAGCCATCATTGAAAACAAACAGATAGATGAAGTAAACAGTATTGGCAATTGTGAAATCAGGAAGATAAACTTCAGCTGTTAACGAAAGAATAGTTCTTAACAAACCGAAAAAGAAAGTAAATCCGAAAAACAAATATTGTATTTATTACAGATATGATTAGATTTGCAAAAGATTCATTTTAATAAAAAACACTATGAGAAAAAATCTAATCTTAACCATGTTTATGATGTTCCTGGCCATTGGCACTGCTTTCGCTCAGGATCGGGTTTATCAACTTTCCAGTCATATTCTGGATATTACAGCCGGACAACCGGCTCCTGGAGTTAAAATCGCGTTATCCAAACAAATGAGCAATCAAACCTGGAAAATCATCGAAGAACGGACCACTGATGAAAACGGACGCGTAAAAGACTTTTTGGAAAAGAAAGAAAACAAGCCCAATACGGGTGTCTACAAACTGACTTATTATGTCGGTCCTTATTTTGAAGCCCAGTCGCAAGACAGTTTTTATCCGTTTGTTGAGGTCGTTTTTGAAATTAAGGACGGAAGCCACTATCACGTCCCCATCACCTTGTCGCCCTACGGTTACTCCACCTATCGGGGCAACTAAAGCAGTTCGCGGGCAATCCAGGCGCATGCCTCAGCATCGGCCAATGCATGATGGTGCTGCTCCAGGCGGTAACCGCAAAGAGCAGCCACCGTTTGCAGCTGATGATTGGGTGCCTGCGGAAAAGCCTTACGGGCCGCACGCAAGGTATCATAGAATTCATAATCGGGATAATCCATCTGATAACAGCGGAAAACGGCTTTCAGACAACCTTCATCAAATGATTTGTTGTGAGCCACAAGCGGCAAGCCTTCGACCAACGGTTCTATCCGCTTCCAGACTTCCGGAAACACCGGAGCCTCATCCGTGTCCGCCCGGCACAAGCCATGCACCTGCACACAGCGGTAATGGTAAAAATTCGGTTCAGGCTGGATCAAGGAATAAAAGGAATCGACAAACAGGCCGCCGCGTACCACGACGACCCCTACGCTGCACACACTGGTACGTTCAAAATTGGCGGTCTCAAAATCTATAGCTGCAAAATCTTTCATCGCGACAAAACTAATAAAAAAACCAGCAATTAAAACAAAATAATATGGCATAAACGAACCGATAATCCATTCAAATCATGCCGATAACCGGTTTTTGCATCGGGCAATGCAAGACTTTGCATCGGGCAATGCGAAAGATTGTATCCGGCAATGCAATATTTTGCACCGGGCAATGCAAAGTCCGGTCAAAATCATGATTCGTCTGAATCCGGCTCGCATTCGATAATTTAATACGGAAATTTAAACAAGAAGGAACACGTCTGTCATCATTCCCCTTCCAGCACGTTCCAGAAGCGCCCGGGCAAACTGATATTCTTCACCCCAATCGCATCACGGAACAGTGGAGCTATCTCTTCCGGCGTAAAGCCGGCAATACCGCAACCGATCTCTGTAACCAGGAAATGCAAATCGGGATGATCAGCGGCAAAACGGATGAACTCGTCCACATACGGGCGGATTGCTTCCGGTCCGCCATGCATGGTCGGTATGCCATAGGTCTGCCCCTGAAGGCCGACTCCCTGCCCCCATTTGGCCCCCCATTTGCGCCAGGCCAACAATGCGGCTCCACCGCCATGAGCACCTTCAAGATTACTGCCAAACACAAAGATTTCGCCCGGACGGAGTTCTGTGATCCGGTCGGACGTGATTCGCTCTGATGGAATATGCAATATCTTCATCTTGATATGATTCTTGGTTAGACACGCAAATATAAGCATTCCCAGCCATTCAACCAACAAAGCCTGCCAGAGAGTTCCAATAAAAACAATTCATTATTTTTATTAAGTTCCACTTCAGGAAAACAAAACAAACAGCTACCTTTGCCCTTAAAGCTATAGATTACTACGGATTTCTATAATGATCCATAAGTAAATAATAGACAACAATTTCTAAAATACAAATGCCATGTTTCAAATCGATTTAGCTACACCGGCACTGCTATTTTCGGCCATCTCACTCATTATGCTGGCCTATACCAACCGGTTTCTGTCGTATGCCCAACTGGTGCGCACTTTGAAGGACCAGTATCAGAACAACCCCTCCAAAGTAACGGCAGCCCAGATAGCCAATTTGCGCAAACGGCTTTATCTGACCCGGGCCATGCAAGTGACCGGCATCGGCAGCCTGTTGCTTTGCGTGGTCAGCATGTTTTTCATCTACATTCATCTGCATCCCATTTCCGTCTATATTTTCGGACTGGCCTTACTGTTGCTCATTCTGTCGCTCACGCTCTCGGTTTATGAAATTCTGATTTCAGTAAAGGCCCTAGAACTTCATCTGAAAGACATGGAATAATATGGAATAAAAAAAGCGATCATTACAGATCGCTTTTTTATATTAACAACTATTGAAAATCACTCCATAGATCCACCGGCCATATCCAGCAGTTCGTTCGTAATCACTTGCTGACGACTCTTGTTATACATAATCGTCAGATCCTGCAACAAATCATTGGCATTGTCGGTAGCCACTTGCATGGCCATGGTTCGTGCGGCATGTTCCGACGCATTGGAATCCAATAAAGCTGTATACAATTTTAACCGCAACACCGTTGGCAACAGAGTCCGTAAAAAGGCATTCGGCGAAGGTTCCACAATATAGTTCAGAACATAATCGGCTGAAGAGACCTCTTTCTGCCGGACCTGCGAAAGATCCACAGGTAAATAAGTACGTAATACCAGATCTTGTGTGGCCGTAGACTTGAAATGATGGAACAACAGGTCTACCCGATCCACATCGCCATCCAAAAAACTTTTTGTCAGCCGGTCGGCCAATTGAGCAATAACCTCGCGATCGGGTTTATCAGCCAACCGGCCAAAGGTTTCAGCCGGTGTAAATCCGGCTTTGCGAACGGCTTCCTCGATTTTCTTACCAATTGGATAAATAACCAGATTCTCCTTGCCCAATATCAGATTCTGTTCTACCCACTCCCGGAAACGACGGACGACATTGGCATTGTAACCGCCACAAAGGCTCCCGTTAGAAGCAAATACCACCAAAGCAACCCGCTTCACCGGACGCTCAGCCGTCAGTTGGGAATCCATTTCCGGATAGGCATCCAGAAACTCTTCCAACATACGGGACAAACGCTGTTCATAAGGCCACATCCCCTCAATCAGCTCCTGAGCCTTATGCAGTTTGGCTGAAGCCACCATCTTCATGGCCGACGTAATCTTCAAGGTCCCGTTGACAGAGGCTATTCTTTCCTTTACTTCCTTTAATGAGGCCATAATTCGTTACTTTTTAAACAACAAAGCAGTTTCGGAAGCAACTTTCTCGATAATCGCTGTGATATTATCGTCGATCTTTCCCGTTGCCAAGACATCAAGCACATCGGTTTGATGACCGGACCGCAGACTTTCCAAAAATTCTTTCTGGAAATCGCGTACTTTTTCCAAAGGAACATCCCGCATCAGCCCGTGTGTTCCACAATAAAGTATAGCCACTTGTTCGCTGACCGGCATCGGAGAATATTGAGGCTGAATCAGTAACTGATTATTCTTACGTCCCCGGTCGAGCGTCATCGCTGTCACCGGATCGATATCGTTATTGAATTTGGAGAATGCTTCAAGTTCCCGATACTGTGCCTGATCGATCTTCAATGTTCCGGCCACCTTTTTCATACATTTTATCTGGGCGCTACCGCCAACACGGGATACGGAAATACCCACATTGATTGCCGGACGGAACCCCTGATTGAACAGGCTGGTTTCCAAAAAGATCTGACCGTCGGTAATGGAAATGACGTTCGTCGGAATGTAAGCAGAAACATCACCGGCCTGAGTCTCAATAATCGGCAGAGCCGTTAATGAACCGCCACACTTCACTTTCCCTTTCAGACTCTCGGGCAAGTCATTCATCTGCTCGGCCACCTCCTGTTGGTTAATGATCTTGGCGGCACGTTCCAATAATCGGGAATGCAAATAGAAAATATCACCCGGATAAGCTTCACGACCGGAAGGACGGCGCAGAATCAGTGACACCTCACGATAGGCGACGGCCTGTTTGGAAAGATCGTCATATACGACAAGCGCATGTCGGCCCGTGTCCCGGAAATATTCTCCAATAGCCGCACCGGCAAAAGGAGCAAAATACTGCAATGCGGCCGGATCGGCAGCCGTAGCGGCAACCACTATCGTATAATCCATAGCCCCTTTCTCGCGCAGGGTATTGACAATATTGGCTACAGTTGATCCCTTCTGACCGACAGCTACGTAAATACAATAAACCGGTTTTCCGGCTTCGTAATTAGCCCGCTGGTTGATGATGGTGTCAATGGCAATGGCTGTCTTTCCCGTCTGACGGTCGCCGATAATCAGCTCACGCTGCCCCCGACCGATTGGAATCATGGCATCGATGGCCTTCAGCCCCGTCTGCAAAGGTTCTGATACTGGCTGACGGAAAATCACTCCGGGTGCTTTGCGTTCGAGCGGCATCTCGCACAAATCACCGCCGATCTGTCCCCGTCCATCCAAAGGCGCACCGAGCGGATCGATGACACGGCCGAGCATATGTTCGCTCACTTTTATAGAAGCAATACGTCCGGTACGCTTCACGACCATACCTTCACGAATCTGATCGGTAGGACCAAGAAGAACAGCTCCCACATTATCTTCCTCCAGATTCATCACAACACCCATAATCCCATTCTCAAACTCCAGCAATTCATTCGCCTCAGCCTTCTGCAGGCCGTAAATACGCGCAACACCGTCGCTGACCTGAAGCACCGATCCGACTTCGTCATACTGAATGGAGGCATTTATCCCTCTTAACTGCTGAAGCAAGACTTCGGATATTTCGCTTGGTTTTATATGATCTGACATATTCGTTCAAAATAAGAATTACACAATTCGTTTGTTTTTCTCGATAAACTGTTTTTTTACCCGTTTCAACTGACCGGCAACACTCGCATCAATCCGTGTTGTACCGATTTGCAGGACAAAACCACCGATCAGGGCCGGATCTACTTTAGTATCGAACTCAACGGAACCGGCACGATCCTGTTCTATCAGTGTCCGCAAACGATTCTCAAAAACATCCGAAACAGGTACTGCCGTAATCAGTTTTCCCCGTCTGATCTGCTTTGTTTCCCGATACAAGTCTATATAAGAAAAGCTGATAAACAAAAATAATTTCTCGCGCTTTTCGTCCAATACCAGTTTAAAGAAACGCATCAGCTCAGGACAAGTATCTCCATGACCGGCAGCCTCATTCAAAAGTTGTAATTTGTCTTTTGAAGACAAAGCCGGACTTTCCAAAGCTTTTCTCAAGTCGTACATATCCCGGAACTGACGTATGAAAGACTTCACTTGTTTGTAACACAAATCTTCCTTTCCATGCTCCGTGGCATAAGTCAATAAGGCCTTGGCATAACGTTTTGATATGGCTCCGATATTCATAATTTACTAAACATTCTCCGGTTTCCGGATCATTTCATCCAATAACCGTTCGATCAGTTCTACATGTTCTTTTTCGCCTGTCAGGTCTTTACGCAGAATTTTCTCTGCCACATCTACAGAAAGCATGGCCACCTGCCGACGTATGTCGTTTATGGCACTTTCTTTTTCAGCGACAATTTGCTGTCGGGTTTCGGTCAAAGCTTTCCGTGCTTCCTCCTGTGCCCTTGCCTGTGCCTCGCGAATAATCCGGTCGCGGGCAGCAACAGCTTCTTTCAAGATCTGCGCTTGTTCCTCACGGGCTTGCATCAAAAGACGTTCACTTTCGGCTTTTACCTGCGTCAACTGTTCGTTTGCCTGACGGGCCGCCTCAAGAGATTCGTCAATATAAGACTTCCGTTCGTCAACTATCCGGATAATTACGGGAAACGCGTATTTTGCCAAAATAAAGAATACAACGCCAAAAATGATTATCATCCAGAAAAGTGTGCCCGAACTTGGAATGAGCAATCCCATAAGCGACCAATAATTAAATAAACAAAGTTAACAGACAAACGACCACAGCAATCAACGCAACTCCTTCAATCAGGGCGGCAGCCACAATCATATTGGCACGCACATCATTGGTTGCATTCGGCTGGCGGGCAATAGCATCCATTGCAGAACCGCCGATCCGACCAATACCGATTCCGGCACCCAATACGGCAATACCTGCACCGATGGCAGCACCCAACTTACTGATTCCAACTCCTGCAACTGCTTGTAATAAAACTGATAGTAACATAATTTTCTGATTTAAACGTTTATACTAATTTTAATGATTATCTCTTTTCGGCTTCGGGCTTCACCTGAGCCATGCCGATGAAAACGGCTGAAAGCATCGTAAAGATATAGGCCTGGATAAAAGCGACCAGCACTTCAAGCAAGTCCATAAAAATACCGAAGAATACAGCCACTACAGTCATACTGCCATTAATCACGGCTCCCGCCTTGACGGTTATGAAAATAATGGAAACCAAACTCAAAACGGCCGCATGTCCGGCCATGATGTTTGCAAACAAACGGATCATCAGCGCGAAAGGTTTGGTAAAAATTCCAAAGAACTCAATGAAAGGCATCATCGGAACCGGAACTTTCAGCCAAACTGGAACTTCCGGCCAGAAAATCTCTTTCCAATAAGCCCGTGTCCCATAAATATTGGTAAAAAGGAAGGTACATAGAGCCAGAACCATCGTAACAGCAATATTTCCCGTCACATTGGCACCACCGGGAAAAAATGGGATAAGTCCCATCAGGTTGTTCACCAGAATAAAGAAAAAGGCAGTCAACAGATAGGGCGCAAAACGACGGTAATTCTCTCCGACACCGGCCTTGATCACATCTTCATAGATCATCATGGTCAAGGCCTCCACAGCGCCGATGCCACCTTTAGGCACAGCTTCCTGAATTTTCCGTTTTTTATACCACGAAGCACAACGAAGCATGATCCACACCAAAACGATGCTGTTGATCATCAATGCCAACACGTTCTTTGTAATTGATATATCCAAAGGCAATACCTCTTCGGTTCCGTTATTCCGGGTGACGATTTTTCCGGCATGAGATCCATCCGATGCGATACGCAATCCTTCAAAAACAGCTCCGTTTTCCAATTTCGAAGATAAAAAACAGTGCCAACCGGCATCATCATGCACCAACACAGGCAAGGGTATCCGTAACGTTGTCGACCCAATCTCTGTGATATGCCATTCGTATGCATCTTCAATATGTCCGAAAACAATTTCATAAACATCGACATCCTGATGCTCAGAAGCCGCATTTGCCGGTACGCCGGATAAAAACAGCATCAGAGCCAAAAGGAATCCGGACAACCGATACCGAAACGCCCGGAACATTACTTGAACAATATGATTCTTTCGTTGTCTCATATCCATATTATTTTTTACAGTTCTTTTCAAAACGGATAAAAAACAAAGTATCCCAAATCAAATTGACCAGATAGAAAACAATTAATCCCAAACCACATGCCACAAAATCAACATGTCCCCATAACCGGTAAAAGACCAGCAGCAGAAGACTGAAAAGCAACTTAAAAGCTTTTAAAGACAAATAGAGTCTGGTATAAGACAGTCCTGAAGCTGTTCCTTTTTCCAAAACAAAGAACTGAACGAGTCCGAACAGACAGAAAAACAATGGAATTCCCCATCCGGACAAAATCATTTCCTCCGATATAAAAAATTTAGCAACGGCATAAGCACATAAAGACAAGACTACATTGACCGCTATCAGTCCCATTCCATATCGGATACGTGCCATCTGCCATGATGTTTTCTCGATACTTCTCATTGTTCTAAACAAATGGATACTTGATTGTTACCTACTGACACAAATCCCGACCGGAGCGAAATCTTGCGGGTAACTCCCGCAGACTTGAACTGAATCTGACCTTCAGTTAAGATCGTGAGCAACGGCGCATGACCGAACACGACGGAAAATGAACCGCTAACCCCCGGAAGCTGCACATAACGCACCAATCCATCAAACAGGACTTGTTCGGGCGAGACAACTGTCAGCTGAATATTATCCTTTCCCATAAATCTTCCTTATTTTTGCGCATTTTCAAGCAAAGCCTTGGCTTTTTCTTTGACGTCTTCAATCGTACCGACGTTGAGGAAAGCCTGTTCAGGCAAGTCGTCCACTTCACCATCAAGAATCATCTTAAATCCTCGAATGGTATCTTCAATGGAAACCATAACACCCGGAACTCCAGTGAACTGTTCGGCTACGGCAAAAGGTTGAGACAAGAAACGCTGCACGCGACGGGCACGATTTACCGTCAGACGATCTTCGTCTGAAAGTTCGTCCATACCCAAAATGGAAATGATATCCTGCAATTCGCGGTTACGCTGGAGAATCTGCTTGACGCGTTGCGCCGTTTCATAATGCTCCTGTCCGACAATCAACGGATCGAGAATTCGTGACGTAGATTCCAACGGATCGACTGCCGGATAAATACCCAACTCCGTGATTTTACGGCTCAACACGGTCGTGGCATCCAAATGTGTGAAAGTCGTAGCCGGGGCAGGGTCAGTCAAGTCATCAGCAGGCACATAGACGGCCTGGACAGAAGTGATGGAACCGTTTTTCGTCGAAGTGATACGCTCTTGCATCTGTCCCATTTCAGAAGCCAACGTAGGCTGATAACCCACAGCCGAAGGCATACGACCCAACAACGCTGAAACTTCTGATCCGGCCTGTGTGAAACGGAAAATGTTATCAATGAAAAACAAGATATCACGCGGTCCGTCAGCTTTCGGATTGTCCCGGAAGGATTCTGCCAATGTCAGTCCGGAAAGAGCCACCGAAGAACGGGCTCCGGGAGGCTCGTTCATCTGTCCGAACACCATAGCCACCTGAGATTTTTCCAGTTCTTTATAATCTACCTTGGAAAGATCCCAGTGTCCTTCTTCCATACTTTTCAAAAACTCATCACCATACTTGATCACACCAGATTCAATCATCTCACGCAACAGATCATTACCTTCACGCGTACGCTCACCGACACCGGCAAAGACAGAAAATCCATTGTGTTTTTTGGCAATATTATTAATCAATTCCTTGATCAGCACGGTTTTGCCGACACCAGCCCCACCGAACAAACCGATCTTTCCTCCTTTCAAATAAGGTTCGAGCAAATCAATCACCTTTATTCCGGTATACAAAACTTCCTGAGTTGTGGAAAGATCCTCAAATTTAGGCGGATCACGATGAATCGGAAAAGCACCTTCAGCATCCAGCTGTTCCATACCGTCAATACATTCTCCAACCACGTTCATCACACGACCACGAATCTGTGTACCGACAGGCATCGTAATCGGTTTCCCCGTAGAAATCACTTCCATACCACGCTGAAGTCCGTCCGTACTATCCATAGCAACCGTACGTACAGTGTCTTCACCTATATGCTGCTGTACCTCAACAATCAAGAACTTGCCATTCGGACGGCAAATCTTCAAAGCATCATGAATACTCGGCAAGTTTAACCGCTTTTCATCGTCACCGGTTTCAAAATGAACATCAACGACCGGTCCGATAATTTGTGAAATATGTCCGATAATCTGTGACATAGGCTTTTCTTTATATATGTTTTATTTTCAATATACCATTCAAAACCATATAAAGGATGACAAATGTCTTCAGGCAGAAAAAGATCATCCACAGACGACCCACACAGAAAAGCAATCCTGCTTGTTCTGCACCGACTCTTTACCTTATCCTTATTATACCTTATTACCTAATAATACTTGAATACAGAAACTGTATCATTTATTTCTCGGGCAAAATTAGCTGATTTTTCTTTTTTGATTAAATTTGCAGAATTAATTATTTTCATTGTTATTATTGAAAAAACTTATGGAACTAACTCCTTTAAAATACTTCTCAACATTAGCCGACTACCTTTCTTTTACCGAAGCGGCAAAGGCTTTGTTTATCACACAAAGTACACTTTCACTGAGCATAAAACAATTGGAAGACGAACTCGGCACCAAGTTATTTGATCGCGTAGGAAAACGCATATACCTGACTGACGCCGGAAAAACGTTTCTAGAATATGCCCGAAGAGCCATATCAGAAACAAATAATGGTATAGAAAAATTAAAAGAGATGCAGCATATCTACACGGGACGTGTCCGTGTAGGGGTTATCTACAGCTCGTCGGTAGTGTTGAATGCCTGCATCAAGAACTTCACCAAAACATTCCCACAGGCACAGTTGTCTATCTTTTATTCACATTCTATACTTGAATTAGTAGAACAGATCAATGCCAACAATTTAGATTTTGCCGTTACTTACAAACCAGATAATATTCCACCACTGATCGAAGTTCGTGAATTCAACAATCCTCCTCTCTGTATTGTTGCCCACAAAGATCATCCCGTCTCTATCCGAAAATCATTTTCATTGGAAGACATTGTCAATCACCCACTGATTTTATTTCCACATGGCATCTATACCCGACAAATTATAGACCGGATGCTACAGCAAAACAACATTAAAGTCCGTCCGCAGCTGGAAATCAACAGTACGCCTGTCATACTGGATCTGTTGCATCGAGGACCTTGGATTTCAATTCTTTCAAAAGACAGTACACGCAACAATCCGGATCTAAAGGCAATCCCCATCAAAGGTATCTCTGAATGCATGCATGCTTCGTTACTTTTTTTAAAAGGAAAACGGCAATCCATTCTGGCAGAAAAACTATTGGAAATGATGAAAACATATGCCCAGGAAGTTCATATAAGTGAAGAAAAAGCCAACAGTATTCATGAAAAACAGTCAATATAACCGAGCACTGCAAAATAATCTGATATTCCTGTCTGCATCATTTCCTTTTTACTAATTTTGCAAGCCAACACAATATTTCATATAAAACAGACGTTAAAATAAAGTATTAACACATCAACATATAGTATAGAACTTTCATGATTGAATATATCAAAGGAAAACTAGACGAACTAACACCTACTCAGGCAGTTATTGACTGTAATGGTGTTGGTTATGCATTAAGTATTTCGTTAAACACTTATTCTGCCCTTCAGGGTAAAACCGACATCAAGCTCTATGCCTATGAGGCGATACGCGAAGATGCCTATCAGCTTTTCGGATTTGCTACCCGTCAGGAACGCGAACTCTTTCTGTTGCTCATCAGCGTACCAGGCATCGGTGGCGGTACAGCCCGCATGATTCTTTCTGCTCTGACTCCCTCCGAACTGTGCGATGTCATCGGGAGCGGCAATGAAAAATTGCTCAAAACAGTCAAGGGTATCGGCCTGAAAACAGCGCAGCGCATCATTGTAGACCTTAAGGACAAGATTGCCCAATCAGGACTGACTACAGAAAACATACCGAACATGCCTACGGTAACTCCACAGCGTTCTGCTGTGGCCGAAGAAGCTTTGGCCGCACTCACCATGCTGGGGTTTGCTCCGGCAGCATCACAAAAAGTAGTCAACGGCCTGTTGAAAGAATCGCCGGATCTCCCCGTAGAACAAGTCATCAAACAGGCACTGAAACGTCTTTAAACCGTTTCAGACCAGTTTTTTGTATGCCCGATAAAACCAATGAACAAACCGACACAAAAAATATTTCATTTGCTGCTTTTGCTGGCCATCCTTCAAATCGGGGTGGCAGAAGGAGTTCGTGCCGTCGGCAAAACAGAACCAATACAACTTACGGCACCAACAGATGCAATTTTATCGGCACTGCCCAGCACAGCCGAACCGGATACAACAGCCCGGCCACGTTTTTCCGTACGAAAAACGACACCTCAATCTTTAGACGACCTGAACCCAAAAACCATGGATTTGCGTACGCCCGATAATCTGACTCCCGACACCATCTACGACGAAACATCGGGTAATTACATTATCGGTACACGTTTGGGAGACAGTTACCTGAATGCCCCACTGATCCTCTCATCAGAAGAATACCAGCGCTGGACACTGCAACGTTCGCTCGAACGCTATTATCGTCAGAAAAACCGCGAAGAATTCGAAAGTGAAGGCAAAAACAAATTCGACTTCACCAACATGCAGTTCGATCTCGGTCCGGCCGAAAAAATCTTCGGACCGGGCGGTGTACAGATCAAAACGCAAGGATCGGCCGAACTGAAAATCGGTGCCAACATGAAGAAGACCGACAATCCTTCGCTCGCCACAAACCGACGACGCACATTCGGATTCGATTTCGATGAAAAGATCAACCTGAGCATGAAAGGTAGTGTAGGTGACAAAGTAGCCATGAACCTGAACTACAACACCGAGTCGACCTTCGATGTTGATGCACAGGCACTCAAACTGAAATACGAAGGTAAGGAAGACGAAATCATTAAACTCGTAGAAGCTGGTAATGTATCACTTCCAGCCGCATCATCACTGATTCAAGGTTCGGCCTCACTATTCGGTATCCGAACCGATCTGCAGTTCGGACGATTGAAGATGCAGGCCGTAGTTTCCCAGAAAAAATCATCGTCTAAGACCGTCTCATCAAAAGGCGGCGTTCAGCTGACTGATTATGAAATCTCAGCCACTGACTACGAAGAAAACCGTCACTTCTTCCTGGCGCACTTTTTCCGCGAGCGTTACGACCAGTACATGAAACAAGCCCCCAACATCGCATCGGGCATCACGATAAAACGTATTGAACTTTGGGTGACAAACAAAACGGGACAGACACAAGACAACCGTAACCTGGCCGCGCTGACCGACTTGGGCGAACCGGAACGCATCGGTAACACAGCCTGGACTCCTACGGGACGCAACGTTCCTGAAAACCGGGCTAATACCCTTTACGAAACCCTGTTGACCGACTGTGCCGCAGCACGCGACATCAGCCAGACCACACAGGTTCTTGATGCCTTGCCGGGATTCCGGGGAGGAACGGATTATGAAAAACTCCAAAGCGCACGAAAATTGTCATCATCGGAATATACGGTCAATGAAGCATTGGGCTATGTGTCGCTCCACTTCACCTTGCAGCCAGACGAAGTGTTGGCAGTAGCTTTCGAATATACTTATGGCGGTACGACCTATCAGGTGGGTGAATTCTCAACCGACCTGACCGACAATGCACAGACACTCTATGTAAAAGCATTGAAAAACACATCGTCAACACCGTCTCAAAGCAACTGGGACCTGATGATGAAAAACGTCTACAGCCTGGGAGCTTCATCAACCCAGTCCGAAAATTTCAAACTAGACATCAAATACCGGAGCGACTCTTCGGGTACATGGCTCACTTATCTGCCCGAGGAACAACTCAAAAATACAACCCTGTTACGTGCCATGAATCTGGACCGGCTCGATGCCAAGAATAATCCGAACCCGAACGGACAATTCGACTATCTTGAAGGATACACAATCAGCCGTGGGCGTATCTATTTTCCTGTAGTAGAACCGTTCGGAAGTCATTTACGCGAGTGGTTAGGCAGCGAACTACTGGCCGAAAAATACTGTTTCGACGCACTTTATGATTCCACCAAAACAATAGCCAAACAAATGGCTGAATTGGACAAGTACATGCTTTCCGGCGAATACAAAGGATCGGGAGGAGCCGAGATTGACCTGGGCGCCATGAACATACCGCAAGGATCGGTTGTCGTAACAGCCGGAGGCGCTACACTTGCAGAAAACACGGACTATGTAGTCGACTACGCGATGGGGCGTGTAACCATCATCAATCAAAGTATTATCGATGCAGGCACAAATGTCAGTGTCAGTCTGGAAAGTAACGACAATTATGGCATGCAACGCAAAACCATGCTCGGACTGAACCTGCAATATGATTTTTCGAAGGATTTTACCGTAGGCGGTACGGTGATGTACCTGAACGAGCAACCGCTCACCAGCAAAGTGAATATGGGTGAAGAACCCTTGCGTAACACACTATGGGGTGCCAATCTGTCGTGGAAACGCGAGAGCCAGTGGTTGACCAACCTTATCGACCGTCTACCCCTCGTGCAGTGTACTGCGCCATCAATGATCAGCTTCACAGGCGAGTTTGCCCAACTTATTGCCGGACAGAACCGCAACGTGCAGGGAGCCGCTTCGTATATCGATGATTTCGAAACCACCGAAAACGGAATCAGCATCATGCAACCTACAGCATGGACGATTTCAAGCGTTCCGTCGGATTTCGAAGAGAGCAGCCTGATGAACGATGTACGCGGAGGTTACAACCGTGCCTTGTTAAGCTGGTATTACGTAGACCCGATCTTTACGCGCCGCAGTTCAACCCTCACTCCGGCCCACATCAAAAATGACCTGGACCAACTGTCAAACCATTACGTGCGTGAAGTGCCCGAACGCGAACTCTATCCGAGCAAAGCCCAGGATACCTATTCCTCCTCATCGTCGCTCTCCGTACTGAACATCGCTTACTATCCGTCGGAGCGTGGTCCGTACAACCTGAATCCGAATCTGGACCAGAACGGCCGGCTTCCGTCGCCAGAAAAACATTGGGGTGGTATGATGCGCCGACTCGACATGAGCGATTTCGAAACGGCCAATGTGGGTTACATCGAATTCTGGATGCTCGATCCGTTCATCTACACACGCCAGGATCCGGCGGCATCACGTGGCGGTGATTTCTACATCAACCTCGGTGAAGTGAACGAGGACATTCTGCGCGACGGAAAAAAATTCTTCGAAAGCGGTATGCCCGTCGACGGCAACAGCAGTTACTACACGGAAACCGCCTGGGGACGGGTGCCGACCACCACCAGTGTCACCTATGCCTTCAACAACGAATCGGATGCCCGGCGTCGGCAAGATGTAGGTCTGAACGGATTGAGCAGTGAAGAAGAAAAAGAATTCGGAGCTTATAAAGAATTCCTGACTGCAATACAGGGACGAGTGTCGGCCGCCGTATTTGATTCTCTTCTGGCTGACCCTGCCGGGGACGACTATCACTACTATCGCGGCACCGATTACGACCGGGTCGAAATGAGTATCCTCGACCGTTACAAGCGTATCAACAATCCTGAAGGCAACTCACGGTCAGCCGAAGATTCCCCCGAATCCTATGATACGTCCTACAAGACAACCCCCGACGTAGAAGATATCAATCAGGACTACACGCTCAACGAATACGAAAAGTATTACCAATACCGCATCAGTATCCGGCCGGAAGATCTGGTCGTAGGCCGCAACTATATCGTAGACCGCCGCCACGCCAGTGCCAAACTGCGCAATGGTGAGACTGAAGAAGTAGACTGGTATCTGTTCCGTATCCCAGTAGATGAATATCAGAAAAAAGTAGGCGACATCTATGATTTTTCAAGTATCCGATTCATCCGTATGTTTTTAACAGGTTTCGAACAGCCCGTCATCATGCGTCTGGCCACACTCGATCTGGTACAAAGCCAGTGGCGTCCTTACGAACAGGCGCTTTACACGGGTGAAGCACCGGCTACATCCGGTACGATGGAAATGTCGGGCGTCAATCTGGAAGAAAACGGAGACAAGACACCGGTAAACTATGTCGTTCCGCCGACAATCAGCCGCGTAGTCGATCCGAGCCAGTCACAACTGGCCGAAGAAAACGAACAGGCCTTATCCATTACCGTCAAGAATCTGGCTACAGGTGATGCACGTGCGGTCTACAAAAATATGAACCTCGACATGCGCCGCTACAAACATTTGCAGATGTTCGTCCATGCCAACGCACTCAGCGATGACGTAACGGCACTGGAAGATTATGAAACAAGCGTGTTCATTCGTTTGGGATCAGACTATAAGAATAATTTCTACGAATATGAAATTCCGCTCAAACTGACACCGGAAGGAACTTATTCTCAAAAGAACGAGAACCACCGCCGGACGGTATGGCCGACAGAAAACATGCTCGACATCGATCTTTCTCTGTTGACCGATCTGAAGAAACGGCGCAACCAGGCCCGAAGCCGGGGAGAAATCAGCAATACCACGCTATTCTCTGATTACGACCCCGACAAACCAGACAACCGGATCAGCGTGATGGGTAACCCGACCTTGGGCGAAGTAACTACGATTATGATCGGCGTACGCAATAACGCCGGTGCCGTAAAATCGGCTGAAGTATGGGTCAACGAGTTACGAATGCAGGAATTCAACAACGATGGTGGCTGGGCAGCACAAGGAAACCTGAACGTACAACTTTCCGATTTGGGTAGCGTCAATCTGCAGGGACAAGTCATTACGGCCGGATTCGGTGGACTGGAACAAAGCGTCAGCGAACGACGCGACGAGGATACCTACACCTACAGCATCACAACCAGTTTCGAACTGGGGCGCCTCTTCCCCGAAAAAGCAAAAGTAAGCCTGCCGCTCTACTATGCTTACAGCAAGGAAATCATCAATCCGAAATACAACCCGCTCGATACGGACATGCTGCTGCAAGATGCATTCGATGCCTGCAGTTCTGATCATGAACGCGACTCGTTGCGCAATCTGACCACAACACGTACCATAAACAAGAATTTCAGTCTGAGCAACGTGCGTGTGGGAATCGCCACCCCACTCCATCCGATGCCGTACGATCCGGCTAACTTCTCGTTTAACTATGCACACGCCAGCTCCTATTATGCCAACGAAACAACGGCCTGGGAGACAGAGAATTCCTGGAAGGGAGGCATGAACTACAGCTATTCGCCCAACTACAAGCCGCTCGAACCGTTCAAGAAGGCAATCAAGTCGAAAAGCAAATGGCTGGACATTCTAAAGGATTTCGGACTGAATTATCTGCCACAGAATCTGACGTTCAACACGGACATTTCACGTACCTACTACGAACTGCAGGAACGCGACATCAACAATCTGCAGGACCAGAGTTCACTGCCACTGAGTTTTGCACAGGATTTTCTGTGGAACCGTGAATTCAGTATCCGTTGGGATCTGACCAAGACATTGCAACTGAGTTTCTCATCGGCTACACATGCCGAAATCGAAGAACCTTATGTTCCGGTCAACAAGAGTCTCTATCCCGACGACTATGCCGTTTGGAAAGACTCTGTATGGCAAAGTATCAAGGGATTCGGAACACCACTCGACTACCAGCAGGCTTTCTCGGGCTCCTATAATCTGCCCATCAACAAAATCCCTTGTTTCGACTGGGTGAACGCCGACGGAAAGTATACGGCCAATTACTCCTGGGTACGCGGTAGCAAGTTGGAAGACGGCAGCACTTTGGGCAACACCATCAACTCCGAACGGAACATCAACGTAAACGGCCGCCTGAATCTGGAAAAACTTTATAATCATAGCGAATTCCTGAAAAACGCCAATCAGCGTTTTTCTGCATCCGGACGACGAAAAGCAGCATCCGAACGCGAAAAGAAAGCGAAAGAGAAGGCCGATGCCAAAAAGAAAAAAGCGGAAGAAGAAAAGAAAAGGGCGGAAGAAGCAGCCCAACAGAAAACACCCGGAAATGAGACTTCGGAAGAGGGCCCGAAAACTACCGACAACCGCAACGGTCAGTCACGTACCAAAAAGGCCAATCCGGCTTTCAAAGGATTTGCCAAAGACATCAGTCTGTTCCCGGATTCCCAACTGATTGTCAAACACAACCAGAAGACGAAACGTATCCGTGTAACTGCCATGACAAAGGACGGCCGGAAATATGATCTGAAATTCAAGAAAATCGATCAGAACAGTATCCGTATCTCAGGGCGAGACAGCATGCAAGTACGCATCAATGTAGTGGCACTTCCCCCACTCGAAGAACAGCGCTGGTACGGACTGGCCCAGGGAGCAGCACGCTTCCTGATGATGATACGCAACGCCAGCCTGAGCTACCGCAACACATATTCGATGGCGCTGCCGGGATTCCTGCCCGACGTAGGCGATATGCTCGGACAATCAGCAGTCAGCGGACTACGTCCGGGACTTGATTTTGCCTTTGGCTTCGTAAACGACAAGTACATCACCAAAGCCCAAAACCGCGGCTGGCTACTCAATGACGAAAACGTCAGTACTCCGGCCGTAACCAGTCTGACAGAAGACCTGCAGCTCAAAGCTACCCTCGAACCGATTGCCGACCTGAAAATCGATCTGACCGCTACCCGTACACGCACGCAGAACAACAGCATACAATATATGTATGCCGGCATGCCCACCACACAGAGCGGAAGTTTCAACATGACGACGATTTCCATCGGATCGGCCTTCGAAAAAAGCGGAAATGCCGACAACGGTTACTTCAGTAAGACGTTTGCCAAGTTCCAGAACAGTCTGGACCGATTCCAGCAACGGGCAGAAGCACGCTATGCTGGCGGAACCTATCCGGAAGGAACCGGTATGACGGGCACCTTTAATCCCGAAAACGGAACGGTCGACAAATACTCGGCCGACGTACTGATTCCGGCATTCCTGTCCGCCTATAGCGGCGGTAACAGCATGGACATCTTCCCCTCTCTGTTGCGGATGATGCCAAACTGGAGCTTGTCCTATAAAGGACTGGGCAATCTGCCTTGGATCAAGGACCACTTCCGGAGTGTCACACTGACACACGGCTACCGTAGTGTCTACTCCGTAGGATCATACAACACATTCAGCAGTTGGGTGCAGTATATGGGTGACCTGGGATTTGTCTCAAATACAACTACAGGAACTTTCCTGCCCAGTAGTCGGTACGACGTGAGCAGCGTGTCGATCAACGAGAGTTTCTCACCATTAGTAGGACTCAATGTGACGTTGAAGAATAACATGACGCTGAAGGCCGAATATAAAAAGACCCGAGTCCTGACCCTAAGCATGACTTCCGTACAGATCAACGAATCCGGAAGCAACGACATCGTATTCGGATGGGGATACAAGGTGAACGACTTCAAGTTGAGCGATCTGTGGGGGCCACGACGCCGACGCGGAAAAAGCCAGACGAACAACGAAGATAATAAGGACAACAAAAACCAAAAGGCTACAGCTTCGAAAACATCATTCAACCGCAGCCTGAACCTGAGTTTTGATTTCTCTTATCGTTCACAAAGTTCCATCACGCGTGACATCCAGTCGTCACTTTGCGAAGCGACAAGCGGCAACCGGGCCGTCAAAGCCTCGTTCAGCGCTGACTACACATTGAGCAAATACATGACACTGAGCATCTACTACGACCGCCAGCGCAACATGCCTCTGCTCTCGTCGAACGCCTACCCGACCATCACCCAGGACTTTGGCTTCAGCATGCGTTTCTCACTGACGCGCTAGAAATATATAACAGACGACAACAAACGGACAAAGACATCATGCCATCGCATACCGCTTTGTTGTCGTCTGATTCATTAAATATAAAAAAGATAAGAATACTATGACCGAAAAAGAAAAATGCCAGCTGGGTCTGCTTTACGACGCGAACTATGATGAGGAACTGCTTCGCGAACGGGCCGTATGCAAGGATTTGTGCTATGAATACAATCAGCTACGCCCATCCCAAATGGAAGAACGGAACCGGCTGCTGCGCCGTCTGCTCGGAAAGACCGGAAACAACTTCCTCATCGAACAGCCTTTCTACTGCGACTACGGCTATAACATCGAAATCGGTGAAGATTTTTATATGAACGTAAACTGCGTGCTGCTTGACGGTGCACCGATCCATTTCGGAAAGCACGTTTTCATAGCTCCGAACTGCGGTTTCTACACCGCCGGTCATCCCTTGGATGCCCCGCAGCGTAACCGCGGTCTGGAATACGCCTACCCGATTACGATTGGAGACAATGTCTGGATTGGAGCCGGCACCATCGTTCTGCCCGGAGTCAGCATCGGAAACAATACGGTCGTCGGAGCCGGAAGCGTGGTCAACAAGAGCCTTCCGGATCATGTCTTAGCTGTCGGAAATCCCTGCCGAATCGTCCGGAAACTGACGGATGAGGAATTCGAAAAAATGTCTATGGATAAATGAGGACTGCACCTGCTAAAATTGAGATGCCCATCTCGTTTGCACGAGATGGGCAATACCTTTCCGGAGACTGTTAGTATTCTTCCTCATTGAAGATAAAATTTCCTAAAACCCCTCCGGCAGCACAACCACCCGAATATAATCTTTCAAACGGTACAGCCGGTTTCCCATACCGGCCTGTGAATCGTTAATCAGCAAAAGCGTCTGACGTCCGTCATGCAATCGGATGCCGGGACACATACCTTCATAATTGGCCAGGTTGAAACGGGCCAGACGATTACGGAAAGTAGCAATGAGGGTTTTAGAAAGAACAAAGCTACCGGTAGTCGCCCGTTTTGAAGGCTGCACGCAATAAATCCGATGTACGGCCCAGGTGTTCAACAGACGGCGCGACACATGCAACTCCCGTTCGAGCACCAACAGCCGTCCGTCGTCCAATGCCGTAAGGGCTACTACACCATAGACGTGTGCCCGTCCCCGATGACGCGCCTTGGGAGGGTCCACCGGATAAACGGCATCAATCCAGGCACTGTCGGACGTCAACGCCAATAACGGAAGACGAAGCGTATCGCAATAGTCAGGACCGACCGCAGGTCCATCGGCACGCAAGCGGTTCTCGGTCATCGCCCAAAAACAATCCGACGCACTGGAATAGGTCAAAGCTTCGAATCCGTAATTCGGATGGATGGCTTTTCTGCTGAAAGACTGAGGAACCGGGAGCCTTTCGCCCGTACGATAGCCGTCAGGAAGATAAGCTAAAATCTGCTGGTCGTCCTCGGCACTGATCCACAACTTTCCCTCAGTACCATTCCAGGCAATTCCTTCGCTATCCCGCTGAGGAAATTGAGTAGATGTGGCCGAATAGGCCTGTCGAAAACCTTCGGCTGTGACGGAAAGCACTTTTCCCGTACAACTGTCCTGTTCTACATGCCACAGATAAAATCCGTCCGCCTTTCCTTTATCGCTCACCACGGCATAACGTCCGTTGCCCATCGGGACTATTCCACTATAATTGGCCGGCGGGATGTCCCATCGGTTCAAACGGCGCTGACGAAGCAGGCGTGCAGACTGTCCCCAACTGAACTCTGCTATGGCCAACAGCAAAAAGAAAAAGATTCCGGTAACTTTTCTCATACAATATCCTTCGTTCTTCCTCCAATTCATATTATGGATCGGTTATTTACTTTTAGCATCATGATTATTCCAAAAAACAATCATGATGCTAAAAAGTTGTTATTTCACATTTAATACCGCACCGGACGTGAATGCTCGGTATTCGGGAGCATAAAGACACTGAACTTCAGAAACTCCTTGCTGGTACGAACCGGAACGGGTTATATAATAAGGAATCTCGAACACATAAGAACCTTTGGGCAACCGTTCGATAAAGATGTCGATAGAGGCATCGTGAACCGCCTGGTAATAAGAAAGGCCGAAACGGTAACGATAACCCGAAGAGGCATCAACAGGCTCACAACAGGCGGCACGTCCCAAACGCAAATGGACATATTCGTAGTCCTGATCGGCACGGAGCACATAACGGACGGTCTGTTTGTCGCCGACTTGCAACGTCCGTCCTTCGACCGACGAAGACTGATCGTCAGATTCCAACCGCAGACTCAAGCCCTGTTCCCGACGCTCGACAAAAGCCAACGGCAAACGGTAAGTGGCATAGACAGCACCCCAGCCTGTTCCCGGACAGTTTCGTTCAACAGTCAGCCGAACCGGTTCGGAAGGTAAGGATGCTCCTGACGCCGTCCAATGCAGCATGCCGACAAGCGGTGCCTGTTGTGACTGAATGGTCTGCTCCTTGCCCCGTGCAAACGACAAAGTCAAACAGTCGGAATCTACAGAAGAGCCTTCCACACCGGAAGCTAAAAGGGCATAAACAGCTTCGATCGAAAATTCTGGTTGCTCCCAACCCTGAATCCGTTTCTGAGCCAACAACCAGCGACTCATGCCTTGCTGCAAGGTCTGCTGTTCCGGACGCAAGGTGCGGAAAGCCTCCATCACCTGTACCTGCGTAGCCAGACGACGGTCCATATCGGCTGCCGAACGCCGCGAAGGAACATCAAAGCACCAGCCGGAAGGCGTCTGCACCAAATGTTCTTCGAGCGAAAGCATACAAGCTGAAGCTTCCTGATTGCGACCTGCTTTGGCTAATATCATAGCCGCTTGTGCCAGACCGGATTTATTGAGTGACGTCCATTGTTCTGACAAAAGACGAAGCAGATAATCGGCATTGTGTTTCCGGACTGCCGGCTGTTTCTGGTCTGAATGCTGAACCAGATACAGATAATCCAAATCCGTATGGCTCAACACAGGAGTTCCACCCGAAAGTGCCAACTTCCGTTTGCGCTCCACCTGATCGGCTACCTGCTGATCCAACCAAGTCATTGCCCGGCTGACCAATTGCTGTTCTTGCTGTTTCAAGGAAGCATCAGTGGCGGCTCCGAGCTGTTGCAGACGTACAAAAGTCCGAACTACAGACGTCGTGGTATAGATCTGTCCGGACATTCCGGGATACCAGCCAAAGGATCCGTCGGCCCGCTGTTCGTCGACGAGCCGTTGCAGCAAAGCCACACGATGTCCGGTCTGCACATTGGCATCAAGCAAATCGAATATCCGATGGAGCTGTTCCCGGTCATTACGGGCTTCGAGCAACCAGGGTGTTTCCTGAAGCAACAAGGCTTTCAATGCCGCGTTCCGCTCCAGTTCCGTTTCAAAATCAGAACGGGATACGGACAAATTATCATCGGTTGTCGCCGGAACCTGATCGGCAGAAGATAAAGACTGTGCCCGATTGGCTGCTGACAATATCTGATAAAACTCCGGCCACCGGTGAGGCAAAGCGGCTGCCAAGGCGGAAGCATAATAGGCGGCTGCCAGACTGTTCACACGCTCGGAAGTCGGTTCGGCCAAAGCTGGAAGTGTACGCCATACGGCCCATATGGGCGATGACTGATATTCTATCGTCAGACGGCGTCCTGCTGGTTGGGCATGCTCGGCAAACAGCCCGGTAAGATCGACTGTTGTTTGTGTTGCGGATTCTGCTTCTTCAGACTCGGATTTCGAATGACCGGACTGGCCTGAAAATACCGGACCGTCAACGGCCCAAGCACGGCTTTCAGTAAGTACTACCTCATCAGGAAGCACCGGAAGATAATGCTGCTCTCCGTCGCTGAAATCCTTTCCTTCGGCCACCAGGCGGCAAGCCAGCAAATCCTGACTGGCTTTTACGGGGAATGCAAAATGTAACACGGTATCGGCCTGCGCGTCAAGGGCAAAACGCTTCCGATAACGACGGATTACCTGTTCCGTCTGCGGATCAAAGATCTCCAAACGCACCCAACCTTTTACCGGACGATCGGTGAGCTGCTCCAACACAGCCGTCAGCACAGCCTCATCTCCCCGGCGTACAAAACGTGGTAACTGCAACCGGGCCATAAATTCTTTTTGTGCAATAATCTTTTCACCAATCAATGCATAAGCCAATTCCGGCGTATAGGCAAGGGCTTTGAAATTCCAGGTAGTCAAACTCTCTGGCAACGTGAATGCCAATGAAACACAACCGGCAGAATCCGTCTGCAAACGGGGATAGAAGAAGGCCGTCTCGTTAAAATTCGTCCGCAAACCTTCATAAGGCTCCGGCGTTATGGCCGTTTTTTCCGTTTCAGAAATACTTGTTGCTATTTCCACTTCGGCAGACTCAAATACCACACCGTTTTCGGTAGCCCCGGCTGTAGTCATGCGGTCGGATGCCGCTTTCATCATCGGTAAAGCCGTTTTTACAGAACGCGAACCGGAATAAGCCAGTTCATCATCGGTCAAGATCATATTTTCTACGACAGTGTGACTACCACCCCAACCTTGAAAGAATTTCGGATTGAAACGGTCGAACGAAAGCGACCGTACATTCCTTTGCGGTAACTGAAACGGACAAACGCCCCAATTTGAAACCGGTTCGTTAGCGTGCCACCAGACAGAAGATCGGTTTGTCGGACGATTCATATAGAAATGCCAGCCGTTGTCAGCCAATGCATCCAACGAAGCGTCATAAAGCGCAGCCAGCACTCTGGCCCGTGCAGGGGTACCGTCGGGATGCTGTAACGTAAGTTGCCATTCTTCCTGTTCGCCCGGACGCAACCGATCGCGGAACACCGTCCACTTCCATTTCAACCGGTCGTCGGGACGGTCACGGAAGAAACGGGCTTCCCGACGATAAATATGTCCCTGACGCATCAGAATCACACTGACATTCATCCCGTCGGCATACTGTTCCTGATAAGGCCACTCCAAAACAACTACCGAGTCTGAAAGCATCAGTTGTCCTCGTTCACTCCATCCGTCAGGCCCTGAAACGGCATAATAACATGTGGCCTGCTTCAGACTCGTACCTAATTGCAGCCGAGCCGGACGTCCCAAACCAAACGTATCACAAGGCTGATAGAACCAGAATGCCGTATCCACTACCGGACGTGTATCAGCCAAAGAGAAAAGCGTCAGTTGCAAACTGTCGGCCAGCTGCCGACCTTCGACCTCAGTCCAGGCCTGCAAACGCAATCTCCCCGACGGACAATCAACCAAAGCATCAATCGGGCAAGAACTGTTGGCCGGCGTTTTTCCTTCCAGCAGTGTCCGCACCGGCCTACCTTCATCATTCAAAGCAAGCAGCCGGAAAAAGACCGTAGCCGGAACAGTCTGTCCTGAAAGAGACTCCAACCGAAACTGGAACGGCCGCAAAGCACCCCGTTCCTGCAAGGCATCGCCATCAATCCGGAAATGCAACGGCTGCCGGGACACAGCAAAAGAACGATTGCCCATACGGGTCTCTCCTGCAGCAGAAAGCACCTCGGCATCAAACTGCAGACGACAACCATAATCTGCCAAAACAGAATCGCCCGTCACCGGTACACGGAACAGGAAACGTCCGTCGGCGTCGGTCAGCACCGTATCGCTACCCGACGGCAATTCCTGCGCCCACATCGGATAAGACTTTATCGTATAAGGCCGTCCATAAGTCATGAGGCGCCAACGTCCTATAACACGCGCACCGCGTACCGGAGTTCCGGCAAAATAAGCGGCACGCCCCGTCACCGCCAACGTATCTCCGAACGACCAGATCTGATCTTTCCCATCATCAACCGTCACAGAGAACGTCGGACGCACATATTCTTCCACACGGAACCACGCCGATGAACGACCTTCTGCCTCTATACGATAAATACCATTCAATCCTGAAACCGGCAGCCGGAACACGGCATCGAATGTTCCAAAAGTGTCCGTACGCAAATCGCGTCGCTCCAACTCGCGTCCCTGCGCATCGAAAAGGCACAACACAATCGGTTCGTCAACTGATACACGGCTACTGTCCGCATACAGTCCATAAGCAATACCGCCGACACGAACGGTCTGGCCGGGACGATAGATTCCCCGATCGGTAAACAGACGAACACTTTTGCTCCGCCCCTCGGACACAGGAACCGCTCCACGAGTTCCCCATACGGTCCAACCGCCGGCCGTACTATCTCCCTCGAAAACAGCCGAAACCTCAGCCCGCTCGTCAGCCCGTAACGTTGTTTCGAGCCATCCCTGACGATCTGTCTGTTCAGTCAATTCACGCAAAAACTCACCACGACGACCATACACACGCAGTTCGACCAAAGCCTCGGATAATGGTCCACCGGTTTCTAAATCAACCACCTGAAAGCCTGTACGGTTTCCCCGGTCGGCCTGCAAAGCAAACAACCCAATCCCCGATACGCGGAACAATCCCGAAGTTTCCACCACACGGACACCTTTTGCTCCTGTCACCGGACGGAAAATGACTGCATATTGCCCCCATTCCTCCGGTTGCCAACACACGGTGTCCCGAAAAGATTCATAATCGGGATGCGACACAAAACGATGCGTCCACGCAGCAACTCGACGCCCCTGTTTCCGGACGTAAGCCTGCGGATCTTTACTGCGTTCATAACTGGTCTGATCAAACTTCTCGTTCAACCGATAAACTTCTACGGCCAATTCCGATAAATTCCGTAGCGTAGCTCTCCATTCAACAGCTGCAGAAGGTGTCGTTACCTGAGCAACCTGCCATTCAAACATGGGTAGCCTCCATTCTGCCAACATACGACGTAACAGACCAGCACCGACGCTCTGCGGATGCAAAGCAATACCAGCTTCTGCTAACCTGACACGCTCAGCTGCAGACCAATCCAACCGGCAAAGGTCAACATAAGCCATCGTAACCTCCGGCAAATCAGCAAACGCCTGCATCAGGCGCTCATAACCACGGAAAACATCCGTCTGTCTCAAAGATGAATCGGACCTCGTTTCATGAACAGCATACGGTACAACGGCTTCTTGCCCAACCAGACGTAATGAATCGAGTCCAAGCAACAATTGTGCTTGTCGGTTCCCTCGATTCCGGTAAACCTTCAAAGCCTGATGAAGGCAAGCTATCGCCTCATCTCTCTGCCCCAGACCGACCAATCCTTCTACAGCACGACGCACCATCAGATTCAACAGATCACCTGCATAAAGTTCACGATCGGTTCCCGGTTCTATGATTGGAAAATATTCGGAAGCCTGACGTTCGGCTAACGTATCAGGAGCTGTCATCGAAACCAGATACCAGTGCCGAGCCTCCTCCTCAAATTGTTCCCGACTCCACAGGTGTACACTGTCTGTTGGTGCCTGCCAATCCGAAACGGTCGAAACTCCCCGCCAACGACAAGCAGACAGGATACGTGCCAAAGAAGAAGCACAAACAGCACGTTCGGCCACATCCTTTGCCCCTTCTACCCTACGCCGCAATAAAATGATATCCGGAAAAAGGCTATCTGGAGTCAACGTCTGCCGACAACCGGATGCTGCCAGAAAAGCAGCCAGTTCCTGTCCACGGTCACCCGCTCCAACTGCCTGGCTCCGGATATCCTCCAATACTTCTCCTGCCGATTTCGGTCTGCCTTCCTGCAAAAGCTTTTCTGCTTTCTGCCATAACTTATCATATCGTTCAGCCCGTATTCCAACTGATAATCCGAAGAAAAGAGTCAGAACGACCAATCCTGCGATTCTATTTTTCCGATTCATATTCATACCGTTTTAAGTCTGACTGTTAAACGTTATTTTCCAACAGATATTGTGTAATTCTCGCCATCAAGACAATCATCATGACCTAAATCAATAGCAAAAGGTTCTGTCCCGCTTCCTTTTTAAAAAGAAACCGGACAGAACCTTTTATAAAAATTTCTATCAAGCTGCTAACTAAGCCTGGAATTTTTTGAACGCACGAATATCGTGACGCAAACAGCTAAGTAACTCTTGAGACTCTTGAAGTACATTCAAATAAACAAGTGATACTTTCAACGCCTGATTATCCTCAGCCTGCAAACGGTCAAACTGCTGTTTACGCAAGACCGAAAGACTATCTTTGTAAGTCTCCGTTTCACTGAGTAAAGGCTCTACTGCATCAAAATTACGTTCATCCATAATTCGTCCTGCCCGTGCAATGAAATCAAGAATATGTTCCTTTAACTGCATCAATTCCTGCGTACGGTCATCTGGCAATGGATTAAAATTATTATCCACATGCTCGCGACAAGGTTCGCCCATACGCTTCAAGCAGTAAATCATTTGTTCATCGCTATTAGCTCCAAGATGGAACCAAGTATTTTTTTCCAAAGACAATTTCTTGTCAATCCGACGCATACCCACAATCTCGCGCTGTTTCAGTTTCTTTATGGCCTGACGTTGGGCATCAAGTCCGCGCGTAGCCTTTCGCAACTGGCGCAAATTTTCATCGGCAAAACCGTCCACGATTCCGGCATAAGTTGTACCAATATAATCAAGCACCTCTTTCTGCGTAATGGCTACATGTTTCTTCAGATAGCCCCAAGACTCTGCAGGATCCTTCGTGGCCATCATACGTTGAAAAACAACATCACGCGTAACCATCTCGTCTTTCTTACCCACACCGATATTATTCTTCACCAAAATATAGATAGCTACAACGATAAACAGGAATTCTACAACGAATCCACCAAAGTACATCGACAATGCAACAATGGCACAGCTCAAGAAGGCAACAGCTGCTGTCATGAACCATCCACCTACGACATTAAGCACACCGGTGATACGAAATACAGCACTTTCACGAGTCCAAGCACGATCGGCCAAAGAAGAACCCATGGCTACAATAAACGTCACATAAGTAGTCGAAAGCGGTAACTTAAGCGATGTACCCATGATAATCAGCAGACCAGCTACCACCAGGTTTACTGAAGCACGCACCAAATCGAATGCAGCTCCTGGTGCCAGAATCACATCCTGCTTGTTGAAACGCGTATCGATCCAGCTCTGAATTCCCTTAGGAATATAACTGGAAATGTATTCACCGAAAGTAGTTGCTCCACGCACAATGCTACGTGCAGCTCTTGAGGAACCAAACATTTCTTCACCCTCATCCTGACGAGAAAGGTCAACAGAAGTCTTAATCACATTATGTGCTTTCTTTGATGTTGCCAAAGCAATAACCATTACGATACCTGCAGCCAATAAGAATACAAAAGGCGTACTAGCAGGCTCATTGAGCGAGCCCATCAGGAAGGTATCCGGATTCCCGGCTCCATTAGCTGCATAATCCTGATAAGAAGAAAACGCTGCCAAAGGAACTCCGATAAAGTTCACCAAGTCATTGCCCGCAAAAGCCATCGCCAAAGCAAATGTACCCATAAGTACGACAATCTTAAAAATATTGACACGCATCCAATGAAGTACCTGCATCAATACAGTACTCACCACGAAACAGCCTCCGATGAGCACCCCCAGATGAGCATCCACCCAACCCATCATTTCCGGTGTAACAAGGGTTGAACCTTTTAGACCTTTTACCAATGAGAAATAAAGAATGGATGTCGTTGCCACACCTCCAAACACACCGATCGTATAACTCAAATTACGCCGGTAGTTAAACGTAAAGATCAATCGTGCAGTCCATTGCACAACTGTACCTACGACAAGTGCCACCGCAACCGACAAGAATATACCCAATATTACAGATAAGGCTTTCTCGGTATTCATCAACTCGGCAAATCCTAACGTCCCGGTCTCATCAGAAGCTATTTTCAACAGCGCCAATACAAATGTACCTCCCAAAAGTTCAAAGACCATGGATACGGTCGTAGATGTCGGCATTCCCAAAGAATTAAATACATCCAGCAATACCACATCTGTCACCATTACCGCCAAAAAGATACACATCAGATCATTGAATGTAAACATTTGCGGCTGGAAAATTCCATGGCGTGCTATATCCATCATACCGTTACTAAACACAGCACCAACCAAGATACCAACAGCTGCCACTACCAAAATGGTACGAAAACGGGCAACCTTAGCACCAATAGCGGAATTCAGGAAGTTGACGGCATCATTACTTACACCAACAACCAAATCAAAAATAGCTAAAATAAAAAGGAAAAATACTATTCCCAAATAAATGGTTTCCATAAATTAATAATGTATATATTATAACTGCTTTTCCGAATACAAAAATACTTCATTATTATGAAATATGCACATCATTTATATTACATTCGCGTTACAACACACAATATCTTCTGAATTTTGCATTCAATCCGAATCCAGCAGCCATAAATTGTAACAAACCTGTAACATGAGCATTTTCCAAAACAAAAATGTCATTCCAAATCCCCCCCCTAAAGTCTCAGGTAAAGATCCGGAATGACATTTAATAAATTATTTCGCTGGAATCTGCGTCAGCAGTTCTTTAAGGAAATCCCAAAATTTAGCAACAGAAGGTATATGACACCGTTCATCAGGAGTATGTGGTGAACGCAAAGTAGGACCGAAGCTAACCAAATCCATATTTGGATATACCTGTCCAATCAAACTACATTCCAATCCGGCATGTACGACCTGTACTTTAGCATCTTCCTGGAACATCTGCTTGTAAACGTCTACCATTTTCTTGGTTATTGGAGAATCAAAATTAGGCTGCCAAGCACCATAATGGCCTCCAAATTCAACTTTCATTCCCGCCATACCATAACAGCTTTCGATCATGGTAGAAACATATTCCATCATTCCTTCATTTGAACTTCTCGCCAAAATCAGAATTTCAGCTTTTCCTGCACCGATACGAACGATAGCCAGATTCGAAGAAGTCTCAACGATCGATGGCATAGAAGGAATATAACGTAAAACACCATCATGACAAGCCAATATCGCTGAAACCAAATTGTCCTGAATTTCCTCTGGAACCTCTGTTACCGGAAGCTCTGTACGCTCAACAGTCATCTCGATATTGTTCTCCACACCTCTATACTCATCTATATACAGATTGCGACAATAAGCAACCAAATCCTCCAGGTCTTTTTCATTTTCAGCAGGAATAGTCAATACCACTTCGCATTCCCGAGGAATCGCATTACGCATATTTCCTCCATTCCATGAAGCCAAACGGGCATCATCGTCAGCTATAGCCTGACGAACGAAACGAGCCATAAGCTTATTGGCATTTCCACGGTTTTCACAAATTTCCAATCCAGAATGACCTCCACGCAAACCGCGCAAAACCACTTTAACTGCGATATCAGTAGGATCTGTCTCAACCTCCTTGTATTCCAATGTCGCTGTAATATTTACACCACCTGCACTTCCTACAACGAACTCGCCCATCGTTTCATTGTCAATATTCAACAAAATATCACCCTTCAACGTATCTGCAGCCAAATGATTCACGCCATACATACAAGTTTCTTCATCAGAAGTTATCAAAGCTTCCAAAGGACCATGAACTAAAGTATTATCTTCCAAAACAGCCATAATAGCCGCAACACCGATTCCGTCATCAGCACCTAATGTAGTACCTTTCGCCTTAACCCATTCTCCGTCAATATAGGTTTGAATCGGATCCGTTTCAAAATTATGTGAACTGGAATCCAACTTTTGAGGAACCATATCCATATGTGCCTGCAAAACAACAGTCTGACGGTTCTCCATACCTGAAGTTGCCGGTTTTTTCATTACTATATTTTCACCGCCATCCTTATATGCTTCAATACCTCGTTCCCGTGCCCAGTCTAATAAAAACTGCTGAACTTTAGCCAAATGTCCAGAAGGACGCGGCACCTGAGTCAATGCATCAAAATTTTTCCAAACCGGAACCGGATTTAAGTTTTTAATTTCACTCATAATACTATTATTTAAAAGTTATGTTATTAATTTCTTTTCTATTCAATATTCTCTGCATGCCATGACCTTGTTTTGGATAATTGCAAAAAAGCCAATGCATATAAACCAAGCAAAAGTACTAACATAGTCTGCAACGTATGTACTACCAAAACAAAAATAACCGCTTCATTGGCACCTATTCCATAAAGGACAAGCACTGTTTTTACAGCAAAATGCCATGGTCCTGCTCCATTAGGAGTCGGAACCAATACGGCAAAACTGCCTACAACAAAAGCTACTAACGCAGCCATAGATGAAAGTCCTGAAGTTTCCGGGAAGCAGAAAAAAGTAAGATAAAAATGCAAATAATAAGAAAGCCAGATTGCAATGGAATAACCGAAAAACAAGTATTTATTTTCTACATGACGCAAAGACATGATACCTTCATACAAGTTTTTCAAAACACCTTTGGTCTTACT
This sequence comes from uncultured Paraprevotella sp., assembly GCA_944320775.1. Lineage (GTDB taxonomy): Bacteria > Bacteroidota > Bacteroidia > Bacteroidales > Bacteroidaceae > Paraprevotella. The sequence continues at coordinate 32,921 of CALUIV010000002.1, read as the reverse complement.
GAACAGTGCTAGTTTCCAAATTAAAACGAGAAATAAAATCAAAACGAGCAAACCGCATGCAATGGTAACAAAATAACCGGCTCCTGTAAATTTCTGAATCAGCACGGAAAGACTTACCCCCGTTTCCCGAACAAAAGAAACAAAAAAAGGCATCTGTACCAAAAGAGCAAACGCAGCCAACAACAAAATAATCAGAGAATCTATAACGCGTTCTGTGACAACCGTACCAATAGATTTTGGAAACGACACTCCGTCCTTCCGATTCAACACACCACAACGCAAGACTTCTCCGATTCGAGGTACAACCAAACTCGCAGCATAAGAAAGAAACACAGCATTGATACAAGAATGCAACCGTGGAGATTCTCCTAACGGCCTCAAGGCCTGGCGCCAGCGCATCCCCCGGAAGACCTGAGCTAAAATGCCAAACGGCATAGACAACAGCATCCACGTCCAATCCATCTGATAGGAAACAGCATCATTGAATTCTGCCCAATCAAAATCGCGATACATCCAATATAATATAAGGACTGCCAACAGGACCGACCCGCCGATTTGCAATATCCCCTTTATAATCTTAGCATTTTTCAATTTCGTATAGCTTCTTTTTTGTACCTTTGTAGCGCAAAAATAGTATAAAAAAGTAATAATGAAGTCTGTAAAACCTAAAAAATTTCTTGGCCAACACTTTTTAAAAGATTTAAAAATCGCCCAAGCTATTGCTGATACCGTCGATGCATGTCCCGACCTTCCAGTCCTTGAAGTAGGTCCGGGCATGGGAGTCATGACTCAATTTCTGATTAATAAAGACAGACCATTAAAGGTTGTTGAAATTGATTATGAATCTGTTGCTTATTTGAAAGAGAATTACCCTAAACTCACCGAAAACATTGTTGAGTTTGATTTTCTCAAGCTTAATCTGGAGCAGATTTTTGACGGACAACCATTTGTTTTGACAGGGAACTACCCATACAATATTTCCAGTCAGATTTTTTTCAAAATGCTCGACTACAAGAATCTGATTCCATGTTGCACCGGAATGATCCAAAAGGAAGTTGCCGAAAGAATCGCCGCAGCTCCGGGTAGTAAAACTTACGGAATCCTCAGCGTACTGATCCAGGCATGGTACTCGGTAGAATACTTGTTTACGGTACATGAAAATGTATTCAATCCTCCTCCAAAAGTTAAAAGTGCGGTTATCCGTATGACCCGGAATGAGACACAAAATTTAGGATGCGACGAAAAGTTGTTCAAGCAGATCGTCAAAACCTGTTTTAACCAAAGGAGAAAGACTTTGCGCAATTCTATAAAACCCGTATTTGCACAAAATGACGCACAAGGCAATCAAAACAAACAGGAACCTAAAGATCATAGTCGTTTTTTTGAACTGGAAATACTAAACAAACGACCGGAACAACTTTCTGTCGACCAATTCATACACCTGACTAATTTAGTCAGTGCCGAATTGACGAAATAGCAAAAAATAGATCTCATTTATTAGGCCATAATGAATCTTTTTGTATTTTTGCACTCGAAAACATATTATTCATTAAAAATGGACGATTATCACGCGGAAAATATAAACTTGTTGTAAGAACAGAGGTTTGGAAGTTCAAGCCTCCGTTCTTTAATCTTATTTTTGGAGGAAGAACTAATGCGAACATTCTGGAACACAAGCCGCGGCCTGCGCACTTTGGATAAATGGGAACCCAATTGTTGGGTTCAAGTAACCTGTCCTACCCAAGAAGACATCGATTTTTTAGAAAAAGACCTACATATTCCAGATTACTTCCTTATGGACATTGCGGATACCGACGAAAGGGCCCGTTATGAATTTGACGAAGGTTGGATCTTGATCATTCTTCGTATTCCATATGTGAAAGAAGTACGGTCGCGTACACCTTACACTACCATCCCTCTCGGTATCATATTAAACAAAGATGTTTGTATCACTGTTTGTAATTTCGAAACAAACATGATGATTGATTTCGTCAGTTACCAGCAAAAGAGAGGATTGGGATTCACAGATTCAGTCGATATGGTATTCCGTCTTTTCCTTTCATCAGCAGTCTGGTATCTAAAACGACTAAAACAAATCAACACGTTAATCGAAAAAGCCAAACAAAACCTCGACCGGAATATCAACAATGCTGACCTGATCAATTTGTCTAGACTACAAGACAGCCTCACTTATTTTATTACATCTATTCGAGGCAATGAAACCTTGCTATCAAAATTGAAATTCAAATTACCGGTAGACGAACTTGATGCAGACTTAATTGAAGATGTAAACATCGAAATGAGCCAGGCTCGGGAAACAACATCAATTTATGCCAATATCCTCGACTCAACAATGGACACTTATGCAAACCTGATTAACAACAACATGAGTAGTGTCATGAAAATGTTGACTTCGATTTCCATAATCCTCATGTTCCCGACATTGGTTGCCAGCTTATTCGGTATGAACCTGATCAACGGTATGGAAAATTCACCTTGGGGATTTCCATTGGCAATAGGAATCACGGTACTCATTACAGGGCTGTTATTATGGTTCTTCCGTCGGAAAACATGGATTTAAAGAAAAAAAACAATCAAATTATAGGAAACAAACTTTATTTTGCTTTAATTTGCAATATATTATTTCACGATAAGAAGAGATAAAACATGTAAATGAAAACCGAATCAGATACTAAAATCAAGTAAAATGATGGACTCTCAAGAAATGTCTTCAGCAGAAGAAGGCAAAAAAAACAACGAAGCGATGCAAGCAAACGAATCAGTTGAAACTCCTATTGCAGATTCAACTTATGACAATTCCGAAGAACTGGAAGTAACAACAGATGAAGAAGCAGCGGAAAGTCTAGAACTTAAATTCGAGACAAAAGAAGAAGTACTCGAACAATTGAAAAAACTTGCAGAAAGCGAAGAATTGGCAAGCAAACATGATCTTGACATATTAAAAATAGCATATTCTAAAATACAAAAAGCCGAAGCTAAATCAGAATATGATGCCTATATTGCAGCTGGAGGTGATCCGGAAGGATTCATGCCTACAGTGGATGTCAAAGATGAAAACTTCAGAGAACTGCTCACGATCTTAAAACAAAAAAGAGCAGAATTCCTAGAAGAACAAGAACGTACAAAAGCTGAAAATTTACAAAAGAAACTAGATATTCTGGACAAGCTGAAAACAATGATTTCCAGTCCGGAGGAGGCCAATCAGTCCTACAACGAATTCAAAGAGTTGCAGAATGAATGGAAGGAAATCACCAATATTCCGGCAGAACGGGCGACAGAATTATGGAAAACGTATCAGCTTTATACGGAACAATTCTATGACCTGTTAAAGCTCAATCATGAATTCCGGGAATATGATTTCAAAAAGAATCTGGAAACCAAAACACGTCTTTGCGAAGCCGCCGAGAAACTGGCCGAGGAAGAGGATGTTATAGCTGCTTTCAAACAACTGCAAATCCTGCATCAAGAATACAAGGAAGCAGGACCTGTAGCAAAAGAGCTACGTGAAGAAATCTGGAATCGTTTCAAAGCCGCCTCGACTGTTATTAACAAACGTCATCAACAGCATTTTGAGGAAATAAAGGCTAAAGAGGAAGAGAATCTGGCTAAGAAAACCGCTCTTTGTGAACGGGTTGAAGCCATACAGACCGAAGAGCTGAAGACCTTTACCGACTGGGACAATATGACAAAAGAAATCATAGCAATCCAAGCTGAATGGAAAACTATCGGTTTTGCCCCACAAAAAATGAATACCAAGATATTCGAAAGATTCCGTGCTGCATGTGATGCATTCTTTAGTCAGAAAACAGCATTCTTCAAATCAATCAAAGAAGTACAGGTTGCTAATCTGCAAAAGAAACAAGCTCTTTGCGAAAAGGCAGAAGCACTTAAAGACAGTACTGACTGGAAGTCTACAAGCGACAAACTGACACAACTGCAAAAGGAATGGAAAACAATCGGAGCTGTTCCTAAGAAACATTCTGAATCGTTGTGGAAAAGATTTATCGGCGCATGCGACTATTTCTTTGAGCAGAAAAACAAAGCTACGTCCTCTGTCCGTGAAGAAGAATTATCTAATCTGGAAAAGAAACGTAGTATAATAGAACAATTAAAGGCAATTACAGCAGAAGAAACTGAAAATTTTGCAGAAAAGGTTCGCGAACTGGCTCAGGAATGGAACTCTATCGGCCATGTTCCTTTCAAAGAAAAGGACAAGATCTATACAGAATACAGAGAAATTGCTGATAAACTTTTTGGTGCCATCAACGAAACAGCCACCAAGCGTAGATTGAACAATTTCAAAAATAACCTGAAAGCTGCAGCTGAGAAAGAAGGCAACAGTTTGATAAAAGAACGCGACCGATTGATGAGAGCATACGAAAACATGCGTAATGATATCAAAACCTATGAAAACAATCTTGGCTTCTTGAACAGCAAATCTAAAAAAGGCAACAGTCTTGTTGACGAGCTGAACAGAAAAGTAGACAAATTAAAAAATGAACTTGCCGTACTTAAAGAGAAGATCAAGACAATAAACGAAGAAATCAACAAAGCATAATTGAGCATTAAAGAAAACACGCCGATTGAATTCAATCGGCGTGTTTTCTTTTTTATCGTACTAAAACTATTATTTTCATACTCAACTATTCAAAATCTGAAAATCCACATAAATCATAGAAGACTTTCGGGACCGGATCAGATAATAACAAAAATGCAATCCAGAATATATCTAGATTGCATTTTGTTGGGCTACCTGGATTCGAACCAAGAAAAACAGGACCAGAATCTGTTGTGTTACCATTACACCATAGCCCAATAAGAGACCATGAAAACAAACATTGATGTTGGGCTACCTGGATTCGAACCAAGAAAAACAGGACCAGAATCTGTTGTGTTACCATTACACCATAGCCCAATGTTTTTTGTTTTCGACTGCAAAGGTACAGCTTTTTTATGAACCTGCAAATTTTTCGAGCATTTTTTATATCCGAAAAATACTTTTTTTCCTCAAATGTCCGTGTTTTTGCAAAAAAAATAAAAAGCCTATATATTTTGACCACAAACAATTGCTACAATGTTATAATATCTAGTATCTTTGCCCATATTATATTAGAGATTCGAAAATAGAAATGAATACGAAACAAGAAGAAAAACTAGTAGACAATATCATTAAAGGGATACAAGAAAAAAAGGGGTACGACATTACGGTTGTAGATCTGCGGAATATCCACGAGACAATCTGCAACTATTTCATTATTTGCAAAGGCAATTCTCCATCACATCTGGAAGCTATCGTTGAATCGATTGCTGAATTTGCCCGAAAATATGCAAATGAAAAACCTACGGCTGTAGACGGCCTTCGAAATGCACAATGGGTGGCAATGGACTATACCGATGTTATCGTGCATGTTCTGTTGCCCGAAGCACATGATTTCTATGACATTGAAAACTTATGGACTGACGCACAGATCACACATATTGAAAACATAGACTAAAACACTTATAATTTTACTGTATATGGAGAAGGAAAACAAAGGCAACAAACCCAAATTCAACATAAACTGGATTTATATCACTATTGGTATCGTCCTCATTTACCTGTTTTTTACAGGAAATGACACGAGTGCCTCAAAAAAGGCTTCCTACGTTCAGTTTAAGGAATATGTCAGCAAGGGTTATGCCAATAAAATTATCGCCAATAAGGATGAAGGTTCACTACGCATGTTCGTAAAGCCGGAATATATTCGGGATGTATTCAAAACCGGAACAGAACAAACCGGTCGGGCACCGTACATCGATGTGGTATATCCATCAAATGATCAGCTTGAGGATTTTATCAACATGCAACAAGAAGTAGGGAATTTCAAAGGCGACATGAGTTACGAACAGTCTAACGGCTGGATGAGCAGTCTGCTCATCAATCTGCTGCCATTCATTCTCATATTCGGAGTTTGGTTCTTCCTGATGCGCCGCATTGGAGGAGGAGCCGGTGGAGCTGGAAGCAATGTCTTCAACGTCGGCAAAAGCCGGGCAAAACTGGTAGAAAAAGGCGAAGGGACCAAAGTAACATTCAAAGATGTCGCCGGACAAGCCAGCGCCAAACAAGAAGTAGAAGAAATTGTTGAGTTTCTGAAGAATCCAAAAAAATTCACCGACTTGGGAGGTAAAATTCCCAAAGGAGCTCTTCTGGTTGGCCCTCCGGGAACCGGAAAGACTCTGTTGGCAAAGGCAGTAGCCGGCGAAGCAGACGTACCGTTCTTCTCTATGTCCGGTTCTGATTTCGTAGAAATGTTTGTCGGTGTAGGCGCCAGTCGTGTCCGTGATTTGTTCCGTCAGGCAAAAGAAAAATCACCGTGTATTATCTTTATCGATGAAATTGATGCCGTAGGACGTGCCCGCGGAAAGAATCCGGCCATGGGAGGTAATGACGAACGCGAAAACACGCTAAATCAGCTGCTGACCGAAATGGACGGTTTTGGAACAAACAGCGGTGTAATCATCCTTGCAGCAACAAACCGGGTAGATATTTTGGACAAAGCCTTGTTGCGCGCCGGACGTTTCGACCGACAAATCCATGTAGATTTGCCCGATTTGAACGAACGAAAAGAAGTATTCAAAGTACATCTGCGTCCGGTTAAAATCGACAACACGGTTGATGTTGACCTGCTAGCCCGACAAACTCCGGGATTCTCCGGTGCAGACATAGCCAACGTATGCAATGAAGCAGCCCTGATTGCTGCCCGCCATAACAAGTCAGCTGTCAGCAAAGAAGATTTCCTCAGTGCCGTCGACCGTATTATCGGTGGTCTGGAGAAGAAAACTAAAGTCATGACCATGGAAGAGAAAAAGACCATAGCCCTGCACGAAGCCGGCCATGCGACTATCTCCTGGTTCCTGCAGTATGCAAACCCACTGATTAAAGTAACAATTGTACCTCGTGGACGTGCATTGGGTGCAGCATGGTATCTTCCGGAAGAACGACAGATCAATACTAAAGAACAAATGCTTGATGAAATGTGTGCCACGCTAGGTGGACGGGCTGCTGAAGAACTTTTCACAGGTCATATTTCGTCGGGAGCTTTAAACGATCTCGAACGTGTTACCAAACAAGCTTATGGCATGATAGCCTACATGGGTATGAGCGAAAAGTTGCCTAATCTTTGTTATTACAACAACGATGAATATTCTTTCAGCAAACCCTACTCTGACAGTACTGCGCAATTGATCGACGAAGAAGTAAAACGAATGATCAATGAACAATATGACCGGGCCAAAGCGTTGCTGGAAACCCATAAAGAAGGACATGCACAATTGGCACAACTGTTGGTCGAGAAAGAAGTCATTTTTGCAGAAGACGTAGAGCGCATATTCGGAAAACGTCCTTGGGTGAGCCGTACGGAAGAATTGCTCAGCTTGAACGAAAATCAGGAAGAGCAACAAAAACAGCTCCCTGAAACACCACAATCAACATCCGAAAACCCTACTTCTCAAAATGAATCGGACGGAACGGCAACAACACCGGAATCCCATCAGAAAGAAGATACGGAACCGAAATTATAAGATTTATTATTGCAGAAATTAACCCCGGAGTTACGACAAAGGAGATATAAAAAACAAACCTCAGTCGTAACTCCATAATCGTATAATATACTATGACAGCCAAAATCAAAAATCTAATTGTCAGAGCTCTGACCGGAATTATATTTGTCGGCGTTCTGGTAAGCAGTTTTCTCAGTTCGTCTGCCTTATTTTTTTGCATCCTATTCTCTATCATTACCGGGCTTAGTGTATGGGAATTCTCAACAATAGTAAACAAGCAGGAGGAAATTCAAATAAACCCGATCATCAACACGGTGGCTGGCATATACCTGTTTTTGGCTATTTTCGGATTTTGCAGCAATATTACACCATCATCCGTATTTATTCCTTATCTAATCCTGATCATCTATCTGCTGATCAGCGAACTATACTTGAAAAGAAAAAGTCCGATCAACAATTGGGCATACTCCATGTTGGCCCAAATGTATATAGCACTTCCTTTATCCCTACTCAATGTTCTGGCCATTTCCGTTCCGACCGAACCCGTCAATGCAGAAGTCACATTCAACGGAATCATTCCACTCGCCGTTTTCCTTTTTCTTTGGGCCAACGACACCGGAGCTTATTGCGTAGGCAGCCTGATTGGTAAAAGAAAACTTTTCCTCCGGATTTCGCCCAACAAATCATGGGAAGGTTCGATTGGCGGTGGCATTACAGCCATAATCGTTTCTCAAGTACTGGCTACATTTGTTGACGGATTCACCCATTGGGAATGGTTCGGACTTGCCGTAATCGTTGTTTTGTTCGGAACCTGGGGAGATTTGGTTGAAAGTCTGTTGAAAAGACAATTAGGAATAAAAGACAGCGGTCATATTCTACCTGGCCATGGCGGTATGCTCGACCGCTTCGACAGTTCTTTATTGGCCATTCCTGCAGCCGTTGTTTACTTATATACCATTTCTTTATATTAAAAGATTCTTAGATAAAGATAAAAAGCACCATAAAAACCGTATAATAACTCCTTATCGACTAAAAAATAAAAGAGTTATTATACGGTTTTCTTTATCATGACAGTCCGAACATATTCCCCTATTCCGTACGTAAAATCCGCATTTCCTAATATTCGGAACAAATAAAAAATGAGATGCCCAACTCAGGAAAAAGAGTTGCCCAAATGAATATCACGAGTCGGGCAACTGAAAATTATATAAATATCCGGATAAAAATAAAGTTTCAATCTGCGGAAATCATTTAATCAAACAAGTATATATAGCTTGTGCCGCACGCAAAGAAGCTCCTTCATCTCCTAAAATCTTAGCCATTTGCTCATATCCAGCCAATTGTTTTTCACGACCATTTCCTCCAGAAAGCACATTTCCTAATTCTTTCCTTATTCGTTCAACAGTCATACCATCGGCCACTAATTCGGGAACAACCTCAAAACCGGCTATAAGATTTACCAGAGAAATATATTTCACGTGCAATAGCCTGTCGCGCAACCATGATACGACCTTACCACAAGACATATAGTAACAGACCACCTGAGGAACCCGAAACAAAGCAGTTTCCAACGTAGCCGTACCCGATGTAACCAAAGCACCTTCAGCCTGTTGGAGAATCCGGTAAGTCTGACCAAAAATAATTTTCACCTCATGTCCGGACAGATAGGGAACGTAAAAATCATGATCAATACCAGGAGCACCAGCCAGAACAAACTGATATTGATCCATAAACGTCCTGGCAGCCTCAATCATACGAGGCAAATTACTCTTTATTTCCTGTTTGCGACTGCCGGCAAGTATTGCGATAATCGGTTTCTCAGACGAAAGCCCGAATTCAACAGCAAAACTCTGAAAATCTTCAGAATGCGCCCGTTTGAAAGCAGCGACCTCGTCAACCGTCGGGTTACCGACATAATGAATCGGATAATGATGCTTTTTCTCAAAAAAATCGATTTCAAAAGGCAATATCGAAAACAACTGGTCTACGTCTCTTCGAATATTCTTGATCCGATATTCTTTCCATGCCCAGATTTTTGGAGCGATATAATAAAATACAGGAATCGTAGTGTACCGATGAACATATTCCGCTATCGTCAAATTAAACCCTGGATAATCAACCAAGATAACGACATCGGGCTGCCAGGCCACAATGTCCCGCTTACATAAAGTCATATTTCGGGAAATAGTACGTAGATGCAAAAGAACTGGAATAAATCCCATATATGCCATCTCCCGATAATGTTTTACGCAGGTTCCTCCTTCAGCCGACATCAGATCACCGCCGAAAAATCGGAATTCCGCATGTTCATCGACCTGTTTCAAGGCATTCATTAACTGCGAAGCATGCAAATCTCCACTCGCTTCGCCAGCTATCAGATAATACTTCATACTTCCATTCCGTTAAAGATTCAACATCGCCAATGCATCATAGGCCGTTACATCCGTTTGAACCGGTGTAATAGCACCATATCCGTGCTCAATAGCCCACTGATCAGTATCCTGAGCATCAGGTTCATCGTTACGGTATGTTCCTGTCAGCCAATAATAAGCCTTTCCATGAGGATGCGTAGCCGCAACCCATTCACTGGACCAATCACCCTTTGTCATGCGACAAACGCGCAACCCCTCCAGGAGCTCCACAACCGGGAAATTAACATTCAGACAAACTCCCGACGGAAGTCCATGTTCCAAAACATAACCGACTATATGCTGGACTGCTTCTTCCAAAAATGAAAAATCAGCCTGTTTTTCGAAAGTACACAAAGAAAAACCAATAGAAGGAATCTGCTTCAGGCAACCTTCAAAAGCTACCCCCATAGTTCCGGAATACAATACGTTTACCGAAGAATTGTCGCCATGATTAATTCCACTTAAGACTAAATCAGGTTTACGACAAACAGCATGTTCCAATCCCAACTTAACACAATCTACAGGCGTACCACTACAGGTATATAGCGTAAGCCCGTCTTCTTCAGACAATCGTGTCAAAGAAACCGGAACGGTTGACGTGATCGACATAGAACTGCCCGAACGTCCCGACTCGGGTGCAACAACAACGACTTCTCCCAAAGGCCGAACCATGCGTATCAGTTCTTCAAGGCCCTTTGCAAAAATTCCGTCATCATTCGAAATAAATATCAGTGGTCTCATTTTCAAATTCATTTATAGCCAGTTATATTGGCTACAAATTTACGAAAAAAGGCTTAAAATCGCTGTCATTCACAAAAATTATATCTATATTTGCAAGTATGTTGCTCGCTCAAAGTTATCAACAATCTTACCGAGTTATCAACAATTCCGGGAAACAGTTTTCTTGGAATTAGGTCAAAAGTCAGATATTGTGTTACTTTGCAGCAACAAAAAATTGGAACATGGGAAAAATTATTGCTTTAGCAAATCAGAAAGGCGGCGTCGGCAAGACGACTACCTCTATGAATTTGGCAGCCTCATTGGCTACATTGGAAAAGAAAGTACTTCTGGTTGATGCAGACCCACAGGCCAATGCATCCTCGGGTTTAGGTGTAGACATTGCCGAAATCGACTGTTCTATCTATGAATGTATCATTGAACAAGCTGATGTACGCGAAGCGATCTATACGACTGATATCGAAGGTTTAGACATTATTCCGTCGCATATCGACCTTGTCGGAGCAGAAATAGAAATGCTGAATATTCCCAATAGAGAAAAAGTACTGAGCAATCTGTTGACTCCTCTTAAAGATGAATATGACTATATTCTGATAGACTGTTCGCCATCACTAGGTCTGATCACCGTAAATGCACTGACGGCAGCCAACTCCGTGATTATTCCCGTACAATGCGAATACTTTGCACTGGAAGGAATCAGCAAACTGCTGAATACGATAAAGATTATCAAATCAAAACTAAACCCATCGTTGGAAATTGAAGGCTTCCTGCTGACCATGTACGACAGCCGCCTCAGACTGGCCAACCAGATTTATGACGAAGTGAAACGCCACTTTCAGGAACTGGTCTTCAAAACAGTCATTCAACGCAATGTAAAGTTAAGCGAAGCGCCCAGCCACGGTGTCCCGGCCATACTCTATGATGCAGAATCGACCGGAGCAAAAAATCATCTGGCATTAGCCAAAGAAATTATAGAAAAGAACTAAACGGAACCAACATATGGCAGTACACAAAAAATATCCGGCTTTGGGACGAGGTTTGGACGCCCTGATCTCTACAACGGAAGTACAGACAGGAGGTTCCTCGTCGATCAATGAGATCGATGTAAACCAGATAAAAGCCAATCCCAACCAGCCAAGACGGGAATTCGATCCGAACAGTCTGCAGGAATTGGCCGATTCCATTGCAGAAATCGGGGTAATCCAACCAATCACAGTCCGGAAAATGGAAGATGAAACCTATCAGATCATTGCCGGAGAACGACGCTGGCGTGCATCTATAAAAGCCGGGCTGACCAGTATTCCGGCTTATGTACGGACGGCAGACGATGAGAACATGATGGAAATGGCGCTCATCGAGAATATTCAGCGTGAAGACCTGAATTCTTTGGAAATTGCTCTGGCTTACCAGCATCTGCTCGAAGAATACAGTCTGACTCAAGAAAGACTCAGCGAAAGAATCGGCAAAAGCCGTACGACCATCACCAACTATCTGCGCCTTCTCAAATTGCCGGCACAGATTCAAGTCGCACTGCAGAACAAGACGATAGACATGGGACATGCGCGCGCCCTACTCTCTCTGGACAATGCAACCTTGCAGATCAAACTGTTTCAAGAGATTCTTTCAGAAGGCCTGTCTGTCCGCAAAGTGGAAGAAATGGTACGTGCCCTCACTGAAGGCGAAAGCGTCAGAACAAACGGAAAGAAAATATCGCCCAAGGGAGGTAAACTACCCGAAGAATACAACTTACTGAAAGACAGCCTGTCCAAGTTCTTTCAGACAAAAGTACAACTAACCTGTTCTGACAAAGGAAAAGGAAAAATCAGTATTCCTTTCTCCAGTGAAGAAGAATTGGAAAGAATTATTGAATTGTTTGACCGATTGAAAAATTGAAAAGAAAAAATAGTTCATATCGCATCATCTATGTCCTGTTAAGCCTGCTGTTCTGGCCTGACGGGACCTGTTCTGTTTTTGGAAAGGCAGAATCAATGCTCATAACGGACAGTATTCCACTTACGCAACAAAACGTAAAGAATCAACCGTCTGACACTCTGAATATCATGAATTCAGACAGTTTGAGCACGGATTCCATAAATTTCCAAAACCTCAAGAACGAACAAATGCTAAACTCCGCCATTGACTCTGCAAAATTGAATCAAATCAACGACTCATTAGTGCAGGCCGTACACCGGAAAAAGGCTGCATTCGTTCCTAATCCACAAAGAGCACTTTGGCTGGCACTCATGATTCCGGGTGCGGGACAAATCTATAATCGGAAATATTGGAAACTACCTATCTTCTATGGTGGATTTTTGGGATGTGTCTACGCCCTGTCATGGAACGGCCAAATGTACAGCGACTATTCGCAGGCCTACCTGGATATCATGGACGATGACCCCAACACCAAAAGTTATGTTGACATGCTTCCGATCAATTACGATATCACCGGAAAAGAAGAACAATTTAAAAATATATTCAAGAACAAGAAAAATTTTTATCGGCGATATAGAGACATGAGTGTCTTTGCCATGATTGGAGTTTATTTGCTGTCCGTCGTAGACGCCTACGTAGATGCTGAATTGTCTTCATTCGACATTTCCAAGGATCTCAGCATGAAGCTGGAACCGACAATTATCAATGACAGCAAAAACCTGAACCAGACCTCGGTCGGACTACAATGCCGATTTAATTTCTGAAAATCATGAAGAAAAAAATAGGATTAATCTGTATATTGGCTTTTACAGGCTTGCTTTCCGTTCATGCACAAAACAATATTACGGTTCATGACGAACGCACGAACAAAGACGAAGTAATCGAACTGCCAGAAGGTATGACTTCTGACATCGACAGTCTATTGAACGAATGGCATATCAAAAACTATTTGTCCGAGGATGAAGGATGCGAATCAAGCAGCGAAAACCCAACATTTCCGGAAGAAGTATATATTTCGCGTTTAAGCCGCCTTCCGAATATTATCGAAATGCCTTATAACGAGGTTGTTCGAAAATTTATAGACCACTACGGCACTAAACTGCGCCGTTCGGTTTCCTACATGTTGGGAGCTGCAAATTTCTACATTCCTATTTTTGAAGAAGCATTGGAAAGTTATCAACTTCCGTTGGAGTTGAAATTCCTGCCTGTCATAGAATCAGCATTGAATCCGCAGGCAACTTCCAGAGTGGGAGCAGCCGGCCTTTGGCAGTTCATGCTGACCACGGGAAAAATGTATGGTCTGGAAGTCAACAGCCTGATTGATGAACGTCGTGACCCTATAAAATCCTCCTATGCAGCAGCTCGTTATCTGCGCGACCTCTATAATATCTATCACGACTGGTCGCTGGCAATTGCAGCTTACAACTGCGGTCCCGGCAATGTAAACAAAGCGATCAAACGAGCCAACGGTTCAACAGACTATTGGACTATATATCCTTATCTGCCTCAGGAAACACGAGGATATGTTCCTGCATTCATAGCAGCCAACTACATGATGAACTATTACTGTGAACACAACATTTGTCCTGTAAAATCAAAACTTCCGGTAAATACGGATACGATTATTGTCAATAAAAACGTTCATTTCGAACAAATTACAGCATTGTGCAATGTAACAATGGAAGAAGTAAAAGCTTTAAATCCTCAATATCGCACAGGCTTGATTCCCGGTGAAGGCAGGGGTTGTATCCTACGTCTTCCGGCACATGGCATCAATTCATTTATCGAATATGGTGACTCTATTTATAACTTTAAATCTGATGAGCTGTTTACCAACAGAAAAGTAGCAAAAGTTAACCAAACACCAACTACAAAGAGTGGAGGGGCTTCCAGAAACCGTGCGAAATATGTTACGATAAGAAAAGGCGATACATTGTCGTTGATAGCCAAACGCAACGGTACAACCGTTAGTAAAATCAAACGATTAAATGGTATGAGAAGCAACAGCATACGTGCTGGAAGAAAACTACGCGTGAGATAAAATAAAAAAAGGAGGTCAAGATGGAAGATTTAGCACAAAAAGAACGCAACGAAGAAAAAATGATAAATGATGCATTCCAGCATCTCATCGACACCTATCTGGCATCACGCCATCGCAAAAAAGTAGAAGTAATCACCAAAGCCTTTAATTTTGCCAAACAAGCCCATAAAGGTGTAAAAAGGCTTTCGGGTGAACCATACATCATGCATCCGATTGCCGTTGCCCAGATTGCATGTGAAGAAATAGGCTTAGGTTCCACCTCCATCTGTGCCGCCTTGTTGCACGACGTAGTTGAAGACACGGATTATACAGTCGAAGATATTACCAATATTTTCGGTCCGAAAGTGGCACAAATCGTCGACGGGCTGACAAAAATATCTGGAGGAATATTCGGCGACCGAGCATCGGCACAAGCAGAATCTTTCAAGAAGCTGCTCTTGACAATGAGTGATGACATACGGGTCATTCTGATCAAGATCTCCGACCGTCTGCACAATATGCGAACCTTAGGCTCGCAACTTCCAAACAAGCAATATAAAATTGCCGGAGAAACTTTGTATCTTTATGCCCCATTAGCAAACAGACTCGGTCTGAATAAAATTAAAGAGGAACTGGAAGACCTCAGCTTCCGTTATGAACACCCAGAAGAATACGCTCAGATTAAAGCCAAACTGGCAAATACACAAGCCGAACGAGACGATGTATTTGAAAAGTTTACAGCTCCAATCAGAAAGAAACTGGACGAAGAAGGAGTAAAATATGAAATCAAAGCACGCATTAAGACTCCTTATTCCATCTGGTGCAAGATGCAAAACAAACACGTCAGCTTTGAAGAAATTTATGATATACTGGCTGTCAGAATCATTTTTGAGCCGAAACAACTTGAAAACGAAATAACCGAATGTTTCCAAATCTATGTTTGGGCCAGCAAAATCTATAAGCCTCATCCAGAACGATTGCGCGACTGGCTCAGCCATCCGAAAGCAAACGGTTATCAAGCGCTCCACGTCACATTAATGAGTAACACGGGACAATGGATCGAAGTTCAGATCCGTTCAACCAGAATGGACGAAATGGCAGAACAAGGTTTTGCCGCCCATTGGAAATATAAAGAGGGTTCAAAGACGACAGCCGACAGCGAAAACGAACTGGAAAAATGGTTGCGCACCATCAAGGAAATTCTGGACGATCCACAACCGAATGCACTTGACTTTTTGGATGCCATAAAGTTAAATCTCTATGCATCCGAAATATTCGTAGTGACCCCTAAAGGTGAATTCAAAACCATGCCGGCCGATTGTACGGCCCTGGACTTTGCATTCAGTATCCACACATTCTTGGGTAGCCATTGCATCGGAGCGAAAGTGAACCATAAACTGGTACCGTTAAGTTACAAACTACAAAGTGGCGATCAGGTAGAAATTCTGACCTCAAAATCACAACGTGTAGAGAAAGAATGGATGAATTTCGTGACTACCGCCAAAGCCAAAGGTAAAATCCAAGCCATACTGCGCCGGGAAGAACGTGAGAACCAGAAAAAAGGTGAAGAAATACTCAACGACTTCTTCGAAGCCAACGATTTGGAAGTCAACAGTATCAATCTTGACCGATTGTGTGTACTTCATGATATCAAACTGAGGGAAGAATTACTGACTGCGATCGGAACCGGAGAAATCGTTTTGGGCACAAATGATATTACTGCGCTGAAAATAAAGAATAAAAATGGTATCAGCTGGAAAAAATACATTCCTTTCATCAGCCTGATGACCAGAGATAATAATAACACGGCCGACAGCCCTAAAGAGGAAGCAGAAGAAAAAGAAGATCTGAAAATCGATAAGAAAAAACCGCTAATACTTAATGAAGGCAATATCAAACGATTCATGATCGCAAACTGCTGTCATCCTATTCCCGGAGATGACGTTTTGGGATATTGGGACGACAAGAACAGAATTACCATCCATAAAAGACAATGTCCGGTGGCAGCCAAACTGAAAACCAGTGATGGTAATCACATACTTGCCGCCGTTTGGGATACCCATAAAAAGCTATTCTTCCCTGCCACCATACAATTCAGCGGTATCGATCATGCCGGTGTATTGAACCAGATTACAAACGTGTTGTCCCAACAGCTGAATGTCAATATAAAACGATTGAACATAGAAAGTAAAGACGGCATTTTCGAAGGTAAAATGGAACTGAGCGTACATGATGCCGAGGATCTGAAAATCATTTGCAAAAATCTCAAAGATATACCTGAACTCAAGGAAGTCATGCGTATCAGCTAAATAAGAACTTCTTAAAATCAAAAAAGAGCTAGACATCGTCCAGCTCTTTTTTGATTTTAAGAAGTTCTTCACGAATCCATTCCAAACGGTCGAGGATTTCCGTAGTCTGCAACACTCCTGCTCTGTTCTTTTTCAACGATTCACGCGCAGCAGCCAGTTTCATTCCACGCACCTTGACCAGATTATGGATTAAACGAATCTCTTCAATATCTTCTTTCGTGTATTGTCTGATATTTCTACCACTCTTGCGGGGACTGATCGTTGGAAATTCTTTTTCCCAATAACGTAGCAAGGTCTCCGAAACATCAAACATTTCGGCCACTTCGCTAATAGAATAATACAGCTTTAATTCTTTATTCGGATTCCATGCCATAATATCAATTCCCTGATTGTCGTTTTCGACCTTTTCCTTGCAAAAATAGGCAAAACGAACTATCTTTGCAAACGATTGTACAAGAATATTAACACATTAGATAAAAACAAGAAGATGACTGCAAACGAAATTCGCGACTCGTTCAAGAAATTTTTCGAGTCAAAAGGCCACCTCATTGTTCCGTCTGCACCGATGGTCATTAAGGATGACCCGACGCTGATGTTCACCAATGCAGGTATGAACCAATTCAAGGACATTATTTTGGGTAACCGCCCAGCTGTCAGCAAACGTTGTGCCGACTCGCAAAAATGTCTTCGTGTAAGTGGAAAGCATAACGACTTGGAAGAAGTCGGCCACGACACCTACCATCACACGATGTTCGAAATGCTCGGAAACTGGAGTTTTGGAGACTATTTCAAGAAAGAAGCTATCGAATGGGCATGGGAATATCTGGTAGATGTACTCAAAATCGATAAATCCAATCTCTATGCCACGGTATTCGAGGGAGCGGCTGACGAAGGCCTCGAACGTGATAATGAAGCGGCGTCATATTGGGAAAAATTCCTTCCGGCCGATCACATTCTCAACGGAAACAAACACGATAACTTCTGGGAAATGGGAGCAACCGGACCCTGTGGCCCATGTTCGGAGATCCATATTGACCTTCGTCCGGAAGAAGAAAAAGCCAAAATCCCTGGAAGAGAACTGGTCAACAAGGATAATCCATTAGTGATTGAAATCTGGAATCTGGTGTTCATGCAATACAACCGGAAAGCAGACCAGTCTTTGGAGCCACTGCCGGCCAAGGTAATTGATACGGGTATGGGATTCGAACGACTCTGTGCCGTAATGCAAGGCAAACGTTCCAACTACGATACCGACGTTTTCCAACCGATCATCAAAGTTATCGGTGAATTATCCAACTGCAAATACGGCGAAGATCACAAGAAAGACGTTGCCATGCGTGTTGTTGCCGATCACTTGCGTACCATTGCATTCTCTATTGCCGACGGGCAGTTGCCAAGCAATGCCAAAGCCGGCTATGTCATCCGAAGAATATTGCGTAGAGCCGTACGCTATGCCTATACCTTCTTAGGCCAGAAAGAAGCGTTCATGTATAAGCTTCTGCCTGTTCTGATTCATGAGATGGGAAGTACATATCCTGAATTGGAAGCACAAAAGATACTTATCTCTAAAGTAATGAAAGAAGAAGAAGATTCTTTCTTGAAGACTTTGGAAATAGGTATCCGACTATTGGATAAGGTCATGAATGAAACAAAAGAAAGCGGAAAACAGATCATTGACGGTGTACAGGCATTTACATTGTTTGATACTTATGGTTTTCCACTTGACCTTACAGAGCTGATTTGCCGTGAAAACGGACTCAGTGTAGACGAAGAGGCCTTCAATGCAGAAATGCAAAAACAAAAAGAACGGGCCCGTAATGCAGCAACTGTTGAAACTGGCGACTGGATTGTCCTGAAAGAAGGAGAAACAGAATTTGTCGGTTGGGACTATACTGAATATGAGTGCCAGATCTTGCGTTATCGTCAAGTCTCTCAGAAGAAACAAAATTTCTATCAGATTGTGCTTGATAAGACTCCGTTCTACGCTGAAATGGGTGGACAGGTTGGCGACCGTGGTGTGATCTGTTCTGAATTTGAAACACTGGATATTATTGACACCAAACGGGAAAACAATCTTCCAATCCATATTTGCAAACAATTACCACAGCATCCAGAAGCACCATTCATGGCATGTGTTGATGTTGATCTGCGTAATGCAAGTGCTGCAAACCATTCCTGTACGCACTTATTGGATGAAGCATTGCGCGAAGTACTTGGAGAACATGTTGAACAGAAAGGTTCATTGGTAACTCCAGAGTATTTACGTTTTGACTTCTCTCACTTTCAGAAAGTTACAGATGAAGAATTACGCCAGGTAGAACGTATTGTAAATGCAAAGATCAGAGAAAACATTCCTTTGCAGGATCATCGGGATATGCCTATCGAAAAGGCAAAAGAACTTGGAGCCATTGCTTTGTTTGGTGAAAAATATGGAGATAAAGTACGTGTCGTACAGTTTGGAAGCAGTGTTGAATTCTGTGGTGGTTGTCACGTCAGCGCAACAGGCAAAATCGGTATGGTAAAAATCATGAGCGAAAGTTCAGTTGCTGCAGGTGTCCGTCGTATTGAAGCTATCACTGGAGCAAAGGTGGAAGAATTGTTATACAATATTCAGGACACCTTGAGCGAACTTAAAGGTATGTTTAATAATGCGCCGGATGTTAAAGCTGCTGTTGCAAAAGCTATAGAAGAAAGCGCCAGCCTGAAAAAACAGATGGAAAGCATGGTGAAAGAAAAAGCAGCTCAGGCCAAACAAACCCTTATTGCATCATCTACCATGATCAATGGAATCAATGTATTTAAAGGAGTGTTGCCATTACCTGCAGATGCAGTAAAAGACATTGCTTTCCAATTACGGGCTGAACAAGAAAATGCATTAGTCATTATTGGAAGTGTATATGACGACAAACCCATGTTGACAGCTGCAGCATCTGATTCTTTGATTAAAGAACAGGGAATCAATGTCGGTAAGACAATTCGCGAAGCTGCAAAACTAATTCAGGGCGGCGGCGGCGGACAGCCTCACTTCGCTACTGCAGGTGGAAAAAATCCGGATGGTTTAAGCGCAGCTGTTGATAAATTTATTGAACTGTCTGTAGAATAAGCCGTATAAAGAGCTTATTAAAAGCTATCAAAATAAAAAGCCGTATCAAACTCTTCACAGATTGAGCATGATACGGCTTTTGCCTTACAAAAGATGAAAAGTTAGCCAATTACTTTTCGTCTTTATATTTTTTAGGAGTAACCCCTGTAGCTTGCTTGAAAAAACGCCCAAACATACTTTGAGTCGGAAAATTTAATTGTTTACTGATCTCACCAACATTAAGAACATTCTGTTTCAAAAGAAGTTTGGCTTCCAAGACAACATAATCCTCAATCCATTGGGAACAGGTTTTTCCACTAGCCAGTTTAACAGAAGTCGATAAATATTTTGGGGTCAACTTCATTTGAGCTGCATAAAACTTTATTGAACGTTCAGTCCTATGATGCAATTCCAACAGACGAAGAAACTCACTCAATATTCTTTCATTATTTGTCCGTTCTTCAGGTAAATCAAACTTATTTTTAAACTCAATATAATCAGCAAAATCTTTCAGAACTAAAATCTCACAACCACGCAGCAAAATGAAATCCTTAAATTTATAAGAGTCCCCATTCAAATCCTTCTTTATCAGATTATAAATATTTAATCGTTCACCTTTTTGAACACCAACCTCATGTCCAATATAAAAACGAGAAATGACTTCTGTCTTTAAAAGTTGGAAACCGACACTCATAAAAAGTTTGTCGGTCATTTCTGCAGACATTGTATAACCAAAAAATTTCAAATCTGAAGAAACACGAATTGTTTGGAAAACAGAACCGGGCAGCAAGAAAAACAATTGATTCTCATGAATTTCATAAGTTGACAACCCAACACTTATTTCCAATACCCCCTGAACAATGTGAACACAAAACAATTTCTCCGATCTTACTGGATAATCAGCATGCAATAGCATTACCGGCTGATCATCTTCCAAATTATCCAATAAAAAGAATTGTTCATTCAATCCGCCAATTAAATATTTCTGAGGCATCTCAGATTTACCGATTAATCTACGGTTCTTTTTTCTACCACTCATCATAAAAACATTTTCACTAAGATAAATATTTTGTATAAAATGAACAATTTTTTATTTATAAAAGTTGAGTTTCGGGCCAATTAACCAAATAAACCTGTTCGGTAGCCCGCGTAAATGCCGTATAAAGCCACCTGAAATAATCCGGAGAGCACATATCATCCGTCATATATCCCTGGTCAATAAATACACTTTGCCATTGGCCTCCTTGCGCTTTATGACAAGTAACAGCATAAGCATACTTAACCTGAAGAGCATTATAATAAGGATCCGATTTAATTTTTTTCAAACGTTCCCGTTTCAAAGTAATTTCCGGATAATCTTCCCAGACGCCTTGAAACAATCGGTCCGCATCAGCCCGGGACAAAGCAGGATAATCATTATTCAATGTATCCATTAATACGGTTACTTCCATTTCTATGTCGTCATAATCCGGAAAACGGAATAAAACATCTGCAAATCGAAAACCATATAATTCACGTTCACGACGGACACGACGCACAACGGCCAAATCTCCATTGGCAATAAACTCCATAGGCTTTGTTTCTGACGAATCATGCCAATAATAATTATTCTTCACGACTAATAATTGATCGCCAGATTCAAGTTCTCCTTCTCGCCCCAGAACACGCGCCCGAATTCCCTGATTATAAATTTGAGCCCGCTTATTCGAACGGGTCACAACAATAGTCTGATCCAAACCATAATGATTGTAAGCCCATTCCAATGTTTCAATAAGATCTTCACCTGAAACAACCCGTACGTCAGGAAAACCAAGACATTTTATTTTAGGAAATTCGAAAACCTCATCATCCATTATTAATTTTCTCAATGCTGTAGCATTCCATAAAATTCCCGATGTTTCCTTCTGCCGAACCACTTGAGTTAAATTACCGGAAAAAACCGTCAAGCCATAAAGTTCCAACATATCCGCAGAAAGAGCCGGACTTTCAGTCTCGCCTACCGGAGGGAGCTGGGCTGCATCACCAAGTAAAATCAAGCGACAGCCCTTTCCACCGTAAACATAAGAAATGAGATCATCCAACAAACGGCCAGTACCAAACTCCGCCGCACCGGAACTTCCTTCATTTGCAATCATAGATGCCTCATCTACAATAAACAAGGTATTCTGATATAGGTTTGCATTAAGCACCCCTCCATCTGAATTTCCAAAAAATGTTTTCTGTCGATATATTTTCCGATGGATGGTATAAGCCTGATGTTCTGCATACAAAGAAAAAACCTTTGCCGCTCTTCCGGTTGGAGCCAACAGAACCACCTTTCTTTCCAAAAACAAAAGCATCTTTACCAAAGCTCCAATTAAAGAAGTCTTGCCGGTACCAGCATATCCTCGCAACAAAAAAACAGTATGCTGTTCTCTGGAAAGTAGAAAATCAATCAACTGAATAATTACTTGATGCTGACTTTCTGTAGGCAAAAAGGCACAATTCGTAAGAAAGACCCGTTCTAACTCTTTATTTAGCATATTTCAACTCAAAAAAATCCTCGAAAAGTCGAAAATTAATTTTATTTATTCTATTTTTGCGATGCGAATGTAACAAATAAAACAATAACTATCATGAAAAAAGCAATTAATCTTATTTTAGGCATTTGTGCCCTGGCACTTTTGTACATCTGCTACGGCAGTATCATGGAGCCTATTAATTTCCAGAAAGAAATGGCTATCCGCGAGGCTGCAGTAAAAGAACGCTTGATTCTTATTCGTAACATTGAGGATCAATACCGCCAGCAAAATCAGGGTATGTTCTGTGATACATTCTCTGTTTTGATCAATTTTGTAAAGAATGGTCGTATTCCTCTCGTTACAAAAGTTGGCGAACTTTCTGATGAACAAATGGAAAAGGGACTTACAGAGAGCAAAGCTGCTGCAATTGTGAATAGTGGTGACGCCAAAGCTATTGCTGCAAACGGACTTGAAAACTTCAGACGCGATACGGTATGGACAGCCATGGCCGATTCTTTGTTAGGTCCAGATTTCAATGTAGACTCTTTGCAGTATATCCCTTATAGCAATGGAGACAAGTTTGAATTGGAAGCAAGTATTTACGTAAACAAGTCTGGTACTGTTCAATACGTAATGGAATGTCGTGCTCCTTATGATTCATACCTCAAAGGATTAAGTTCTCGCGAAATTTATAACCTGAAAGATCTGGCAGAAAAAACAGATCGTTATGCAGGTTTGAAGATTGGTGATTTATTTAACCCCAACAACAATGCTGGAAACTGGGAATAATACCAACCAAGCATATAGTCTATCCATCCGTATTCATGCGGATGGATTTTCTTTTTATAGCTGTAACCCATTAACAGACAAAGGATTTAAGAAAGAAGACTATTTTTTTCAACCTGAATCCGATAGAACCGGACAAATATTGTCAGCTGTCAATCAATCGGTATTGATACACGAAAAACAGCATGCTCAATTCAATCTTCTGCTGCAATCTCCAGTAACTCATGTTCCAATGGAATTGTTCAGAAAGGAGGAAACCGAGCTACTATTCAATTTCAGTAATACAAAGGCAAAAACTCCGGTACAAATACTCTACAATATTTTACCCCGGCTTGAAATTGTTGAAATATTCCGAATTGAAGAACAACTGTATTCCCAACTGACCAAACAGTTTCCAAACATTCGATATTATGCACAAAACAGTATGTTACTGGAAAAAATGGCCAGCCATCAGACACAATACGACACAGGTAAAAAGTTATACGTTTATTCATATAATAAAAGAATATTCTTATTTCATTATAAAAATAACAAATTGCTTTTTGCCAATGAATTCAAGGCTGATAATCATCAAAGTGCTTTATATCTTTTATTGCATGTCTGGAAAAACCTTGAATTCGATGCTTATACAGATGAATGCATATTTCTCGCACCCGGTGAATATGAACTGGCATTAATGGAAAAAGTCCGAGAATATCTGAAATCAGTATATGAACTGTCACCGACAGTCCTGTTTCGCAGAGCTGCACTCACCCGTATTCCACAAATCCCGTTCGATCTGCTAACATTATTATTAAACGGTTTTTAATCATGAGAGTCATTACAGGTATATATAAAGGACGCCATTTTGAAATCCCACGTTCTTTTAAAGCACGCCCAACAACAGATTTTGCTAAAGAAAACTTATTCAATGTTCTAAACGGTTACCTGGACTTTGAAGAGGGACCTATTGCTCTTGACCTTTTTGCCGGAACAGGAAGCATTACCATCGAACTGTTATCCAGAGGATGCAGTAAAGTTTTCTCTGTTGAAAAAGATCCTCAGCATTTTGGATTCATCATACAAGTACTGAAAACATTAAAAGACGAACATTGTATTCCCGTCAGAAATGATGTTTTCCGTTTTATCCAAAAATGTAAAGAACAGTTTGATTTCATCTTTGCCGATCCACCGTATGCTCTTAAAGAACTGGAGCAACTACCCGATCTGATTATGGACAGTAATTTACTATGCCCGAACGGACTGTTTGTTTTAGAACATGGAAAAAACAATGATTTTAGTGAACACCCATGTTTTTTGGAACATCGCAGTTATGGCAGTGTAAATTTTTCCTTTTTCAGAAAAGACACAAATCAAAATAATGAGTAACGAATAAGATTCGGATGAAATCTCAATAAAAACAAATCACACAACACATTCTTTCTTGGCGCATGAACCTCAATAATCCTGATTCTCCCCTGACTATCTCCGTCATTATGTGTACTTACAACGGCAGTAAATTCTTACACGAACAAATTGACAGTATCTTAACACAAACATATCCAATTTATGAATTTATCATTCAAGACGACTGCTCAACAGACAGCACTTGGGACATTCTACAACAATATGCGAGCCAACATCCTTTTATAAAAATATTCCGTAACAAAACAAACAAAGGATTCAACCACAATTTTCAAACTGCCATTTCACGTGCTCAAGGTCAGTTCATAGCCATTGCGGATCAGGACGATATCTGGTATCCGAATAAAATCAGCAAACAAATAGATTTTATCGGAAACCATGACATCTGTATCTCTTATTATCATAACGACAAGATTTATGTTGAAAATAAACTAAAAAAACTCAACAAGCCATCTTTTAATTTAGAATATCTGACTTTTTACGACAGTACCCCGGGACACAGTATGTTGCTTCGGACGACATTCGCAAAAAGCTGTTTTGAAAAATGGGACGGACATATTATCTATGACTGGTGGCTCTCGATAAATGCCCATCTATATAACGGAATTGTATGTGTTCCAGAATCCTTGAACTGGCACCGGCCACACCAAGGGTCAGCCATAGAAAAACTAACCCAAAATTATGCACCGGATACTACTCGACACGCTGCATGGAAACCATATATCATCGGATATAAAAAATATAAGGAATTGCAACAATTACCTACATGGCAGTTTTTCTATACCTATCTGTATAAAAACACAGGACCCGACAAATTTTCTCTCGTTCATCAAATATGCGGTCTGTTACTCAAAAACGATCTGTTCAGCCTTATCCGATTATGCTATTTATGTATGCACCATAAAGATCTGATCTATTTCACTCCTGGACAAAAAGGCCTGATGGGACATATCCGGAGTTTCTGCTATCCGATGATTCGGTCTTATGGAAATACTTATTTTTACTTATAGTTTGCTTTACTAAAATTGAATCCTTACATTTGCATAGCATATATATTCAAACGAAATGAAAAAGAACGTAGCAATAATTCTTGCCGGTGGAATCGGAAGCAGACTGGGGCTGTCTACACCGAAACAGTTCTTCAAGGTTGCCGGAAAAATGGTTATAGAGCATACTGTTGATGCATTCGAACACAATCAATACATTGATGAAATAGCTTTGGTATCCAATCCCGTCTACATACCGGAAGTAGAAAATCTGATATTAAAAAACAGCTGGAAGAAAGTTAAAAAAGTTCTCAAAGGAGGTAAAGAACGCTATGACTCCAGTTTATCTGCCATTCAGGCATATACCAATCAGGATGTCAATCTGATTTTTCACGATGCAGTACGTCCTTTAGTCAGCCAGCGTATTATCGATGACGTCGTAAAAGCTCTTCAAACTTATCAGGCTATTGATGTAGCTCTGCCATCAACAGATACCATCATTGAAATAGAGGGAGATTTTATCAGCAATATCCCAGACCGTTCCCGGTTAAAACGAGGACAGACACCGCAAGCATTTCATATCGAAACGATTCGTAAAGCTTATGAAATAGCCTTAACCGACCCGAATTTTAAAGTAACGGACGACTGTGGAGTCGTAAAAAAATATCTGCCCGAAACCCCCGTCTATGTTGTAGCAGGCGAAGAAAGTAATATGAAGTTGACTTATAAAGAGGATACTTATTTGCTCGACAAACTTTTCCAGCTACGCCAAAGCGAAGTTCATGACATCACACAAAATCCCGAACAGTTCAAGGATAAAGTTGCCGTAGTTTATGGAGGTAGTTATGGAATCGGAGCTGAAATTGTCCGATTACTGAGTGCCTGTGGTGCACATGTCTATGCATATTCACGTAGCAGTACCCATACCGATGTAGGTGACCGTTCGCAAGTTGCAGATACTCTTTCTAGCGTTTTTGCCAAAGAACAACGGATAGACTTTATCATCAATACAGCCGGCCTACTCAACAAAGAGCCCCTGATTACAACCGATTATCAAACTATCCTGAACGCAGTCCAAACAAATTATATGGGAACTGTTCATGTAGCTCTGGAAGCATTCCCTTACTTGAAACAGTCACAGGGAAAACTAATCTTCTTCACCTCCAGCTCTTACACACGTGGACGTGCTTTTTACAGCATTTATTCCTCGACAAAAGCCGCTATTGTCAATTTTGTACAGGCTATTGCTCAGGAATGGGAAGATTTCGGAATCTCCGTAAATTGCATCAATCCGGAACGCACCAAAACACCAATGCGTATTCAGAATTTCGGAATAGAACCCGACAATACACTTTTGACCGCAGAAAAGGTAGCAGAAGAAACCCTGAAGACTTTAGCCTCTGATTATACGGGCCAAGTTATTGACGTGAAACGAGAGATTGTATGAACAACAAAAATTTAAAGGCATATCTGGAAACAAATCTCCGGCAGTGCCAGCTGAAACAGCTGGATATTCTGTCGGAAATCGACCGTATCTGTAAAAAACATCAGATTACATATTGGCTGGACGGAGGTACACTACTTGGTGCCGTTCGGCACGGTGGTTTTATTCCTTGGGATGATGATATCGATTTAGGAATGCCAGCCAAAGATCTGAAACGTTTCATTGAGATTGCCCCATCTGAACTACCCGAACATCTGTTTCTCCAGACCCCAGAAAGCGATCCTTCAAACGTAAATGACATCGTCAAGATACGTGATCTGAACTCTCTTTATATTGAAGAAGGAGATGATTTTTCACGGGAATACCAGAAAGGACTGTTTGTCGATATATTTCCTTTTATTGACTATCCTACCGTATCACGCAAACTGATCAAAAAAATAGGCCGGGGATATTCTGTCAGCCATTCCATATTGAACACCAAACACTATTATTCATTCCGTTCGTTTGGAGAATTGTTCTGGTTTGGTGGAAAACTTATTCTATACCGGTTATTTTGGAGTCTTCTGAATCTGACTTGTAAAAAAGGTGTTTATCTTTCCAATATATTGGAAAACAATGGTTATGGTATCATGCACCGTATTGATTCGGTATACCCCATCTCGACTATCAAATTTGAAGGAAAGACATTTCAATCCCCAGCGAATCCTGATGCCTATCTAAAAGATCTTTATAAAAACTACATGGACATCCCTCCGGTAGAAAAACGAAAGATACATGCATTATTCATTCATCCAGAACTCATCAAAAATGAAAACTAATCTTCCCCCAGCACTCAACGATGTAGCGGTACTGATTCTGTTTTTCAATCGTCCGGAGCCGCTTAAAGCTGTCTTTGAACAAGTCAAAGCGGCACGCCCCAGCCGGTTGTTCCTTTATCAGGACGGGCCACGAAACGAAAAAGACATGCCGGGCATCCTGGCTTGTCGCAAAGTAGTGGAAGACATAGACTGGGAATGCGATGTAAGACAGTGGTATCAGGAAAAGAATTTTGGATGTGATCCTTCGGAATATCTGTCTCAGAAATGGGCCTTTTCCATGGCCGACAAATGTATTATACTTGAAGACGACGATATTCCTTCACAATCATTTTTTCCGTTTTGCAAAGAATTGCTCGACAAATACGAGCACGATACACGTATCAGCATGATTACCGGAACAAACTACGATGAAATCACTCCCAACATGCCTTACGACTATTTCTTTGCAACCACTTTTTCCATATCCGGTTGGGCCAGCTGGAAACGCGTAATTGACCAATGGGACGAGCATTACAGTTTTCTTGACGACGAATTTAATTTGAAGCAATTGCAGGAATACATCAAAGATCGTAAGTTTCAGGATGAATTTATCGACTTCTGCCGCTATCATCGCAGCTGTGGAAAAGCCTACTACGAAACGATCTTCCATGCGGCTATATTCTTTAATTCCGGCCTCAGCATTGTACCGGCAAAAAATATGATCAACAATATGGGAGCTACGGAAGGTTCTACGCATTTCGGTGGTTCCAACGATCTTCTGCCGCGCGGTTATCGCCGGATTTTCACCATGCAACGTCATGAAATAGCATTCCCCCTGCGCCACCCACGTTATGTCATCGAAAACGTAGCTTACAAACAGCGTATGTTCAAAATTATGGCTTGGGGACACCCGTGGATCAAAATAGGCCGGTCGTTCGAAGAACTCTATCTGAATCTGCGCCATGGAAATTTCAAGCATATCCAGAAATCAATAAAAAACCGCATCAAGAAATGGATGAAAAAAACAGAATACCGTTAAAAATCTATTTTTACCATACCCGTACTGTAGAGCAAAGCTACGAAGACTGGAAACAGGCACGTTTTCCAGGACATCTTCTTTACGGTATGCCTCTGTTCGACAAACACGGCATTAAAAGTATCATTCATCGACACAAACATTTCGAAAAACGCTGGCGCATCACGCTCCATGCTACCAAAGAAATCCTCACTTGCAAAGAAAAATTCGATATTCTATATGGAACATCGTTTCGCGGTCTGGAACTTATCGTATTTCTAAGAGCCTTGGGATTATATCGCAAGCCAATTGTCATCTGGCACCATCAGGCTATTATCCGGAATAAAAACAAATTTCGCGGATTTCTGTCCCGTATATTCTATCGCGGATTCGACCATTTGTTCTTTTTTAGCAACGAATTAATCAACCGCTCCATTCAGGCAAACAAGTTTCCTGCCGCCAAAATGGAACTGATTCATTGGGGACCGGATCTGGCTTTCTACGACCAGATTTTACAGGACAGTAAAAAAGAATCAGAGCGGTCAGGGTTTATTTCAACCGGAAAAGAAAACAGAGATGTAACGACACTAATCCAAGCCTTTTCAGAAACAGGACAGGAACTTGAACTTTACATATCCAAAACCTGTGGTCACATCAACTACGAAAAAATTATTTCCGGACTGCCACACGCAGAGAATATACGAATCCATTTCACAGAAGGCGTGATTCCATACGTACTGGCCCGAAAGGTGGCTGAGAAAAAATTCATCGTCATCTGCTGTCTGGAAACTGCATATACGGTAGGACTGACTACACTGGTCGAGGCACTGGCACTCGGCATGCCAGTCATCTGTTCACGCAATCCGAATTTCGGATTTGACATAGACCGGGAAGGTATCGGCATAACTGTCCCTTATGGCGACATTGCCGGTTGGCGGAATGCCATAACTTATCTCACCGAACATCCGGAAGAGGCTGCCGAAATGGGCAGAAAGGCCCGAAAACTGGCAGAAGAACGTTTCAATCTGGAAATTTTCTCGCAAGAAATCGCAGAAAGGCTTCATCAGTTATAAGAAAATTCCCAGTTTTCCCTTAATTTTGTGTCTGTCACAAAAATTAGCCCCATGAAAGTACTTATTGTCAATACTTCTGAACGAACCGGCGGAGCAGCTATCGCAGCCTACCGCCTGAAAGAAGCGTTGAACCGAAACGGAGTAAAGGCCAAAATGCTGGTACGCGACAAACAATCTCAGGAAATAACAGTATCCGTACTGAAAAAGTCCTGGCGCCATCGTGTCCAGTTTCTTTGGGAACGCTTTGTCATTTGGAAAAACAATTGTTTCAGTAAAAATAATCTGTTTCAGGTTGACATAGCCAATACCGGAACGGATATTACTACTTTACCAGAATTCCAGGAAGCAGATGTCATCCACCTGCATTGGATAAACCAAGGTTTTCTATCGCTGAACAACATAAATAAAATCATCCATAGCGGAAAACCGATTATCTGGACCATGCACGACATGTGGCCCTTTACGGGAATTTGTCATTATAGCGGTACTTGTACCCGTTATCAAACTGCCTGTCAGGATTGCCCCATGCTCCGGAAAAATGGAACGAATGATCTTGCGGCAAAAATATTCCGCAAGAAACAACGTATGCTTCAGGGAGCACATATTACCTTTGTCGCCTGCAGTAAATGGCTTGAAGAACTGGCCAAACAAAGCACCTTACTTCAGGGGCAACAAATCACTTCAATTCCCAATACAATCAATGCTGCAGTCTTTCAAAAGTTACCGACTGTTGCGTCTCGACAAAAATTCAGACTTCCGACCGACCAGAAATTGATTTTATTCGGTTCCATGAAAATTACCGATAAACGCAAAGGTGCCGACTATCTAATCGAAGCCTGTCAGATACTAATCCGGAAACATCCCGAACATAAAGACCGAATGGCTATAGTCATGGTAGGACTGGAAGCGCAACGAATGGCTACGATGTTCCCATTCCCAGTTTATGCCATCGACTATATTTCCGATGAAAAACAAATGGCCTCTCTTTATGCTGCCGTAGATGCCTTTGTCACCCCATCGCTCGAAGACAATCTGCCCAATACCATTGTCGAGGCCATGTCGTGCGGCACACCATGCATCGGATTCCGCACAGGAGGTATTCCGGAAATGATCGATCACAAAACAAACGGTTATATTGCAGATTACAAGAATGCCGAAGATCTGGCAGAAGGTATCCACTACCTACTGGAAGAAGCCGACAGCCGGAAGTTTAGCGAAGCTGCATTGCATAAGGCAACATCAACATATAATGAAAGTCATATTGCCATGCAATACATTCATCTATACAACCAAACAAACAGTGGTGTCAAAGCTTAAAACGAATCAAACAACCAATATGAATCAAGACCCCTACCCGAGTATTACGGTGGCCACGGTCACCTATAACGCAGAAAAAACATTAGAACGTACATTAAAAAGTGTAGCAACACAAACCTATCCGAACATCGAACACCTGATTGTCGACGGTTGTTCAAAAGATGGTACGATGGAAATGGTCCATCAATATGTAGAAAAAAACACAGCCGCTCAAATTCCCCATCTGATTCATCTGATCAAGGAACCCGACAAAGGCTTGTATGATGCTATGAACAAGGCTATTCTGAATGCCGAAAGCGACTATATTTGTTTTCTGAACGCAGGTGACAAATTCCATAATCCGGACACCTTGAAAAACATTTTCGAAAATATTCATTGGCATGAAGACAAAAAGAGGAATCCGGCAGTCATCTACGGCGAAACCGATCTGGTGGATGATCTTGGAAACTTTATCCGCCATCGTCGCCTGCAAACTCCGGAACAGCTCACTTGGCGCAGTTTTCTGGAAGGCATGCTCGTATGTCACCAATCATTCTACGTACGAACCGATTTGGCCCGTCAGGAACTCTACAATCTGAACTATCGTTTTTCGGCTGACTACGACTGGTGTATCCGAATCATGAAACACGCACAGACACGCCGTCTGGAACTCTATAACACACACGAAATTCTGACCGATTATCTCAGCGAAGGCCTGACAACCAGTAACCACAAAAAATCCCTGTTAGAACGGTTACATATCATGGCCGAACATTACGGATGGTTTGCCGCAATCAGACAACATCTTTGGTTTGTCTTACGTGCCGTCATCAAACGCTGATCACTCGCAACAGTCACAACATCATTCTGTCATGGGCAACTCAATCGCATCAGTTGCCCATCTCATGATGTTCAGTCGGGCATCTCATTATCCTTATAACAGCAAGGAAAAATTCAAAAATTCAACCAAGCCCGGAACGAGGCATACTTTTCCTTGCTTACCAATATTTTTTCATCATGTTCCGGCTGTGTATGTACAGACCATTTGTTCAGGAAATAAGGCTCAATCCGTACAATCGCATCAATTTGCACAATCGTCTGACGGTTTGTCCTGAAGAAACGATCCGGATCTAACTGCTCCATGAGCTTATCCAACGACAGATCCAAAGCAAACCTGTCTCCTGAACGATTTACGGCATACGAAACTTTATTCGCCGTATAAAAATAAGCTATATCCGAAACCGGCAAAGAAAACATACGGTCGGCCCGATGAATCAAAAAACGGGAACGATATTTCTTTCCTCCACCGGAAAGCGTTGCCAACCGTTCTATCAGTTCCGGAGAAAGTGAAAGCTGACGATTGGTTGCCGCTTCGGAACGTTTTAAATAACGTTCCAGTTTATCCAATGCCTCCTGTAACCGTTCCATTCGGATCGGTTTAAGCAAATAATCAATGCTGTTCACCTGAAAAGCCTGAATGGCATATTCATTACTGAACCGTTACTTTATCTCATAAAAAATCATAGATAAAGTAGTAACTCGGTGTTATGTTGTATTGGTGAGTTTG
>CALUIV010000001.1 GCA_944320775.1 uncultured Paraprevotella sp. | reverse complement strand
TCTTTCGAGTTTTAAGTTTAGCACGAAGGTAAAGGAAAGAGCTATGAGAGTCAATACGCCAATTTTGGATGCTTACGCGACACTCAATTTATAAGTTAATCTTTCTGAATATTAAGTTTTGACACATTCTCAAGGATAAAACGACAAATACATTGTATTAAAAAATTTCATCCGTCACAAAGGAATTTTTAATTAAGATAGTTAATAAACCACTCAACAAACCTTCTTAGACCTTCTCGCAATGAAGTAGCTGGTTTAAAACCAAAATCTTTTTCTAAAACTGAAGTATCAGCATACGTAATAGGGACATCACCCGGTTGCATAGAAACTAATTCTTTATGAGCCTCAAAATCATAATCCTCAGGCAAAACCCTAGCTTTTACCAACTCTTCCTGCAAAATTGTAACAAAATCCAAAAGATTTTCGGGATGATTGTTACCAATATTATAAACTTTATAAGGCGGTATAGGCAATCCGTCCTCCCCATTCTTTTTTTCAGGAGCATGCTGCATCACACGTACTACACCTTCTACAATATCATCAATATAGGTAAAATCACGTTTACAATTACCATAATTGAATATCTGTATGATTTCTCCTTTAATCAGCTTGTTAGCAAAACCGAAATAGGCCATATCCGGACGACCACAAGGACCATAAACGGTAAAGAAGCGCAGACCAGTACTTGGAATATTATAGAGTTTACTATAAGCATGGGCCATTAACTCGTTGCTCTTCTTTGTAGCAGCATAGAGTGATACAGGATTATCAACCTTATCCTCTGTACTATAAGGAACTTTCTTATTAGAACCATAAACAGAGGATGAAGAGGCATAAACCAGATGTTCTACTTCATGATGACGACAAGCTTCCAAAATATTATAAAAACCCAAGATATTACTTTCAATATAAGCATCAGGATTCGTAATACTGTAACGCACACCTGCCTGAGCAGCCAAATTCACAACGACCTGAGGATGGTATTGCGTAAATACAGATTCGATAGCTTCCTTATGAGCAATATTCTCTTTGATAAAAATAAAGCGTTCTCCAAAAGCGGCTAACTCCTGTAAACGTTCCTCCTTCAAACGGATATCATAATAGTCTGTAATACAATCAATACCGATTACCAGAATCTGTGGATAATCTTGCAATAAACGTTTAGAAAGATTTGCACCAATAAAACCAGCCGCACCGGTAACCAACACCACTTTGTTGGATAAATCTATATTATAAGTAACCATAATTAATCTCTTTGAAAAATATCACGGGTATAAACTTTCTCCTTCACATCGTCCAGACAAGCATCATAACGATTGGCTATAATGGCCTGACTCATGGCTTTGAACTTGTCCAAGTCATTAACAACCACACTGCCAAAGAAGGTTTCACCATCCTGCAAGGTTGGCTCGTAAATCACAACCGTTGCTCCCTTGGCCTTAATACGTTTCATAATACCTTGAATAGCACTCTGACGGAAATTGTCGGAGTTGGATTTCATAGTCAGGCGATAGACACCGATGACAACCTGCTGCTCCTTATGCGCTTCGTAAGCGCTGGATGCCGTATAATAACCAGCCATACGTAATACCTGATCGGCAATGTAATCCTTACGGGTGCGGTTACTCTCCACAATGGCAGTCATCATGTTCTGGGGCACATCCTGATAGTTGGCCAAGAGCTGCTTGGTATCCTTGGGCAAGCAGTAGCCGCCATAACCGAAACTAGGGTTGTTGTAGTGGGTTCCGATACGCGGATCGAGACCAACACCTTGGATAATAGCCTTCGTATCCAGGCCTTTCATCTCGGCGTATGTATCCAACTCATTGAAATAGCTGACGCGCAAAGCGAGATAGGTGTTAGCAAAGAGTTTCACGGCTTCGGCTTCTTTCAAGCCCATAAACAGCACATCTATATTTTCTTTAATCGCACCTTCCTGCAACAGACGGGCAAAAGTATGTGCTGCCTCTTCCAAATGATTTCCGGCAATCGCACGGATAGCCGCATTCTCATCATCGAACTGTTCAATCATTTTTGGATAACCGACAATAATACGACTCGGATAAAGATTATCATAAAGCGCCTTGCTTTCACGCAAGAATTCTGGCGAGAACAGCAGACGGAACTTACGAGTGGTGTCCCAGCCGTTTTCGTGGAATTTCTGGGCATACTTCACATAAAGGGAACGGCAATATCCTACCGGAATGGTGCTCTTGATTATCATTGTGGCTTCGGGATTGACATCTAACACCAAATCAATTACATCCTCAATATGATGAGTATCGAAGAAGTTCTTCTGAGGATCATAATTAGTTGGTGCGGCAATAATCACAAAATCAGCATCACGATAGGCAGTAGCTCCATCCAATGTTGCCGTCAGCTTCAACTGTTTCTCTGCAAAGAACTTTTCAATGTAATCATCCTGTATGGGCGAAATACGCTGGTTGATTTTCTCGACTTTCTCAGGTATTACATCTACAGCAACAACTTCATGATGCTGCGCCAACAGCGTAGCCATACTCAAACCAACATAACCAGTTCCAGCTACGGCAATCTTTAGATCTTCATAATTCCGCATAAAATAAAGTATTTAAATAAAATGCATTATCAATGTTTATAAGTAATCATTCTATTTTCTGTCACAATAATTTTATCTGCTGTTTTCAGCAGACAGAATAAGAATGCCCGTCGAATATAGTTTTCATATAGAAACATGGCAGAAGATCCTTTTTGTCACAGTCCCCACCATGAAGAATACATTCAAACAAGTTTTTTTAGATATTAGTATATTGACTTATATATTTACTAAAAACTATACAAATTAATATACAAAACTTACTTCATTTTAATTTGTTTCATCAAAACATCTACTTTTTCTTTATTTTTGGATATAACATCCTCTACATGATTCCAATCTATTTCATCAAACATCTTTTCCAAAGAATCTACACAAATACGGTCCATTAATCCCAAAGGCTCATACAAATCAATTAAGCGATTATTCATGTAAGCCCAGTTACCTGACAATGATAAAGTTAAAAAAGGATGTCTATTTATTATAGAGAATATAGAACCATGATAAGAATTAGTAACTACATACGAAGCTCGTTCCATTAATCCTAACCACTGTTGTACAGTTGGATATAGTTTTTCTTCATAATTATCATTACGTCCTTGACCTTCTACATATTTAACATCATATCCATGTGTTTTTATGAACTTAATAATCTGAGATAATTCAATCTCTATAGGATTAGAAAGAAGATAAACCAATATATATGGGCGTTCTGATGCTGTCAACGAAAAGTCTGCAAAACATTCGTAATCTTTTTGGGTTAAAAGTAGCGTCGGATCGAAAATCTGGGTAGCATTATAGATTCCACAACTTTCACATAGTTTTATTCCTGTATTCTCTCTCACAGTTATAAAATCAAAACGCTGTAAGTCCCTTTTTATATTTTTCATAATATCTGACGAGAGTGGTACTACCCCTCTACTTGGTGCCAAAGAAAAACGATATGCATTGTTTGGAGTCCAACCGAGCATATATTCATTATGGGAAGCCCAAATTTGATCACTTCCCGCAGCAAAAGCATCGAATCCAAAACTACACATTTTTTTATAGTTTCCAAAAACTCTTTTGAAATATTTCTCCCTGAATTGTTCGAAATTACGTGGATGTTTTATTTCATTTAATTTGCTATTTTTTAATCTTTCCCTATATTCAAGTTCACTTTTAGGTATTTTATTAGAAAATATTGTATAAAACATTTTTTTTAGGAACCTTTTTATTTCAACTTTCCATTTAATTTGTTTAATAACCATTAAGTAAGGTTCATGACCTAATGATTTTAAATATTCTTGTGTAGCTAGATATTGCAGTACCTGACCATAATTATCAAGTGTTGTTGAAAAAGTTGAAATTCCTATTTTCATAATTGTTAATTATAAATATTATATTTTCCATAAATATAAATTCTGCAAAAAATCATATCTTTTACAGTTTTTTAATTTTAACCAAAGAGGCTTTAGTCACAGTTTTTATAAGGTATGATAAAAATTATACTTAGTTTACCATTTTAAATGTTCTGCGTAATTTATTATAAAATCTTCTAAGAAAAATTTTTATTACATCTATAAATGTAAGCTTTGTTGCCGCATTTACTGCCTCATGAACTGATTTCGTTTTTTTATAAATATTCCAAAATAAAGAATATTTTTTAGGCTCTTGACATGAACGAAAATATACTGGATTCGGAAGTGTAGCTTCTTTTAAATTACTGTCTATTAAATCCAAACGTGATGACAGTTCTTTAATTATGCCTTTTCCTTTACATGTATGAATAAACACTACGCTCACACCTTTATCATCATCAAATTCAGGATGAGATTTCTGAATACCCCAGAAATCCGCAATAGTTATATCAGAATTTGCAGAACCGTTCTTAGCTTTACATTTATAGCATGAAGGGCGTAAGTATAAATTAGCAAGAAAACCTTTCATGAAAATGTTTTCATTAAAAATACTGGACAACAAAACCGAATTTTTGTCGCCCTTTGAGGGCGACTTTGCTTGGACAACAAAACCGTATTTTTTCCAGCCATAACCGCCCTGTTGTTTTTCTCTAAAATTTATACCTGTTATCACAGGCACAGATTTTAGAGAAAGCGACAAAACCGTATTTTTTCCAGCCGCCTCGCTTCGCGAGGATTTTATTTCCTCAAGATATTTTCTCCATATTCCAGGACTCGGTACTCCGTGACATATAAAATCAACAGCGAGAAGATTGTCATATTCTTTCCTAAGGAATCTTTTTAGACCTGCAATCTGGCATGAAGTGCCAACAAACATAACTAATCTGCCGTCTTTCAGGAATTGTTCCGCTTCCTTATAGGTATTTCCAATTTTGCTTTGTACATATTTACTTCGCATCAATGGCTCCAGCTCTTCTATAGTTTCAGCATAACAATGTTCTACTTCCCAATTAGTATCAAACCTTGCACCGAATACAACTCCACCTTGTTTGATAATATGTTCAGCTAGCAGTATAAATGTACCTCCTGATGAACTTTTCAATCTCTGATCTTCATTTTTATTTTTAGCTGCAAGAACTTGAAGTGGTTCTTTTGTATCAAACGGATTCAGTATAGGGCATACCTTTTCACAAAGACCGCAGTCTATACATGAAGTAGTGTCAACAAATGGGTAAAGAAATCCCTGTTCATCTTCTTTCATGGATATACATTGTTTTGGGCAACGCTGGACACAGGCATTACATCCACAACATTCTGATTTTTCTGTTATTTTTATCATATTATCTTATTCCAATGTATGGTAAAAACTTATTTGGAAGTATTTTATTCAATGTTAAAATAAAAAAGACATCTAAAGCAAATACTACACCCCAATTTATTATCCAAAAGTTAGGATTGAATCCTATTACACTTAAAGCAAATTTAACGAGCATGTGTGACATATATATTGGCATAGATTGAGTACCTAAAACTTCTATTATCCGTGTCATTTTATTGGTTTTGTAAAAACCAGAAATCTCTTTTGTGAATAAAAGAAGAATTATTCCAAACGAAAGAAATTGTACACTTGATTTCAACCCTAACCAATTATTTTGAGGATTATAATCTAGCCAAAAATAAGATTCTAAAACTGATAGAATTAATCCTATAATTATTATAATAGAAGAAAACCACAAACTTGGAGATACTTCGTGTCTTCTAATATAGCAACCCAATGCAAAATATCCAATGTATGTAGGAAAACTACAATATAAAACCAATGGTGGATTCATTTCTGTCGCATAATTAATTATTGACCATGCACAAGTAACTACTATAGAAATAATTGATAGTGCAATTACCCCCCCCTTACTAACCCTTTGAATTACAGGAAGTTGCAAATACAATTCAATAATTAGAGCGATAAAATAAAGTATTGAAAGACCCCCAATAAAATAAAGAATTAATGAATATCCGAGTTTTAATAACGAATGTGCTGATATTATTTTCAAACATAACCAAGGAAAAGCCCAAATAAGCATAGGTATATATATGGTTCTAACTCTTGACTTAATAAAATTGCAATAATCATTCTTAGATTTAATAACTTTATTAGCTAAAAAATATCCGCTAGCAGCCACAAAAAAAGGAACACAACATCCTAATATATTCCTAAATACAGCTAACATTAAACCTCCAATTGTGTATGGTTCACATCTTAATATCATAGTATGTATTGCTACTACTCCCATTATTGCAAGCCCTTTAAGGAAATCATAATATGTATTTCTTTCTCGTTTCATCTTCTTAGAATTCTATCTTTTGTTACTTTTATTTTATCATAAAAAAATTGTCTTTCCTTATTTGTCAATCCCAAAAACACGCAACACCCAAAAGTCCACAATACAGCTAGTGGTACATTAATGAAAAAACGAATTAATCCACTCTCCATATAATAACATACCGCAAACGGTAATATAAATGATGTTATGGATACAAGAACACATGGGAACATTACTTCGCGCATAAATTGACGTACAGAAAAGGGCATGAGTTTTTTCAAATCGAAAAAGCGAACCACATTCAAAAACATAAAATCCAAAATAAACACAACGTAGGAAGTCCATACGGGAAATCCTAAATGATAGAACACCCAAGTCAAGGGAAAGATCAAACCTGCCGTGATTGCAGCATGGATTGTATATTTTTTTATACGTCCATCTGCTTGAATTAAGCGGAACAAATTCTGACCGGAAGTCACTGCAAGAGATTCGAACATGGCAAAACGTAAGAACAGAACGGACCAATCAGGAACCTGTCCAAGCCAAAGATGCAATAATGTTTCCGCTTCGCAGCATACTGGTACGAGAAATATATAAGTCATCATCCACGTAAATCTTGTTCCTCTATTGGCTAAATGAACTGAATATAACTTATCCCCTGTAGCATACGATTTCGTAATCTGCGGAGAGAATGCTACCGTAAAATTATTAACAAAACCTTGAACAGCTGAATTTATCTGAATAGCTATGCCACGCGCCGCATTAAAAGTAACTCCAAAAAAAACATTCACCAACATATTCACACCTTGCGTAGCAAAAGTGTAAGCTCCATTATTCAAAACGTTCCAACCACTAAAAACAGTAAGTTCCTTAAGAAGACGTTTATCAAAAATGCGTGGACTATAATGGGCTTCTTCAAAATTTCGACCACAATACCAGCCATAAAACAAACGCATCAGCAGACCGACAGCAACGATAAGTATAGCATATAAAATAAGTCGGTCGCCATCGTAAGCCACGAGAATAAAACAGATTGCTAATTTAAGACCAGCCTCCAATATACTGGTATAGGCATAGATATTCATACGCTCATGTGCTATGAGCAGGGCGTTGTAGGGAGAACTGATAAGTCCTATGACAAGTGAAAGTAAAGAACATTGAAGCACCCAATGGGCTGCTGTCAAACGTCCATCAGGAATGTTTGCTCCGTTGTTAAGAAACCAGATTCCAAAAATTTCCAAAACAACAATGGCGATCAAAGACATAACGATCTGAGCATTAACAGATGTGGAAAACATCATCTTCAATCGTTCCTGTTTTCCTTCTCCTAAAGTGAAAGTGATATATCGACTGATTGAAGCAGACATGGTAGAAGTGAATAGCGAACTCATTGCAACAATCCCTCCTACTACATTATAAATTCCATAATCTTCCACTCCCAAAGCCTGTAACATAACACGCCCCGTGTACAAACCGACCACCAAGGTGATGAATGTACGAAAATAAAGAGCAAGTGTATTTTTTGCAATGCGCTTGTTGTTTGACTGCGTATCGGTCATGAAATCTGTCATTTAATACTATCTAATTCCTAATTATAATAATACTTTTTGGGGTAATATTTTAGTCAATAATATTATTAGAATAGCATCTAAAGAATATACAAAAGAACAATTCATAATCCAGAAATTTGGAATCGCATTATTTTTTTATATTTCTACCTTAAGGAAGGTTTGTAATATTCCAATTTTCTTACCGATAACAATACCCCCCATTCACCTCCAGCACACTCCCATTCACAAACGGATTGTTCAGACAGAAACGGACTGCATCAGCAATCTCATCAACCGTGGCAAAACGATGAAGTGCCGTCTTGGCACAAATATTCCGGCGGATTTCGTC
The DNA here is from genome assembly GCA_944320775.1 of uncultured Paraprevotella sp. Taxonomy (GTDB): domain Bacteria; phylum Bacteroidota; class Bacteroidia; order Bacteroidales; family Bacteroidaceae; genus Paraprevotella. The sequence goes on along the minus strand of CALUIV010000001.1, from coordinate 166,040 downwards.
GGGCTTGTCTTTCTGCCATTCGGTCTCAACAAAGCCAGGGGCAATGGTGTTGACCGTAGTGCCGGTACCTTCGAAGAATTTCACGAGGTTGCACGAGAGGGCATGAACGGCGCTCTTGCTGACACCATAGGCCAAAGAGGTGCCGTGGGGATGGATGCCCATCTGGGAACCGATGAAAATAATGCGGCTGCCACCGGGAATACGGTCGAACAGGTCGCGCACCAGGAAGACAGGAGCGCTGACATTAACGCGCAGCACGCGCTCCCACTCGGCATCGGTGAAGTCCTGAAGACCTTTGCGGAGGGTGATGCCGGCATTGAACACCAGACAGTCGACCGTAGGACGCTGACGCAAACGAGCCACTAAGGCGGCGCGGTCGGCGGCTTCGCCCTGATCGGCACGGATGAGTTCGAAATGGGGCGACTCGACCTGAAGTTCGGAGCGACAACGGGTTGCAGCGGCTTCATCGTGGGCATAGGTAATCACCACGTAATAGCCTTCGCGAAGCAGCATGCGGGCAATGGCCAGACCGATGCCTTTGGTGGCGCCGGTGACCAGAGCGGTCTTCATATCGGGAGTTTTATCGGTATGCATCGGGAACAGGTAGTTTTCGGGAAAGGGGTTGCCACAGCAGAATCCGGACGCGGTCGAGCAGAATGGAGGCCACAAAGACGGCGGCCATCAGCAGCACAACATGCCCGAGGAACGGGAGCGTGGACAGAGTCCGAAACCAGCCTAAAATCAGGTCGTCGTAACAGGGATCGGCCAGAAAGGCGTTGGAATGGACCAGATAGATGGCGAAACAGGACACCGAAACTTCATTGACCAGGCGGCTCCGGAAACTGATCTTGGAAAAGAAGAGCAGGAAATGGAGCGAGGCCAAAATGATGAAGGGGTTGGTGTAGGCAAAGCAGAGACCGGTGCCCAAGGAGATGCCCAAACGGGCTGTGGCAAAAGCACAAAGTGTGTTGAGAAGCACAAACAGGAGGTAGACCGTGAGGTCGAACCGGCGGTTGCGCTGCCAGAAGGCGCCGGAATGCAGCCGGACATAGCGGGCCAAAAGATAGAGGCCCATGAACGAGAAGGCGGAATAGCCTTGCTCGATATAGACGGCTCCCGAGGGCATCAGCCAGCCGTAGACGGTCTGGAACAGAAAGAAACTGACCAGGAACAGCCGGAAAGCGGAACGCGAGACGCGCTCGGCAAAGGCGTTGAGCACGGGAGCAAAGAGGTAGAGCCCGAGATAGCACTTCACGAACCAGTAGTCCCAACGGTCGGACAAAAGGAGCGACGAGAGGACGGAAAACCGGAAACCGGGAAATCCAAACAGCAGGCTGTAAAGGGCGAATCCGACCACGACAAAGAAGAGGACCTGAAACAGGAACTCGACCAGACGGGACAGACGGAAACGGATGCCGTACCAGCCGGAAAGAAGCACAAAGACGTTGACGCAAATGATGGACGCGGACTCGGAAAAGAACCGGAGCAGCGTGGATCCGGGGGCGGAAACGGCCTCAGCGGGCGTGGGCACGGACAGGGCCCGGAAACCGGCATGCACGACAAGCACCAGCAGCATGGAGACGATGCGGAGCAGTTCCATATTGGAATCACGGTCGCGTGGGGTCCTGGTAAAAACTTGGGGCATGCGGATGTTTTTATTTTAATAGGGTCGTGGAACGGCCGGAACGGTACTGCTCGATGATACCGGCCAGGGCGATGCTTTCGCTGCGGCGCAGGCGGTAGGTGTCGAGGCGGCCGTTGAGAATCATGGAGATGAACTCCTGAAGCTCGTAGCGGAGGCCGTCGCCTTCGTAGGCGTAGAAATATTTCTTATTGCGGTTCTGGTCCTCGTAGCAGACTTCGAAATAGTTGGTCAGCCACCAGGGCGAGGGCACGAGGACGTAGCCACGGGTGCCGGAAACGACGAGATTGCCTTCGGTCTTGACGCCGAGGCCGAGCGTAAGCGAAGCTAAGGCATGGTCGTAGACCAGATGGGCAGTCGTAAAGGTGTCGACGCCGTGTTCCATCCGGGAATAGAACCGGAGATCGCGGTAGTCGGTGCCGAGGAGCTTGATGACAGCCATCAGGCACAGGGGGGCAAGCTCGGTGATGGAACCGCCGGCCTGAAGGGGATCGAACTCCCGGAGCGTGGCATCGGGAAGAAGCTTGGAAAGAGCGGCCTTGACATCGACCACCTCGCCGATAATGCCGCTCTTGACAAGGGCCAAGAGATGGGACCAGGCGGGAAAATGGGCGGTCTTGCTGGCTTCGAGCAGCACCAGACGGTGCTGTTCGGCCAGCCGGTAGAGTTCTTCGGCTTCGGAACGGCGGAGCACAAAGGGGATTTCGCACAGCACGTGCTTCCCGGCTTCGAGGCTCTGCCGGCAATAGGTGTAGTGGCTCGTGTGGGGACTGGCCACATAGACGCAGTCGACCTGATCGAGGAACCGGCTGTAGGCACCGGAAAAGGGGGTGAGCCCGTGACGACCGGCAAAAGCAGCGGCGGCAACGGAATCGGGATTGTAACAGGCCGTGAGCTGCAAGCCGCTGACGAAAGCGGACTCGGCCACAAAACGGCCGGCAATGCGCCCGGTGCCGACGATACCAATCCGCAACTGAGGACTGGACTCGGAACGGAGCTGGGTGCTGGAGATGCCTTCGGTGCGGGGCAGATAAACCACCTCGCAATATTCTTTCAGATAGTCGAAATGACCTTGCCAGTCGCTGCCGATGGCGAAGATGTCGACATCATATTTCTGGATGTCGTCGATCTTCTGACCGAAATAGTCTTCGATGATAATCTGATCGGCATAACCGGTGGCCCGGACGGCTTCGACGCGCTCAAGCACGTTGTTACGGACGTTGAGCTTGCCGCGCTCGCGGTCGAAACGGTCGTTGGTGACACCGACAATCAGGTAGTCGCCCAGGGCTTTGGCGCGCCGCAGGAGATTGAGGTGCCCCTGATGGAGCAGATCGTAAGTGCCGTAGGTAATGACTTTCTTCATGGATTTCCGTTTACCGGTAGCAGCTGCGCTTGAAAACGAGCTGGAAGAGTTCGTCGAGGGCGCTCACACGGAGCAGGTAGCCCAGGACAATATAGGTAGCGCTGCAAAGACACAGCGAAAGAATCAGCGAAAGAAGATGGCTTTCGACAAACCGGCTGAGCAACAGGGCTTCGGCCAGTACGACCAGCGACAGGAACAGATAGGGAAAAAGCTCGCGGAGCTGACGGAGGAATCCGTAGTCGAGGAGTTTCCGGGTATAGTAGGTGTTCATGTAGAAGGCCAGAAAGGAATAGACGGACAGACCGGCGCAGATGGCGATAAGTCCGAAGGGAATGGTGGCAAGCAGAATGAGCAGGGCCACGCTTTTCTTGATAACCTCGAGCCGGAGAACAAGGTCGCTTCGACCCTTCACGTACAGAAGGTTGAGGTTGATGGTGGTGATGCAGGTCCAGAGGCATCCGGCGCAGAGAATCTGCAGGAGCAGGATGCTGCCGCTCCATTTCTCGGTGAGCAGGAGCAGGATGAGCGGACGGGCCACACCGCAAAGCCCCAAGATAAGGGGGAACACGAGGAAGGCGGACAGCTGGATGTATTTGCTGTAGACGCGCTTCAGGCGTTCGTCGTCGTCCTGAAACCGGCTGAGCACGGGGAAAAACACGCGCGACAGGATGCCGGCTATATTGGTGGAGGTAAACTGGGCGAACTGGTCGGCCCGGGTATAGACTCCGAGACTGGCCGGGGGGAATTTCTTTCCGATGACCAGGGTATAGAGATTGGTGTAGACGCTGTTGATGAGCGAAGCGGCCAGGAGCTTGGATCCGAACAGAAAGAGCTTGCGGAACGAGGCTCCGGAAAAGGTCCAGCCGGGCAACCAGCGGACGTAGTAATAGCTGAGCAGCACATTGACGGCGGCAGAACAGAGCATCTGAACCACCAGAGCCCATACGCCCCAGCCGGCCCAGGCGGCGGCGATGCCGGCGAGTCCGGAAAGAACGGCGGCGCCGAGCGAAATCTTGGACTGGACCTTGAAGTTCAGGTCGATGGTGAGCTGCACGCGATGGACGGCCACCAGGGAATTGAGCACGAGGTTGAGCGCATAGACGCGGGTGACGGGCACCAAAAGGGGCTGGTCGTAGAACGCGGCAATGGCAGGAGCACCCAAATAGAGGGCAGCATAGCACAGGAGGCTGATGCCGAGATTGATATAGAATACGGTGCTGTAGTCGCGCGCCGTGCGGTCGGAACACTGGATGAGAGCCGACGAGAAGCCACCGTCGATGAACACCTGGGAGATGGACATGAAGATGGCGAGCATGGCGATGATGCCGTAGTCGGACGGCAGGAGCAGACGGGCTAAAACGATACCGAGCACAAATTGGACGCCCTGCACGGAAAAGCGTTCGAAAAAGCTCCAGAACACGCCGCGGAAGGTGCGGCTCTTCAAATCGTCACTCATGAATGCCTAAGGCTTGATAGAGGTCGGCCAGGGTGTTTTCGAGTACGGTACGGCCACCGGGGGGCAACAGATAGCGCTCGTAGAACCTGCGGCGCACGGGTTGCATGGAATCGGCACCGCCCAGAACGACGGAACCGAGAAAGTCTTCAATGGCTTCGGGGGTGCGGCCCTGATAATGGGCGTCGATGGCAGCACGGCCGAAAGCGGAGAGATGGTCGTAGTAGGTGTTGTCGGCACCCTGCACGTAAAAGACGGGCTTCTGCGTGTAGTGATACTCAACGGTGAACGAGGCACTGTCGTGAATCATGGCGTCGGAGGTCATGAAGAGATCCCGGTAGCCGCCCTCGACAAACTGGGTGTTGGGGGATTCGGCCCAACGGCGATAATAGGCGTCGGTGCGTTCCTTTCCCCAGTCGGGATGTCGGTAGAGTTCGGTGCGCAACCGGGGATGGGGCTTGAAGGCCACCTGAATCCGGTCGGCATATTTTTCAGCGAGCCGGTCCATAAATCCGGCCATCCAAAGGAAATTGGAATGGCGGTTGGTGCCGTGCTCGGCGGTAATCGTGAAATGAGGAGCCCAGATGATGCGTTTCAACGGACGGGACTGGGGTTTCCAGGGATCGGCCCAGTCGGTGCGGCCCAGATAGTCGTCGGCATCGGGATAACCGACTACGCGTACATTGCGGTCGCCGGCAAAACAAAGGCGGCGGGCTTCGTCGCGATGGAGCACCGTGGAATAGTAAAGGCGCCAGGCGACATTATGAAAGGGGTGATTGTAGGACCAGTCGCCGGTAGCCGTCCAGAAGGCATAAGGATAGTAGACGAGCAGACGGTCGTAGAACCGGGTGCTGTCGTGCTCCGGACAGAGGTTGTGGTCGTAGGGCTGGGGATAGCACAGGATGTCGGGCTGCAGTGCGCGGCGTACATCGAACGGAGCGGATGCAGCGGGATCGTAGTCGATATAGGAAATCCCCAGAGCATCAAAGTGGGCACGGAGTTCGGCTAGATTCTGTTCCTGCTGTTCGCGCGAATAATAGGTATAGGGCGACAGGACGAGATGAACCTGAAACCGGGGATGTGCAGACAGGGCTTCATAGAGCCGCTGATACTTCCACATGGAAAGGTTGGCCGCGAAAAAGACCACCCGGACGGGAGCCTGCTGGCGGCGGATACGACGCAGGATACGCTCCTGCCCCATCCGGTAACGGGCGGTGAACAGCGCATAATAGGCGCGCTTCAAGGGCCGGTGCAGGAAGGGAGGCAGCATCAGGCGTTGGTTTCGTGATCAAGTTCTTCGTAAATGGAGTTCTTGCTCTTGAACTCGGGCACAATGCGTTTCATTTCGCGTACGGTAGCGACACGGTCGACGGTCTCGGCCACGACTTTCAGACGGTCGATGGCAGCCACGACTTCGGCACGCTCGTATTCGCGCACGTGGGCGCGGAATATTTTTTCGTTCGGCGTCGGGAGGGTGTTCTCCTTGGTGGCCAGCAACTCTTCATAGAGTTTCTCGCCCGGACGCAGACCGGTATATTCGATTTTGATGTCGACATCGGGGGTGAGACCGGCCAGATCGATCATCCGGCGGGCCAGATCGGCAATCTTGACCGGGGTACCCATATCGAAGACAAAGATTTCATTACCCTGCCCCATTACAGCCGCTTCAAGCACCAGACGGCAGGCTTCGGGGATAGTCATGAAATAGCGGATAATATCGGGATGGGTAACGGTGAGCGGACCGCCCTTCTCCAACTGCTCACGGAAACGGGGAATCACACTGCCGTTGCTGCCCAATACATTTCCGAAACGGGTCGTGATAAACCTGGTCTTTCCGGGAGTTTCTCCCTTGCTGATGCTCATGCTGAGACTCTGAACATAGATTTCGGCCAGACGCTTGGAAGCGCCCATGACATTGGTAGGATTGACGGCCTTGTCGGTAGACACCATGACAAAACGCTCGACACCGTACTTCACGGCGGCATCGGCCAGAATTCGGGTACCGACTACATTGGCCAGAACAGCCTCACAGGGGTTTTCTTCCATCAAAGGCACGTGCTTGTAGGCAGCGGCATGGAAAATGGCCTGCGGATGATATTCGCGCATCACATAGTCGACACGGGCGGCAATGCGCACATCGCCGACAATGGGCACGATATCCACATTGGGGAAATTGTCTTCGATCTCCAGACGGATGTTGTGCATCGGCGTCTCAGCTATATCGAAAAGTACCAGACGTTTCAGACCGAAGGTACAGAGCTGACGGCAGAGTTCGCTACCGATGGAACCGGCAGCACCGGTGACCAGAACCACCTTACCATGAAGCTCGTCGATAATGTTCTGCATGTCGATCTTGATTTCCGGACGGCCGAGCAAATCTTCTATGCGAACTTCAGGAAGACGACGCATCATAGGTTTGCGGGCATCGCCAACCCGGTCGGGACTCGGCAACTGCAACATCTGGACATGACAGCGTTCACAAAGGCGCACCAGACGGTCGCGCTCGGCATCAAGGTGTTCGCGACGGGTGAACAGGATGGAATGAATATGCTCGTCGGCAATCAACTTACGGAAATCGGTCTCACTCTTGACAGAAAACAGCGGATGATTGCCAAGCCGCAGGGAAATTTTATCGCCAAAACGGAGATAACCGACAATACCGTAAGAACGGGACAGACCTTCGAGCAAATCAAAACTCAAAGGCTGGTTGGTCTCATCGCCCACGTAGACCAGAACGAGACGTAAGGCACTGTCGCCATACTGATTCCGGCTCACCAGACGATAGATCAGAATGCAGAAGGAACGGAACAGCAGCAGAAAGCTGTACGTGAAACAGAAATCAAAAATGAGTCCGACAAGCTGGGCACGTCCGCTAATAGGAACGGACAGGAAATAAAGAAAAACACCGATCAGCATCGTCTTGACAAAAGCCGCAACAATCAGCCGGAAGGACTCCAGCAGACCGGAATGACGGATAATGCCACGATAGGTGCGCAAAGCCCAGAAACAGCAGATGGACAACGCGGCGCTTAAAGCCAGAATAAGGAATATAAATGAAGTGGATAGGGAAATACGGAAAAAAAACACCAGGAGCGTCAGGCTCAGAAAAGTGGAAAAGACAGAAAGCAATACATCGCTAGCTGCAATAATACGATAATTCAAATAACGGGAACGCAGGATCCCGTCGAATAAATTCTGATTCATAACAATAACGACTCTATGATTTTTCTTTTTATTCGGATTGAGGTCCATCACAAAGCTGAAGTAGCGACGGATGGATAAAAGTAGTAGCTACGGCCATAACGCCCTGCACCTGGACCACAACACGGCGGTCCTTACGCAAACGGAGCATCACTCCGACGGCTCCGGCAAACGGCCCGGAAAGTACACGTACACGTTTTCCTTTCTCAAAAGGAATCTCGTCGGGCGAAAGATAAAGCAGGGATTCGTCCTCAGTCCCGGCAACCAGCATAAAGTTGCGCATCTGACTGTCGGGAATGACAATAGGACGGCGAGTGCCACGATGGCATAGGAAGTAAAAAGCCAAGCGGGAAACGGGGTCGTTCTGAAGCGAACGCAACGCCCCATAAGCGGCGTGAACAAACACTAGATTGTGGATGGCCGGAACACGGATGCGCTTGCGCTGACCATCTTTCTCGATTATCTTATAACTCATCGGAATGAAATTCTCCAGACCGTGGGTATCGAGAATTTCTTTCAGCTTCAGCTCGCGGGAATAACTGACCCGCAGAGCATACCAGCATTCCGGTTGGAGCTCATTCATTTTTTAAGACTGTTTTAATCAACAGACCGGCTTCAGAAAAGCATGTTCTTCGGGGACACCGGAGCAACATACGTAACTCCGATTACTTGATGACTTGTACTGATACTCAAAGAGTTACCGACAATCATATTATTCCGAATCGTTCTTCCATCGCGGAAGCCAGTCATGATTTGAAATAGTGATGTACCTTCCCAAAAACGAATAAACAGCTATCCGAATTGAGAAATCGTGACAAAGATAGCCCTTTTATTTCAGTTAAACAAATAAAAATTTAAAAAAAAGCCAAACTGATTTTTCGAAAATACGGAACTCATTGATTGGCTACAAGATAGGTTCAGGAAGCTCAAAAGAAAAACTCAAACAAGAAAAACAGGATAAATATACGTAATTTAGACGTAAAAATGAGTTGGGCATCTCGTGTAGCGGAGATGCCCAACTCATTTGTTCGTGGTGCCCATCTCAGAACACGCAGATCGGAGTATATTTTTCGTGGAAGCATAAAAAATCAGATCGAGTGATCGCTCCGAAGGGATAACATCAGAATAACAGATCAAAAAAAGTCCTGCAAGTCAAAGACTTACAGGACTTTAAACCAGCACGGGAAGAGAGGCTCGAACTCCCGACACCCGGTTTTGGAGACCGGTGCTCTACCAACTGAGCTATTCCCGTTTGAGGTAAACAAAACGTTGTTTCCGTTTTGCGAGTGCAAAGGTAGTATTTATTTTGGAATATCCAAAGAAAATCATCGTTTTTTTGTATGGATCAAGAGTTGAGGGTAGCTGAGGGTAGCTGGTGGCTGGTAGCTGGACTCTCAACCCTAAACTCTCAACCATCATCCATCATCCATCAACCATCATCCATCAACCATTATCTCTCATCCAACAACCCCGTCTTGTCCCATCCGGCAGCCGTGTACCATTCCGTCTGGGTGAAAGCCTGATTCAGATCACCATAGAGGCAGCGTGTTGCGTTTGTGGTGTAGCGGGTTTGTGGTACAAACATCGAAACGCCGCAAAATTCTCCTTCGTTCAGCATAATTGATCTTCCGACCCAATATGAAATACTCGGTGTGGCGCCCCGGGCTACGATACAACGGTCCATAGCTTCCTGCCATTCCTGGAAATCCGCATCGTTGGTTATCAAATGACGCATCGTTGCCTGCAGGTCATAATATTCCGGACGGTAGAACGAACGGCTGCTGTAAAAGTCATAAGCCAGCACGTTGCTCAGATCGGGTTCCGTCGTGCTGACGTAGCGTTCCAGCATTTCACTGGTCTTTTGGGCCAGTTGCTCCAGTTCGCTGGTCTTAATCGTAGACAGAACTACACCCATGTCACCGTATTCCGGTCCCTCGGTAGCCTGACGCACATATTCCGTCACAATGGCCTGAGGATCGAATGGTGTTTTATAGAATGCGTTTGCCATCATCTGGTCGTATTGTGCCCCCACACCCGGAATTTGAGCCGGTGAAGCCACAATATAGTCTGTCACACCACGTAATGCATAAGCTGCTTCGATACATTGCATCAGACAGGAATCAAAGAAGATGAATTCCGGACGCAGTCCGCTTTCTGTCAACGCTTCGGCCATATCCGTCAGATCCATCTGATACCCCAGTTTTCCCTCGGTCGTATAATCACTGGCAATCGATGAATCCGGACCGGCATCCACACCGAATCCGCGGGTATTGATTTTATTTGTTGACGGCAACCATCCGTCCGAATGCGACCAAAGCACCAGTCCATATGTATCCGACGGATAGTTTTCGCGAATCCACTTCATCACTTTTCCGAAATGTCCCGGATCGGATGCATTCACCTGCTCTCCGTATTGCATCACCAGTTCCATACCCGTTGCAGCCGACTGCCGGGTCACCCGATAGAGCCGGGCCTGCTTTCTGCGGCACAGATAGACCAACATCTGTTCGCCCGTTTTCAGATGGGCAGCTCCCCGCACGATTTCCGTTGAGTCGGATGTGGCATTGGCATAGAGCGAGTTGCGTGCGTTCATATAGACCACAATGGTCCGGTTCTGCTTTGCAGTTCCCGGATTGTCCGTGGTTCCTTCTTCCGAACAGGACGTCAGACCTGATACGGCACCCAACATGAGAGCGGTGATTCCCACCCCGGTCAGTAATTTTTTTATCTGTTTCATTTGTTTAGGGTTGAGAGATGAGAGATGAGGGTTGAGGGTTGAGGGATGAGAGTTGAGAGATGAGAGTTGAGGGGTTAGAGTTTAGGGATGAGGGATCAGAACTTGCGGCCGCTCAAGAGAAACCAGAGCGTCAGGAAGAAAATCTTGATATCGAGCCATGGCGACCAGTGATGGAGGTAGTCCAGATCCAGACGCAGACGCTCGAGCATCTTGTCGAGCGTATCGGTATAGCCATTATACAACGTAGCCCACGAAAACAGGCCGGGACGCAACTGATAGAGCTGGTCGTAGTCGGGATTGACGGCCCGGATCTGATCCACGAAATAACGGCGCTCGGGGCGCGGACCGACAATGGACATGTCGCCCTTCAGAACATTCCAGAGCTGGGGCAGTTCGTCGAGATGACGCTGACGAAGCCAGGCACCCAGAGGCGTAAGCCGCGCATCGTCCTGCTCGCACAGACGGGGCTTACCGGATTCGGCATCCGAAACCATCGTGCGGAATTTGTAAATGACGAACGTACGGCCACGATACCCCACCCGCTCCTGACAGAAAAAGATGCTGCCGCTCTTCTTGCGCCAGAGGGCATAGGAAATTATCAGAAACAAGGGGGAAGCCAGCAGCAGTCCGAGCAGAGAAAAAATGATGTCGGCCAGACGCTTCACGCATCTGCCCCACAGACTGATATAAGTATGCCTAAATGCTGTTTCTGTCATTGACCTTGAATTTGCAGTCTGCGAAGTTACACTTTTCAGGGCAATCCGCAAAATATCTTACTACTTAATCAACGGGAAAAGAACCGGTTTATTGTTTCGGGACCATCAGACCCGTGCACACGCTACCGAAGAATGCCAATCTGCTGGTCGGATCACGGTCGCTCTCGGGCAGCAATCCGGATGCCTCCGACTCCATCAATGTGAACATCTGGAAACCCGTTCTGGAAAAAATCACATCGGGCAAGTCCGTACGGGCCGACAAACCGTTTAATTCCCGGGGTATCGGCGATCTGGAACATGTAGAAAACAAATCGACCTTTACCTTAATGTATAATGACTATATGAAACCGTACGCTTCGGCCATGACAGACATTGCACAACGCTGGCCACTTATGTAGGCGACCTGGTGATGTGCGATATGGGCTATCCCGAAGAAGGACTCCGCAGAATCAATGTTACGAAATACGACATTCACAATACGGTAGCCGTAATGAGTCTGGCACTTGGCGAAGATCTCTTTGACTTCTTCAACAGCAAAGGCATCAAGGCCGACCGAACCAAGGCGGAAATCAAGCTGTAAACAAAATCAAAAGAGTCTGACCTGCATTCCCTCATGTTTTGGGAACCGGTCAGACTCTTTTTTTATATTTATCAGGGGAGTTACCAACCCTCAACCCTCAACTCTCAACCCTCAACGCACCACCGCCTTGACTGTAGTTTCCTTTCCGCCACGGTCCACGTGGAAGAAGAAGATACCCGGCTGGAGCTGGAAGCGTTCTGATGAACCGTCGGCCACTGCTTCGTCGTGAAGCTGACCGTTCGGGTCGTAGACGCGGATGCGGTCGCCTGCCTGCAAGCCGATGAGCAGCGCCCGCCCGCGTCCTTCGGCCTGTACGCGTATGGCTGTACCGTCGGCTGCGGCATCGGCAAGGGTGAAGCTTACGGTGAAGCGTCCGGCAAGGGTTCCGGCCTCATCAGCCAGGAACTCGTATGGTGCCTGGAGCAGGTCGGCCGTGCGTCCTGTGCGGCTGTCCTTCAGCAATACAGCCTCATAGTCCGACGCGTCGCAATCCTCGGGCAGGGCGAAGGTGTAGGCACCGACTGCCGGCACATTCAGGCTGACAGCCACCTCGCCGCTCCGGCTCACGGCCGACAACAGGGCGTAGCGGCCACCGCCGCGCTCGGCATAGATTTGCGGCAGACTGTCGGGTGCCATCCATTTCACACCATCGGCCCCCGGATCGAAGTCGTTGCGGGCCATTTCCGGGTCTACCGCTTCGATCTGGAGCTCGTCGACGAATTGAGGTGTCTCTTCAGTCAAGTCTCCGGTTCCGCGGGTGCTCCGGGTGGTTCCGGGCGCATAAAGCGCAATGCGCAACGGCGCCATTCTGGCAAAAGCCGTTCCGTTCTTCTCACCGGCAGGCCGCTTCACGGCAAACGTTTCGGCATCTTTCAGCGTAGCCGTCTGGGTGAACACGGCGCTTCCGGCAGGAATATGGCCTCCTTCCGTTCCGACCTCAGCCGTATTCACCGTCTTATAGTTCTCATCATATCCGTAAATCACCCGTCCATACTCCATATCGCTGTAGTTCATCGCACAGAGGTAGGGCGAACCGAAGAGGTTCCAGCCCATGTTCTCCTTGTGCGTGAAACGGTTACCTCCTGCCGTTCCTGATGTCCATGGCTCGTTGAAATTGTATTTTGTCAGCGAGATGGACTTGTCCGTACCATTCTCTGTATAAGGCGCCGTGCTCTTGCCGCAGAAACGGAGCGTTTGATCCTGCCCTGTCTTGTTTTCAAAGAGCAATCCCTCATAGATACCAACCCGATCAAGATCCGTTTCAGTCCAGGCTGTTTTTCCTGTACCAGTACCTGAACCATCATCGAACTTGTAATCATAAGCGGCACGGATGCTTCCGTCGTAGCGTTTCGGTGTCAGTCCGGCCAGTACACTTTTTGTTGAATTAACATCGAACGGCATGGCCACCAAATCGGCACCACCGGCCGGTATATCCCGCTCAACCGCAAAGTTCGTCAATGAAATATAGTTGCGATTACCACGCAGACCTGCCTGATGCTCCAAGAGCAGGAAGCCGGGGTTGAAGGCATTGCCATTAGGATAAACTAATGTGCTGTCATTCTGAATCTTTAGTTCCTGTCCCTTTCGCACATAGACCACTGACTTGCCTACGGGATAATCATCTGCTGTAATAGTATAATCGCTGCTGATATTCCACGTCTCAAAGCAACCGTTGTCCACTGCGTTGCGGATACGCGCGTTGCCTATCAGGTCACGTCTGTGACCGACTTTCGTCATATAGGCGCTTATATCTGTTCGGGTGTCTGTCGGGTCTATATCCTCTGAAGTTTCCATCAACTGATACTCCCAATAATCATCCGTCACATAACTGTTCGTTTCTGTCACGGAAGCCCGGTTATTGCCATTACCAGTGACGTCTGTGATAGTACCGGTCGCCGTCACATTCACCGCCTTTACATCACTGACATTGCCCAATACCAGCGAGTTATACAGCAGTCCGTCAGCCTTACCGCCTACATCATTTTTCACCACCGAACTTGAAAGCGCTCCAGCATGCACCGTCGCCAGGCCTGTCACTACAAAACCATCGATTACACCGTCGGCAGCAATCGTAACATTATTCAGCGAAGAACGATTAACGGCTTCCAACATACCTTTACGTTTTGCAAGCAATTCGGAAACAATCGCCTCAACATCTTCTTTCGTATAAGAATCCCCTAACGAAGTAGTACTCCGCTCGTCATTCATACCGCCATATACCTTGGTATTACCTAAAGTCAGATTGAGCGTACCGTCATGGTCATTGTATTTACCATGAACAAATACATAACCATGTTCTTCAGGATGATCCAAAGCATATAATCCGGCCAGATCCACCGCACCCTGCAAGTCGCCCAATGCCGTCTCCCAACTCTTTCCATCAGCTGTTCCGGTCAAGTCTGGCTTAACATAAATAATCGGTTGCAAGGGGGCCTCGTATTCGTAGGCACCTACGTCAATGGCATTATCCACCAGACGGGCGTTATTACCAAGTTCTTTTTCTTTTTCTGGTATGGTAGCACCGGCTTCTGTCAGTCCCAAAGCATAGTCTATATAATGGTCATTACTTCCTTTATTCAGTAACTTCACACTCGGACGGATACGGTAGTCTCGGTTATAGATATCGGTGTTTTCCGGATCGCGGAAGTTCGGGCCCTCATGGACATTGTCATTAGCAACTGTTCCTAATATGGCCACATTGTTGTTTGCCGATTCAGTCGTCAGATGCTGCACACCATTCTTCCACGACACAGTATTATATACCGAAGGTTTATTGGTATCGCCGGCAAAGGTCAAATCTGCCGTCTGATTATTCGCAAACGTCGCATTCACCACCATAGTTCGGTCGTCCGCTCCTTCCAGCCCGGTACCGCCATCGGCAAACAACGTATTCACCAATAAAAATTTTCCTTCTGTTCCGGGATTTATTTGCAGACCAATATTTTTATTTCCCCGGAAAGCCACCTGCTTCAAAGTCAGTTTTCCATCAGTACCACTGCTAGCCTGCATACCGATACCACCGGTCGTAGTCGCATTTTTGTTGATAAACGTCAATCCTTCCATGCTCACCGGCTTATTATTAGCCGCTACAGCCATCAGAATATCTGTCTCGTTCGCATTACTTTCCTGTGTTGTGATGATGGTCGGCTGACTGAAATCCTGCACGCCCGATTCGTTGTAAGAACCTTTAACGGTTAAGGAAGTTCCATGTTCTGAATTACCCATAGATACTGTAAATGCAGTTCCTGCAGAAATTCGTGGCAATGAATATTCTCCGGCTTTAATGTAAACCGCCTTATCTTTTATAGGAACTGTAGCTTGTGAACCGGTCGGATTCGCCATCGCCACCAATGCTCCTCTGATATCCGATGTGGCATTTGCCCAGTTCGTACCATCTCCTCTACCACTTTCAACAGTTGCCACATAAATAGCATCCATCTTCGGGAACGTCAATTCATATTGGTATTCATACAGACCAATATCAATTATTTTATCCATTTGATTATTATTTTCATCCAACGGTCCCGCATAACGTAAATAGTCTGTATTGTCTGCATTAGTCATATACAGATCTTTGTACGCATCCGATTGGGCGCTTGCCCACCAAGTATCATAAGCTCCGGAAACTGCTGTTCCATCCGCTTTCTCCGTACCATCTCCAGCATCAGTCAAAACAGAAATTGCCGCAGGATCCCACTGGTTATTGGCATCATTACCCGCCACACCGGCTACGGTTGAAGGCTTGGTAAAACGTGGACCATTAACAGCCATATTGTCGGCAGAAAGCAAAATATTCCCCGTACCCTTTGTTCTCAAATCATGTTTGTCACTTGCACTATTATGGATCTGCAGATTTTCCTCGTCTGTGTTCAAATCGTCTTTCTCCGATTCATTTCCCCACATCAAGGTATTCACAATAGTATTCTTGGCATTGTGATGATAAATCACTGCATTCTCTTTTGCCTTATTCCGTACAAAAGTATTATTCATGATGGAAATAGCCGGATCGTAATGAGTCACAATACCCTCGGCATAATTGGTTCCAATAGCCCCACCATACCCATCGGTCTCATTATTTACCCAAAGTGTATTCACGGCATATAGAGCAGCATGCGTATAGGGAGTAGCAGATACACCACCTATATACACGGCACCTCCTCTAGGCGGTTGCTGTTCACCGCTAATTGAATTGTCTACCGTACCATTACCGGCCAAAATAGAATTAATGATCGTCAATTTAGCATCACGGATATAAATAGCACCACCTCGTACAGCAAAATTATTGATCAACCGACAGCGATTTACAACATAAGAAACACCACTTGAATAAATTCCACCTCCACGACCAACTTCATCCATTCCAGCTACTGCACTCAATACATTCGAAGTCTCTCCATCCATTACCGTCAATCCGTCCAGCACCACAGGGTTAACCGTAGTCGGATTTTCTCCTGCATCGGAATAAACCACATGATAAACATTTCTGACCTGCTCTGACACATTAACCTTTCCCGAAAGAATTACCTGATTTGCCAACTCCCACGGTTCATGGATACCATTCTGGTTAAAATCGGAATAAGCACGTTGAGATAAAATTTTATTGATATCTCCCATATTTTCAAAAGAATCTCCGTCAACCCCAGGAATAGTAGTCACCTCACCAGAAGAATACTTTTCTTCACCGCTGAAGCCTCCATATATGCTTACTCCTTGTGGAATCACGTATGAGTTCTGACGCTGGTCTACTGTTGTTGTACTGGCATCCGTACGCCGGTAACTTGGTTTATATGTACCGGATGCCAACAATATTTCAAATTTTGTATCCTCATCAGCAATACCGTTCTTACGCACAGCTTTGATATATTCCAGCGCATCATCCAACCATGTCAACGAAGTATAGAACGATCTGCCAATATAGTCATCCATATCTATACCTTCCGGTAACTGCACATTTGCTCCTTGCGACACGAAGATTCGCTTCAACAACACATTGGTCGGAATCGTTCCGCCATCAAAAGCAAAGGCACCGGCATCAACACGTGGTATACCCGTTTGTATACGGGGTATGCCTTGCATATCCACTGTAGATACGTCCAAGAATTCAACCATCCTCTGCTGATACTCTGTATCCATACCATGTTTAATCAGCGGAGAATATGCCTTCAGCGTACGGGAAGAAGAAGCAAAATACAAATCCTCATTACTTTCCATGCTGGTATTCTCAAAATTCGAAGGCATTTCATAGGTCTCCACAAACGAATGATTGACGGGATAAAAATCGGTAATTCCAGATGCATCCGTTGCAACTTGGGACCAAACATTAT
Organism: uncultured Paraprevotella sp.; assembly: GCA_944320775.1. Classification (GTDB taxonomy): domain Bacteria; phylum Bacteroidota; class Bacteroidia; order Bacteroidales; family Bacteroidaceae; genus Paraprevotella. Next base: position 149,024 of record CALUIV010000001.1, on the reverse strand, counting down.
CCTTCAAGGTTTCCGTCAGCACCCCACTGATATTTTTATCAGAAGGTGCCGTGTTTCCCCAAAATACAGAATTGGATACCATCATAGCACCGTCTTTCAAGAACAAACCGCCACCAATGGAAGAAGCTGTATTATCAGTTACCGTACTTGAAACCAAATGTGCACGGTTACTTTCGTTGACAAGTGTACCATCAGCAGCCATATTATCTGCAAAGACACCTGCTCCTTCTTCTGCCTTATTTTCCACAACCAGAGAACCTGATACTATACCCCCTGGCATAACATACAATCCACCTCCCTGAACAGCAGCACAACGCGCCACAATACAATTGCGCACATGAGCTCCGGCAGGAACAATGGCACCACCGCCCCGGGTCTTCGGATCGCCGGATCCTGCCATGGAAGTAGCCGAACCGTCAATCAGGTAAAGACCATCAATCATAGATTTTTCATTCAATGCATCCGTTCCCGGCCATCCTCCGAAGGTAATGACATGATAACCGTTCACTTCCTGCGTAATCGTCGATCCCTCGGTTGGCATAGCTATAGCACTGAGAATTGTACGAAGCTTATGGGGATTACGATTTGTAAAAGTGCCTTCATCGTATCCTCCCATAAGTGTTACTCCTTCAGGAACAACAAAAGTATAGCTCAGCGGATCGGTCGGCGATGCCAGGGTATTGGCATAATAAACCACATGATCAACCTCTTCGTAACCGGCTACTTTAACAACTGCTGAATTCAAATTGCCAGCTTTCACTTCCTTTCCGGCCGCAGTTAATATGTCCTGAAGCTTCATGGCACAAGCTGCATTGGCAGGATTCTCTCCACTTCGCAGACCGGCTCCGTTTTGAGAAACGTAATAGGTACCTATTTTCTGACCATCTTCGTTTGTTGTCGTACATTTTATATTTCCCTCATTTGTACTTTCAAACGCACCCATATCGATACCACAATCCTTGATACGGTTGGTATATTCGGCATCGTAGTCGGGAATGGTGATATAACCACCGACTCCGTCGGGTATAGCTTCTGTACCAGAGTTGATGGCTGGAGAACCAGTTAATAAATGATAATCACCATTTTGTTCATCAACAAATGATGGATAACCGGATACATTGTTTCTTGTTGCATAGGTAACATCATCATAAACCAAAGAAGAGGATTCATGAGCATTTCCTGATGCATCAGTATAGCCTACATTGCTATAATATACATGAATTCGATCTTTCATAATGCTATAACCGTCGTTATTTGGCTTATCTCCATTCGATCCTTCGGGGATATCTACACTAAGCACTTGCAGATTAAGATTTTCCGGTGCTGAGATACCAATATTGCGTCCTCCCTCTTCTTTATTATTATATATGATGCAATTATAAATCTCCGCAGTATTATACACGAACATGCCTCCACACATAATGTTTGAATAAGTGGCGTCACCTGTTAATGCAGTATTCCCTACAATTGTGTTATTATAAAAATTACCACTTATCTGGCATGCGCCGGCACCAATTGCCATGGTATGGTAAGAAACCTTTTGATTATTCCATTCCAACGCTTCTGCACGATTCCCGGAAATCAGTGAGTTGAAAATTGCAGCAGTATAAGTCTCATCGTTTAAGATATATAATCCGCCTCCATACGAGAATGCGGCACCATTGGAATCTTGCTGTTGACTATAAACTCGTATTGAGTTATTTATTATTTGACAATTTCTAATGACTCCTCCACGACAGAATACTCCTCCTGCCACGGAATGAATACCACCGCTATTTGATATAATATTCTTTTTATCTGCCAATATAATATTATCCTCTATAATACAGTTTTCTAATACACTGTTTCCCATCATATAAACACCGGCACCTCCACATTCTCCAATGACTTTAGTATCCAAATTCATAATATTTCCGGTTATAGAATATCTATAACCTGTATTCAGAGAACCGTATCGAATAACTAATCCATCCCAAACTGTTTCTTTGTTAAAATGTTGGCGTTGTACAAGTACACGCCCCGTATTTGGCCAAATAGAAGAATAATTGGAAGTCTGAGGATATGTTGGCTTATTAATTTGTGCCTGTAAATAAGTCTTGTAAGTATTCGGATCACGGTCATTCTCTCCCGGCGTTCCCGAATCGGGGAAGCCGCCATAAACATTAACCCCCTCCTTCATCTCATACGCGTATGGCTGTTTGTGGATGTTTTTAGCGTCGTCAACGTTATTCTGATTACCCTTTATGGTTCCGGTATATGTTCCTGCCGCCACCCAAATCTTATCGCCACTTCGGGCCACTTCCAAAGCTTTTGTCAATGTTTTATACGCATTACCCCAAGAACTTCCGTCAGAATTGTCATTTCCATCTGTGCTGCGCACATAAATCACACCGCTTTCCGGCAGGATTGCCTCATACGCTCCCAAATCAGGCGCACCGCCCAAATTACGGACTTGCCCTGCAATATCTGCTGTCAATCCTGCTGGAGTTCCTGTCGCCTTATTGATCAACTTCGCCGCCTCCAACGAGCTTGTCAACGGCCTGAACTCAGCATATCCGCCCAGATAACTATCAAAGCCCAATGTGGCACCAACCTGATTTGTCGGGTTCGCAAAATTTCTGGCTCCTTCTGCTCCGACAGAAGCATCAGAAAATGTATTATTTCCAGAAGTGTTTCCAGCTGAGAATGAAGAATACCCCATATCAGCCGGTGCCGCCCCTTCGTTATTCACCACCGTCACATGATTCATCGTCAGGTTCGGACAGTTCACCACAAGAGCGTCAGCCATTGTATTTGTATTATTGTTCACCACGCAATTGGTCATCGTCAGTTGTGCATTGCGCGCATCAATAGCAGCACCCTCTTGAGCTGTATTATTTTCAAAGATACAGTTGCTGACCGTCACCTCGGCACCGTCATGCACCAAAAGACCAGCTCCATACTGCCGGGAAGCCTCGCCTGCAGCATAACCGTTGATGATATGGAAACCATCCAGACAAACCTTTGCGCCTTTAGTTACCGTTATACAGTGATAAAGTCCCTCTTCGATGTCTTTTCCCTCATGATTTCCGTTGATGACAGAACGGTAAGTAAGTGGATCGCGCACGACCGTATTATCGTCTGTGTTCCGATGATAGCCTCCATAAATATAAATTGTATTTCCACTAACAGCAGCCGGAATATTGACTGTTGCCGTCTTCGGATCGAGATTGGTATAAGCATAACGTGGCCAAATATCTCCCTCAAGTACGTATATTTCCAAACGTTTCTTTCCGACGGTATTAGCATCCAGATCTGCCATATAAGCAATAGCCTCATTCAAAGACCGATAACCACGTTCCCAAGAAATTCCATCATGATCAGCTACAGCACACTCTGTATCAACATAAACTTTCAACGCATCTGCAGTCTCTTCATATTGAATCGCAGTAGCATCTACCGCATACGCTCCTACTGCAGGTTTCTGAGCAAACCGTTTTCCCGTAATATCTATTTCCGGAGCCACTATCACTTCATCGGGTAAAGTTCCTAATGTCATACCACGGGCACGAAGATTGGCACCTGTAACCGGCTTCCATAAATAAAGTGTACTAACATCAATTCCTTTCCATGAACCATCGACACCAGTAGTCGCCGGTAACCCTTCAGGAGTAAAACCTGGACTGAGGACACCTTCTTCATCCAAATCATTACTTTCGGCCAACGAAATCATCTCCTGCTGCAAAACGTTGTTCCACACCGTATTATTTGTTCCCGACAAAGCAGTATAGAGGAACCGCACATTTGCAGATGTCGGATTCTTGGCATACATTGGTACGTTCAATAGCTGGATGGTATTGTTCCAAAGCACAGAGTTGACCACCAACCCATACGCATCCACATACAGTCCACCAGTTTGTGAAGCATTGCCAGCCGTATTATCGGTTGCCGTAGGACAATCATTGTTGGTTATCGTATTCTGCAACAACACACCTCCCTTTGCGCAATAAACCGCACCATTTCGACGACTCGTATTGTTAGACACAACGGAAGAAGACAAAATCAAATACTCTGGATGCAGTTTACCGTCCGTCCAACTGCCAGCATGAGCCAAATAAATACCTGCACCATTGTTGGCCGAATTGTTAGTCAACATTGAAGACAACACCAATCCCGCATTATCCATATAGACAGCGCCACCATCGCCATCCGCATTATTGTTATAAATCAAAGAATTCAATATACGTCCGCCATACAGATAAACACCGCCGCCGTTTCCGATCGCCGAATTTTCGGTCACAATACATTTTTCCAGTATAGCGTTAATCCCCATATAAAGCCCAGCACCACGATCAGTCAGGAAGTCTGTTGTTCCCGTATTACCCTGAGCATAGCCACCGCGAACCGTCACACCATTCAGCGTCGTAGTCCGCTCAAATCCACTTTTACCCTCTGAAGGCAAAGGAGCAAAAAATACGACATGACGCGAATCACTCGCCACAGTCCATTTATGTCCCGATACATCCCAAAGTGTTTTGGCATCTTCATAGTAAGTTCCCTCCAAAACGGTCTTATGTTCAAAATCCCAAGGCATACCGTTTGTCGTCATCGTTCTTTCGCGCTTATTTATTTCCCCACCGACAAATCCTCCAAACACACTGATTCCATCACGCATCAAAAACGAAGCAGAATAGGTTGCACCACTGATAACCTGTATTTTAGGTACATAAGTACCTTCTGCAACCCACACTTCACCCGCCAGATTTTGCGGATTATTCTGTGCCAGCTCGTCAATCATCTTCTGCAGATCGCCCGATGCATTCGCCCATGAAGTACCGTCGCCACTACCTTGAGCCTGCTGCATGACATAACGAATACGCCCTGCCGGCATCTGCTGAAATTCATAAGCGCCAATATCTATAGTCTCCCCATGTACACGCGCATTACCGGCCATATCTTCGCTGCCATAAATTGTCAGATCATAAAAGTCTTTATTTCCCTTGCTATGCATCACCGAACCTTCGAGCACATTCCATGACCAAAGCGGATAAGCCATCTGGCGCCAGTTGAAGTCGCGGTCAAAGCTGGTCTTTACCGATGGAGCGTCGAACATGGGGGCATCTTTGTCACCCCGGTTTTCTTTGGTCACATATACGTTGTGGTTGCCGTCTGTACCTGCATCCGTATTGGTTACAGTCACCTCATGATAGGCCGAATTCTGGAATTTAGGCTGATTTTCAGCTGAAAGCAAGGTGTTTCCCCAGACAATGGAGTTGAAAACGCTGAAATCCGTCACAGTCTCAATCATGTCGATACCCGCCCCCGTGTTGCGTGCCACAGTAGAATTTATAACCTTACTGTCTGTGGAAAGGCGCAGACCGCCGTTCTCGTTGTTGAAGATGGTGGAATTGACGACAGTCGCCGCGCCGGCCAGGTAGATGCCGCCACCGGCGTTCACGATCGCCCCCCGTGCGCCCGCCGCGTTGTTGTAGACAGCGCATTGGTTGATGAGCGATTCGCCATTATTGACGTTCTTTACTGCGGCATCCACATAGATGGCACCGCCCTGCGTGGCGTAGTTGTTCACGAAGAAGCAGCGTTCGATGCGGAAGATGCCGCCGTTGGTATTGTCGCCATGTATATAGATACCGCCTCCTTTCTCATCCGTACCGTCAGCCTGTCCGCCGCCGATGGAGAAGCCGTTCACCACAGTGGGGTAGGTGTTGTTGTTGCCGCCCGATGAAGGAGCCATGTTGATGGACAACACGTGTGCGGCATTGTCCGTACGGGTCGTATTGGCAGGGAAGATAAGATTCGTATTGTCCACGTCATCGTTCATATCAATATCTCCCGACAATACTGTGCGGTACTTTAGCTGGTAAGGCTTGCCCAAGGTCTCGCGGTCGTTGATGCTCGTCTCCGTGCCGGCAAAGCCGCCGTAGAGCTGTACGCCGGAGTTGAGGGTGAAGCCATCAGTGGTAGGAGTGATATAAAGTTTATCTGTAGCGTCTATTTGTTCAAACCCTTGCACCCAGATTTGGTCGCCGGCTACCGCCTTGCCAAGTGCATCGGTGAGCGTCGTGGCGTTTGTCCATGACGAGCCATCGCCAGTACCCGTCGGACTGACATAATAGATCTTGCTTTGTGCCATTGCCGCCATACTCATAAAGAGTGCCATAGCCAGCAGTGCTATCTGAAACATGTTTTGCTTCTTCATCGTCGTTGCCTTTTGAGTCATTATATATTAATGTATCTTCCGTGTGCCTCTTTAAGTTCCCGTGTCAAGCACGGGATGACGGTCTGGTGGCCGGGGGGCTTTTAGTTCCCGTGTCAAGCACGGGATGACGGCCTGGTGGCCGGGGGCTTTTAGTTCCCGTTCGAGCACGGGATGACGGCCTGATGGCCGTGGGCCTGCGCGTTCTTCTATTCTTTCGAAGCGTTTCCGGGTCTGAGACTTCCTTCGCTATATTCATCCATCACCCCTTGAATGTATTCTTTCGTCACCCCGATTGCGTCGCTCAGGTCGTTCCATTCGGGATTTTCTTCTTCAATGAGCGCTATTTTCCATTCTCGTCTCCACTTCTTCAATTGCTTCTCGCGACGGATAGCAGTGGCGAATGTGGGGAACGATTCAAAGTAGACAAGCCTTTTTACATGGTAGCGGTTGGTGAAGCCCTGGTTTATGCCCGCCTTATGCTCCGCTACCCGCCGCTGCAAGTCGTTGGTGACCCCTGTATAGAGCACACCGTTGCGCTTGCTGGCAAGAATATAGACAAATCCTTTGTATGGTTTCATTACCTGCTATCCGTTGACTCCGTTTCTTTTTAACTTCTCCTTAACCTCCCACCGATGTACCGCTATTATCCCCCAAAGTTATATTCCCATCTCCCGTTATCCCCTTAATCGTTGCATTCACCTTGTACCAGGTGGCTTGGTTTAGGGCCTTTTGGAAGTTTAGGGTATAACCGTCACCAGTAATTTCATTGCCTTCTTTTTCTGCCGTTATATTAAACTTTACACTCGGCACACTCACCCCGTCAGGAAACGTATAATGATACACCCGTCCATTGCGTTGGCTGATTTCTGAGGTGTTGAATGTCTTCTTTCCTGCAATACCTGTTGAGGAACTGTTGAGTGCAGGGAATAGGTATCCTTTGCCAGAATCGGTTACAGTAGTATTAACTTTATCGTTATAAAAGGTAAACTCCGTCACCTTCACATCCGTATAACCAGCCTCATACGCATCCGCCGCATCCCACTGAATATCTATCTTTGCCGCCAGTCGGGTCAGGGTCATGGTGGGAATAGTGCCGCCTACCTGTCCGGTGCCGCCTTCTTGGATTGTAAATTCGTCTGGCTGATTCCCCGTAGTTTTGTAATACCCCGTAGCTACGCTGACAAACTTGGAAGCAGCATTTTGGCTTGTTGAAGCATAATCATTCGATATAGTCAGTGCTTGTACGTCATCATTTTTTTTACATGCCTTTATGGCTGATTCTGGATTTCCATATATTTGATTATTATCTTCCCCGTAACTATACGTTACCCCATATATATACACCGTCCCCGGCTGTGCATCGATAGCCAGCAATTTAAACTTGGAATTATTTGCGTAGTCAGGCAGATCCTCAAACTCTGTTTTCGATATTGTGGTTACCTGCACCTTCGAATCTCCGGGCAAGGTTACTTCCGAATCATCCGTATACGCCAATATCACCGCCAGCCGATCCCAATCCGCCCCCTCGTCGACCGCAGTTCCGGGATCACCGATGGCCCGCGAACCGGCCGCCGTATTCGGCACGCTGATGATGAGCTGCACGGTCTCCACCTCAGGCGAAGGCACCGGCAGGTCCTCACCATGACGACAGGCCGTAAGGGCCAGTAGGCAGAGACAGACTATTAAAAATATTCTTACATTAGCTTTTATCATATTGATTATGGTTTCTAATTGTATTTCAGTATTTTATCTTTTTCATACTGTGTTTTTTTGCGAGTTCCTCATCCCGTTCATTGGAGATGAGCATCTCCGAACGACAGTTCCGCTATTCGGAAAAATCGTTATATTTCCACCTCGAAATCGCCGCCGGGCTTCCAGTCGAGCTCCACTGAAACGCCCACTTCGGGATTGTCGCTGACCAGCTCGCCCTCGTCGGTGAGTTTCACCTTGATGACCTGCATCTCGCCTGCCTTCAGAGGGTCCTTGATGTAGAGCGTGTTCTTGACGTATTTATCATCGGGCAACTGCGTGTAGACATCCATCTCCCAGATGCTGCCTTGGGCTTCGACCGGGTCGTCGGCACTGCGCGATATAGCGGTATTAGCCGAAGGGAAACAGACGGTGTAGTAGGCCGTCAAGCCGCCGCCGTCCACCCTGCGCGTACGCATCACGGCCGAATGGTCGTAGACAAACGTGCTGTCGGCACAAAGCAGACCGCTGGCCGTGCGGCGTGTATAGGCTGCCAACAGCCGGGCCGGAGAATTATTGGGATTCACCACCAGGACGGGCACCGCATTCTGCATATAGAGCGGCACGTAGAAACGACTGGACGCCTGGTCGATCAGCAACTGTTCGTAACCCATATACAGGGCGGCACTGTGAGCATCGACCGTATCGGCCTCCATCTGACGCAGATTGATTCCGGAGAAAGTCGAAGCGCCGTCAATATGAACCTCGTCTTCCTTCTGGGTAGCCGCCAAAGCGATATTGTGGTAGTCGCCCCGATCCATATAGACCGTGAGCGACAAGCTGTTGGCATCGGGGTTGAACGTCTGATGCTTGGTCAGTTTACCACTACCGAAAGTAAAGAACGAGAGGTCGACCACCTTGGCCTTGTCGGTGATAATGTCCGAAAGGGCCGACTTCAATGCTTCGGCCAGTTGCTGTTCGGCCGGCGTGACCAGTTCCTGATCGAGCGACAGGCGCAACGAGGTGGAGAGCTCCAGACGGTAGTCGATGGCATAGTCCACACCGCACTCCGACAGGTCCTCGTCGATGCACGACGCAAAAGCCAGCGGCACACAGGCTAACAGCAAGACTGATGCGCCCTGCTTTCGGACAGCTGCAATTATGTTTTTCGTTTGCTTCATCATGATTACAAACTCTTTTTCTGTTTTTATTTCTTATACCGCACCTACGGAAGATTAACGGTTATCCGCAGATGTTTGCCGGTGGTAGGCGGCAGCCCTACGAAAGGCGGCCGCCTGAAAAAGTTTAAGGATGGCCGTATTATTTAATTTCTACGTCAAACTTTATACCAGTCTCCCACTTAAGGTCAACAGAAAGACCCAATACGAGTTCTGAAGCACGGAGGTCAGGAATGGTCACATAAGCATTCTTCAAAGAAGTAATGGTCAGATTAGCCTCGGTTTGATAGTTTTTCAAGAAAACTGATTCTACAGAAGGGGTAGTGACTGCAGTAGGATCCAACTGAGCAACAAGATAGAACTTGGCTCCAGCAGCAATCTTACCTTGAACACCATAAAAATCAGTACCTGAATTGTTCACCAATTCTAAAGCAATGCTTACTGGTTTCGTAGTATTCATAGAATTATCAAGAACCAACGTATAATTTGGTGAGCTGGCAACATTATTTTTAGCATAAATATCGGTCAATGAATTGTCATAAACCGTTTGATTGTATTCTGTAGTACCAACAGAAATCATATTCCAACCAACAACAGAAGGCTGACCACCTACTAAAATACCGGTAACCTGGAAACCATCATTCGGAACAACAATATTTTGATTATTCTGAGCACCTGTTATCTCAGCGGCATTATCTTCCAAAGTTGCGTTCTTACATTTTACTGTGGTCTTCAAATTGGCAACACCATAACGAATATTTTCCTTTAAAGCCACTGTACGCGTGGTAGCCGTAACAGCTTTGCCCCAACCAGTCCAAGATTCATTTGTCCACGCCTCAGCTGTAGTCGGCCAAGCAACAGTAGTCTGAGTTGTTGCTTTCAATGGAGTATTGATAAAATAAGCCAAAGACGCTGGATAGCACAGATTGTAGACATCCAATTTATTAGAATTTCCAACTGTCGGTGCCGTAACATAGCTGAATTTCTTAGTATCATTATTAAAGTCTACCTGTGCCGCACCCTCCGGAACATTCAAATTTGTAGGATAGGTGTTCGTACTTTTCCAAGTCAAAACGTACTTACCATCAGTTACGGTATTATCAGTAACAGTAAATGATTCCGCAATTCTATTCTTTATACCGGTGACAATTTGATTTACAGGGTCACTCCCCGTAATCTCACTTACGGCATTATATAATTCCTCCATGGTCAGACGGATGGAATTGGCAGAACCGCCCACCAGCGTAATGTAATTTTTATACAAGGCTCCTAATTCAGTAGCCTCACCTTGTGATGCCCAATCGGCGACGCCAGCTACGTCATTCAGCAACTTAAGCAAATCGGCTTGCTGAGTAACAAATTCATCCCCTGTCAGGATCTGTTCCAGATTAAAACGGACAGCTTCCGCATTCGGTGTAGTGGGCAAGGTGGACGTAAGAATACCGTTTTGAAATTTACCTATAGCATTCCCAGGAACTGATCCGCCTCCAACTCCATAGAATAAGAAATTCGTTGTTCCCACAGGAATATTCACATCGTTATACAATTTGTAATTGGAACTACCTGTTTCAAATGCAGTGAAACCATCCAACGGAATCACACTGGTAAACGTGGAACTTCCAGTACCTTCCCCCGTTAACGGAACCAAGTATATGTTATGCATGCCTAAAAAAGCTGCACCAGTTCCGTCGCCCTGAGTGTTGTCCTCACTCATACGGGTCCCGGACTTTCCATACGGGATATTAATCGCAAACTGCGTTTTCACACTTTCGCCGTTGTAAGTCGGATTCTGATTACCCGGCGTGATTTCCTCATTCGAGCATGAAGTCATGCCCATAGTACCGGCCACCAATGCAGCGGCAAACAAGTACAGATTTCTGTTTGTTTTCATAAACATTTGATTTTTAGAACAACAATTTATTGATTAAACACTCATTTTTTATTTATCGCTATGGATTGATTTTTTATTTTTTGCTGATGCCGGCTCCCCCGTTTCGGGATGCATCGGGGCTTGCCGGACGATTTCGTAGCCCCAACCGAGGGCGTGCCGACGGTCAGCGCTTCAGCCCCATCAGGCGCTCCAAAGCCTCCAGGTTCTGACGGGCGCCTTCGTTGCCGGCCCCGACAGCCCGGCGGAAGCAGTCGAGCGCCTCCTGCTTGCGGCCGCTCAGGTAGTAGGCCGAACCGAGCGTGTTCCATTTGCGGGCATCGGCCACCGGTTCGAGCAGGGTCACGGCCTCGTCGCTCCGGCCGGAATCAATCAGGCGGATGGCCTCGTTGATCTGGCGCGCGGCAATATCGGGCACGGCCTCGTAGTAAACCTGAATATAACCGGAGTTACGCTGGTCGGCAAACACATGCTGGCGCAGATAGTCGAACGAACGGCCGCGGTTGTGCCGGCGGATCAACGCCTCGCGGCGGTTGGGGTCGGCCGTCTCGTCGACAATGCGGAGCAGCTCTTCCCTGCCCTCCAGATTGCTCTCGGCAATCACATCGCGCAGGTCGGCCCAGGCCTCGCCACCGGCCACCAATTCATACGTGCTGTCGGGCAACGACACGCCGTGGTTCACTAAATAGTCCTTCAGCACTTGCGCACGGTTGCGCGACAGGCGTTCGTTGAGCGCCACCGGACCTTCGGCCGAAGCCAGACCGATGATGCGGATCTTGGCTACCGACGACAATGTATCGGCCTCAATGCGCCGCACCATGTCGAGGATGCGGCCCAGCGTCTCGCGGTTGTTGCGGAAGTCCTCGCGCAAATCCCATTTGCTGACGGCGAAATGCACATAGAGCGCATCCTTCATCTTACGCAACGGCACATTGGGATTGAACGGCTTGTACTCGCTTATCGGCACGAGCACCGGCTCGCGCACGGCTATCTGCTCGGCCACGCTCACCCAGGGCACGACGGGCTCAAAATGCGGAACGATGTATTCGGTGCGCCCTAAGACGGAAGACGGAAGCGACGTGACGCAACAGCAGTCCTCAAAATCGCGGTACAACTCCAGGCGCAGCTCGGAACGGCGCATCCAGGGCTCGGCCCAGATGGCATAAACGAAACGGGCCGTATCGCCGGGCGTGTAAATGGACGGACGCTCCGCATGCCGGAGCGCGGCACGGCGGTCGAAATATTTCTTGTTGCGCCGTCCGGCAAACTCCACTGGCGGCAATTCATAAACGGAATCGCCCGAAGCCGATACGATGCGGGGCATGAGGATCAGGCGGTCGTCGGTGGTGATGCGCACATCGCCCGAGCCCAACTGCAGGCGCACGTTGATGCGCGTGCTGTCGACCCACTCAAAAGTTGCCGTATCGGCCAAAACCGCAGGAAGCGGAGCGCGCCGCAGGGCAGCCGTAGCATCGGGAAGCGCGGCAGCCGAAACACCCGCGCCGGCTATGAATCCGGCGGCCAACACGAAGGTTTTCAACAGATATCTATGGTATTTTCTTTTCATAGTCTACAGGAATTAAAATTCAAAAACGGTCGCCACGGACGACTAACGGATTACGTAAATCAACGACAGGGACAGCTTGGTGGGCATGAAACGGTTGGTGTGGCGCGAACCGAGATAGTCGCCGCACGTCTCGCACCGGTATTCATCGAAATCGGCATGCGAAAAGCCCAGACCCACCTCGGCCTCAAAGCTCCAGCGCGTGGACAGAATCCAATGATAGCCATAACCAATACCCACAGCCCACTCATTTCCCTGCACCCGATTCTCGGCCAGAGCCGGCAGGAAATGCCCCGGGAAATCAACCCGTCCCACATTGAAACGCGTGTAGGAAGCGTGAAGCCCCAGGAAATGTCCGCCAAACGGACGACAGATCCAGAAACGATATTCGGGCTGCACGCGCAGATGGCGCCATTTGCGGTTGTCGGCAAAAGTCCACGGATTGTAGGAAATGCCCAATGCTAAGGTTGATTTTTTTCCGACACGAACCTCGGGTTCGACATTCAGCGAAAGCGTGGCCCAGTTCGTCAAGTCGGTCTTGACAACCAGGTCCTGCGCCTGCACGCGGAAAAATCCGAACAGCAGAAATGCAACGCTTATTATAATTCGGAAACGATTCATTATATTCATTCTAACATAGAAAGTTTATAAAAACAAAATTCTTCACTATAACATTCTTAGGACAAAGATAATGAAGTTTATGTCCACAGAATTTGCAATACGTCAATTTAGATTGACATATTATCAAAAAGTCACATACAACGGACTTTATCAAAGCATTTAAACGACTGATTGTGTGTGTGTGTGTGTGTGTTAAATTAATCAGCGAATTAGCCAAATTATTATACTTAAAAGATGCTAATACTCTATCATATCTAACACAAAAAGAACATGTTTTAAAACATATTAAGCCGCTCCAGACTGCATCAGCCCGGTTATTCAGTATCCAGCCAACCCGCGGCAACAGGGAAGACAAAGCCAGCAACGAAATAAACTCAAGCAAAAACATAACTTAATTTTATTTGATGCTACAAAAATAGTAAGGATATTTGTAAAATACAAATATTTTAACAAGAAAAATGTTCCGTTAAATCCTGACGGAGCATTTTTCTTGTTTTATACACTTTTTTTATTGCCGATTTTTCGAAAAAATATAAAAAACTTCGGGTAATCAGATCGACAAAATACCCAACACGTCGATGAGCTCCTTCTTGATGGGCTTGTCGTTCTTGATGGCATTGGCAAACGGCACGTAGACAATCTCGTCGTTGCGGATGCCAATCATCACATTGCGCTGGCCTTCCTGAATGGCCTGAATGGCACCCACTCCCAGACGGGAAGCCAGGATGCGGTCGTAGGCGCTCGGCGAGCCGCCCCGCTGCAAATGGCCGAGGATGGACACGCGCACGTCGTACTCGGGATATTCCTGCTTGACGCGGTCGGCATAGTACATGGCGCCGCACTTCGGACTCTCGGACACGATGACGATGCTGGAGCTTTTACTCTTGCGGATGCCCCGGCCGATGAATTTCTCGAGCTGGTTGGCGTTGCTGCTGTCCTCGGGAATAATCGCAGCCTCTGCCCCACTGGCGATGGCACTGTTCTGAGCCAGGAATCCGGCATCGCGCCCCATCACCTCGATGAAGAAGATGCGCTCGTGCGAAGTGGCCGTGTCGCGGATCTTGTCGACACACTCCACGATGGTGTTGAGCGTGGTGTCGTAGCCAATCGTGGAATCGGTGCCGTAAAGGTCATTGTCAATCGTACCGGGCAATCCGATGCAAGGCACGTCGAACTCGTCGGCAAAGATGCGTGCTCCGGCCAGCGAACCGTTACCGCCGATGACCACCAAGGCATCAATGCCCTGAGCCACCATATTGTCGTAGGCCAGCTTGCGGCCCTCTTCGGTCATGAATTCCTTGCAGCGGGCCGTTTTCAGCACCGTACCGCCACGCTGGATGATGTTGCTCACATCCTCGGTGGTAAACTCCTTGATTTCGTTCTTGATCAGACCTTCATAGCCCCGGTAAATACCTTTCACCCGATAGCCCGTAGCGATTGCGGCACGCGTCACGGCACGGATAGCCGCGTTCATTCCCGGCGCGTCACCGCCCGATGTTAAGATTCCGATACATTCAATCTTTTTTCTCATAACTGTTTTCTTATAATGATTTCTTTTTCTGTCATGCAAACCGGAGGGACACCTTATTAATATATAAGTCCGACACCACCGGATGCCCTGCAAAAGGCCTTGCAAAGTTAATCATTTATTCCATAGTCGAGCTATTTTTAAGCGTGAAATAAGATAAACCACACCCCGGGAGAACGGCCGGAAACACCGGCAACTATAAGATTTAACAGTTTTTTAGCGCTCGTTATCAATAAAATAAGCCGAAAACCGTTGGAGAATCAAACAAAAAAAAGTAACTTTGCGCCCGAATTATCAACAATATAATGTCTAACATTATTAATTGAAACATTATTAATTAACTAACTTATTTAAATGGCAGATTTGAAAAACGTTGCACCATTGGCAGACTTTGACTGGGATGCCTACGAAAGTGGTGATGCTGCAAACGTAAGCCGCGAAGAGCAGCAAAAAGCTTATGAAGGTTCATTGAACAAGGTTAACGACCACGAAGTTGTCGACGGTACGGTTATCGCAATGAACAAACGCGAAGTCGTTGTAAACATCGGCTTCAAATCAGACGGTATCATTCCTATGAGTGAGTTCCGTTACAATCCGGATCTGAAAGTAGGCGACAAGGTAGAAGTCTACATCGAAAATCAGGAAGACAAGAAGGGTCAGCTGATCCTGTCACACAAGAAGGCTCGCGCTACACGTTCTTGGGATCGTGTGAACGAAGCACTCGAGAAAGAAGAAATTATCAAGGGTTACATCAAGTGCCGCACGAAGGGTGGTATGATCGTAGACGTATTCGGCATCGAAGCATTCTTGCCGGGTTCTCAGATCGACGTGAAGCCTATCCGCGACTACGATGTATTCGTTGGCAAAACTATGGAATTCAAGGTGGTTAAGATCAACCAGGAATTCAAAAACGTGGTTGTTTCACACAAGGCGCTTATCGAAGCTGAGTTGGAACAGCAGAAGAAAGAAATTATCGGCAAACTGGAAAAAGGCCAGGTACTCGAAGGTACTGTCAAGAATATCACCTCTTACGGTGTGTTCATCGACCTAGGTGGCGTAGACGGTTTGATCCACATCACCGACCTTTCTTGGGGCCGCGTAAGCGATCCGCATGAAGTGGTTGAGCTCGATCAGAAGATCAACGTCGTTATCCTTGACTTCGATGACGAAAAGAAACGCATCGCTCTTGGTTTGAAGCAGTTGACTCCGCACCCATGGGATGCTTTGGATCCAAACTTGAAGGTTGGTGACAAAGTGAAGGGTAAAGTTGTCGTTATGGCTGACTACGGTGCATTCATCGAAATCGCTCCGGGCGTAGAGGGTCTGATCCACGTATCAGAAATGTCCTGGAGCCAGCACCTGCGTTCAGCTCAGGACTTCATGAAAGTGGGCGACGAGGTAGAAGCTGTCATCCTGACACTCGACCGCGAAGAGCGTAAGATGTCTCTCGGCATCAAACAGCTGAAGCCAGACCCATGGGAAAATATCGAAGAAAGATATCCTGTAGGTTCTAAGCACACAGCTAAGGTTCGTAACTTCACTAATTTCGGTGTATTCGTTGAAATCGAAGAAGGTGTAGACGGACTGATCCACATCTCTGACCTTTCTTGGACTAAGAAGATCAAACATCCTTCTGAATTCACTCAGATCGGTGCAACCATCGAAGTTCAGGTATTGGAAATCGACAAGGAAAACCGCCGCTTGAGCCTCGGTCACAAACAGCTCGAAGAAAATCCATGGGACGTATTCGAAACTGTCTTCACTTTGGATTCAGTTCACGAAGGTACCATCACCGAACTGCTCGAGAAGGGTGCTGTAATCCAGTTGGAATATGGCGTTGAAGGCTTCGCTACTCCGAAACACCTCGTTAAGGAAGACGGTAGCCAGGCTCAGCTGAACGAGAAACTTCCGTTCAAGGTAATCGAGTTCAACAAGGAAAGCAAGCGCATCATCCTTTCTCACAGCCGTATCTACGAAGATGCACAGCGCGCTGAGAAAGAAGCTGCCAAGAAGGCTGCTGCTCCTAAGAAGAGCAAGAAAGAAGAAGCTCCGATGATCCAGAACCAGGCTGCTTCAACTACCCTGGGCGACATCGACGCTTTGGCTGCCTTGAAGGCTCAGTTGGAAAAAGGTGAATAATCTATTTCCCCAACAATAATCACAGAGAGGAAACAATTCTGTTGTTTCCTCTCTTTTTTTATACACACTCGGGAAAAAGCACTAACTTTGCAGCAGAAAACCAGACTTGGCTAAAACCATGGAAAAATTTGAAGTAACGATTCTGGGATGCGGATCGGCACTGCCGACCACCCGCCACTTCGCCTCGGCACAGGTGGTCAATCTGCGCGAAAAACTTTTTATGATCGACTGTGGCGAAGGAGCACAAATGCAACTGCGCCGGTCACGACTGAAATTCTCACGACTGAATCATATCTTTATCTCACACCTGCACGGCGACCACTGTTTCGGACTGATGGGACTGATCTCGACCTTCGGACTGCTTGGACGAACGGCAAAACTGCATATCTATGCGCCGGCACCTCTGGATCAGTTGCTCCAACCGCAACTGGACTATTACTGTGCGGGGATGGACTATCAGGTGGAAGTGCATACGATCGATACGACCCGATTTGCACCTGTCTACGAAGACCGTTCGGTGACGGTCTACACGCTCCCACTCCGGCACCGGATTGCGTGCTGCGGATTCCTGTTCCGCGAAAAACCGACACTCCCCCATATCATCCGGGAAAAAATAGACTTCTATCAGGTCCCGGAATATGCCATCAACCAAATCAAGAATGGTGCCGACTGGACAACTCCGGACGGAGAAGTTATCCCCAACCGGTATTTTACCCGACCTTCGGAACCGGCACGCAGCTATGCCTACTGTTCGGATACCTGCTATCTTCCGGAACTGCAGGAGCATCTGAAAAACGTAGACCTGCTTTTCCACGAAGCCACTTTTGGAAAAGATCTGGAAAAACGGGCACAGGAAACATTTCATACAACGGCAGAACAGGCAGCCACTCTGGCCCGGGACAGTCAGGCCGGCCGTTTGTGTATCGGACACTTCTCTGCACGTTACGAAGACGAAACCCCACTGCTGCATGAAGCACAGGAAATTTTTCCGAACACCATCCTGGCACGCGAAAACCTGACCCTGAAACTCTAAAAAAAATCAGCCGATTTACACAATAAAATTTGTTTTATACGTTAGGAATATCTATTTTTGTAGAAATAGAAAATCAAAACAAGGGAATGTCATGCTTAAGAAATATGCAGCCATAGGGATTATATTGGGAATCTGCGGCCTTTTTCCGCCTCGGACAGTTGCCGGAGTGACAAACGGAATGATGCAGACCGAACAGATGGCTCCATCCATCCAGACAGAAGGGAATATGCTGACAATCAGCCATGCAGACGGAATGATCTTAGAAATCTATACACTTACAGGTTCAAAGACCGCTACATACGCAATTGAAGGGAACCAAGTGAAAATCCGCACAAACCTGCAAAAGGGCTGGTACATTCTGAAGTTGGGAACTATAGTAAGAAAAATAGCCATCAAATAAAAACTTGTCCGGGTTCGCCGGACATTTTTTTTACCAACAAGACATTAAACCTTTTGGTCGCCAAACTTATCGAATACATATCCAGACAGACCAAAATCAGAGAAGAGGAATGGAACAAACGGAAGAAAAAGAACTGATTGCCTTGCTACACGATCCGAAACAGCAAAAAGCTGCATTCGGAAAGGTAGTCAATACGTTCAGTGAACCGCTGTACTGGCAGATCAGACGCATGGTGCTCGACCACGATGATGCCAACGATGTACTCCAGAATACCTTTATCAAAGCCTGGACAAATCTGGAACAATTCAAGGGAGAAGCCAAATTCTCAACATGGCTCTACCGAATCTGTGTCAACGAAACGCTGAATTTCCTGCAGCGCCAGAAAGAACAGATCAGTCTGGACGAAGAAAAGAGCCAGTCGGTGGCCAGCCGCCTGATGAGTGATGAGTATTTCGACGGAGATGAAACGGAAGCACAACTGCAACAGGCTATGGCAGAACTTCCGGAAAAACAGCGGATCGTGTTCCAGATGAAATACTATGAAGAAATGAAATATGAGGACATGAGCGAAATTCTGCAAACCAGCGTGGGCGCTCTGAAAGCCTCTTATCACCACGCCGTGAAAAAAATTTCAGATTTTTTTGAACGACATGATTAAACCTTTCACGACAACTGCCGTCTAATAGACAGAACCGCAAAAGAGAACATTATGACAGAAGAGAAAGACATACTCAGCCGATATGCGAAAAAAACAAATCCGTTCCGGACTCCGGAGGGGTATTTCGAACAGTTCGCAACGCAACTGATGGAACAATTGCCGGAAAAACAAGCGGTTGCCGAAAAGGAAGAAAAGCAACCTACCCTGTTCCGACGCCTGCGTCCGTTATGGCTTGCCGCAGCAGCCGTCTGTGGAGTTATCTTCTGCACGACCGTAACCCTGATGACGCTGAAAAAGCATGCGCGACAAACTGCTCCTGTAGCCACAGAAAGCACGTGGACACCACAAAGTGCCTATCAGGACTTCACCGAAGAGGAATTGTTTGAGGCTATGGATTATGCCCTGGTGGACAACAACGACATCAGCATGTATCTGAGCGAAGCCTATTAATTGATATGACAAAGCCTATGTATAAGAAAATCATTCTGATGTGTCTCGTATGCCTGTTTACGGCTACAAGTAGTTTTGCCCAACCGCATCCACAGAAAAACGAACCGAAAGAAAAGTTCTCGCCCGAAGAGTTCCAGAAAAACCTGGAAGATTATATCATCCGCGAGACGGGCATGACGGTATTGGAAGCCAGCCAGTTTTTTCCGCTTTTTCATGAACTACACGATAAGCAACGGGAAATGAACCAGAAAATCATGAAACTGAAACGCAAAGGGCAGAAGGACAAATATACAGACATGGATTATGCCGAAAGGGTGGAAAAAATTTGTGAACTGAAAGTGGAATCGGCTGAAATGGAAAAAGACTATTACAAAAAAATGTGTCGGAAAGTGAATCCACAGAAAGTTTTTGAAGCCATGCACGCCGAAGACCGTTTCTACCGGAATGCATTCGCCCGAAAAGTAGTGCGGCTGAAGCCGAAATGCCCCTGGCAATCCAAGTAACCAAAAACCCTGCCTCAACGTTCTTGTGCCTTGGCTTCATTCCAATAAGCATCCATTTCGGCTAATGTCATATCCTTTAAGGACTTGCCCAATTCCCGGGCTTTCTGCTCAACATAGTTGAACCGGCGGATGAATTTCTGATTGGTATGTTCGAGCGCATTGTCGGGGTTGAGATGATAGAGCCGGCCGGCATTGATGATACTGAACAGAAAATCACCAAATTCTTCCGTGGACCGTTCGCGATCGCCACGCTCCAGTTCGACACGCAGCTCAGACAATTCCTCAGACACTTTATCCCATACGCCGGAGGCATCTTCCCAGTCGAAACCGACGTTGCGGGCCTTATCCTGAATGCGATAGGCCTTGATGAGCGACGGCAGCGCATCGGGCACACCGGCCAGCACGGTCTTGTTGCCGTCCTTCTCCTTCATCTTGATCTGTTCCCAGTTCTGACTGACCGCTTCGGCCGTGTCGGCCTGCACCTCACCATAGATATGAGGATGACGGAAAATAAGTTTGTCGGTCAGTTTGTTGCACACATCAGCAATGTCAAACTGTCCGGTCTCGCTGGCTATTTTAGCATAAAAACAGACATGCAACAGGACGTCGCCCAGTTCCTTGCAAATGTTGGCCTGATCGTTCTTTATCAGGGCGTCACACAGTTCGAAAGTCTCTTCGATCGTGTTGGGGCGCAAGCTCTCGTTAGTCTGCTTGCGGTCCCACGGACATTGCTCGCGCAGGGTGTCGAGCACGTCCAGAAAGCGGCCAAAGGCCGCCAATTGTTCTTCGCGGGTATGCATGGTTTCTTTCTTTTCAAATTTCAGGCGAAGATAGCATTTTTTCCGGACAACGCGTGAATTAATGCTTCGTTTTTTGTAACTTTGCAACTTAAAGTGAAAACAATAAAAATCAAGAAATAACAACTCATGGAATTAGCAAGCAAATACAATCCCTCGGACGTTGAGGGAAAATGGTATCAGTATTGGCTCGACAACAAGCTTTTCAGCTCTAAACCCGACGGAAGAGAACCTTATACGGTAGTGATTCCACCGCCAAACGTAACGGGCATTCTGCACATGGGACACGTGCTGAACAACACGATACAGGATATCCTGGTGCGCCGCGCCCGTATGGAAGGCAAGAATGCCTGCTGGGTACCGGGTACAGACCATGCCTCGATCGCCACGGAAGCGAAGGTGGTGAACAAACTGGCAGAACAGGGTATCAAGAAATCGGACCTGACCCGCGAGGAGTTCCTGAAACACGCCTGGGCCTGGACTGAAGAACACGGAGGTATCATCCTGAAACAGCTCCGCAAATTGGGTGCCAGCTGCGACTGGGACCGCACGGCCTTCACGATGGACGAAAAACGCAGTGCCAGCGTGATCAAGGTGTTTGTGGACCTGTACAACAAGGGACTGATCTACCGCGGTGTGCGCATGGTGAACTGGGATCCGAAAGCGCTGACCGCCCTGAGCGATGAGGAGGTGATCTACAAGGAAGAGCACAGCAAGCTGTACTACCTGAGATATTACGTGGCTGATGATGACCTGAGCGGGGAAACCGGCGCGGAAGGCGAAGTGGTGCACCGCGATGCTCAGGGACGCCGCTATGCCGTAGTGGCTACGACCCGTCCGGAAACGATTATGGGTGATACGGCGATGTGTATCAATCCGGACGACCCGAAAAACCAATGGCTGAAAGGCAAGAAGGTGATGGTGCCGCTGGTGAACCGCGTGATTCCGGTGATCCAGGACAGCTATGTGGACATCGAGTTCGGAACGGGCTGTCTGAAGGTGACGCCGGCGCACGACGTGAACGACTATATGCTGGGCGAGAAATATAACCTGCAGAGCATTGACATCTTCAACGACAACGGTACGCTGAGTGAGGCTGCCGGACTGTATGTGGGCATGGACCGCTTCGACGTGCGTGAGCAGATCGAAAAGGACCTGGAAGCTGCCGGACTGCTGGAGAAAGTAGAGGCTTACACGAACAAGGTGGGTTTCTCGGAACGTACGAACGTGGCCATCGAACCCAAACTGTCGATGCAGTGGTTCCTCAAAATGCAACACTTTGCCGATATGGCTTTGCCTCCGGTAATGAACGACGAACTGAAATTCTATCCGGCAAAATACAAGAACACTTATAAGAACTGGCTGGAGAACATCAAGGACTGGTGTATCAGCCGCCAGTTGTGGTGGGGACACCGCATCCCGGCTTACTTCTTGCCGGAAGGCGGATATGTCGTGGCTGAAAACATCGACAAGGCTCTGGAACTGGCCAAGGAAAAAACCGGAAACCAGAATCTGACAACAGCCGACCTGCGTCAGGATGAGGATGCACTGGATACGTGGTTCTCTTCCTGGTTATGGCCGATCTCGCTCTTTGACGGAATCAACAACCCGGGCAACGAGGAAATCAATTACTACTACCCTACAGCCGACCTGGTAACCGGTCCGGATATCATCTTCTTCTGGGTAGCACGTATGATCATGGCCGGATATGAATATCAGGGACAAATGCCATTCAAGAATGTTTATTTCACCGGTATCGTACGCGACAAACTGGGACGCAAGATGAGTAAGCAGCTGGGTAACAGCCCGGATCCACTGGATCTGATCGAGCGCTACGGTGCGGACGGTGTACGTATGGGAATGATGCTCTCTGCTCCGGCCGGAAACGATATTCTGTTCGACGACGCGCTCTGCGAACAGGGACGTAACTTCAATAACAAGATCTGGAATGCCTTCCGACTGGTGAAGGGTTGGGAAACGGCTGCCATCGAACAGCCGGAAAGCGCGGCACTGGCCACGAAATGGTTCGACGCGATGCTGAAGAAAACAGCAGCCGAAGTGGCCGACCTGTTCAGCAAATACCGTCTGAGCGAGGCGCTGATGGCGGTGTACAAACTGTTCTGGGACGAGTTCTCGAGCTGGTATCTGGAAATGATCAAACCGGCTTACGGACAGCCGATTGATCAGAAGACTTACGACGAAACACTGCGCTTCTTCGACAACCTGTTGAAACTGTTGCATCCGTTCATGCCGTTCATCACAGAAGAATTGTGGCAGCATATCTACGACCGCAAGGAAGGCGAAAGCATCATGCTGTCGGTACTGAAACTGGACGCTCCGACCGAGGCCGACGAAAAGCTGATTGCGGATATCGAACTGGTGAAGAACATCGTGGCCGGCGTACGTACGGTGCGCAACCAGAAGAATATTGCTCCGAAAGAAGCACTGAAACTGGAAGTGGTAGAGCTGAATCCAGTGGCTGCCTACGAACCGGTAATCAAGAAAATGGCTAACCTGGAAAGCATCGAGACAGTAGCACAGAAAGGTGAAGGAACGGCTTCGTTCCTGGTAGGTACTACGGAATTTGCCGTACCTCTGGGCAACCTGATCGATGTAGAAGCCGAAATTGCCAAGCAGGAAGCGGAACTGAAATACCTGGAGGGCTTCCTCATCGGAGTTCAGAAGAAGCTGTCGAACGAGAAATTCGTGGCTAATGCGCCGGCTGCCGTTGTGGAAATGGAACGCAAGAAACAGGCGGATGCGGAAAGCAAGATTGCCGCTCTGAAAGAAAGTCTGGCGAAACTGAAAAAATAATAAAGCGTACTTTTTTCTATCTCAAACAAAAACCCGGTCGGACCGATAAAGGTTTCCGACCGGGTTTTCTTATCTACGATACTCTTTTATCTTTATATTTCCCAATCTTATTCTTCGGCATGCAGCATGGCCTGCAGTTCAGCATCGGTCAGCGCACGCAGTTTGCCATCGCGCACCATCTGGTCCATCTCGGCTTTAAAGGCATCACGCATTTCGGCTGTCAGATGATAATGATAAGTGCCGTAGTCGCCATAAGTCAGCTTCAGTAAACGGAAGAAACCGAATGCTTCGAAATAAGGATAAAGATTGATGCCGGCCACTTCGGATGCTCCACGGACAAAATTAAGCTGGAAAGGAACGACATTCTCACTGCGGCTCAATTTAGCCAGTTCAGGATGCTCTTCTTCGCTGCGACGCATCTTTTCATAAAGATCCGGATAGAAATCAGGTTTACCGTTTTTAACGAAATAGCACTGAAGTTTCCAGAAAGGAACCAGACGCTCTAAAACATCCACTTCAAGATAGCTCAAAGCATAGTCGGCTTTGGGCCCCTTGGCAGCACAGATAACCGAGTCGGCCATTCCGGAAGAGCGGCGCACGCCACTGACCTTGCCAGCCATACCATCCTCGAGGAAATTCTTTTCTGCCTTTTCGAACGCTGCTGCCAGACGGTTCTTGTAGCCATAAACCTGGGTACAATAGCGGCTGCAAATATTATTGCTCGTCTCGCCCAGACCACCCCAGGACAGATAAGGACGCAACTGATGAACATGGCCCACTTCATGAGCAAAACCCCAACAAGCATCCTCATCACGATGACGCATGTGGTCGGGATCGGCAACCCGGCGCATTGTATCGAACTTAAAAGCAACACCATTGCCGTCGCGGAACATATAATAGCCATAGTTCACCCGGGCAAAAATCTTATTTTTCGGAATACGTTTATATTTTTTCCAACCGATGATTTCCTGCTGATGCCCCACTAGTTCTTCGTAGACGGAAATCAACTCGCGTCCCTTTCCTGCGGCATAGCGTTTCAGGTCAGCAACCGGATAGGCCAGATGCACATTGCTTCCCACAGCATCGAATACCGGATAGACGGCACGGGACAAAAGTACATCCCAATCGGCATTGGTATCATGAGCGGCATCAAAGTAACCGTTCACAGCTCCGGTAACAAAATGCACCCGGATGTTGTTCTCCTGCTCGGGCTGGTCAAAATAGTAGTCCATATAGGCCAGACCTACCCAGTCGGTCTTTTTCTCGATAACGTTGATGCCATTCTTCAAAGGATAGGTTTCGGAATGCAGGCTCCAGTCTTTGTCGCCCTGCTTCGGCGCATAGAGTTCGGCTATGCGGAGTGCCAACGGACTACCCTCTTTCAGGCCTTCGACAACCACGATATGGCGGCCGGGACCTAAAGCCATACCTGTGACATGCTGATAGCGACTGTAACCGTTGCCAATATGCAACAGACGGCCTAAAGCTTCAGGACTGTAGACCGGTTCGAAATGGGCTACGCGAAATTTTTGGGAATATTCCTTGCGGTGCAGCTGCAAGGCAAGCGCCCGAAGATCGGCATCAGGACAAGAAGCAATGTCTTTTTCGGAAGTGCGCCGTTTCAGCTTGGTCAGCAATGGATCAGCAAACAGGGCAGATGCTGCTGAATCAAGATTGACAGCCTGCTTCTGTTTGCGCGGAGCAACAGACAATGCCGTTATTTCACTCGAGGATTTCAATAATGCACCAGACGCCTGGACAGAAAAAGGAACACCGGCAAACAGACATGCTCCTAGCAGCAGGCCGGACACGGATAAACGTGAATTCATGATCATTCTTCTTTTTAATAGGTAAATTAGATTATCATGAATCAAAATTACGGAATAATATGAAGAATCAGAAACAGATTCCAAAAATTTTAAGTCAGTTTTAGAATCTATCGGTTTTATTAAGCTAGACAATCCTCACACGCAGAAATTATCTGTCAGATATTCTGACAGAAAGACACAAATCCCTGGAAACTTTCCGGAAATGAAAGCGTCAATCCTTCAACAAGTCCTTCAGAAAAGCATCAAGCTCTTCATCCAAACCTTTCAACAAATCCTTATCCAGAATCAGGGTATCATCATCAACCAGATATAAATCGCATACGATTTCCCCTTCATCATCGACCAGCACAAAAGAATATGGCTTGAGCACCGGAAGTGTCTCCCACTCTTTTTGCATGCTCTGGATGCACTGACGCAAAACCGGTGTTATGGCATTGAAAAAGTCTTCTTCGCTACTGTTAATCCATTCTTCAACAACACAACGGGTAATTTCTTCATCATCGTCATTAAAAATAAGCATCTCGCCTGAATCGGGCTTTACCTGAATATGTATGTCGGTTAAAACGGGAAATTCATACTTGGCCCGACATTTTGTCACTACTTTCGTTAACGCACGTTCGATCTGCTGAATTGTATGCTGCTTTGCTTCCATATTTTATCCGTTTAATTTATCATGACCAAAATTACAAAAAAAGATTCTATACAGACCATTTTTCAAAAAAAAAAAGTGGAGCAGGAAAAGAAAAAAGCCGCTCTGGAACACGAATTCCAAAGCGGCTTTCTCAAGATAACATTATTTGAACTGGCAATTACAATCCTTTGCCATGACAATTCTTAAACTTCTTTCCACTTCCACAAGGACAAGGATCGTTACGTCCAGGAGTCTTTTCAGCTACATGAGGCTGACGCGGCTGTTCGGCACGTGTATCCTGATGAGCTGCTGCTTCCTGATTTGCATCCGTCAAGTCCTCACGGCTCTCAACATAATTCTGCTGTTGGTGTGCTGGTTCCGGAGCTGCCTCGTGTACCTGCTGCGGTGCCTGCACCGGAATCTGACCGCGCATAAGCACACTGATCGTTTGATTATTAATCCGGTTGACCATCTTGTCGAACAAGGTCACACTTTCCAATTTAAAGATCAACAACGGATCCTTCTGCTCGTAGCTGGCATTCTGTACGGAATGTTTCAACTCATCCAACTCACGCAAGTTTTCCTTCCAGGCCTCATCGATTGTATGAAGCATGATTGCCTTCTGGAACGCTTTCACCACAGACTGGCTCTGTGTTTCATAAGCCTCCTTGAGCGGCGTGGAAATCTGATACATACGACGGCCATCCGTAATTGGAACCATGATATTCTCATACATAGCCCCCTGAGTCTCATAAATCTGCTTAATGACCGGATTGGCAACAGCCGCCATCAGATCAACTTTCATCTTGAAGCGCTTCATGGCCTCATCGAAAGCCTTGTCGGCCAGTTTCTCTCTACTTGTCGAAGCAAACTCTTCCTCCGTAAACGGCACTTCCATAGCCAAAATCTCCAGGAACTGCTCCTTGCATCCGGCATAATCGTTATTGAACACGATGTTGTCGCAACGGTTGGCAATCATGTCGGCAATATCCATACCGATACGCTCGCCCATCAAGGCATGACGACGCTTCTCATAAACAACCGTACGCTGCTTGTTCATGACATCATCATATTCCAACAAACGTTTACGGACTCCAAAGTGGTTCTCCTCAACCTTCTTCTGCGCACGCTCGATTGATTTACTGATCATCGGATGCTCGATCATCTCACCATCTTCGAATCCAAGCTTATCCATAATATTGGCAATACGCTCACTACCGAACAGACGCATCAGCTTGTCTTCGAGAGAGACAAAGAAGACAGAAGAACCCGGGTCACCCTGACGACCGGCACGACCACGTAACTGACGGTCGACACGACGGCTCTCATGACGCTCGGTACCGATAATCGCCAAACCACCGGCTGCCTTCACTTCGTCGCTCAACTTGATATCCGTACCACGTCCGGCCATGTTGGTAGCAATTGTCACCGTACTGCTCTGACCTGCCTTTGCTACGATATCAGCTTCCTGCTGATGCAATTTGGCATTGAGGACATTATGCGGAATCTTACGCATCTGCAACATCTTGCTCAGCATTTCAGAAATTTCCACAGAAGTCGTTCCGACCAGCACCGGACGTCCGGCAGCAATCATCTTCTCAACTTCTTCAATGACCGCCTTATACTTCTCGCGCTGCGTTTTGTAAATACGGTCGTCCATGTCGATACGGGCAATCGGACGATTGGTTGGAATTTCAACAACATCCAACTTATAGATATCCCAGAACTCTCCTGCCTCGGTTATAGCCGTACCGGTCATACCGGACAACTTATGATACATACGGAAATAGTTCTGCAGCGTAATCGTAGCAAAAGTCTGAGTTGCAGCCTGAACCTTCACATGCTCCTTAGCCTCGACAGCCTGATGCAATCCATCGCTCCAACGGCGACCGTCCATGATACGTCCGGTTTGCTCGTCGACAATCTTCACCTCACCGTCAATAATCACATATTCATCGTCCTTATTGAACATGGTATAGGCCTTCAGCAACTGCTGTATCGTATGTACGCGCTCACTCTTCACCGCATAATCCGTATACAAAGCATCCTTCTTCTGGAGACGTTCTTCGTCGGACAACGACTTGTCGGCCTCCAAAGCAGACATTGCCGCTGTTATATCAGGCAATACGAACAAATCCGGATTGGCAGTAGTCTTGGCTAACCATTCATTACCTTTATCGGTCAGATCGACACTGTTCAATTTCTCGTCAACAACAAAATATAACGGCTCAACAGCCTCCGGCATACGTTTGTTGTTGTTCTCCATATAGATTTCTTCCGTCTTCAACATTCCGGATTTAATACCCGGTTCAGACAGGAATTTAATCAGCGGTTTGTTTTTCGGAAGTGCCTTATGACTCCGGTAAAGCTGCAGGAAACCCTGTTCCTTCTTTTCCTTATCGTCAGAAGCAATCAGCTGTTTAGCCTCAGCCAGATACTGGGTAGCCAACTGACGCTGTACACCTACCAGCCGCTCTACCAACGGCTGATACTGTTCAAACAGTTGATCATCTCCCTTAGGCACAGGACCGGAAATAATCAACGGGGTACGGGCATCGTCGATCAAAACGGAGTCGACCTCATCGACAATGGCGTAATTATGCTTGCGCTGAACCAAATCTTTCGGATTGGTTGCCATATTGTCGCGCAAATAGTCAAAACCAAATTCATTGTTGGTACCAAACGTAATATCCGCCATGTAAGCACGACGGCGCGCTTCAGAATTCGGCTGATGCTTGTCGATACAATCTACACTCAAACCGTGGAACATATAAAGCGGTCCC
Source organism: uncultured Paraprevotella sp. (assembly GCA_944320775.1). Lineage (GTDB taxonomy): Bacteria > Bacteroidota > Bacteroidia > Bacteroidales > Bacteroidaceae > Paraprevotella. Next base: position 120,323 of record CALUIV010000001.1, on the reverse strand, counting down.
ATCCATTCCGAGTCACGTTTAGCCAAGTAATCGTTCACCGTTACAACATGCACACCATTACCGGTCAATGCATTCAAGAATACCGGTAATGTGGCTACCAAAGTCTTACCTTCACCGGTTGCCATCTCGGCAATCTTACCCTGATGCAATACGGTACCACCGAAAAGCTGTACGTCATAATGAACCATATTCCATACGGTATCATTACCTCCGGCAGACCAATGATTATGATAAACAGCACGATCACCCTGTATTTCTACAAAATCAAAGCGTGCGGCCAATTCACGGTCGAAATCATTGGCTGTAACTTCCACCAGTTCAGATGTTGCAAAACGCTCGGCTGTAGACTTTACAATGGCAAATACAGTTGGCAAAACCTCATTCAAAGCGACCTCATAGCGATCCAGTACTTCTTTCTCCAATTTGTCGACCTGAGCAAATAGCGGAGCACGATCCTGCAATTCTGTTTGTTCGATCTTCGCCTTTAGTTCGGCAATCTTCTCTTTCAGATCATTTGCTGAGTTCTGAATGTACTGTTTAATTTCCTGGGTTTTGGCACGCAACGCGTCATTGTCTAATGCCTGAATCTCGGGATAAGCCTTTTTCACCTTCTCCACCCAAGGCTGAATAGCCTTCATATCACGGGTTGACTTATTACCGAAAAGCTTGCTCAAAAATTTATTTATATCCATATCTAATTTGATTATTTTTCTTGTCAAAAAGGGCATAAGCCCTGCAAAGTTAATAAAAATAAATATATGTCCTTGAAAGAAAGAGATTTTCTTTTCCTTTTATCTCAAATCCGATAAAGGAAAAGCAGAACAAGCATTCGGTGCCCGAATTCTCATGAACTGCGCCAAAGTAGGTGCAATACAATCAACCGTTACCGGAGTTTCTATGACCTTATTTTTAATATGACAATCCAAAAAGAATAAAGGGAAATTAATATAAGCTTCCCGAATCAGAACTGGTTCGGGCTGATTTTCAGTTTCCAGACGCCAACCTGACGACACATCAATGAGCAAATCTCCGGAACGGCGCGGATAATAACTGTTCCGGATCCGTTCGGTTTTAGGACTCCACGCTCCTACAGTAACCTGATTACAGGTAAATACATCCTGAACGCCCTCCAGCTGAATCAAAAAATCCTGAGAGCGCTGAAGTACCTCGGTGTAGTACAATTGTTTGTCCTCAATCAATTTCTTATTCAGATAGATTTCTGAATTATAGGTCGTTTCGACATACTGCCCCGGTCCATATACAGCCATCAGATACATATTCAAAAGCGCAGAAGCTTTTTTCATACTAAATAACCCTGTCGGAATACGGAATTTTGACAGATTCGGTTTTTCGGGCGCAAAATATCCTGTTGAAGTAATCACAAAAAGCACGCGATCGGCCCCAAACTGTCTTTCCAAATCATCAATTAAATTCCCAAGCTGATGATCCAACCGAACATATGTATCCTGATACTCCATCGGATAATCGGCAGGAAGCTGCCGGTCATAACCACCTGCATAAAGTGTTACGGACAACAAATCGGTTATTTCATCTTGTCCCAGCAACGTATTCGTCAAACACGTACGCACGAAATCACATACGGAAGCATTAATCAAACCGCTGGTCTTAAACAGAATATAACGGTCGTTCCCCTTGAAATTGTAAGCAAAAGAATGCTCCGGAACCGAACCTATCAAATAATTATATGACGCAACCTGCTGATTTAAAGGTTTCCAAGTTACGTGTTTCAGTTTTTCGGTCAATGAAAGCACAGAATCATTACGATAGATCCAGTCGGGATAAGTACCATAATATGAGCTTGTACACCACTGACCACTCTCATCACTGAGCCAGTATGCACCGTCGGCCGCATGTCCGGCAGAAAGGATGGCTGCATCACATTCCGGCGCTACGGAATAGACCAATGCCGCTCCGTCTGTAGCCAGTTTCAATTCATCAGAGAGTGTAGACGTTTTCAATAAAGCAGGAGAATATGAAGATTTTCCCACTGGCAACGTCTCATATCCGGCGTCAGAAACACTACCGAGCGGACGCAATGTATTACGGTCCATCCAAAAACCGCCAACTATCCCATGTTCATAAGGCGAAGCTCCCGTATGGACACTGGCAATAGCCGAAGCCCGATCCGGCCCGACAAAAGGATATTCAGCACGGGTACAAAAACAACCTTCACGCATCAACCGTTTGAATCCCCGCTCGCCATACAAAGGCATAAAGGCCTCCATAAAATCGGAACGCAGTTGATCAATCGTAATATTAACAACAAGACGCGGCGCATCATAGGACGCCTTTGCCTCGGCTTGAGCAAGTACACAAGCAGCCAGCAAGGAAGTCAATATTCTGTAATTACGTATATGCATTATTTTTTTGGATTTCTGCTTAATTGATTTCTATGATAAAATAAAATATAACTAACGCTTCTTAACAACAAAACCTGTGCCAGTCCCTGGGTCAGCACCGAAATATCTTGTCCGATAATGAGCGTAACTATCATAAAGATTGTTAACCACATCAGACGAAGCAGATGGAAATAGGTAAAACGTCTTTTAACAGCCCGATTCACCACCCATATTAATGTGAATAAAGAAAGCGGTTGCAACACCATGACCTGAACATTTGATCCCACTGTTGGATGTTCCGAGAAGAAAAACAGAAAGGCAATAACACAACCCGACAAGCCTTGAACAAGCATTAAAATAATATCGTATCCCCAAAACATACAATTGTAGCGCCATTCTGCCAACATAAGCAAAAATGTAAACAACAAGATCAAAGCTACAACATGAGCCGGAGTCAGATTCATGGCGGATTCTACAGGAGTACGTTCAGCTGAAACAATCTTGGATTCTGAAAGGACAAAGGGGCGCAAACGTCCATCCGGAGACTTGATCTGCGCTCCCGAAGCATCATGCAAATAATAAAACGGAGCAAACATGGCCTGACGCTGCGTAACAGGGCGATCGGCTTCTACACCGAGACAAAGATCATTTCCTTCCTGCGACCAGGGGTGCCCGACTGTAAACTGATGGATAATCTGCCGATAACTTAAAACCGAATCAGGGGAAGAATAAATCACCTCGCCGTCTATGGCTTCTTCAATACGGTCGCGTGCCCGAGTCGTACAATTATCATATAATAGATTATAACGATAGCGAGCATGTTCCGGCATGCTGTTCCAAGCCAACATCTGATACAGTTTTCGTTTTTCTGCTGCAGTCAAATTCAAGACCTGCTGATAAACCGACGACCCACGAAGCCCGTACTCCCGGCAAAAATAGTCAAACGGAACGACACCCAGTTCGTAATCACATGCTGCAGTCAAGAAACGCAGAACAAAATTCGGAGTATTAAAATCAAAAACGCCATAATTGAACACCCAGTCATCCCCCGTCTGCATATTCGTATAACGAATTGCCGTATGCCCATAAAGTTCATAAATCAACTCACCAGGAGAACAAGTAAGCAATGCAAACTGTATCGGATCTTCGTTTAAGGAATCGGATATGGAATCGGACACTTCCGAATCTTTTGCAGCAAAAGAAGGGAGCATTATAATAATGTAGAGCAACAACAAAAATAAACGTTTCATATTTTCCTCCGATAATGTTTTCGCAAAAGTACCTCTATTTTTTTACATTTACTCCAAAACGCCCCATTTATTTAACGAAAAGGTGGAAAAAACATCGCGCATCTATATTTTTTATGTAACTTTGTCCGCAATTTGAAACACGAAAACGAAAATAAGCGTAAAAGCAGTGAATTTAATAATTGATATAGGAAATACGCTGGCCAAATTGGTCGCCTTCGACGGAGATATTCCCGTGGAAGAAGTCCGTACTTCGAATACGACGTTGGCCGCTCTTCCCGATTTTTTCCTGAAATATCCTTTTAAACGCGGAATAGTCGGTACTGTTTTTGATCTGACTGAAGAGGTCAAACAAAGACTGAGTGAACTGACCATCCCTTTGCTTTTCCTGAATGCCCAGACACCGATTCCCATTAAGAATCATTACCGTACCGCCAATACACTGGGGGCCGACCGGCTTGCTGCAGCAGTCGGTGCTTATACACAAGCACCAGGAAGGAACATACTGGTAATTGATGCAGGAACGTGCCTGACCTATGAATACATTGACAAACAAGGAGGATATTGGGGCGGAAATATCACATCGGGGCTTCAGATGCGCCTGAAAGCCCTACATGCTTTTACAGCACGTCTGCCCCTGATTGACAGCGAAGGAGATGTCCCTGAAATCGGATATAACACGGAAACGGCAATACGTGCAGGCGTAATTCAAGGAATCAAATTTGAGATTGAAGGATACATCAAACATTTTAAAGAGAAATACCCTGATCTTTTGGTTTTTTTAACTGGAGGAGACAATTTTAATTTTGATAGCACAATAAAAAGCATCATCTTTGCAGATAAATTTATTGTGCCTCGTGGACTTAACCGAATTTTGATTTTCAACAATGACACATTACAAAATAATTCTTAGCGCAATTCTTTTTGCTGCAGCATACGCCACATCGTATGCTCAAACAAACGGCTCTAATTCATCATACTCCCGTTACGGACTCGGTACACTGGACGATCAGTCACAAGGTTTCAATAAAGGAATGAGCGGTCTGGCTATCGGCCAAAGAGCAGGAAACCGGGTCAATATGACCAATCCGGCTTCCTATTCTTCCGTAGACTCATTATCCTTTATTTTCGATATGGGTATGTCTCTTCAAAACGGTATTTTCAAAAGTGGCAACAACAGAATTAACGCTTACAACACATCACTTGACTATATCAATGCAGCTTTCCGCATAGCACCCAAATTGGGCGTTTCGTTTGGTTTTGTCCCTTACAGCAGTATCGGTTACAATTATACGGAAAGCAATTCCGAGTATGATCCGACAACAGGATATACCAATACAAGCACTGTAACTTATTATGGTGACGGCGGAATCCATGAACTTTACATCGGTGCGGGCTGGGAACCGGTTAAAGGGCTTTCTATCGGTGCCAACATCGCTTATCTGTGGGGAAACTATTATCACACACTGACCCAATCCCTGAGTGCAAACAATAATTCTTCATCATCGAATTCAAATACTTTGAACAGACAATATAATGCGGATATCAGTACATACAAGGCAGACTTCGGTCTTCAATATAATATAGCCGCAGGGAAAAACAACCAGATTACTCTGGGTGCAATTTTTGGACTGGGACATAACACAGACGATCAGGCAACGCTTCTGAACTACAGTACGAATAGTGACTCCATTCAATATACGGCAGCCAAAGCATTCGATTTGCCTTATTCATTTGGTGCAGGATTTTCCTGGACTCATAAAGAACGATTCATGATTGGCGCCGATGTACATCACGAACGTTGGGCAAACTGCAAACTGCCAGAAATTAAAACTACAACAGATAACAGCGGCTACAATCAAATGACCTATCAGGCAACAACAGGCGCTTATCTGAATCGTACAAAATACATTTTGGGTGCTGAATTCCACCCAGACCGCTATGGAAACAGATATGCTCAAAGAATTCAATACAAAATCGGAGCATCATACAGTACACCTTATGTCAAGGTAAATGGAATAAACGGTCCCAGTGAAGTGAATGTCAGTGCCGGTGTAGGACTGCCAATCATTAACGGCATCAACAACCGCTCGGTTGTAAATGTCTCTGTTCAATGGACACGTGTTATGCCCAGTGTATCTTCCATGATTACGGAAAATTATCTGAAACTGAATATTGGAGTAACATTCAACGAAAGATGGTTCATGAAGTGGAAGATCAACTAACTTCGAAAAACATGGCAGAAAATCAAAAAATAAAGCAACATAGTTTTAGGCACATAACAGTCACTACTCTTGTGACTGTTATGCTTGTTTTAGCCTTTTCCTGCTCAAATAAGAAAACAGGCAATGCTCCGGACATTAAGGAACAAGACTCATTGCCAACCATGCAAGCCTTAGGTGTGTATAACCTGATTTCAGACTCGGGAGTAATCCGCTATAAACTGATTGCAGAAGAATGGAATATCTATAATACATCCAATCCACCGAAATGGACTTTTGTCAAAGGGTTGCTGATGGAAAAATTTGATACGACATTTCACACAGAATGGTTCGTACAAGCAGACACAGCATACTGCTACAAACAAGAATTATGGGAATTACGTGGCCGGGTTACTGTAAAAAATGTGCAAGGTACTCTGTTTAAAACAGAAGAACTGTTTTGGGACATGAAAGAACACGAAATCTATTCCTCACAATATGTAAAAATCATAACGCCAACAAGAGAAATTGAAGGTGTAGGGTTTAAATCAAACGAACAAATGACCCAATATACATTCTATAATACCAAGGGATATGTTCCTTTTGAAGATTCCAATCAAAAAACGGACAGTACAACAAACATAAAAAAATAAAATAAACAATGCCATGACGGCCACTATTATCCAAATTATTTTCATACTGATGCTTTCTGCCTTTTTTTCAGGTATGGAGATTGCATTCGTATCCTCAAACAAACTCAGATTCGAACTGGAACGTTCGTCACAAAGCATAACAACCCGTATATTGGGGATTTTCTTTAAACATCCCAACAACTTCATCTCTACCCTACTTGTCGGAAACAATATTGCCCTGGTCATTTATGGTATTCTAATGGCTAAGGTCATTGATGCTTTTCTGTTAGAGCCACTCCACCTAACTGAAAATGAAGCTCTTCAGGTGATTCTTCAAACACTGATATCTACACTTATTGTTTTGGTTACCGGAGAATTTCTACCCAAGACATTATTTAAGATCAATCCGAACCAGTCGATGAAGCTGTTTGCCTTTCCGGCATTACTGTTTTATGTCGTACTTTATCCCGTTTCCAAACTGACCAGCGGCTTATCCAGAGTATTGCTGTTCATCATGGGACTCAAAGTAAATCAGAAAGAATCAGACAAAGCATTTTCCAAAGTTGATCTGGATTATTTCATCCAGTCAAGCATCGAAAATTCTAAAGATGAAAGTTCCGTAACCGATGAAGTAAAAATATTCCAAAATGCCCTTGATTTTTCCAGTGTCAAAGTACGCGACTGCATGATACCCCGCACAGAAATAGAAGCTATCGACCGTACGTCCTCACTGGAAACCCTGAAAAATACATTTATCGAAAGCGGAAATTCGAAAATCATCGTCTACGATGGCGATATTGACAATATTGTCGGATTTATCCATTCTTCAGAAATGTTCAGTATGACTGATGACTGGACCAAACACATCAAAGAAGTACCTATTGTACCCGAGACAATGACCGCGCAAAAAATGTTGCAAACATTCATGCAACAGAAAAAATCACTGGCTGTAATTGTAGATGAATTTGGCGGAACTTCAGGCATTGTAACGATTGAAGATCTGGTTGAGGAAATATTCGGTGATATTGAAGACGAACACGACAACACCAATTATATTGCCAAAAAAATCGGTGAAAACGAATACATCATTTCCGCACGCCTGGAAATTGACAAAGCCAACGAAATATTGGAAATCAACTTGCCGGAATCAGATGAATATCTGACTGTCGGCGGTCTGATCCTGCATAAATATCAAAGTTTCCCAAAATTGAATGAAATCGTAAAATTCGACAATTTAGAGTTTAAAATCATAAAAAGCACCACGACAAAAATTGAACTGGTAAAGCTGAAAATAAGGGAATAAGCACTTTTTTAATAAAAAACTCTGTAATATGCAAGGTTTTTTGTATCTTCGTGCGCTAATCGTGAAACAATAAAAAACAAAATAATAATAACTAAAAACAATGGCAACATTACAAAAAATCAGAAACAAAGGTCCCCTTTTGATGATTGTGGTGGGACTGGCATTGTTTGCCTTCATTGCCGAGGAATTTTTCCGTTCCATCCAGTCGGCTACAAGTGAAAGCAAACAGCGTGTAGGTGAAGTCTACGGAAAATCGCTCTCTGTTCACGAATTTCAGAATCTCGTAGACGAATATTCACAAGTAGTCAAATTTACCAGCGGAATGACATCGCTGAATGACGAACAGCTGACTCAGGTACGTGATCAGGTTTGGAACACCTACGTTAATAACCGCCTGATTGAACATGAGGCTGAAAAACTTGGTCTTACAGTAACCGACGAGGAAGTACAGGAAATCATCAACACAGGTGCAAGCCAGATGTTGGCTCAAACCCCGTTCAGAAACGAACAGACCGGACGTTTTGATGCGAACTTGCTGAAGAACTTCCTGACCGAGTATGAATCCATGAAAAACAATGCAACACAAATGCCTGCAGAATATGTAGAATACTATGAAAGTCTATATAAATACTGGCAGTTTATTGAAAAAAGCATTCGTTTGGAAGCCTTGGGTAATAAATACCAGACACTTTTAGCTAAAAGTATCTTGTCTAACCCTGTAGCAGCAAAGACTTCGTTCGAAAACAGAATCAACGAAAGTGATATTTTATTGGCAGCTGTTCCTTATTCTTCTATTGCCGATTCTTTGGTAGAAGTAAAAGAGTCTGACCTGAAAGCCAAATATGATGAAATGAAAGAAGCTTTCAAACAAACAGAAGAAAGCAGAGCCATCAAATATATTCGTGTTCAAGTGAACGCAAGCGCTGCAGACCACGAAGCTTTGAAAAAAGAAATGGAAGAATATGCACAGCAATTGGCATCGGGAGAAAATATAGCCAAGGTTGTCCGTCAAAGCGGTTCTCTTGTAAACTACTCTGAACTTCCATTAAGAAAAAGAGCCATCCCTGGTGATATTGCACTGCAAATCGACACAATGGCTGTAGGTACCCAAAAAGGTCCGTATTACAATGCTGGAGACCGTAGCCTGAATATTGTAAAACTACTCGGAAAAGTATCTGCACCAGATTCTGTTGAATACAGACAGATTCAAGTTATGGGTGCTGACATGGAAGTAATCAAGAAAACGGCAGATAGCATTATGACAGCTCTTAATGCAGGAACTCCATTCGATTCTATCGCCAAGAAATATGGTCAGACCGGTGCAAAAATGTGGTTGACTTCTGCTAACTACGAAGGAGCAGATATCAATGCAAACAATATGAAGTATATCAAGGCTATCTTGAATGGCGAAACCGGAAAAGTACAAAATGTTGCTCTTTCACAGGCAAACATCATTCTTCAGGTAACCAATAAACGCGCTATGACAACTAAGTATGATATTGCAATCATCAAACGTGGCGTTGAGTTTAGTAGAGATACCTATGCTAAGGCATATAATGACTTCAGTCAATTCCTGGCAGCAAATACAACACTAGAAGAAATCGAAAAGAATGCACCGCAAGCAGGCTATCTGGTTTTGTCGAATGACAATCTGTTCAGCTACGAGCACAATGTAGCCGGTGTAAATAATACACGCGAAGCTTTGCGTTGGATTTTCAATGAAGATACTGATATTAACAGTATTTCTCCTCTTTATGAATGTGGTAATAACGATCAGATGTTAGTTGTTGTTCTGACAGGTATTCATAAAGCAGGTTACCGCTCTCAGGAAGAAATGAAAGACTTCTTGCAAGCAGAAGTAATTAAAGATAAAAAAGCAGAAAAAATAAAAGCTGCAACTGCAAACTGGAAGAACATCAGTGATGCTAAACAATATGCAACTGCAGTTGTTGATACGGTGAAACATGTTAACTTCAGTAACGCTGCCTTTATTTCCTCAACTGGATCCAGCGAACCTGTACTCAGCGCAGCTGTAAGTAAAGCCGGACAAAATCAGTTTGTCAACGGTATACAAGGTAATGCCGGTGTTTATGCCTTCCAGGTGATCGGTAAAAACAAACGTGCAGAAACATTCAATGAAGCAACCGAAGAGGCTCAGTTGAACAATACCAATATGCGTGCAATCAGCCGTTTTGTTGCTGAACTTTATGAAAAAGCAGAAGTTAAGGATAATCGTTATCTGTTCTTCTAATTTGATTTCTCACTAAAATCCTAATAAAAAGAAAGCGACTCAATTTTTTGAGTCGCTTTCTTTTATATAGGAATAAAATTAAATATGCGGTAATTCCACAACAAATGTAGTACCTTCACCCTGTTTTGTATGAACAAGAATATTCCCGTTGTGCATGGTAATAATTTTATGTGTTAAAGCAAGTCCTATGCCGTAACCATCTACCTGCATATGATCTTTTCCACGATAAAACAGCTGGAAAAGATGTTTCTTTTCTTCTTCTGTCATACCAACTCCGTCATCGGAGAATCGAACTATCGTCCATTTTTCCCAATAGGAAATCTGAATACAAGAAGAACGGTCTGCAGCATATTTACAATTGTTTTCTATTAGATTAGAAAAAGCAATACTCAATAAATACAAATTACCTTTGACCGTAATCAACAAATCATCATATGTTCACGCACATCCAACAACAATTCATCCAAACGAATATCCTGCATACGGATCTGCTCCTTTTGATAATCAGCCCGGGCAAGATTCAGCAGACCATCGATCAGTTTCGTCATTCTGCGTGCATCCGTCCAAGCATTTGTAATAGCATTTTTATACTGCTCTACGGTACGTTCTTTCTGCAACGCCAAATCCAATTCTCCCATCAATGCAGCCAATGGCGTACGAAGTTCATGCGAGACATTGCTTACAAACATCTTTTGGGCATTAAAAGATTGTTCCAGACGATCCAATAAAGCATTGACCGTCATACTCAACTCTCCGAGTTCATCTTTTTTGTTTTTTACCAAAAGACGTTTATCCAGCTCAGATCCACTAATTTTTTCTGCATCGTGAACAATGTCCCGAATAGGCTTTAAAGCAGATCGAGCCAGAAAATAACCAACTACAAACAGCAATGAAAGCCCTACAACAAATAATAACAGTAATGTTTTTCTCAATGCGACCAAGTTATTGTAACCATAACCATCATAGGCTGCAGCCGTAATCACATAATCAGTTCCACGAAAATAATACCACTTACCACGCAAAGATATATTTTTATATTAAAAACTGAAAAGAAAGCAATTTGCCTACATTCCTATTGACGGAATAACATGAAGACAATAAAAACTGATTTATGCTAAAGATACCGATCTTTCTATATTTATCTTAAAAAACAACGAACGGAGCACTCAGATTATGTCCTAACAACAATTAATCCTATATTTGTAGAATAAAATATAATCTTTCTTTTTATTTGTAGAAACACTTTACACCCCCATAAAAAACATGTTAAAAGTTAATATTCAAATGAGACCGAACCTATACCCGATTCTTATTGCCAGTACATTAACCGTAATTCCGACTATACTGAAAGCTAAAAACAAACAACCCAATATTGTTCTTATTCTGTGTGATGACATGGGATTCTCTGACCTCGGATGCTATGGCAGTGAAATAAGCACACCCAATATTGACAGATTGGCACAAGAAGGAGTGCGTTTCAGTCAGTTTAAAAACACAGGACGCAGTTGCCCGAGCCGGGCAGCTCTTCTGACCGGCAGATACCAGCATGAAGCCGGTATGGGATGGATGGCGGAAGTTGACGAACACAGACCCGGTTACAGAGGTCAGATTGATCCGGAATATCCGACTATAGCAGAAATCATGAAAACCGCTGGATATAGTACCTACATGAGTGGAAAATGGCATGTAACTATAACCGGAGCATATGATGCACCCAACGGAAGTTATCCGAAACAAAGAGGTTTTGACAGATATTATGGTTGTCTTCACGGTGGAGGAAGTTATTATAAACCAAACCCGATTTACAATGACCTTGAAAGAGTGAAAAATATCCCCAATGATTATTACTACACTTATGCCATAACAGATTCCGCTATCAGTTTTGTCAACAAGCACAATACCGAAAAGCCAATGTTTCTATATGTGGCACACTATGCTCCTCACCTTCCATTACAAGCCCCAAAAGAATATATACAAAAATCTATTGACAAATATAAAGCAGGCTATGATGTGCTGCGCAAACAAAGATTTGAAAAACAGAAAGAACTAGGACTTGTACCGGAAAAAATGGAGTTACCCATTTTTAATAAAGAGTTCGGAGGAAAACGTCCTGCATGGGAAGAGTTATCGAAAGAACAGCAAGACAAATGGATATACGACATGGCCACCTATTCAGCTATGATTGAAATCATGGATGAAGGAGTTGGCCAACTGATCAGTGCCATAAAGAAAAAAGGGATATACGACAATACGGTATTTATATTTTTAAGTGATAATGGAGCCACAGATGAAGGAGGATTTATCGGACAATTAATGTCGGATTTGTCGAACACGCCTTACCGAAGCTACAAGAAATGGGTGTTTCAAGGAGGTACAAGCACACCATTTATTCTGACCTTTGGAGATAGCAAAAAAAATAAGATGAAAGGAAAAATCTGCAAACAACCAGCTCATATCATCGATATTTTACCGACATGTATGGCACTTGGAAAGACTGGTTATCCCAAGAATCTGCCTCACAACAGCCTGGAAGGAAAGAATCTGTTGCCAGCCTCAGAAGGAAAATCCATAGAAAAAAGAACATTATATTTTGAACATCAGGGTTCGTGTGCTGTCATTGATGGTTCATGGAAATTGGTAAGAGCCAATCGTAATGTACAATGGGAATTGATCAATCTCGAGAATGATCCTTTTGAAACGACTGATCTAGCGATGAAATATCCGGAAAAGGTGGAAGAACTGGAAAACATATGGATTAAATGGGCCAATACACACAAGGTTTTTCCGCTTGAAGACAAACCATGGACAGAAAGACTGAATTTCTATAAAATGAAGAATCCCGATCAAAGCGGAAAATAAGTTTATAATCAGAAAGAATTCATATCACAAAAAAGCAAGTCATTAATCGTTTAACATCATGAAAAAACAACTTTTATTTCTCAAACTATTGTGCTTTAGTGTATGCATCAACATGATTCATACACTATATGCTACCTCGAATGTGTATCACCAACCAGAATATTCAACGGCGGGATTCTATCAGCTTTCAAAGGCAACATTGAAGGAGCTGAACGCACCAATTTTGACGACAGTAAGTGGACTCTGGTATCCCTTCCTAACGGAATAGAAACCCTTCCTATAGAAGCCAGTGGCTGCATTAATTATCAGGGAGAAGTATGGTATCGTAAACATTTTACCCCGGAAGAAAAATGGAAAGGGAAACGAACATTCCTACATTTTGAGGCTATTATGGGAAAATCAAAAGTATGGATTAACGGGACCCTCGTAAAAGAACATTTTGGTGGATTCCTCCCAGTTATCGCAGATGTTACAGAATATCTGAATTATGGACAAGACAACATAATTGCGGTATGGGCCGATAACAGTGACGATCCATCCTATCCTCCTGGAAAACAACAAGACATGCTGGACTTTACATATTTTGGTGGAATTTATCGGGATTGTTGGATGATTGTCCACAATGATGTTTTTATAACAGACCCGAATTATGAAAACGAAACAGCCAGCGGAGGCTTATTCGTTTCATTCAATAATGTATCCGAAAAATCCGCTGATGTGCGTCTTGATATACACATAAGAAATATGTCTGAAAAGAAATTTTCCGGAAAAATTGAATATAAACTTTACGATAAAAACGGAAAAGAAGTAAAGACAATAGAAAAAAAAATATCTGTTGCCAAAAACAAAGCCCGCGCTACAACAGCCGACATGAAACTTGATTCACCTCATCTTTGGGAACCTGATTCGCCTTTATCCCTACCCGCTTATTGGAGCAAACAGACATCAGGATTTTGCTGTCGTAGGTAATGCTTTATCAAATAGTCTTCATTGGAGAGACGCCAAGAAATTACGTGATGCCGGATTAAGAGTCATCAGAAACGCGCATTACCCTCAGGATCCGGCTTTCATGGATGCTTGTGACGAATTAGGACTTTTTGTCATTGTAAATACTCCTGGATGGCAATTCTGGAACGATGAACCCATTTTCGCTCAAAGAGTATACAGTGACATCCGTAATATGGTAAGACGTGACCGTAATCATCCTTCTGTATGGATGTGGGAACCAATTCTTAATGAGACATGGTATCCCGAAGATTTTGCAAAAAACGTAGTGAATATATTGCATGAGGAATATCCATATCCCTACTGCTATGCCGGTTGTGATGTTACAGCTCGTGGCAGCGAATATTTTCCGGTTCATTTCACCCATCCCGTTAACGGTGCCGGAGGTGCATTCAACACACAGAAGATGAATCCTGAAATTTCATATTTTACACGTGAATGGGGAGATAATGTAGACGACTGGAGTTCACACAATTCACCCAGCCGGGCCAGAAGATCGTGGGGGGAAATCCCCATGCTTGTTCAGGCACAAGGATATGCCAAAACTGATTATCATTATACCTGCTATGATGCTCTTTATAAAAATAATCGCCAACACGTAGGGGGATGTTTATGGCATTCATTTGACCATCAGCGCGGATATCATCCGGATCCGTTCTATGGCGGAATCATGGATGCTTTCCGTCAACCCAAATTATCCTATTACATGTTCTGCTCTCAACGGCCGGCAGAGAAAAATGAAATGCTCATTTCTGATAACGGACCAATGGTATACATCGCCAATGCCATGACCCCTTTCTCTCCCAAAGACGTCACGGTTTATAGTAATTGTGATGAAGTACGTCTGACTTACTGCAAAGATGGAAAGCAGCTAACTTACAAAAAAGATAAAACAGAGAAAGGGATGCCATCACCGATCATAACATTTGAAAATGTATGAGATGTGATGTACGACAAAAAACTGGCCCGTAGTAATAAACATAACGATTCATACCTGCTGGCAGAAGGCCTGATTGATGGTAAAGTTGTAGCGACACATAAGGTTATGCCAACACGCCGTCCTTCAAAATTAATCTTATGGACAGACAATGAACATGTAGAAACTACAGCAGACGGTTCGGATCTAGTAACGGTTATAGCAGCGGTAGCTGATGATAAAGGCAACATAAAACGCCTCAATAACAGTACGGTATATTTTGAATTGGAAGGACCTGGAACATTTGTTGCAGATGGCAAAACCGGAACAAATCCACGTATTGTCGAATGGGGAACAGCCCCTATTCTTGTACGTGCCACAACGAATCCGGGAGAAATCAAAGTAAAAGCCCGATTAATCAAAGAAGGAAAACATACAGCCACACCAGGCGAAATAATTATAAGAACCAAAAAATCACCCCTACCATTGATTGCCGATCCACAGGAACTTCATCTAATGGAAAAACAAGTTCATAGAATAAATGAAAATCAAAACAGCGAAAATGAAAGTAAATCAAAAGCTGAATACGAAAAACAAATAAAGGAACTCCAACAACAAATAAACCGTTTAAAGCTGAAGGAAGTAGAACAGCAACAAAGTGATTTTGAATAATCATTATTATAAAGTAAAGGATGATATAGCAATGAAACATCTCAGAAAAGTTTTCATCTATATCATCCTTGTTTATCTCAAAACTAAAAAGAAAATTGCATGTGAATACCAAACTTTTTCTTTTAATTTGCAAATCGAAAAAGAAAGTAAAATGAAAAAGAAATGCATACTATCTTTAGGAAGCAATGAAGAAGCAGAAAAGAACATGCAATTCATGTGCCAAAGATTAATCGAAAAGTTTCCCGGAATATTACTGAGCAAAGCAGTATATACCGAACCAGTTGATTTCTTTTCTGAGAAACATTTTCTAAACCGAACAGCGATTCTGGAAACAGAGATGAATGTAGAACAGATCAAAACTTACCTGAAAGATATCGAAAAAGAATGTGGCCGTACAGAAACAGATAAAGCCCAAGGAATCATCCGAGCTGATATTGACCTGGTTCAATACGGTGATGCAATACTAAAACCCAAAGATATCAATCGTCCGGATATTCGTGCAGGAATTATCGAACTACAACATTGACCGATCGGTTCGCTCTATATCTTCTTAAAACGAAACAATAAAAAGAGTAAAACCACCAATTTAGGCGAACAAGTGACCAAACGGACTATCCTATATAAAAACGGTTCGTTCCGGTCAGGTAAAGGATAATATCCGGTGTTTCTCAACTGGTCCAATACAGCAAACAAGAACTGTTTCGTAGGTGCCTGACAAATCAGTTCATACAGAATTGCCAAAGCAAATGTTGCATTACGCCGTTTAAGAGCCAATGCCTTTGTTCCATCCAACTGACATTGGACCTCCGTATGCCGGTTGAGAATAAACAACATATCAGTGAAACGTTTTCTCAGTCTAACCGGATCTTTATCCAACATGATGGAACCGGAACGTTGAAAATATGCATACACCGGCAGACTGGTCACAACCAGGCGCCGTGCTCTTAAAAGCATCAAGGGAGTAAAATCCTCATCTTCATGATATAAGGAAACACGGAACCGTAAATCTCCCAAACATTTCCGACTGATCAGGTAACCACAGGCGCTGACACGAATATTGTGTGCCATCATATAATGAGGTCCGGGCCCCTCATAATCTATCCGTCTTTGCTTTTTTAGTTTCGTATCTGAAATTGTAACAGGAGGGATGCCCCATACTTTAACATAATGAAAAGCAAAAACATCCGGAACCCAATCATTCACAAGGTCCAAAGCTTTTACATACACTTCAGTAAACAGATAATCATCTGAATCAATAAATTGAACATACATCTTTGTTGCCAAGGACAATCCCGTATTACGAGCAGCACTCAATCCTCCCCACTTCTGATAATGATAATGAATTCGCGAATCGGCATATGCCTCAACCCAAAGATTTGCCTGACTGTCAGGGGTTCCGTCATCCACGACCCATGCCTCCCAATCTATTAAATCTCCTAACGAAACAATACTGTCCAAACAACGCGTTAACAATAATCGAGATAATGCATGATATGGAACAATAAAACTGACAGAAATATTTTTTAGTTTCCCCATTTTCTGAATTTAGCAAACACAAGACAACAATAATAACTGGAAATCCTCAAAAGTAATGCTTTAAAACGCGCCATGAACGTCAGATTCTTTTGAAATATCAATGATAATGACGGACGCCAGCTTGGTAAAACCCATTTTCCGCCCAATTCCAAATAAACAATCTGCAAATTGCACAACTCAAGATAATAACGATCAATCTCTATTCTGGAACAACTCAAATCACATTGCATACAATTAAAGAAAAGAAGATTGGCATCCAATAAATCTTTATATGACAGCAACGAAAGGGTTTGTGTGATTGAATCTGTACGACTATAATAAAAATACACCCCTTCGTTAAATGCGAATATTTGATCCGTTTGCTTTAAAACATATGGAATCGTAAACATATCCTCATATTTCCGATGTTCTGGAAATCGAATGGACTTCCACAGACGACTATGATAAACTTTATTACAGGCATAACTATGCAGAAATCCCTGACGCCGAATCCAACTCAAATAATCTTCCTTTCCGACAGGAACAGGCTGATAAAGATATGCATTGTGAGCACCATAGTGTACCCAAATTGGAAACTCGACTACTTCGATCTCGGGATGCTCTGAAACAAGATGCATGCAAGCCGCAAAAGTTCCGGGTAGAACGGTATCGTCAGAATCTACAAAAGCCAGATAATCTCCTTGTGCTAATTCTATTCCAATATTCCGGGCATGGCTCAACCCTCCGTTCTGTGTTAAATGATGGACACGTATTCGAGAATCCTTTTCCGACCAAACATCGCACAACTGCCCACTCCCATCAGTAGAACAATCATCAATCAAAATAACTTCACCAATACCTTCCGGCTGTTCAAAAATGCTTTCCAAACAAGCTGAAAGATAATCCTTTACATTATAAACCGGAACAATTACACTTAAAGTCATCATCTTGATTCATTAAACACAGATTTCATAAAATGCAAACAGCTTATCAAAGCACTTTGAAACGAGCAAACCGTAAAAGCAATTGCTTCGTTCCTACATGTTCAAACGTTACTGTAGCCTTTTTATTATCTCCATCACCTTCTAATCGAATAACTTTTCCGATACCAAACCTTTCATGTTCAATCAGGCAACCTTCCTGTAATCCAGAAACTGTATTTTGTACTTTCACGTTCCCGGAATTTCCAATTATTTGTCCTTGTCTTTTAGTTTTCACTTCAGATAACGCACGCACAGTTTCAGCAGGACGTACTTTCAAGCCAGTCACACGTGCGAATGAACCAACAGAACACGAATTCACACGATCCATAAACTGAGTACGAGTATGACTGTCCGATTTTTCTACAGGTGCCAAAGCAGACAATGCCTTGCCTGAAGCAGAAAGCCACCGAGCATCCAATTCCCGTAAAAACCGACTTGGATTGCAAAATTCAGATTTTCCATACCGATATCTGTTCATGGCATAGCTTAAGAAACAAAATGTTTCTGCCCGCGTCAAAGCAACATAAAACAACCGACGCTCTTCTTCCAAGCCACGAGGCGTATCCGAAGCCATAGCACTGGGAAAAAGATCTTCTTCTAACCCAACGATGAAAACAGCACAAAACTCTAATCCTTTGGCAGAATGTACAGTCATTAACGTAACTTTGCTTTCTTCCGGATCTTCCTGATTGTCCTGATCACTCAACAAAGAAACGACCTGCAAGAAATCCGACATACCCAAAGCCTCTTCTACTCCTTCTTCACGACGTCCGTCAACAAATCCGCGCAATCCATTCAATAATTCTTCCACATTTTCTTGCCGGCTCATACTTTCAGGACTATTATCCTGACGTAAATCAGTCAGAATACCTGCTTCACGGATAATCAATTCTCCAAGTTCATCAGCAGCAAGCAAACCAGCCTGCTCTATAAATCCTGTCACCAGGGCATGAAAACCCATCAAACGCCCCAATGTTCCCTTATTGACTTTTACCCCATAAGTTTCAGGGGCTTCAAGAATAGTCCACAGACTTACCCCATGATCTGAGGCCGCTACCTGTAACTTTTCGAGTGTAGTCTGCCCGATACCGCGAGCTGGATAATTAATGATTCGTTTGAAAGCCTCCTCATCATGCGGATTAACAGCCATACGAAAATAAGCAATAACATCTTTTACCTCCTTACGCTGGTAAAACGAAAGTCCGCCATAAATACGATACGGCAAAGAATTACGGCGTAATACTTCCTCAAACACGCGACTCTGGCTATTAGTCCGATAAAGCACAGCAATATCATTATAGTCAACATGACGGCGTAAACAAAGTTCCTGTATTTTCCGAGCCACAATCTCCGCTTCCTCTAAATCACTGTAGGCAGAAAAGACCTGAATAGGATCTCCTAAATCATTTTTACTATAAATTTCCTTAGGTATCTGACTTTTATTATGAGCTATTAAACTATTTGCAGCAGCAACAATCGTTTGTGTTGACCGATAATTCTGTTCCAGCTTAAAGATACGCGCTCCTGAATATTGCCGGGTAAAATTCAAAATATTACCTATATCAGCCCCCCGAAAACTATAAATACTTTGCGCATCATCTCCAACAACGCATAAATTCTGTTGCTCTTGAGCCAATTGCCAAATAATGGCATGCTGAGCATAATTTGTATCCTGATACTCGTCAACAAGAATATACCGGAAACGGCTGGCGTAATTGCAACGTACATCTGGAAACTGATCAAAAAGTATAAATGTATTCAGCAAAAGATCATCAAAATCCATTGCATCAGCCTGCATACAACGAATCCGATAGCGACTGTATATTTCACCTATCATCGGAGTTTGATTCTGCTCATCTATACGAAGCATAGCAGAAGAAGACAGATATTTAGCCGGAGTAATCAAGCGATTTTTAGCTACAGATATCTGTGAGGCAATCGATTGCGGTTTATATACTTTTTCATCCAACCCCATCTCCCGGATAATCGTCTTCACTAAATTACGCGCATCAGCTTGATCATATATGGTATAATTCGGTGTATATCCTAAAACACGTGCCTCAGTACGTAAGATACGAGAAAAAATCGAATGAAAAGTTCCCATCCACAAGCAAGCCGCACACTCAGAACCGACTTGCCGTGCAATTCGTTCCTGCATCTCTCTAGCAGCCTTATTTGTAAAAGTCAGAGCCAAAATATTCCATGGTTCTATACCTTGACCGATCAAATAAGCCACTTTATAAGTCAGAACCCGCGTTTTACCGGAACCAGCACCGGCTATTACCAATTCTGGGCCACTAAGATATTCTACAGCAGCTTTTTGGCTTTCGTTCAAATCTGCTAAAAAATCCGTTATCATAGATCCTTTTTCGTTAGTAAAATTTTTCATTAATAACATTCATGTCAGCCAAAAACATACTGTAACGCAGCATAAAATTCAGCTAACATAATTGCTGCTATAATCCAAATACCATAGTATTCCAGTCCTGCATACATAATATGCGTCACATCAAAAAATGTACGTAGTGTATTGCTCATTGTTCCATAAATCAATGCCACTAACATAATCCCGATTGTCATAGCAGACACCAATCCTTCCGTAAAAGGAGAAGGATATATTCTTCCAGTCGCACTCAACAGGATTGCATGCGGAAGCAATATCAATAAAAGCACGACACAAATATAAATTAAAGCCACGATACCAGAGAAAATCAATGCACGCCGCTGACGATAAGTCATTACAGTACTTCCTGGCCATCGTACCAAAGCTCCCAAAGCACGATTCAATCCGGAAGCCTTCAACGCACCTAACATTAATACTCCCTGCAAACAATATGAAAATTCTTCTATAAGAAAATTTACGGATGCATTGCTGAATACCCAACGGATACCTTCAGTTGACAACAAATTACGCACAGGTTCACCAATTACCGAAAGCAACCAGGACAAACCAATCAGCAAAACTATTAATATGAATGTAGATACCGTAAAAATTGATGCAAAGGGCCATTTTCCGTTATTCATCATCAGCCTCCAGTCTATTCAAATCCAAGATACCAAGCTGTAACGCTCGTACAACAAGTCTGGTTGCATTGACACCAGAACGTTCCCCGTTCTGAAAAAGTCTTGCAATGAGATCATTCTGACGTTTTTCCAGACTTTTTACCCCAAAGGGCATGCCACGCAACCCTGAAATCATTTCTTTCGTATACCCTAATGCCAGATGACGTAAGAAACGTTCATCATATTCATCTATATCATAATCAATGAACGCATCCTGTCGTCGATAATCCTGTTGAACAGCTTCTCTAAAACGTTCTACCATTTTTTCCAACAAAGGTTGATTAAAGACCAGACGACGTCCGTCCATAACAAGTCTGACATCATTCTTTGTCAATAATTCACCGCTTTTCAGGATTATTCCATCTGCACCCGCATCCAAAACATCCAACCATAAACGTTCATTAAGTACCTCACCCGTAAAGATCAGTACATGTAAAGTCGGATATTCACGACGTAATCGACGACATATATCAACCCCAACGGTTGTAGAACCTCCCAGCCCTAAGTCCAATAGAACCAGATCCGGTGTTCCATTTTCCATAAGATGCCATAAATCCCGCTCATTCATGGCAGTTCCGATGATTTCTGCTTCAGGAATATCTGTACGAAAAATCTCTTCGGTACCTTTCAGTTCCAGTTTAACATCTTCAACAATAATTACTTTAAATGGTTTCATATATTTGATTCTGTTTTAGGTATAGTGAACCATATTCGAACACCACCTTCAGCCGACAACGGTTCAGCTTCTATACGGCATCCGCAATGGTTAAAATAAACATCATGTTCGCGAATAATCTGACGACAAAGTAAAAACCAGATATGACGCATATCAGGTGTAAACAAATTACAAATCTCTTCAAAAGAATACAATGGACGCTGATCAACAAAAGTCACACGTACAAACGATCCGTCAGCTTCTGCAAACACACCAAAAGCCATCTGGCCTTTGTTCTCAGATTCACCTCGACGCAAAGCAGCCGCCAATAGATTCTCAATCAAAAACAACACAAGTTCCTCATCGCCGCGTACTGTCAAATCTGTCGTCTGAAATTTAACGGAAGCTTCAACCTTCATACGTCGACAAACTTTACCGAAAGCTATCTCCGCCCGGTTAAACACTTCTGAAAGGGGAAATACACGCCGTTTAAATTGAGCTACAGCTAACTGACGGGCCGCTTGCTCACACAATATTGTATAAATCTCCTTATAATAACAAATGACTTCTTCAAGATCTTCTGCTAAACGAATTCGAACGTCCTTTTCTTCTGACCGATCCAACTGTAACAACAACTGACGAATACGACTTGGATAATACATGGACTCATGTTTGATCGCTGAAAGACAATTATCAAGTACCTGATTCTGTACATGTAACTGATCTTCCTCATAACGCACACGATCCCGTTCGTCACGCGCCAGTTCTATCTGATCATATTCAGAAGCACGCAACCATACAATACGATAAACGACTAAAGTAAAACTACGTATAATCAAATCATCGACCAACTCTTCCATTTCTGTAGCCGGCTTAAAATCCGATTCAAAAAATAAAGCTCCAATAGGACGTTCATCTTCCTCATCGGACAAACCGATAGAAAGAACACGCACAGTAAAACCCTTTCCAGAAAGTATCCGACGTTTTTTACCACCTACTATCTGATCAAGCAAACTGTCTGCCACCGGTTCATCTGAAATCCGTCCGGAAGTCAAACGATAACGCGTTCCTTCATTTCCTAAAAGCAAAAGTCTGATTCCTCCTACAATATGAATCTCATTTATCCCTTCCCATAGTCTGTTTAACATTCCAGTCAATTGACGGGAAATATCTTCACCTGATAACAAATCTGATATCTCAGTCAAACTTTTACTGATTTCACCTACTTGCTTTACATTGAGCTGCATCATCATCCTTTTACGAAAATAAAGGATGTAAAAACAAAATAACCCTACTGCTGCAATTAAAACAATCACCCCGATACTCACCCGCAGATTTGCCTGTGAACGTACCATTGTATCACAGTAAGCAGCCAACTGAGGATCGCGTCCCAAAGCTTTATATAAACGGGTATAAACACTATTATTATAGTAATAACAAAGCCAATCACGACATCCTAAAGCAGCTATCGCCGTTTCATTCCGTAACCCCAGTAACAGACTGTAATCCATGTCAACTCCTTCGTTACACCAGTTTACCTCAACAGGTTCCGACAAAAAATCATCACTTCGGAAATTCAAACGCTGCTCAACACTATATCCGGCGAGCATCATAAAGCGATTGATATAAGAAAAAGCGGAATCAGCACAGACCAAAGCATCGGTATAATGACCTTCAATATTGGCAAAATACAATGAATCTGCCCAAATGTATGCTGCACGCATATTGGGATCAGCCTGTAAATTCAACCCCGGACGATGGAACTGTCCGGCACGGTTCTCTATTTTTTTGTACTTATTATCTTCAGTATTAGCCATTAAAGGAAAAACACGAAAAACAAAAAGAAACAATAAAACCAGTATCTTACCACCAATCGGTAAACGGAAGTAAAAACGACTACCTTTACCCTTGGTACTCTCAACACCAAAAAGACAAACCCGGAACAAAGCGTTAGTTTTACGATATTTTTCTATAATACCACGACAATTCATCAGTCCAAAGCCATGACCTTTACGGCCATCATTGGTATGATGTCCCACACGTCCTGCGTCAACCACCGAAGCACCAGCCAGCATACGACACTCTTCCTCGGTAAGCCCTTCGCCATCATCAGCCACAGAAATTTCCACATAACCGTCACCACTTTCAGCCCATACGGTCACATGTCCTGCCGGTGGCGTAAATTTACGGGCATTATCAATTAAGGTGTTCACCATAAACAATGTTAAAGCCCGGTCTGCTCTTACTGTCAACTGAGTCGGTTGTACATCAAATACAATACCACGTTGCACAAAAGCCTGACGTGCTTTACGAACGACATCAAATACTGTATTTAATTCAAAACGTTCTATATGTAAACTTATTTCCCCCCGATGTAACTGTATCCAACCAGCCAATAAAGCATTATCATCATCAATTTTACGAATCAAATCCAATGCATAATCCAAATTATAATGTTCTGCTGAGCTACGGCAACGTCGTACTTCATTCAGTAATCGTTCCACCAAAGGCAACAAGGCATAAACAAGTCCAAATTTAGCACGTTTTTCCAGATTACGACGCCGTAATCCCGTAACACGCATTTCACATGCTTCCTTTTCTGAACGCAATCTTGTTGAACGTAATGCCAAATTATCCAATGTAAGATCACTGCTTTCTACCCAATGAGCAAAAGATTCAGGTATTATATTGCCACAAGCACAAGAATATTTCACAACTGTACCTGGTGCAAGACAGACATCACACCATTTTACAGCCTGTCTGAGCATCTCAGTCTGTATCAAAGCCCCCTTATTCCACCGGCGAAACAGCCAGATAAAAATTATTCCCCATAAGACAACTGTTAATGAAATTGACATCAGCACCCAATAAAGTTGTCTACGACCAGCAGCCAAATCACGATAACGACTTTCCGTTTCCTTATCCTGGCGTACCCCCTCAAGTAAATCCAAAAAAGCATTCCGGTTATAATCTGAAGCTACACGATTTCCCTGAGCACTATAAACAACACTTAAATGTTCACGCAGACGAGCAATCAATTCCGGCACAGTATATACATCAGAAGCCAACAATGCACTTACTGAAGTACTAGTCGAATCATGAACTGGCAACAGAGACAATTGTGGAATCCTGTCAGAATAATATCGACGATGAAAATTATTTATCTGTTCAAAGGATCTACTTAAATAAGTTTCTGCTTTGCTATAGTTACCAGCAACAATAGCATTCAGACCAAGTCCTAAACCAGCCTGAAGCATACCATATACATCCCCATAAGATTCAAGACATTCAAAAGCTTTACGTCCCATAGCTTCGGCCAGATAGATTTCATCACAAGTACGACCTTCATACCAACCCACAAACTGGCCATATAAATAATCCCACCAACCAGGACGCTCACGACGGACCAAATCAGCAAAAGCCGGATGAACCAGAAACTCCGATAACGCTCCAACACTAAACCCCTCCAATTTTTTATAACCATACGCCCGTGCAGAAGTATACGACCGAAACAGATCGTCAAACCGACGTAAAACAGATTCCTGACCATGTATATCTGATTCATAACCTATTTGACCATGTACATACAACATAGCCAATTGAAGTGCAGTATCTCCTTCCAGCTGTTCACGTTCGATACATGCCATCTCATCCAAAGCTCCTTTAGTTAGTCCCTGTGTATCATAATATGCAGCAGAAGCCAAATGGAACCCCACACGTGCAATATGAAAATCAGCACGATCTGTTTCTTTCAACAAAGCATAATCCTCTAAAATACGAGCCATTCGTTTTTGAGCACTATTACGATAAAAGAAAAAAGATTCAATATGGGCCGTTCGCACACAAAGTCTCATCATCAAGACATCAGTCCGGAGTAACAAAATCTGGCTACGTCCCATGGACAATACCAATTCAGCCAAACGCACCGACTCCAAATAATCCATACGTTCGAATGCAATAAATGAACGATTTAAATAAGCTGTTGCCAAACCATCCATATAACTGCAAGCATGCGACTTCCTTTCTGCACACGCAGCATAATAGGCAACTGAGTCCAAATCCTTATACCAAAACTTGAAAGCCAAACCATTCAGACGGTCAATTTCGTCCATGGACGAACCGACAGCCGACGAATTACATCCTCCCAGCAAACAGCTGATCC
Organism: uncultured Paraprevotella sp.; assembly: GCA_944320775.1. GTDB lineage: Bacteria > Bacteroidota > Bacteroidia > Bacteroidales > Bacteroidaceae > Paraprevotella. The sequence continues at coordinate 94,499 of CALUIV010000001.1, read as the reverse complement.
AAAAACAGGATATAAATATAAAACAAGAAAAAAGACCACGTTTCGCCCAAATATTCATTTTTAATGTGACGTTGAAATATTACAAATTACAAAGTTATATATTTTTAATCAATAGGAAAACATATCCAGATAAACCTTGGTCCACAAAAAATAAATCTTCAGGGATTGACCTGAAGATACGTTTTAGTTGCTGTAAACTTCTTTAATTCACAAAATAGTTGTATTTTCGCATTTAAATTAGTTATTCTGTTAAATAACATATAATCATGACGAACGATTTCCAACAATTTGAAAAGGTCAGAATCAAAGATATTGCCGAAAAAGCAGGTGTTTCGGTAGGTACCGTTGATCGGGTCCTGCATGGTCGTCCAAATGTATCGGCAAAAGCACGTGAACGTATTGAAAAGGCACTCCAAGAACTGAATTACCAACCAAACCGTTTTGCCAGTGCCCTGGCCTCAAACAAAAAATATATGTTTCACGCGATTATGCCCAGCCATGAAACTAATTCATATTGGTCAGAAGCTGAATTAGGATTATATGATGCTGTTCGCGAACTTCAGGATTTCAATATTTATTTTTCAATATCTTGTTACGACGTCTACGATATCAATTCGTATATAAACGTGTTGGATCAAGTATTAAACAATCATCCGGACGGAGTTGTTCTTGTCCCACAAACAGAACAGGCTACTATTGATTTCTGTAATCAACTGACACAAAAAAACATCCCGTTTGTTTTTATGGATTCCAATGTTTCCGAAATCCATCCGTTGTCTTTTTTGGGTCAGGATTCTCACATGAGTGGTTATTTTGCCGCCCGAATGCTGATGTTGGAAGCAAAAGAAGATAAAGAAGTTGCCATTTTCCATTTCGATATAGCTTCTCCACAACAAAATAATCGTGAAAATGGTTTCAAACAATTCATGAAGGAGAAATACCCGGAATGTAAAATTAAAGAAGTCACTTTACGCCCCAACCCTCAGGAAATCGAAGAAAAACTAACTCTATTCTTCGCCCAAAATCCGAATATCCGTCTTGGCTGTACATTTTGCTCATATTCATATCTTGTCGGAGAATTTGCTATAAAGCATCAAATGAAACAAATACGACTTTTAGGGTATGATGTGCTAGAACGAAACATTGAATGTATGAAAAAAGACATCATCAGCTTTCTGATAGCCCAACATCCCTGGCGACAAGGTTATGGTTGTATTGATGCTTTATTCAATCATATCGTCATGAAAAAAGAAATAAAGTCATCATATTATATGCCAATAGAATTAATTACCAAAGAAAATTGGGAGTACTACATTAAAAACGGAATTTTATAGAATCGTCATATTCAATGTTAACAAAACATCGTAAAGGTTTTTGGGCTCTTAGTCCATTGTTGGTATTTCTGTTCCTTTATCTGGTAACAAGCATCATTGCCAATGATTTTTATAAAGTCCCTATTGTTGTTGCATTTCTGATTTCCTGTATCTATGCAGTTCTGATTACAAAAGATACAAAACTTGAAGAGCGAATCAAAATATTCTCTAAGGGTGCTGGAAATCCGAACATGATGCTCATGATTTGGATTTTTATTTTGGCAGGTGCTTTTGCAGCCTCTGCCAAAAATATGGGAGCTATTGATGCAACAGTCAATTTAACATTACACCTTTTACCTGACAATCTATTATTGGCAGGTATATTTCTTGCTTCATGTTTTATTTCTTTATCCGTTGGTACTTCTGTTGGTACAATTGTAGCCCTGACTCCTATTGCTGCAGGAATTGCAGACAAAACAGATACCAATCTACCGATGTTGGTTGCCATTGTTGTCGGAGGAGCGTATTTTGGTGATAACTTATCATTTATTTCGGACACCACTATTTTGGCGACAAAAACTCAAGGTTGTGAAATGAAAGATAAGTTCAAAGTAAATTTCATGATTGTCACCCCAGCTGCTATCATAGCTCTGATACTATATATTTTTGGTGGTATCAATATTGAAGCCCCTCAAAACATTCCTCCAGTCAATGTTTTGAAAGTTATACCCTATCTCATTGTTCTAGCTACAGCGATAATGGGTATGAATGTCATGATTGTTCTAACCCTTGGTATTTTATTAGCCGGGGCAATAGGTTTTGTAACCGGAGAATATACATTGTATACTTGGTTCAATGCGATGGGAAGTGGTATTATGAATATGGGAGAACTGATTATCATTACCATGCTTGCCGGAGGACTAATGGAATTAATCCGTTATAACGGAGGTATCACATACGTCATCCAATCGCTCACGAAAAAAATAAATGGAAAACGAGGTGCTGAACTCAGCATTGCAGCTTTGGTATCTTTAACAGACATTTGTACCGCCAATAATACTGTTGCCATAATTACTGTAGGACCTTTAGCAAATGAAATTGCAGAACGTTATGGAATCGATAAAAGAAAAAGTGCCAGTATCCTAGACACATTCTCTTGTTTTGCTCAAGGCTTAATCCCATACGGCGCCCAAATGCTGATGGCTGCCGGTTTGGCTTCGATTAATCCGGTCTGTATCATTCCCTATTTGTATTATCCCATGCTAATGGGTTTATGTGCCTTCTTAAGTATTATTTTCAGATATCCTAAAAAATATTCTTAAAACATTCATTTCCATGTTTAAATTAAACGGCATATTCACGTTTTTGCTTTTGTGCATTTCTGCCTGCACCAATAAAATAGACAAAAAAGAACAGATTAACTATACAACAATACAAAATAAACAGGAAATCAGACTAATCGATAATCAGGAAGAACCTGTTGGTTGTATTGATATTGATATCACAACGATAGACACTTGTACCTTCACCGCTGTTGCACATAATATCAACAAGACAATAGCAGAAGAACTTTTCCATCAAAATACAACGGATCTAACAAAAGCTATTACCATCTACGTACAAAATTATCTGGATAATTACAAAAATACCTGCCGTTCTCTCTATCTGGAAGACAAGAAAAAAGGTATACCAGACGAATGGTATGAGTATCACTACACAATTAAAGGAGAAGCTGTATCTGAAGCACGATCCAATACAATCAACTATCAGTTTATTTGTAGCAGAAAAGAAGGAGGAGCGACGGAGGCTTTGGAAACAAAAACATTCTGTTTTGATAGTAAAAGCGGAAACCGTCTCGCTTTAGACTCTTTATTCCATTCAAACTGCCAGGAACGACTCAATGCTCTGTTAAAAGATGACTTATTAAAGCAGTTCGATTGCACATCAGAAAAAGAATTGTCGGAAAAAGGCATAGCGCGTTTTACCGGTATATACACACCCAATAATTTCATTTTGACAGACAAAGGTATTCTCTTTCTTTATAATCCTCATGAAATTGCTCCTTATGAACAGGGGATCATCTCCTGCCTGATTGATTATGACGACCTGAAAGAATGGTTAAAGCCACAATATAACTAATAAAAAACACCAGACATTATGGAACAAATATTGAAATACTTCCCGTCTTTGACGGATTTACAAAAAGAACAGTTCAAAGCCCTTGACAATTTGTATCATGACTGGAACTCTAAAATCAATGTCATTTCCAGAAAAGATATAGATAATTTATACGAACACCATGTTCTACATTCACTTGGTATTGCTGAAGTTATCCAATTCAAGCCTGGTACAGAGATTATGGATTTGGGCACTGGTGGTGGTTTTCCGGGAATTCCATTAGCAATTCTCTTTCCAGACTGCCAATTCCATTTGGTAGACAGTATTGGAAAGAAAATAAAAGTCTGTAGCGAAGTTGCCACTGCAATCGAACTTAAAAATGTGACATGGCGTCATTGTCGGGCTGAAGAAGAAAAAAACAAATTTGACTTTGTTGTCAGCAGAGCAGTTATGCCACTGACCGATTTGATCAAAATAATCCGGAAAAACATTAAAAAAGAACAGAAGAATGCATATCCTAATGGTTTGATCTGTCTAAAAGGTGGAGAATTAGACAAAGAAACAATGCCTTATAAAAACCATATTGTCATCACCAACCTCAGTGATTATTTCAAAGAAGAATTTTTTGAAACCAAAAAAGTTGTTTATGTTTCTTTATAATTCATATTGATTAATATCCCATTAAATCATGCTAACAATAAAACGTTTTGAAAACAATGCAGTCTTTGAGAACTGTTATATTGTCAACGACAATACTTTAGAAGCTGTAATTATTGATTGTGGCGCTTATTCAGCACATGAGGAACAACAAATCAGCCAATATATAAAGGACAATAACCTAAAGATAAAGCATCTCTTATGTACACATGCCCACTTTGACCATATTTTCGGAAATGCTTTTATTTATAAAACCTATCAAGTTGTACCAGAATGCCATCCTGCAGACAAGAATCTGCATTCCGGACTAGCAGAACAAGTAGCAATATTTCTAGGAGAAAACTACACTAAAGAAATTCCATCTGTTGGCAAAATGCTGAACGAAGGTGATTCCATCGAGTTTGGAACACACCAATTCTCTGTGATTCACACTCCGGGGCATACCCCAGGAGGCGTGTGCTTTTACTGTTCAGAAGAAAAGGTAATCTTTACAGGCGATTCACTTTTTCAGATGAGTATTGGAAGAACCGATTTTCCTGGAGGTAATTACCGTGAACTCATCGAAAGTTTAAACACCAAAATTATGACACTTCCCGAGGATGTTCAGGTTTATCCGGGACATGGCAATCCAACTACAATCGGATTCGAAAAGCAACACAATCCTTATTTGACGACATAATCTACACTTATTCAGACTCGAGTGTTTTGTTGCACCAGGTTAGAAAGATCAATGCCTGATACAGACTGATACAGATATAAACCAAAATCAGGCATAAAAGAAATAATACGCGACAAGATATCGTGCATATTATGCTCGTAAGTCACCCATTCTTTATCCTTTAGGAAGAAATAAAATTCAATGGGGATCCCTTGGGGGGTATAAGGTAACTGACGAACCATTAACTTCATCTCCGTATTTACCTGCGGACAATTACGCAAATAGTGTTCCATAGCATCCCGGAAAAGGATCAGATTTACTTCACCTACTAAATTTTCAGATTGCTCTTCAGCAAGCCAACCTTTATGGATCAGCTTCTGAATACAGTCTTCAGAACAAGGTAAAACCGAATGAACATCCAAATACAAAGCACGCCGCACACGACGTCCGTCACTCGTCTGCATACCACGCCAATTTTGAAAAGACTGACTAATCAGAGTGTAAGGGGGAATGGTTGTTATCGTATTATCAAAATTGCGTACTTTAACAGTCGACAAGGATATCTCCTCAACCGTTCCGTCGGCTCCACTTTGCGGCATGGTAATCCAATCCCCTTTACGCAACATATCATTGGAAGAAAGCTGTACTCCTGCGACAAGACCCAATAAAGCATCTTTAAACACCAACATCAGCACCGTAGCAGCCGCTCCTAAACCAGCAAACAGAGCCAACGGGGATTTATCTATAAGAATACTGATAATAATGATCACAGCAATAAAAGCCACAAGTATCTTCAATACCTGAATAAATCCTACCATATAACCTCCACGATGATCCAGGAATGTATCTGTGACCTTTCGAATGCTATTGAGTAGCACAAAACACCAGCGGACGATAATCACAACCATATATATTTTTGTACCGCTATAAAATACGCTCTCCAAAAAGGTTTCCTGATTCCGTATTTCTACTCCTGGAATTTCATAAAAAATAAACGGTATAAAAACATATAAAACAACTGGGGGTAAAAGATGAGCAGTCGCATTCAAGACCTGCTCACTAAAAAGAAAATCATCCCAAGCAACTTCTGTCTTAGCAACTAGCTTTGTAACAATTGGCTTAATACAACGCTTAAAGAAATGAAAAGACAATCCGATAATTAGAAAAGTAAGAAAAATAGCTGTAATTCGATAAATAGCAGTTATACTCAGGTCACTCATTCCAGCCAATCCTAACTCACGTTCAAGAAAAACATATAATGTATCTATTGCATTCATATAAATTTATTATCACATTACGTTTCATGAACAAAAATAGAAAAAATCCACGTTATCTACACCAAAAGTAGTTCAAAAAACTATCCCCCGACTCTCGTCGGGGGATAGCAACAACACAAACACAAAATAAAACACGACAAAACATCTATACTTCAACCTGTCTATGAAATAAATACATACGTAGTGCATTCGGTGTTCACACAAGGAAAGCCCATCAGGCTGTCGTATAGCGTGCATAAAATAATATGCACGATTCAATTTTTATTCTATCAAAATCACATAATACCTCTTTCACGAAGAGCTACCTGCCATTTCCATGCGGATGCAAGCACATCTTCCAATGGAGTATCTGCCTTCCAGCCTAATACTTTATTAGCCTTGTCTACATTACCCCAAACCTTTTCGATATCACCCGGACGGCGAGCTACAATCTTATAATTCAATTTAACTCCTGTAGCCTTCTCAAAAGCATTGATCAATTCAAGCACACTTGTACCTTTTCCTGTACCAATGTTATAAACTTCAACCGGCTCCTCGATCTTATCTTCCATAATACGAGTCATAGCGCAAACGTGAGCTTTAGCCAAATCAACAACATAAATATAGTCACGGATACAAGAACCGTCCGGTGTATCATAGTCATCACCAAACACGCTCAATTCCTTGCGGATACCCATTGCAGTCTGAGTCAGATAAGGAATCAAATTCTGAGGAACGCCATTAGGCATTTCACCGATGATAGCAGATGGATGAGAACCAATTGGATTAAAATAACGCAACAGGATAGCCTTGATCGGAGATCCGCTCTTTACTGTATCCTGGATGATTTCTTCATTAATCTGTTTTGTATTACCATAAGGACTCTCAGCCTTCTTAATTGGTGTTTCTTCAGTAGCAGGAAGAACATCCGGCTGACCGTAAACGGTACAAGAAGAAGAGAAAATAATACCCTTCACATTATATTTAGGCATCAGTTCCAACAGATTAACCAAAGATACTATATTGTTACGATAATACTTCAAAGGTTTCTCTACACTTTCACCTACAGCCTTGCTGGCAGCAAAGTGAATGATACCACTGATTTTCGGATATTTCTGGAATACAGCTTCAGTAGCTTCAAAGTCACACAAATCCACTTTCTCAAATGCAGGGCGAATACCTGAGATTTTCTCAATACCGTCAAGTACATCTTCACGAGAATTGGACAAATTATCTACAATTACTACTTCATAACCGGCAGCCTGAAGTTCAACTGTCGTGTGTGAACCGATGAAACCCGTTCCACCTGTTACCAAAATTGTCTCTTTCATATCAATAAAAATATTGTTGTTAAATACGATACAGCAAATATAGAAATAATCCCGTAATACACCTAAAGATTCATTAAGATTTTTCAAAAAAAGCCCGGAAAATTCTTTCCGGGCTTCATAAAATGAATATTCTTTTATCAAGCTATTCCTAAAAATTGCTTCAGTCCGTTGTCAACGCCGCTGAATCCCATAAAAGCCATAGCCAACAGACCAGCTGTAATCAAAGCAATGCTCATACCACGCATACCTTTGGGCACAGGAACCATTTCCAGTTGTTCCCGAATTCCGGCAAAAATAACAAGTGCCAGTCCAAAGCCCAAAGCAGTACTCAGAGCATACCAGACCCCCATAGCCAGATCAAAATCTTTCTGAATAACCAGAATGGCCACACCCAAAACGGCACAGTTGGTCGTAATCAAAGGCAGGAAAACACCCAGTGCCTGATATAGCGCCGGAGACACTTTCTTCAATATGATTTCTACCATCTGAACTAAAGATGCGATGACCAGAATAAATGCTATGGTCTGCAAGTAACCCAAACCATTTGGATCCAACACATACTTCTGCAGAATAAAGGTAACCAAGGTTGCTAAGACAAGTACAAAAGCTACGGCTCCAGCCATACCCATCGCTGTATTGATTTTCTTGGATACGCCCAAAAAAGGACAAATACCAAGAATCTGCGATAAGACGACGTTATTAACAAATATTGCCGTAATGAAAACGATCAGATATTGATATATCACTTCCATATTTCTTTCTTGTTAATGTTCAACATATAGGACAAGCATCAGGCCTTTTTAAATCTATTGACCAATGCAATCAGGTAACCCAAAACAATAAATGCTCCGGGAGCCAAAACAAACATCAGCATACCATAGTCTTCAGGCCAAATTTCAGCACCGAAAATCTTTCCCGTACCCAATAACTCACGCAAAGCTCCGAGAATCGTCAATGCCAACGTAAAACCGATACCCATTCCCAAGCCGTCGAAGAATGAAGGTACTACCCCATTCTTACTAGCAAAAGCTTCAGCACGTCCAAGAATAATACAGTTCACAACAATCAACGGAATGAAAAGTCCTAATGAAGCGTAAATATCCGGAGCAAAAGCCTGCATGACCATCTGTAGCGCCGTAACAAAAGAAGCTATAACCACAATGAACGACGGAATTCGCACGGTATCAGGAATCAAATTTTTAATCAAAGAGATAACCACATTAGAACAAATCAGCACAAATGTCGTAGCCAATCCCATAGACATACCATTCAGGGCTGAAGAAGTCGTTCCCAATGTCGGACACATTCCCAACAACAGAACGAAGGTTGGATTTTCTTTGATGATACCATTCATCAATACTTTAAAATTATTCATAACGCTTACCTCCTTTATTATTTGTTGTTTGGTTGCGAAGCTTCCTGACCATCCGTAAGAACAATAGATGTTTCAGCGTCAGCTCCTCCGATATTCGTATTATCCTCTGCTTGCGACGTTTTTACGGTAGCCCCGGAATTGGAATCGGTCCAATTACTTCCATTCTTATATACCTCATAAGCATTGTTTACAGCTTTCAGAAAAGCCCGGCTGGTAATCGTAGATGCCGTAATAGCATCAACATCTCCACCATCTTTAGACACCTGCAAAGCCTTTTCACCTGGATTACGCCCAATGATATCGCCCTTTTCTCCTTTCTGAAACCACGTTGCTGCCTTAACGCCCAATCCCGGTGTTTCAGATGTAGAAAGAATCGTATATCCCTTTATACTTCCGGCCTCATCAAAACCGACCAGCAATGTAATCGGTCCGGCAAAACCGTTTTCAATAGCCATGACAGCCGTTCCTTTGTCCGTCTGATAAAGTACATAACCGCCATCTAATGTATCCGGCTGTTCCACCTGAAGCTCTCCTTCGGTCGATCCCAGAATGACTTGCTTGATACCGTTCTGAAGATTCCTTTCATTAATTTCAGCAATCGGTCCTTTCGTTTCTTCGTTGACGTAAGCCAAAGCTCCCCCGGCGATAACAGAAATACCGGTAAGCACTACGGTCATATTGACCAGATTTGATTTTAACTTTTTCATTTTTTGATTACCTCCCCGAATCTTTTTGGCTTACAATAAGTATTAATTAACGGTGTAAAACCGTTCATGATCAATATTGCAAATGACATACCTTCCGGATAAGCACCAAAGGTACGGATCACGACAGTCAGGACGCCAATGGCAACACCGTACACCAACTGTCCTTTTGCCGTCATAGGCGACGTAACATAATCAGTAGCCATGAAACAGGCACCAAGCATCAAACCGCCACTCAACAACACAGCTACCGGTGAAGCATAAACCGGATTATACAAATGAAGCAATCCACTCAACACAAATACGGTCAACAAGATGGATACAGGAATATGCCAAGTGATAATCTTACGAACCAACATATAGACCAATCCGATCAAAAGAGCCAAGGCACTGACTTCACCCAGACTTCCGCCCATCTGTCCGATCAACATATCCAAAGAATCCGGCAATTTTTCAAGTACAGAGGGATCATTTGCCTTAATAGCTTCCTTCATAACAGCCAGGGGCGTTGCCGCAGTTTCACCATCCAGATAGGTCGTCATCTGTCCGGTTACTGGCCAGGTTGTCATCTGCACCGGGAAAGAAATCAGCAGAAATACACGACCGACCAATGCCGGATTGAAAGGATTACATCCTAATCCACCAAAAGTCATCTTACCGATTCCTATAGCCACCAAAGCACCTATAATAATGATCCAGATCGGAAGATTAGAGGGCAAGTTAAAACCAAGCAAAATACCGGTAAGAATTGCCGAACCGTCACCGATTGTAACTTTATCGCGACGTAAAATATATTTGGTGATGGCCCACTCAAAAAAGACACAAGCCAGAACGGATGTTGCCAGCACAATCAAGGCACCCACTCCAAAAAAGACCAAGGATGCAATCAATGCCGGAACCAAGGCCAGACATACGCCGTACATGTTCCGCTGCACACTATCGTGTCCATGCACATGCGGCGAAAGTGATACTATTAATTTATTTGCCATAACTGTTTTTTTTACTGATTTTATTTTTTAGCATTCCGGGCACGGATCATAGCCATGACTGTCGATTTTCCCATACGGATATTATCCAACATCGGACGGTTGGAAGGACAAGTAAATTGGCAGGAACCGCATTCGATGCAGGATGTAATATCATTTTCTTCAACTAGCTCCCAATTTTTCAAAGCAGAACCGGTAGCCAGCAAGTAAGGTTCAAGTCCCATAGGACAAGCCGACACACACTTTGCACAACGGATACAAGGCTGGATCTCACCACGACGGGCTTCTTTATTGTTCATGATCAGTAAACCGGAAGAACCTTTGCATACAGGTACATCGAGATTCATCAACGCCTTACCCATCATCGGACCGCCACCAATCACTTTTCCGGTATCCTCGGGCAGTCCGCCACATTCTTCAATCAACTGACTCATTGGAGTTCCGATACGAGCCAGGAAATTGGTCGGTTGTTTCACACTCTTTCCCGTAACCGTAATCACACGTTCCAATAATGGTTTGTTCTTCATTACGGCTTCATAAATAGCATATGCAGTTCCCACATTCTGTACCACAGCACCTACTTGAATAGGAATAGCTGGAGGAGCAGGTACTTCACGTCCGGTGATGGCTTGAACCAACTGTTTTTCACCGCCTTGAGGATATTTTACCTGCAAAGGAACAATTTCGATACCCGGATATGCTGCTGCTTTTTCTGTCATCAGTTTAATAGCATCCGGCTTGTTATTTTCAATGCCGATATAAGCCTTGCTGACCTGAACCGCCTTCATAATCAAAGCAACACCTACCAAAATCTCATCCGGTTTTTCCAACATTAACCGATGGTCTGCCGTAAGATAGGGCTCACACTCCACGCCATTAATCACCACACACTCAGCTTTTGATCCCGGTGGAGGCGAAAGCTTTACATGACATGGGAAAGTTGCTCCACCCATTCCGACAACACCGGCAGCCTTTACTTTAGCCACAATATCCTGAGCCGTGAGTTCGGGACGGTCCTTCAAAGTAACCAACGTTTCACTACGGTCGATGGAATCTTCCCAAACATCGCCCTCTACATCAACAAATATCGCCGGACGACGATAACCGCTGGCATCAACAATGGCATCTATTTTTGCCACTTTTCCAGAAACCGATGAAAATACAGGAGCGGAAACAAAGCCATCGGCATCAGCCAACATCGTACCAACTTTCACCTCATCTCCTTTGGCAACAACCGGTTTCGCCGGCGCACCGATATGCTGATACAGGGAAAAGACAGCCTGTTTCGGCAATGCTGCTTTCTTGATCGGACAAGCGGCAGACAGTTTATTTTCGGCGGGATGAACACCGCCAATACGAAATGTCTTCACTATATTAAATCTTTAATGTCAAACTTCTAATTTTTATTCTCCTGAGCTGGCGTTTCTGCTTCTGTTTTCGGCTTGCGTGGCGGGAAATTTACAGCATGAATAGCTCCCTTCGGACAAGCCTCTTCACACTTACGGCACAAACGACACTTTTCGGGATCGATATAAGCCAGATTATTTGCCAACGTGATGGCCTCAAACGGACAAGCCTTCACACATTTGCCACAACCGATACAAGAAGCTTTGCAGACTTTGTTGGCTACAACTCCCTTGTCACGGTTGACGCATTTTACAACCATCCGACGACCCTTCGGACCTTTCGGACGCAACTCGATAATTTTACGTGGACAAGCTTTGGCACAAGCACCACAAGCAGTACACAAATTCTCGTCTACTTCGGGCATTCCGGTCTGTGGATTAATCTTAATCGCACCAAACTGACAAGCATTGACACAATCGCCACAACCCAGACAACCAAAAGCACAGGCTGTTTCTCCCGTACCGGTCATTAAAGCAACACGACAACTGCGGACGCCGTCAAATTCAACCACACGCGGACGATTTTCACAGGTTCCGTTACAACGTACAACAGCCACCTTCGGTGTTGCTGCAGCAGCTTCCATACCTAATATAGATGCCACCTTCTCCATAACCGGCTGACCACCAACCGGACAGAGCATACCTTCAATCGAACCTGCATCGGCTGCTTTTACACACGCTCCGGCAAAACCGGAACAACCCGGATAACCACAACCGCCACAATTGGCTTGGGGCAGCACTTCGCTAATCTGTGCTATTCGGGGATCTTCTTCGACAGCAAACTTCTTGGAAGCGACGAACAGTACAACAGCTGCTATCAAACCGACAGCTCCCAAAACAATTACTGCAATCCAAATCAAACTCATATTATTTTATTGTTTAGTATTTAAGTTTCTCTAAATTATACCCTACGAAGATGGTGCACCGTAAAAGAAAAACGCTGCATCAAACGATTGCGCAAGGCAAACAATATTAAATAGTAGGGAACAAGCGATAAAATGGACAATAAAGCAGATAAAGCTTCATTACCTGTCCATTTTACAGCAATCAACAAAACAATCAAAAGCAAGAATAAGGGAACAATATAAGCAAGCACTGTCGCATATAAACCTTGCGACAGCGTACCTCTTAGTTCTACTTCTTCTCCGATCTGGAAAGAAGCAGCATCCGTACAGTAAACATCAATATTCTTCTCTTTACTCTCTGAGGACTGACACATTTGTTTGGCAACACAACTTGCACAAGCTGATGCCTGCATGATAGACACGCGCACGTGTGTTCCATTAATGTTTTCCACGGTACCTCGATGTTTTATTACTTGCGACATTTTGTCAACTCTACTTTGCAAATTGACGCAAAAATAGCACTTATTTGGTAACAGGGAAAACCTAAACAGAAAAAGAAATCTGCCGTTTTATTTTTTTAACGCGAATATCAGCCGCAGACTGGACTTCGTTGACCTGAACAAATGAACAGAATGCACAACAACACACAGTAAGACACACGGCAAGAAAAATATCATTTTGAAAGGCTTTTTTTCAGGTTATCCGACCAAATGTAAGCGTTATATTGTATAAATCGTATGAAATCCCTAAATTTGTTCTTTTGAAATCAAATTATCAACAATAATCTATATTACCTGTATGGAAAATCAAGAAAAATTTACCGGTTTACCCGAAAATGCTTTTCGGGAACTAAAACCTGGAGAGACATACGAACCTTTGATGTCTCCCGGCAAACAGTACAAGGAAGTAACCCTTTGGTCGGTGCTTTGGGGCATCGGTATGGCTATTCTGTTTTCAGCAGCAACAGCATATTTGGGTCTGAAAGTAGGCCAGGTATTTGAGGCTGCCATCCCCATTACCATTATTGCTGTCGGTGTGGCAGGAGCCACACGACGCAAAGGAGCCTTAGGCGAAAATGTCATGATCCAAAGTATTGGTGCCTGTTCGGGTATGATTGTATCCGGAGCTATCTTTACGCTACCCGCCTTATACATTCTGCAAGCCAAATACCCGGAAATGACCGTCAATTTCATGGAAGTATTCATAGCCTCACTTTTAGGTGGCGTACTGGGTATTTTATTCCTTATCCCTTTCCGGAAATATTTTGTAAAAGACATGCACGGAAAATATCCGTTCCCCGAAGCCACGGCTTCTACACAAGTACTGATTTCCGGAGAAAAAGGTGGAAGTCAGGCCAAACCGTTAATGATTGCCGGACTGATCGGTGGTATTTATGATTTTCTGGTAGCCACTTTCGGATTGTGGAACGAAAACTTCACGACACGCTGTATGGTCTGGGGCGAAACATTGGCCGAGAAAGCAAAAATCGTCTTCAAATTGAATACAGGTGCAGCCGTATTGGGTATGGGATACATCGTAGGATTTAAGTATTCACTGATTATCTGCTGCGGTTCCCTGTTGGTTTGGTGGATTATTATCCCGGCCATAGCTCTATTCTGGGGTGATACCATCGTTGCAGAAGGTTTACAACCGGTCACTGCAGCTGCTGCCTCTCCCGAACAGATATTTAGTTATGCCAAAAGCATCGGTATCGGCGGTATCGCCATGGCCGGTATTATCGGTATCATCAAAAGCTGGAACATCATCCGGGGAGCCGTATCTCTGGCTGCTAAAGAAATGAAAGGACAAAAAGAAGGAGCACAAAAACCAGAACGGACCCAACAGGATCTTTCCATGAAAGTCATTGCTATCGGTTCTATTGTAACCATTATTGCCATTGCCCTCTTTTTTTATTTCGACGTCATGCAAGGCAATCTGTTGTTCACCATCGTCGGCATCTTACTTGTTGCCGTCATCGCTTTCCTGTTTACAACTGTCGCAGCCAACGCTATCGCCATTGTCGGCAGTAATCCGGTTTCCGGTATGACGCTGATGACTTTGATTTTGGCTTCAATCATTATGGTAGCAGTCGGACTGAAAGGTACAGGTGGTATGGTAGCAGCCCTGATTATGGGAGGTGTAGTCTGTACTGCTCTGGCCAGTGCCGGCTCTTTTGTTACGGATTTGAAAATCGGTTATTGGTTGGGTAGTACTCCACGGAAACAGGAAACTTATAAATTTATCGGTACTTTGGTTTCTGCGGCAACTGTTGCCGGTGTCATCATGATTCTGAACGAAACCTACGGATTCACCAGCGGACAGCTTGCCGCTCCTCAGGCCAATGCAATGGCAGCCGTGATCGAACCTTTAATGAGTGGTGCCGGCGCTCCATGGTTACTCTATGGAATCGGAGCCGGTATAGCAATCGTCCTGACTCTTTGTAATGTCTCAGCCCTGGCTTTTGCCTTAGGCATGTTCATTCCTTTAGAACTAAACCTTCCATTACTTGTGGGCGGACTGATCAACTGGTATGTAACCAGCCGTAGTACAGATCAAGCCATAAATAACGAACGCGGAGAAAAAGGTACCCTCATCGCATCCGGATTCATTGCCGGAGGAGCTTTGATGGGTGTGGTCAGTGCCGCACTGAAATTCGGCGGCATTTCGTTCGACTACAGTGCCTGGTGGAGCAATCCGTGGAGCGAAGTTCTGGCTCTTGCCCTGTATGCCCTTCTGGTAGTTTACCTGATAAAAGCCAGCATGAAGACATCCAAATGAAGGCCATTGAACCGGAAGATGGAAAACATTCGTTAAAATCTTGCGTTCTCCGGATAAAAAAACGGGGCGGGCGTTTGTCAAATCAAAGAAAAATTCTACCTTTGCGCCGCTATTACGAGTTAATGGCATATTTCAAACCTATAAACAATTTAATTTTTATTTATGGCAACTAAAATCAGATTACAGCGTAACGGTCGCAAGAGCTATGCATTCTACAGCATCGTTATCGCAGACGTAAGAGCACCACGTGATGGTAAGTTTACAGAAAAAATTGGTACTTACAACCCGAATACCAATCCAGCCACTGTAGATTTGAAATTCGACCGCGCTCTTTACTGGGTAGAGAATGGCGCTCAGCCAACTGACACTGTTCGTAACATCCTTTCCAACGAAGGTGTATACTTGATGAAACACCTCCGTGGTGGTGTAAAGAAGGGTGCTTTTGACGAAGCTACTGCTCAGGCTAAGTTCGAGGCTTGGAAAAACGACAAGCAGAAAGGTCTTGAGGCATTCGAAGCAAAGAAAGCCGCTGACAAGAAAGCTGCTGCCGCTGCTCGCCTGGAGGCTGAGAAGAAAATCAATGAAGAGATCGCTAAGAAGGTAGCTGAGAAGAAAGCTGCTGCAGCTGCTGCCAAAGCTGAGGCTGAGGCTGCTGCTAATGCAGAAGCTCCTGCAGAAGAAACAACTGAAGTTCCTGCAGAGGCATAAAAATTTTAATTTCTTTCGCTTCTTTCAAACAAACATTTTTGAGAGGTCATACCCACGGGTATGGCCTCTCCCCTTTTTTAAATACCTTTGTCAAACCCATAAAAAAACTAAAACCTTTCGTCAAATGCAACAAACAAACGTTAGGTAGATTACCAAAACAGGTCCCAGACAAAATGTGATGTCCATGAAACGTGCAAACAATAACGGCACGTACATGTCTTCACTTAATAATCATTATAGATACTTTAAACTTGCTATAGGGATGAAATATCTCCAATTCCTTTTCTATATTTGCTCCTGACAATTTTTGTATTCGAACCAAACTATTGAAAAAACGGATTATGGAGAAAAGTAAAAAACCATTTCGCCTGTTTCTGACATTGCTTATGATACTGACAGCATGCAGTATCCAGAAAACAAACGCACAGACCAAATCAGAAAACAAGCAAACCATAGCCCAGGCTGTCCGGGAAGCATTGAGCAATCAGGCTTTTACCATTCACGTCGAACAGATGTATCCGCAAAACGGCAGGGCACGTAGTCTGAACTCTTATTTTTCTTTGGAAATTCGCAACGACACGGTGTTCTCGAACCTGCCTTATTTTGGTGTGGCCTACAGCGCGGTACTGGGAAGCAGCAAAGGACTTGTTTTCGATGCCACCCTTTCCGATCTGGAAATCATTCCACAGAAAAAAGGGAAAACAAAAGTACAGTTCACCACCAAAAACGAAGAGGACGTCTATACTTATACCATTACGCTTTGGGAAAACGGATCGGCCAACATCTATGTGCAACCCATGCGCAGACAGTCCATCTCCTATCTCGGACGTCTGGAACAGTAACACACGGTCTACCCGTTTCTCTGATATTCCGCCGGATGAAGCCAAATACAGCTTGCTGCATCCGGCGGCAAAACAGCCATGAACGGCAACTCCTTCCGGAACACTACTGAGCCAGAAAGATCATCTGTGCTGATCCGTAGGGACAAATCTGCAACTAATTTAAGATAATACCCATCTTTTTTCCATAAAATCCTTGTTTCTCCCATTTTTTTTCTAAATTTGTCGCCGAAGAAAACAAAGGGGTGCCTCTCCGATTTGAGAGGCTGAGATTATACCCTGATGACCTGATGCGGATCATGCCGACGTAGGGATTGTTTTTAAGAAGCAGTTATTCACCGCTTCACTGCAAGAGTAAAAGCATCTTTGTTCATTCCCTTTTTATCGGTTCGGCCCAATCAGTTGTCGCGGTCGGATTATCATATTGTTGCATATTAAAGGAACATTCATGCTTGAACTTCAATTTATCACCCATTTTACAGACCGATATTCCTACTTCGACTCCGCCCGTATGGCACTCGAAGGCGGTTGTCGCTGGATTCAATTGCGCATGAAGGATACGCCATTGGATATCGTTGAGCAGGAAGCTCTCCGCATACAGGCACTCTGCCGGGATTACGGTGCCCGATTTATCATCGACGACCATGTGGAACTGGCTGCACGGATTCACGCCGACGGAGTCCATTTAGGTAAAAAGGATATGCCTGTCGATGAAGCACGACGTCTGCTCGGTCCTGATTTTATTATCGGAGGCACAGCAAATACCTATGAAGATGTGGTGCAACATGTCCGAAACGGTGCCAATTATATCGGGTGCGGACCCTTCCGTTTCACAACGACCAAAAAGGGACTGGCTCCCATCCTCGGTCTGGAAGGCTATCGCCGGATTGTCGGACAGATGCGTGCCGAAGGAATCACACTGCCTATTGTCGCCATCGGAGGCATCACTTATGAAGACATTCCCGAAATCATGAAAACAGAAGTTAATGGTATTGCCCTGAGCGGAACTATCCTGCGTGCTGAAGATCCGGTAGCGGAAACCCGGCGTATTCTCGAACTATTCTAACAAACATACCTATTATATATTAATATGGAAAATAAAATCAAGATATCTTATCCGGGTTCGGAAAAAGTCTATCTGCAAGGAGAACGATTTCCGGACATACGCGTCGGCATGCGTCGGGTGCAGCTCACGCCTACGGTAAAAATCAACAGCCAGGGAGAACAGGAACTGACAGAAAATGCCCCTGTTTATGTCTACGACACCAGCGGTCCGTACAGCGATCCTGCGGTAGAAATCGATTTAAAAAAAGGACTGCCCCGAATGCGTGAATCCTGGATTACCGCACGCGGCGATGTGGAACAACTGGAAGGGATGACATCAGAATATGGCCGGATGCGACTGGCCGATAAATCTCTGGATCATTTGCGATTCGAACACATCACCCGCCCCTATCGCGCCAAAGCCGGCCACTGCCCGACTCAGATGTACTATGCCAAACAAGGTATCGTGACACCGGAAATGGAATACGTAGCCATCCGCGAAAATATGAACTGCCGCGAACTGGGAATTGACACACACATCACTCCTGAATTTGTGCGCGACGAAGTGGCTGCCGGACGTGCCGTCATCCCGGCCAACATCAACCATCCGGAAGCAGAACCGATGATTATCGGGCGGAACTTCCTGGTAAAAATCAATACGAACATCGGAAATTCAGCCACCACTTCGAGCATCGAAGAGGAGGTGGAAAAATGCGTGTGGAGCTGTAAATGGGGCGGCGATACGCTGATGGACCTTTCTACAGGCGAGAACATCCACGAAACGCGCGAATGGATTATCCGAAACTGTCCGGTACCGGTAGGAACAGTGCCGATGTACCAGGCCATGGAAAAGGTAAACGGCAAGGCAGAAGACCTGACCTGGGAACTTTTCCGCGACACGCTGATCGAACAGTGCGAACAGGGCGTGGATTATTTCACGATTCATTGCGGTATCCGACTCAAAAACGTACACTATGCCAACGAACGGCTTTGCGGAATGGTGAGCCGTGGCGGAAGCATCATCTCCCAATGGTGCACTTATCATCAGAAGGAAAGTTTCCTGTATGAACATTTCGACGACATCTGCGACATTCTGGCTCAATACGACGTGGCCGTATCGCTCGGTGACGGTCTGCGTCCCGGGGCGATTTTCGATGCCAACGACCGTGCCCAGTTTGCCGAACTGGACACCATGGGCGAACTGGTGGAACGGGCCTGGGCCAAAAACGTACAGGCCTTTATCGAAGGACCGGGACACGTCCCCATGCACAAAATCCGTGAAAACATGGACCGCCAGATTGAGAAATGCCATGAAGCACCGTTTTATACACTCGGTCCGCTTGTGACGGATATTGCACCGGGTTACGACCACATCACCAGCGCCATCGGAGCGGCCCAGATCGGCTGGTACGGTACGGCCATGCTCTGTTACGTGACACCTAAAGAGCATTTAGCGCTTCCTAACAAAGAGGATGTGCGCAACGGTGTCGTCACCTACAAGATAGCCGCCCATGCCGCCGACATCGCCAAAGGGCATCCGGGAGCAACCGTACGCGACAATGTACTGAGCAAGGCACGCTATGAATTCCGCTGGAAAGACCAGTTCAACTTAGCGCTGGATCCCGACCGCGCACTGGAATACTACAAAAGCGGCAACCATTTCAACGGGAAATATTGCACCATGTGTGGTCCGAACTTCTGTGCGATGCGCATCAGCCAACGCTTGCGAAACTGCGATTTTGATCCGGAAAAACAAGCGGAAATCAGTGAAGAAAACCAATAAGAACAAACAACAAAAACTAATAAAAACTTAAAGACATGATTGAAACGAAAGTATCTCAGGGGATTATCAGTACCTATTTTGAGAAAATGCAGAGAAACCTGAACCTCGACGTAGCCATTGTCGGTGGCGGTCCTTCTGGCATTGTTGCTGCTTATTATATGGCAAAAGCCGGCTTGAAAGTTGCCCAGTTCGACCGGAAACTGTCTCCGGGTGGAGGTATGTGGGGCGGTGCCATGATGTTCAACCAGATTGTCGTTCAGGAAGAAGCGATGGACATCGTGCGTGACTTCGACATCAACTACGCTCCTTTTGAAGACGGACTCTATGTGATGGACTCTGTAGAAAGCACGGCAGCCCTGCTCTACAAAGCCGTACATGCCGGTGCAACGATCTTCAACTGCTATTCCGTAGAAGACGTCATCTTCAAAAACGATGTAGTCAGCGGTGTTGTGGTCAACTGGACTCCGGTGTTGCGCGAAGGCTTGCACGTCGACCCGTTGAATATCTTAGCCAAATGCGTCATTGACGGCACCGGACACGACAGCGAGATGTGTTGCACCGTGGCACGCAAGAACGGTATCAAGCTGAACACGGAAACAGGTGGTGTCATCGGCGAACGCTCACTCGATGTCGTATCCGGAGAGGACGAAGTGGTTAAAGGCACGAAGGAAATCTATCCGGGACTTTATGTCTGCGGTATGGCAGCCTCAGCCGTATCGGGCACTCCCCGCATGGGACCAATTTTCGGAGGTATGCTGATGAGTGGTAAGAAGGTGGCTGAGATGATCATTGAAAAGCTCAAGAATCAATAATCATTCTTTTTTCCCATGAATTATCATATGGGTGCTCAAAATTCTGTTCCTGAAATATAAATTGTCGTGTGAACTTGGAGTATCCTGAAAGAAGACAATAGGGTCGTATCAAACTCTGGAAAACGGAGTCACGATACGGCCCTTATCTGAAAACTACCGTTACCATCTGAATTTTTCGAAGCAGTCGTTTCAGTTTTATCCCTCATTTTATGCTTCCTCACAACTTTTATAACGGGATTTTTCTGAGGATTTATCCAAAATGTATGGAGATTCCATTTTTTATCGTATCTTTGTTCAAACGACATGAGGAACTGTTTTGATTATCCGTATGGTCCGTTTTCTTTCAGAAACATCTATTTAATAACCAAATACCTGTTTAAATTACCTTACATGAACAAAAAACTATTTACCTTATTGATTCTGTTTCTATCGTCATGGGGACTGTTTGCCAAAGAAAATGCAAATGACAATCATCCCAAGCCTGCACCTCATCAGCTGAAATGGCATGAAGCAGAATTAGGAGTCGTGTTCCATTACGACCTGCACGTTTTCGACGGAAAAATCTATGGACAAGGAAACAACCGGATCAATCCGGTAGAAGACTACAACATTTTCCATCCGGAACAGCTGGACACCGACCAATGGATCCGGGCCGCCAAGGCATCCGGTGCCAAATTTGCCGTACTGACCGCCACGCATGAAACCGGATTCGGACTGTGGCAAAGCGACGTAAACCCCTACTGTCTGAAAGCCGTGAAATGGCGCGACGGAAAGGGAGACATCGTACGTGACTTCGTGAACTCCTGCCGTAAATACGACATCCAGCCGGGAATTTATATTGGTATCCGCTGGAACTCACTCTTCGGTATTCATAATTTCAAGGCTGAAGGCGACGGTGCGTTTGCACAAAACAGACAGGCATGGTACAAACGGCTATGCGAAAAAATGGTTACGGAAATTTGTACCCGTTACGGAGACCTGTTCATGATCTGGTTCGACGGAGGAGCGGACGACCCGAACGGACTCGGACCGAACGTAGAACCCATCGTCGCAAAATATCAGCCAAACTGTCTGTTTTATCATAATGTGAACCGGGCGGATTTCCGCTGGGGCGGTTCGGAAAGCGGAACAGTCGGCTACCCCTGCTGGTCCAGCTTCCCCTATCCTTACAGCCACAGCAATGCCACAGACAATGTTGCAGATCACAATAAATTACTGGCTCATGGAGATGCCAACGGAAAATATTGGGTACCGGCCATGGCCGACACGCCACTTCGCGGTTATAACGGACGTCACGAATGGTTCTGGGAACCCGGTGATGACGACAAAGCCGTCTATCCGCTGGCCAACTTGATGGAGATGTACGAAAAATCCGTCGGAAGAAACGCGACACTGATTGTCGGACTGACTCCTAATCCGGATGGATTGATCCCAAAAGGCGACGTGAAACGTCTGCAGGAATGGGGAAATGAAATCCAGCGCCGTTTCGGAACACCATTGGCACAGACTTCATCCGAAAACAGCAAGAAGCTGACGCTTAATCTGCCTAAAGGACAAAAGGCGAACTACTATATCATCCAGGAAGATATCAGTAAAGGCGAACGCATACGTGCCTATCGCATCGAAGCTCAGATTAACGGCAAATGGAAAACTGTTTCAGAAGGAACTTCCGTAGGCCACAAGCGCATCGCATCATTTCCGGAAACAGAAGCCCGCAAATTCAGACTCGTGGTCGATGAATGTACGGCAACACCCGTCATCCGCAACTTCAGTGTCTATCAGGTCGCTCTTTAAGTTCCCAGAAAGCTACAGCTGATGCAGCAGCTACGTTCAAGGAGTCAACCCCATGCGCCATCGGAATGCGCACGACATAATCAGCTGCATCAATCACAGATAAAGGCAGACCGTCGCCTTCGGTACCCATCATCAGGGCCAGGCGCGGTTCTGCCTTTAATTTTGGATTGTCCAGTGAGACAGAACGGTCGGTCAGCGCCATGGCTACAGTACGGAAGTCCAGTGCCTGTAATTGTTCCTGAGGCTGTTCAATCCAAGTCCAGGGGACTAAAAAGACAGAACCCATCGAAACCCGTACTGCACGACGGTTTAACGGATCACAGGAATCCGGCGTCAACAGTACGGCATCCATACCAAGAGCTGCTGCCGAACGGAATATGGCTCCGATATTTGTCGTATCGACCACACCATGAATCACCACTACCCGACGGGCCGACCGGCACACATCAGTCAGAGCAGGAGGTTCAGGGCGGCGCATGGCACATAAGACACCACGCGTCAGGGTATATCCGGTGAGCTGAGTCAACAGATCCCGTTCGCCCGTATACACCGGACAATCCCCCATCCGTTGAACCAGATCGGCTGCATCCCCTGTAATATGCTTGCGTTCGCACAGCATGGAAACGGGACGATAACCGGCATCGAGTGCCACCCGGATAACCTTGGGGCTTTCGGCTATAAAAATGCCCCGCTGCGGATCCAACCGATTGCGCAACTGGGCTTCGGTCAATGTACTGAACACATCCACACCGGGATGATTTAAAGAGGTGATTTCAATTACAGGCATTTGGTGGAGAGTTGAGGGTTGAGGGTTGAGGGTTATGGGATGAGAGTTGAGGGTGGAGACAAAGTTACGATTTATTTTCCGTTTTAGGAAGCCTTTTACAAAAATCCCCTCCGCTGCAACAACTTAATATTCTTTTTCTGAAAGCAAACAGACCTAATTTGTTTTTACTGCTGTCGTTCAAAAAAAACACGTAACTTTGTCCTTATCTCAAAAAGAAGCTAACATGGAAAAAGAGCAAGATCTGTCCTGCGTAGACTGCGGCACACAGAACTGTAAATTCAAAGACCGGACCTATCCGGATTTCTGTCTGACAACAAACCTGAAAGAAGAAGACCGGGAATGGGCACTGGAACGCTACGATGAAGGACGTAACCGGGAAATTATGATTGCCAGTGCGGAAGTAGAATATGAAGGGTATTGCCAATGGACGCGGGTTCAGGAGATTATGGAATTCGCACGGAAAATCGGTGCCCGGCGGATCGGTATTGCCAACTGCATTGGTCTTGTTAATGAAGCACGCATCTTTGCCCGCATCCTCCGAAGTAATGGTTTCGAAGCATATTCAGTCATCTGCAAAGTAGCCGGACAACCGAAAACATCTATGGGCATCCCAGCGACATGCGAAAATATCGGGCCTGCCATGTGCAACCCGATCCTGCAAGCCCGCCTGCTCAACGAAGCACATACCGACCTGAATGTCGTCATCGGACTTTGCGTAGGCCACGACAGCCTGTTCTACAAATATTCCGACGCCTACGTAACCACCTTAGTCACCAAAGACCGCGTCACCGGAAACAATCCGGCAGCCGCTCTGTATACGGCCAATTCCTATTATCGGAAAAAGCTGTTCGACCAAGAAAAGTAGCCTGGAAACCTATTCCGGTAATCGGTATGATCAATCAGATTCAGTCAGTCGGAAATTCAGGACGTAAGGAAATCCCACAAGTATCACCAACACCGGTTTTATTATTCAAAACAGGACTTTCAGAACCTGTAAAACGAATGGCCGGTGAATCCATGAGTAACTGCCGGAACGCACTACGCGCCTCAATAATTTTCATACCTTCGCTCTGACGGGAAACGAGATAGAAGCTACAGATGCTAAGTCTGAAATTTCAAGATCCTGCTTTCGGTTACCCTATCTTGGGTTTTCTTTTCGACACAACCTGAAACAACGACCAGAATGACCGACCACAAACAAAGTTTCCATATTGTCATCACCATCCGTTTTTAAAATCAACTCCATTTGTCAACAACACCTATGAACAGACAATACGGCAGATTGGAACGCAACAGCTCACTTCAACGCTTTCCCGTCAGAAAACGCCTGACCGACCTTTCCGCCAATCGCCAGATACTGATGATGAATCGGATCGTAAGTTATCGGTTTCAGACGGGCCGGATCAATCTGACCGTTCTCGTCGAGAATTTCTTCTGATACCGAAATATTGACGATTCGTCCCACAAGATGATTGCTCTCCTCATCGTACGAAACCAGCTCACACTCCAACGTCATCGGCAATTCCTCGATAACCGGTGCAGAGACAAACTCCGACTTCGCCACATGAAAACCAGATTTAGCCAACTTATCCGGCTCTTTATTGCCCGAAACAAGTCCCAAATAATCGCAGGCTGTGACATAATCGGCGGTAGCCATACTCACGGTAAAAGCCTTGGTGGCCAAAATATTCTTCGTAGTCTTGTGTCCTTCAGCCAGACAGATTCCCACCATATCATCCGTAAAGATTCCACCCCAGGCCGCATTCATGGCATTGGGCACACCATTTTCGTCATAAGCAGCCACAATAAATACGGGCATCGGATATAACCAGGTTTTTGTTCCAAAATTTTTCCTCATAATTACTGATAATCAACTTGTTATTATATTATACATATTCTCCTGCTAATGAAATCAAACAAACATTAGTTACGGTTATTGAGGCGCTGTCACAGCCACTTTGATAACCCCGTCCAAACGGTTCTCAAAGATACGATAAGCCTCTTCTATTTCATTCAAAGAGAAACGATGCGTAATCAACGGAGTGGTATCAATTTGCCCCGAAGCAATCAGTCGAAGGATTTCATCACAATCGCATCCGTCGACACCTCCAGTTTTGAACGTCAAATTCTTCCCATACATCTCAGGAAGTGGCAGCACCTGCGGACGGTCGTAAAGCGCTACTATAGTAACTACAGCATTCGGACGGGCACATTCCCAAGCCAATCGGAACGTATCGTCCGCTCCGGCCACTTCGAGTACAACATCCGCTCCACCATGCAAACTATGTTTCCGGACAAGATCCAAACATTCTTCAGGCCCAACAACCAAAACATCCGGATAATGTTCACGGACAAAACGGACACGCTCTTCAGACTTTTCACAAACAATCACGCAACGGGGCTGTTTCAGCCGGGCACAAAGCAACGTACAGATTCCCGTCGGACCGGCCCCGATAATCAACACCGTATCGTCCGGTTTGATTTCTGAAATACGCGCGGCCCAATAGCCCGTAGCCAGAATATCACCAACAAACAATGCCTGCTCGTCGGTCACCCCTTCGGGGATACAGTTCAATCCCTGATCGGCATGAGGAACCCGTACATACTCTGCCTGACCACCATCGATCCGGCATCCCAAAGCCCAACCGCCATCGGGGTCCTCGCAATTATTCACGTAGCCCTGACGGCAAAAGAAACAAGTGCCACAGAAAGTCTCAACATTCACAGTCACCCGGTCACCGGGACGAACAGAAGTGACCTCCGCCCCCACCCGTTCTACGATGCCCACCATTTCATGCCCCACCGTAATACCCGGAACAGCACGCGGCACACTACCATGTTTGATATGCAGATCGCTGGTACAAATACTCCCCAACGTGACACGTACCAGAACATCATGCGGATGTTGCAATTCGGGCACCGGTTTATCCAATAAAGCAAAGTGTCCTTTATTTATATATGTATAAGCCAACATATCTTTTGTTTTTTACTATTCTATTTCAATAAATCAGGAATCAAATGCCTATTCTTGGTTTGTTCAAATTTAAGGAGAATCCCGCAATACAACACAACAAACAACATACCCATATTCTTTGTTATCAGATACAAAAAACGATATAGCAAAAGAAAAAATCCGTTTTATTCTTTCTTTTCCAAAAAATCATTTATATTTGCAACGGATCTTTCCGTAAAAGGTCTGTTTTAAACAATAATTGATTACATAAACAACAAATGTCAGTCAAAGGTATCAACAATCAGATTCATTACGTACGATTAACGTCCTGAACGAGGATGTTTACTTGTACGTGCCTTTCATGAATCAACGTCTCCGACAAGGAGACAGGGATGATTGTGCTCTTTGACTTATCGGTTCTTACCTCTCTTTCAACTGGGAAACGAGAGGTTGTTTTTTGTTTCCACGGACGATAAAAATCGATGCCGCGGATTTTTTATTCTTTTTCACTACTACTGAAACTAAAAAATTTGTTGTTTATGAAAAATATTACTTTACGCGCACAGCGCACCTATCAGTATGCCCCATCCGTTCCCGAATTTGCAGACAATCAGTTGAGGCTCGAAATGTCTTGTCCCGACCCATATGAATATACCACTGAACTTTTTATACGTGTCTTTAGCGAAGACTATTGCTTTATGGGGAGCGACACACGGACGCTTACCGGTAAAATTCCACGCAAGACCCACTTCCATATAGACTCCAGTCTGGAATGGAAGGCGGGGAAATACCAAGTCTATATCTACCGTAACTGTATCCCGCTTTGGTTTACTACAATTGAACTTCCATACGAAAAAAACAAATGGGCAAAAGCAAAATTCGAATCTATTGAAAATTATCCCGACGAAGAGTTCTTTGCCCAGCAACTAAACTTCACCTCCTGGTGGCCCCGCCTGCACGACAATCATTTTAAAAACAGCCTCATCCGTGAGCTGATTTCTAAGTGCCGTATATTAGACAGTCAGGAAGCCCCCATAATGAATCTGTTGGCTATTGGCGGAAAATCTGAATATCTGGCTACCTACATTCTTGGAAGCCATTTTGCCAATTATCAAAACCCGGAAGAACTTTATAAAATATCGTTGGAAGAATTGGTTTATGGCCCAGTCTGTTGGGAACAATTGGTTCAGGAAATCAAACAAAAGAAACTGGTCGTAGTTAAAATTACACAAATGATTTACGATTATCAGACTATTAATATCATTAATATGTTTGCTGATTTGCTCGGGCAAGATAACCGTGAAGGCGCCGTTGTCATTTTCCATGGTTCGGAAAATCATGTCCTAAATCTTTGCATCAAATGTGACACCTTCTCGCGACTCTTTGCAGAAAAAAACATTTTCTATACCAAAGAAAATGAAGACAATCCTGATGAAACGGATCAGAGCACCGAAAATTCCCAAAAGACAGCAGCTACAGTTTCCACTACGCTTTCTGCCGAACAAGCTCTTCAGGAACTCGTCGGCCTGGAACGTCTGAAACAAGACATGCAGGAAGCACGCCTGATGGCACTCTTTACTCGAAAACGACAGGAACTTCATCTAGACAGCAATGAAGAAAACCGCCACCACATGCTTTTCTTCGGTAATCCCGGAACCGGCAAAACAACTGTCGCCAAACTGGTAGGCGAAATGTATCATCAGATGGGATTACTCTCCGTTGGACACACCATAGAGACCAATCGTTCGAAGTTGATCGGCGAGTTCATCGGACAGACCGAAAAACGTATGAACGAAGTCATTGCAGAAGCCCGCGGTGGTGTACTGTTCATAGACGAAGCTTACGCTTTGGTCGAAAAAGGAGAAGATTCGAAGGATTACGGCAAGGAAGTGATCAATGCCCTACTCCCCGTGTTGTCGGAACCCAATCCAGATCTGATCGTCATCCTGGCGGGCTATGAAGACAAAATGAAACACATGATTCAGACCAACCCGGGACTGCACGACCGCTTTCCACTGCATTTTCATTTCGATGATTATAGTCCTGCAGAACTGGAAGAAATGGCCCACCGCTTACTCCGGAAACGTAACTTCAAACTGACAGCTGAAGCTGGAATGAAACTCAAAGAACTGATTGAAAAAACAGTCAGAAACCACGACGAACATTTCGGCAACGGACGCTGGCTCCACAATCTGATCGATCAGGGCATTCTGAAAAGTATGGCTTATCGGGTTATGACTCTACCAAAAACGGAGCAGAACATTCAGCTGTTCTCTACCATCGAAGCCAGCGACATTCAGGCTGCCGGACAACGCATGACTCAAAACCAGCTGTTCAAACAAGTGCAACCGACACGGATCGGATTTCATCAGAATTAGGTAATAAAGTCCAACCTTTACAGATCATCCATTTAACAGTTTACTATATGTTAAACACAATTATAATAAATAAAGAACTTGTTTTTAAAGACATGATTTTTTATCGCATGAATATCTAAAAAAAAGATTTTTCGTAAGTTTGCACCACATTAAAATAAAAACGGAAACAATCCAAAAAACAATATTCTACGTAATAAAATAATTGGATAATAGTTTTAAAAGCACAAAATAAATAAACATCATGAAAGAAAAAGAAATTCCCGTACTGCTCCTGACCGGTTATCTGGGCAGTGGAAAAACAACCCTGGTCAACCACATTCTGGCCAACGAAAAAGGAATTAAATTTGCTGTTATCGTCAACGACATCGGTGAGGTAAATATTGATGCCGACCTGATTCAGAAAGGCGGCATTGTCGGCAAAAAGGACGACAGCCTGGTGGCACTCCAGAATGGTTGTATCTGCTGTACGCTGAAAGCCGACCTGATTGAACAAATCAACGAACTTCTGGAAATGGAGCGTTTCGATTATATCGTGATCGAAGCCAGCGGTATCTGCGAACCGGAACCCATCGCGCAGACCATCTGCTCCATCCCACGGCTCGGCAAGGAATATACCCGTCATGGCATCTGCCGCCTGGATTGTATCACAACGGTGGTCGATGCCCTCCGTCTGCAAAGCGAATTTGCCTGTGGCGAAGAACTGACCCGAAAAAACATTGACGAGGAAGATATCGAAAATCTGGTAATCCAGCAAATCGAGTTCTGCAACATCATCTTGCTGAATAAGGCCAGCGAAGTGACACCGGAGGAACTGAAACGCATCCGACAGATTTTGCAGACACTCCAGCCCGGTGCGGAAATCATCGAATGTGACTATGCCCGTGTCGCACTGGAAAAACTGATTCATACGAATCTGTTCAACTTCGAACGTGTGGCCACATCGGCTGGCTGGATTCGCGAAATCGAACGCCTCGCGACAGAGGAAGAAGAACGCGAAGCACATGGCAAACACCATGCGCACCACGAGGAAGAACATCATCACGAGGAGGGAAACCACGATGAAGACCATGACCACCATCATGAAGGCCACGATGAACACCATCACGAAGACCATGACGGACATCATCACCACCATCATCATCACGAAGGCGGCGAGGTGGAAGAATACGGCATCGGAACTTTCGTGTACTATCGCCGACCGGCATTCAAGCTGCACAAGTTCAACGAATTCATTTCCAAACGCTGGCCGCGCAATGTGATCCGTGCCAAAGGTATCTGCTATTTCAGCAACGACCGCGACATGTCCTTCCTGTTCGAACAGGCAGGCACACAGAAACAGCTCCGCGAAGCGGGACTCTGGTATGCCACGGCCCCCGAAGAGGACCTGATCCAACTGATGCAACAAGAACCGGGATTAATGCACGACTGGGACGCCCAATACGGAGACCGGATGCAGAAAATCGTGTTCATCGGACAGAATCTCGACAAAGAAGCGATTGCCCGCGAACTTGACGAATGCCTGGAATAATTCAGAAACCGATTTAACGAACTTACAAGCAGAAACCCTATCATACTCCATTACGGATGATGATAGGGTTCTGATTTTTAAAGCTTATGCCTGATTTAAAATTCGCATAAGTTATAAATTGATCCATAAAACAGTATTTCATTGTAATAAAAAAATAATAAGCAACTATTTTCCGGATAAAATACTATTTTTGCATAAATACTAACTAAAACACTAAAACCATGAAGAAAGGATTAACGCTACTGGCAGTCCTACTGACATTAATCGGCTGCAATTCTCAGAAAAAAAGTCAGACAGAAGATGATTCGGTAAACAATCCAAAATGTCTCGTCATTTATTATTCACAGACAGGAACTACGCAAAAGGTTGCTGAAGAACTGGTTCGTATGCTCAACGCCGACACATTACGTATCGAAGCAGAACAACCTTATAACGGTACTTATGCAGAAACGATTGAACGATGCAAAAAAGAAATGGGAAACGAAGAACTGCCTAAATTGAAACCGATAAACACCGAGCTTGAAGATTATGATGTCGTTTTCCTCGGCTATCCTATTTGGTTCGGCACATATGCCCGCCCTATAGCTTCTCTGCTGACAGAAGTTGATTTTGCAGGCAAAAAGGTGGTCCCGTTCTGCACGTTTGGAAGCGGAGGGCTGGAAACGAGCATTAAGGATCTGAAACAGGCTATTCCGGATGCCCAAATACAAACCGGATATGGAATCCGAAACGCCCGCATCGACAAAGCTCCGGCCGAAGTAGAACGTTTCCTTAAAGAATCCGGTTATCTGACCGGTGAAGTGGAAAAATTGCCGGATTTCTCCCCACAACAGCCTGTAACCAAAGAGGACATTAGTCTGTTCGACATGGCCTGTGGGGACTATACTTATCCGTTGGGCACACCGGTCACTGTGGGAAAAAGACAAACTGCCCAAGGAACCGACTATCAGTTTACAGTACAGAGCAAAGACAACAACGATAACCCTATTGAAGCGACAATCTACGTTACCGTAGAAAACGGAGCAAAACCAGAATTTACCAAAGTGGTCAGATAAATCAGAGACTTAAATTATCCATAAAAAGGTGGCAGGATTTTCCCTTTATTATTCATCAGGGAAAATTCTGCCACCTTTTTATACCCTCTCAGGCCATCAGAAACCCATGTGCAGAATACGTAAAATCGGGATGAGCATCTGAATCTGACGAAATGCCCGACTGAAAATCACAAGATTTTGAAGCCACAACACAAATAGTTAAAATTTTGACTATCCCAAAAGAATCACTTACCTTTGCACTCCGAAAGGATAACAATTCTATTTATGAACCAACAAGAATCTAATGTTTCACCGCGGGAGTGCATCTTGCAGTTGATACGGACCCGTATGTCATCCCGACACGCCATGCAACGACTTCTGAAAAGGTCAGGGGCCGACATCACGTTTGAAATGCTTCAAATAATGAGTTGCCTATGGAGCGAACAAGGTATCAGTCAACAGACTTTGGCCGAACGGACGGCAAAAGACAAAGCCTGCCTGACCAGCCTGATGGGAAATCTGGAAAAAAAGGGCTATGTCTGTCGGCGAGAGGACCCGAAAGACCGGCGCAACAAACTGGTCTATCTGACCGAAGCAGGCGAAGCGTTCCATCAATGGATTGCTCCCGAACTGGCTGCTTATTATGAACGACTGGAACAGATTTTGGGAAAAGAAAAAATCAGCCAAACAGAACAACTACTAAAAGAATTGCAAGATGCCATCGAGAATTATTAAAAGAATCGTATTAGCCCTACTCTTTGTGTCCCCCGTTCATGCACAAACAGAACACGACACCCTTTGCCTGACCATCCGGGAAGTCTTTGAACGAGCATCTCAAGAACATCTGCAACTGGTAGCCGACCGATTGAAAGAACAAATGGCCCAGGAACAGATAAAAACGGCACGAACTGAACGGCTTCCGGAACTGACCGTAGGACTCAGAGGCGGATTTTTGGGACAACCGATCGTCTGGCAAAACGGCTTAAGCAATGCCGCGCGCCCCGAATCGCCCGACTGGCAACAGAATTATGCCTTGGATTTCACACAACCGATATATCAGGGAGGAAAAATACGCTATACCATCCGGAAAGCCGACTTGCAACACGAACTGGCCCAATTGCAGACTGACGCCGACCTGTCCGAAATCAAACTGACGTTGCTCGAGCAATATCTGAACCTGTTTAGTCTTTACAAACAAAATATGGTGCTGATCCGAAATATCGAAGAATCGGAACGACGCCTGAAGGATATCCGCCGGATGAAAGAGGAAGGCATCATTACGAACAATGACGTGCTACGCAGCGAAATGCAATTGACGGAAGACCGTCTGGGCATAACGGAAACACAAAACAACATCCGAATTGTGTCGCAACAGCTTGATTTATTGTTGGGCCTTGATGAAAAACTGCTTCTGAAACCCGACACAGTTTTGCTGGAACAGGAATGCCCGATAATCCATTACAACGATTATATCGAGCTGGCCATGCAGCATAACCCTTCAATACGTATACTCAGGAAACAGACGGAACTGGCAGAAAACGAAATCCGTTTGACCCGGTCGGCACAACTGCCGAAACTGAATCTTACGGCATCCAACACACTGGCGCGCCCGATTTCCCGAACAATGGCCGATCTCTACAACAACAGTTGGAACATCGGACTATCGCTCACCTATTCGCTCTCTGCTCTTTATAAGAATCCGCACCGGATTAAAGAAGCACAACAAAACATCGTGCTCATGCAAAATGCAGAAGCCCAGGAACAGCAACGCATCCGTATGAACATCCGGACTGCGCTACTGAAACATCAGGAAGCGACCGAACGTGTCGAAGCCCTGAAACTGTCAGTAAAACAGGCTGAAGAAAACTATCGCATCTTGTACAACCGATACATGAACCAACTGGCTATCCTTACGGACCTGCTCGATGCAGACAATCTGCGGCTAAACGCAGAACTAAAACTAACCACAGCTCGTACTCAAGCCATCTATACGTTCTACGAACTGCAAAAAGCTACAGGAAATCTGTAAAAAGCATACATAAAAATCTGAAACTTTTTGTATTTAAAAAAACAAAGCAAATGTCTTTATTGCATCTGAAACATCAACGGCTGAAACGGCAAAAACGCCGTAATATATTTCTGAATATCGTCTGCATACTCATTGCTGGTTCGGGGATCGCCTGGACCACACACTATTTCTGGCGATATATCAACTATGAAATTACCAACGATGCGTTTGTCGACCAATATATTGCTCCGATCAACATTCGTGTAGCAGGATATATTAAAGAAGTCCGTTTCACGGAACATCAATTCGTGAATCAGGGAGACACCCTGGTCATTCTCGACAATCGGGAGTACCTGATCCGACAAAAAGAGGCTCAAGCCTCACTGCTCGATGCCCAAGGGTCGCGCGATGTTCTGAGTTCCGGTATCCAGACTTCACAGACACGCATAGCTGAACAGGATGCCAATCTGGCCGAAGCGCAAGCGAAACTCTGGCAGGCAGAACAGGACTATCACCGGTATGAACGCCTGCTGAAAGACGAATCGGTACCCGAACAGCAATTTGAACTGGCAAAAGCGAATTATGAAGCAGCTCAGGCACGCTACGAAGCCCTGCTCCGACAAAAGGAAGCAGCTCATTCGCAATTCGACGAAACTAATAAGAAAAAGGTGAATGTGGAAGCCGGCATCCTGCGCGCAGAAGCAGCACTCGATCTGGCAAATCTAAATCTTTCGTACACGGTTGTAACCGCTCCCTACAGTGGATATATGGGACGACGCACGCTGGAAGCAGGACAATATGTCAGTGCCGGACAAACCCTGTCGTACATCGTCCGTCAATCTGGTAAATGGGTTACTGCCAATTATCGAGAAACGCAAATCGCCAATATCTATATCGGACAGCCGGTACGCATCAAAGTAGACGGTATTCCCAACCACGTATTCCAAGGACACGTAACGGCCATATCTGAAGCAACCGGATCAAAATATTCCCTCGTACCAACAGACAATTCGGCCGGAAATTTCGTGAAAGTACAGCAACGAATCCCCGTACGCATTGATTTTGACAATACCGACGACGAGCAGATGAGCCGACTTCGGGCCGGTATGATGGTCATCACCGAAGCTCTGAGAAAGAAATGAAAACAGCACGAGAACTTGAAATTCCCATCCGAAGATGGGTGCCTGACATAGTCGGTATCATAACAGTCTTCCTGGTCATGCTCCCGATTATCATGCTCAACGGAACGTATACGGGAAGCATGGTTGAAGTATCGAACACGCTTGGTGTCTATACCGAAGACATCACTATCGGCTATTATGCAGCATCGGCAGGTATGGCGGTTTCCTACCCCATTGTACCTAAAATATTGGGGGCACTATCCAGCAAGTCTCTATTACTCATCGACCTGACGTTGCAATTCTTCCTGAGCTGGTTTTGTGCCCGACAGTCGAACATCGAACTACTCATAGCAGCCAGCTTCGTTATCGGTTTTCTGAAAGGTTTCCTGATGCTTTGGATTATCCGACGCATTAAGTTTATTTTCAGTCCTAATGATGTCCGTAGCGAATTCTACGGTTATTTCTATCCATTGGTATTTGGAGGCGGACAGCTTTCAATGGTCATCACCGCTCTGTTGGCCGATTATTATGATTGGAAATACATGTATTATTTCATGATGCTGCTTTTGCTGCTGGCCATCTTGTGCGTCATCATATTTTTCCGTCACGACCGCCCGTCACGTCCGATACCCTGGAAAGAACTGCATCCGCGCGAGATGCTCATCATCTCTACCGGATTGCTGATGCTCATCTACGTTATCACTTACGGCAAGACGCTCGACTGGATGGCTTCGACACGCATCCGGCTTTATATTATCATCGCTCCTTTGCTTGTGGCCCTTTTCCTTTGGGAACAGTTTCATTCATCACATCCCTTTGTCAGTCTGAAACCACTCTTTCAGTGGAAAGCCATTCTCGGTTATTTCTATATGATGCTGATTATGTTTTTCAGTACGTCGACCAGCCTGCTCAGCAGTTATCTCACCACAATTTTGCATGTTGACAATATGCATACTTATACGCTCTATGTCTGGCTGCTTCCAGGATATCTTTTGGGAGCCATCATCTGTTTCTGGTGGTTCCGCTGGCAACGATGGCGTTTCCGTTTTCTCATCGCAGGAGGAATGGGCTGTTTCGCCCTGTTTTTCGGAATGCTCTATTTCGGAATTTCTCCCGACAGTACGTACGAAATGCTCTACCTGCCCATGTTCCTGCGTGGATTGGGCATGCTGACACTGATTATTGCATTTGCTCTTTTCGCGGTAGAAGATTTGCATCCAAAATATTTGTTGTCGAATGCCTTTTTCCTGATTACCTTCCGGTCTGTGCTCACTCCGGTCGTTGCTTCGGCATTCTACAGTAATGCACTTTACCGATTGCAACAAAGATATTTCATAGAGCTGTCTGAAACCATGACAGCCACGGATACTTTAGCTGCCGCACGATGGCAATCAACTTTAAACAGCAGTTTGGGACAAGGTCACGGTATGAACGAAGCCATGCAGCTGGCCACCAACACACTTTATTCCGTATTACAGCAACAAAGTACATTACTTGCTCTAAAACATATTTTAGGATGGCTTTTTGCCGTAACGCTGGTCATTGCTATTGTTTCACGCTTTATTCCATTCCATAAAACAGTACGTGTTCCGGTGATTCATACCGGCGAGGATATGGTATAACCAAATCCAGATGTATGATACTGATATACAAAAAAGGCTTTACCGCAATTCTTTCATTTTAAAGAATTAGCGGTAAAGCCTTTAGTTTTATTTTTGGATCAATCTATCTTCAAAATGCTTACTGAAGACGGCGCTCCGGATAAATATCATTCCACCACTGCGGCGCATCCTGTAACCATTTGGCAAACCAGGCCATAATGGTATTATGCCACAAGACACGTTTCGGATAATCGGCAATAAAATGATCCTCACCATCTACTTGCACGAACTCAACTGTCTTACCCAAAATTTTGAGAGCATTATAAAGCTGAATACTTTCACCGATCGGAACATTGGTGTCTGAAGTTCCATGCAACAACAAAAGCGGTGTGTTAATCTTATCAGCATTGAAAAGCGAACCCTGACGTGTGAAAAGTTCGGGATTACTCCAAGGATAACTTTGAGCAGCAGCTACAGCATTGTAACCAACCCCCCAATAGCCTTCTCCCCAATAACTCGTCACGTTACTGATACCGGCATGAGAAACAGCAGCTGCAAAGAGATCAGTTTGTGTTTGCAAATACTGTGTCATAAAACCACCGTACGAAGCACCAAGGCAACCGATTTTCTTATCATTCACATATGGATGTTCCTTGCAGAACTGACGCGTTCCTTCTATAATATCCTGTGCCGTACGTTGTCCCCAGGCATTAACATGACGGGCAGAGAATTCCTGTCCGAAACCGATTGTACCACTCGGATTGACAATATAGACCACATAACCACGAGACGCAAACAACTGAGCAGCATAAGGGGTATCCATAGCCCGCACAGTTGGTGTAGTACCTCCATAATAGTAAACAATGAGCGGATACTTCTTATTGGCATCAAAAGCAGGAGGCAAACAATAGTAACCCGAGATTGGAGTTCCATCAGACGCTGTAAAATTCCATTCTTGAATCTCACCTAGTTCCAGTCCATCCAAAATCTCAGAATACGGATCGGCAATCAAAATCGAACGTTCTTTCTTCGTATCGAAAAGATAACCGGCCGAACTGCTGCTGGCTGTCACACTGGTATAAGCTGCATAAGGAGCATCCTGTGCCAAAGAAAAGGCATGTACACAATCACCTTCAAGCGGTAATTTCTCAAACTGACGCTTTCGAGGATCGTAACGGTAAACCGGTTCGCGATCGCCATCGCTGGTCTTGAAATAAATGCAACCGTCATAGCGGTTCCACTGCACCGGAGAAACAGTCGGATTAAAATCCTTTGTAATCGGATCGATACGTTTTGTTGCCCGATCAAGCAAAAAAGCCTGCGTATCATAATTATTGCCGATTGGATGGTTACCAATATTTTTGCCAATTCCTCCGAACGCCTCCGGTCCTCCCGTAAGCAATACTTGCTTGCCATCAGGCGAGAAGCGTGCACCACCCATAAAGGCATCCTCACAAACCAAAGTATCTACAGCTCTGGTCTGTAAATCCATACAATAAAGTGCTGATGTACCGAAAGGCCATTTATCAGGCGTAGAAGTTCCCATAGTATAAAGCAAATAGCGTCCATCGGCACTAATATCCTGAAGACTGGATGTTCGCAAGCCATATGTCAACCGCTCACGAAGACCCGTTTTCAAATCATAACGGGCAATAAACCAGCGTCCACGAGTTCCGGGAACACGATCTGCAGGACTGAGCACACGATGTACCGGTGCTTTATCACCCTCTACAGCTTCATACATAGAAAAATAGAGTGACTGCTCATCTGGAGCCCAACGGAATCCACCATCTGGAACTCCATCAGCAATTTCCGTTTCACGACCAGTTTTTGGATCTACAATAATAATTTTAACACCATTATCTGAAGTCGCCGTATAATAAAGTTTTGCAGAACGAGGCATCCATTCCATCTTTTTGGCTCCTTGTGTAAAAGTAGCCAACTCCTTACCGCTTTTTACTTCAGAAAGTACAGTATAAGTATTACTACGTTGCTGATTATACCAATCCGTATACTGTGTCAATAAATATTTTCCATCTGGAGAAATACTAACCCGCGTCACCCGATTA
The DNA here is from genome assembly GCA_944320775.1 of uncultured Paraprevotella sp. GTDB lineage: Bacteria > Bacteroidota > Bacteroidia > Bacteroidales > Bacteroidaceae > Paraprevotella. The sequence continues at coordinate 56,613 of CALUIV010000001.1, read as the reverse complement.
CCAAAGACAGTATTAGGCAACAAATAACGTCCTTTCAAATCAGGCGCACAAGCTACAGCAACAGTTGTATCTGTCACATAAGTCCATTCTGCTTGCAAGGCCGGAGCACAAGTATCTTTTTTCTCTGCAAGAATTTTTATGGCAACATCATAAAGTACACCCGGTTCCATACGCAATTCTGCAACGCATTCACCTGCAACCTGAACTGAATCCTGACGCGTCAGTTTACTTGCCTTTTTCTGACCGTCAATATAAAGTTCCATTCGATTAGCCGTTTTAAATTTCAAACGAGTCTTGACGAAACGATCTGAACGCAACTTGGTATGCAATACATACAACAAATCATGCTTCTCTTTCACTTCATCGACCTCATCTGTATTCCGTTTCTTACGATTCTTTTCTACATCATTAATTAAAAAAGCATCAGCATCAAGGTGAAACCATCCGATAGAATCTGCGGTAAGCTCAACAGAATTTCCCTCTTCTTGTTTCAATGGAACCAATGATTCCAACAAAAGTTTCTCTACATTGTGTTTTTCACCTTTTACATTTACCGTATCTGTAAAAAACGGACGATTTACTTCCAAAGGACGTTGCATCTGTAAACGTACAATGGAATCAGCCCAAGCCGCCTGCCCTAAAGCCAAAGCAAACGCCATCAGGCAAAAATTTTTCTTTTTCATAAAATCAATAGGTTGTTATTTTAAGTTATTCAGGATTTATACTTAAATTGTGCAATCATAATCTAACGAGCTTGTTCACGCGTCCGTTTATCAGAAGCATCATAATCAAATTCCAATTCATCGCCTAACTGATAAATCAAACTTGGAACAATAACAGGAAGCGTATCCTTTAATCCGGTATGAATCAAATCACTGTTTTCATTTAATTTTTCAGTTGGTATTCCATCTTTATTTTTATCTGTATTTTGCTGTACGGTATAAGCAATACCGCCGGTTTCCATGATTCCGTCACCATCAATATCTTCAAACAGAATACGCCGCCAAAAATAAGGTGATTGTCTTCGATAATCTTCTTCAGCAACAATATCATCATATAACCTCGCCGTCAAAGCATCCATTCTAACTACATTCCATAAACATGGAGTACCCTCTGCTTCAGAGGCAATAAGTAATAATACATAAACCGTATTACGCTCTGGCAACGGATGAACCATACAGATATGCCAATCATTTGCCAGATAACGGTCAGTCAAATAAATTAAAGAATCTCCCCAATATACGGAAGCACCGGCATAATAACGATAATCGCGAAAATCTCCCAATTCCAGAAAAAGATTTTTTCCCTGGAATTGTCCTACAGGAATCTTAACCCGCTCCGGATAATAAAAACAGGTATCCGTACCTAAACGGCTGCACCAATCATCTGATAATACACGCAACTTCATACTCCGGTGCAACCAATCAGCAGAATCCCCTAAAGTATAACTTACAGGTGGAAATAAATCTGAAATCTGACCCAAACTGTCTGAAATACTTACATTGGATGAATCAGACAACAAAACAGATTCAGGATGCCCCATTGTCGACGCATCATCTCCCGGTTTCTCACCTGTACCTAAACTACATGAAACTAAGATTGCCAGCATAAACACAGCTGTCAGCATTTTCTTATAGAGCGACTCACGCATTTTCATATTCCTCTAAAAAACAGTCACTTGAAAAAATATTGTTTGCTATGCCGACAAAATTAGAAAATTTAATGATTATAGTAACGATTTAAGCCTACTTTTTTACAAAAGATTTATCTTCAAATAAAGTTCAAATAAAGTTTCTTTCAATGAGACATTTAAACAAACAAATAAAACAAAATTATCAAAAGAAAAAGCGAACGCCTTTAACAGACGTTCGCCGAATAAAATATCTATACAATGAATATTACATCATGCCGCCCATGCCACCCATACCTGGAGCACCCATTGGCATTTCTGGTTTGTCTTCTTTCTTATCGCAAATGACACATTCCGTAGTAAGGAACATACCTGCAATAGAAGCAGCGTTTTCCAAAGCAACACGGGTAACCTTAGCCGGATCGATAATACCACTGGCTTTCAAGTTTTCATATTTGTCCTCACGGGCATTGTAACCGAAGTCACCTTCACCCTGACGTACTTTCTCTACGACAACAGAACCCTCCAAACCAGCATTCTCTACAATCTGACGCAACGGCTCTTCGATAGCACGTTTCACGATATTAATACCTGTTGTTTCATCTGCATTATCTCCTTTCAAGCCTTCCAATACAGAAATTGCACGGATATATGCGACACCACCACCGGCAATGATACCCTCTTCAATAGCAGCACGTGTAGCACACAAAGCATCATCCACACGGTCTTTCTTTTCCTTCATTTCCACTTCACTTGGTGCACCAACATAAAGTACGGCAACACCACCACTCAACTTAGCCAGACGCTCCTGAAGTTTTTCTTTATCGTAGTCACTCTTTGTATTGGCAATCTCATTCTTGATCTGGTTCACACGATCCTTGATCAACTCGCTCTGGCCATGACCATTGACAATCGTTGTGTTATCCTTAGAAACAACCACCTTGTCGCAAGAACCCAGCATTTCGATCGTAGCCTGCTCCAACTTCAAGCCTTTCTCTTCACTGATAACAACACCGCCGGTCAATACGGCAATATCTTCCAACATCGCCTTACGACGATCGCCGAAGCCAGGAGCCTTCACAGCACAAATCTTCAACTGACTGCGCAAACGGTTTACAACCAAAGTAGTCAAGGCCTCACTCTCAACATCCTCAGCGATTACGAGCAATGGACGTCCACTCTGTACAGCCGGCTCAAGGATAGGCAAGAAATCTTTCAGATTTGAAATTTTCTTATCGTAAATCAGGATATACGGATTCTCCATCACGCACTCCATCTTCTCAGTGTCGGTAACAAAGTAAGCTGACAAGTAACCACGGTCGAACTGCATACCTTCAACTACACCGATTGTTGTATCACGACCTTTGGCCTCCTCAATGGTAATCACACCGTCTTTGCTAACCTTCTGCATGGCATCTGCCAAAAGTTTACCAATCTCAGGATCGTTATTGGCACTAACAGTTGCCACCTGCTCAATCTTACTGTAATCATCACCTACCTGCTCAGCCTGAGACTTGATGTGCTCAACAACTTTTGCTACAGCCTTGTCAATACCACGTTTCAAATCCATTGGATTAGCACCGGCAGCAACATTCTTCAAACCAACACTGACAATGCTCTGTGCCAAAACAGTAGCAGTAGTTGTTCCATCACCGGCATCGTCACCAGTCTTGCTCGCTACACTCTTTACCAACTGTGCACCTGCATTCTGGAAAGCATCAGACAATTCGATTTCCTTTGCTACAGTAACACCATCCTTGGTAATATGAGGAGCACCAAACTTTTTCTCAATAATCACATTACGTCCTTTAGGACCAAGGGTTACCTTTACGGCATTTGCCAACTGATCAACGCCCTGCTTCATCTGCTCACGGGCTTCAATATTGAATTTAATTTCTTTTGCCATGATTTTAAATTTTAAAAATGATCCGTCAAACGGAATATTATATATTTATTAAGGTATACTCTCCCAAGAGTGGGAAGATTAACCTAAAATAGCAACAACGTCGCTCTGATGCATGATAAGATATTTGTTGCCTTCCAGTTCCACTTCCGTACCGGCATATTTGCCATACAATACGGTATCGCCAACCTTCAGCACCATTTCTTCATCTTTTGTTCCGTTACCTACAGCTACGATGGTACCCTGCAATGGCTTCTCTTTTGCAGTATCCGGAATAATGATTCCACCAATTGTTTTTGTCTCTGCCGGTGCCGGTTCAATCAGAACTCGGTCTGCCAATGGTTTAATGTTCATAGTCTATTTGTTTTTAAAATTACTGTTTCTAATTTTTCAATTCATCCATCAATAATACGAAAAACATGCCATGACAATCAGACAGAGACAAATTGGCAGAAAATGTCAGTTTTCATGCCGACAAGGCATCCATACACGCATTTCAGCCCCCGGACGATTCCCCCAAGCATAATAAGGAAATGCCAGAAATGGCATGCCTTCCTTATTATCCAAAGAATGAGCATCGACAGTATTGGAATTCACCGATTCCTCAGAATCCGGATTAACAAAATTACCTGTAATGATTTGCACACCGGTTAAGAAAGAACCGACAAACCGAGTACTGACAACATGTTCCGGATAAATCACTTTCTGCTTAAACGTACCATCAGCCAATTCCGGACTTTCAAAACAGAATACAAAAGGGCCGCGTTGAAATACAAACTGACAACCCTCATCACCATTCCTGAAAATCCGGCGTGTAGGCGTTGGAAAAAGATAATTTATACGGTCACCGTCTTTCCATTCTCCTTCTAGTGTAATATAACCATTTTTCACCTTAATTTTGCGCTCAATACCATTAACATAAAGCCGACAACGCGGTTTTTCTATGGCCAGATAACTATAACCGCCTATACCAGGTAGAAACTGATTTCCCAACCAGTCGGGCACACGGATATGAAAACGAGCAAACTGCGGTTTCTTGTCACTTGTCTGTATTGTAAAATAGAAACCTCCAGCCCAAGGCATAGATCCCATAACATCAAGTTTCATTTGCAAGGAATCAGTTTTTATAGTTACAGCACCACGAACATATTGGGTAAGATAAACATCCCGTTCTCCATCTGTTGCGTAAATCATATTCGCAAACTTGGAAAAAGCTGTCGAAATCAGAATAGCATCCGAAAAAGCATGCGATACCGTATCCCGGGCTACAGCAGTTGCATCAGATGACAATTTGACAGAACGTGCAAAACGCATCCCATCAACCGATATACCGGAACGCAACTCATTATACCAAATACGCTCGCATACATCAAAACAACGAACATCACTTGTTGCCAGATAAAGCCGTAAACTCCATTCCAAAGCAGCTATCGTTTTCTGAAAACTACTGTCTGATACAAATCCACCGGTGATTCGCATATCCCGTCGGATTAACTCTATCCAATGCCGATGAATCTGTTGCAACAACAGCGTATCACCTGTCAACGCAGCAACATCAGTCATCGCAGCATAAACATAAGCATCTGCCGTATCGTTATTTAAAGTAACTGAAGATAAAGTTTGAATCCAGGATGCAGCCATATCACGATATTGGACCTTGCCTGTCAGACGATACAAATCACAAAGCGCGATACCCCATTCCGGTGCCTCCTGAGGAGTTGGAAACGATTCTGCTTTCTGAAATTTACGCGCTACATAGTCTGCATCTCGTTCGGCCAAATCCAACAGACGTCTCTCACCTGTTGCCCGTCGATGTGCCACTGCTGCACGATAAAAAGCTGCACGAGAAGCCCACTCGGACGATTGATTCTGACTTTTCTTTAAAATTAATCCTTCCTTTATATTCCTACTGAAATGATGTTCAACCAACGCAGCCGCACTATCCAATTTCAAAGCCAGAACAGAATCTTTTTTAAAAAAATTAATATAAGCCATATTCTCTATATTCCGATAAAAATCAACATCGTTCAGAACTGACGGATGCTGACGTTTCATCCATAACCCATCGGTTTTAAATTTTTCCCAAACAGCCGGTAACGTATGCTTCAACTGATTTTCCGATTGAAAATACCAAAAAAATTCCTCCAGATAAACCTGTTCAAAAGATACCGGCTGCAAGGCTATCGTTTTTCCTTTCAGCGAATTGATGCCTAAACAACATAGACAAACCCAAATAATCCTAAAGATAATAATTCTATTTTTCTCCATAAGATTTCAGACATTGCATTACTAAATCATACAAAAATAGAATATTATGCTTACTTTTGCAAAAATAATAGGATTCATGAAAAACAACCTCCCCATAATCATATGCTATAGCGGCATTTTCACAACCATGCTGCTTACACTGTATTTACTTCCAAAACTCGGCGGATATATCTGGCAACCAGAAGTGATTAATCCGCTTTGTGCTCTATTGGTTACTTTGCTGGTTTTTCTGATAGCCCGTATTGCACACACCAACAGTCGTATCTCAAGCATTTTGGGAACTGCTGTTTTTATTTTACTATTCTGTCCGGGGTCATCCAAATTTTTCCTACGCGATGAAGAAGCTGTCCTGGAATTGTTCTCCATCTGCATCGTTCCTTTTTTTATTTCTCAATATACACGTATATCGACGAAAAATTTCAAATGGGGCTATTTTCTGATGCTGTTGATGGGTATTTTCTGCAGTTACACCCATGACGGTATCACTATTCCGCTCTGTCTGAGTTTTCTGCTCCTGTCTTATATCCAACGGCAACAGTTTTTCCGGCTGGCCTGCTGGCCTATGGTCATCGGATTTGTCATAGGCACGACATTAGCCTTGCTCAACTCCACTCATTTCAGTCTATCCGAAATCAGTGACTTTGAAATTCTATCCACACAAACGGCTGACGGTCTGTCCCAGTTGTGGGATACAAAAGTTTTCTTTTTTGCAACCTGGCTTACAGCTTATTATACGCTGAGTAAAAATCGGCGCCGACGTATATTTCGAATAATTCGCCAGCAGAAACTACTGTCCTACTGTTTGCTCTTTTCCGTATGTACGATTCCTTTTGCTCCACTAGGAATGGATTATGCAATCGAAGGAGTCTGTTTTTTCTGTATGTTCTGGGTTCTGTTTCTCTTTCAGGATTTAGTGCGGCACATCCGATACAAACGACATCGTTTTTTGTCTTCGCGACGCACACAACGCGACTCACATATTTTTTGAACAGACTTCCGATGCGTCTCATCGTCCAACAGCTCCGACCGCAACAAATCCTCTGTCTGAATTGGAAATTTTACGAAACAGACAGAAACTGCCCATGCCACGGCCATCCGGTCGTAGTACCCCACCGGACGAACGCTCGCCAATGTAGATAAAACACGTTCAATATATGTTTCATTAATAAAATGACACAGCAGCATAACAACGCCGAACCGTTGCAGAAACTCATCGCCTGAAAAACAATACGGTTGCAAAATGTCCCACGACTGTTCGGGAGCCTCACGAACAAAGCGAAAAGAATTACAGGCAGAATCACATAACGACCAATTATCTATTTTCCGTGCATAGGCATGCATCCGCGACACAGCTTCAGAATAAGACATTCGCGCTGATCCGATAACCAACCCCTGCAGCAGTACCTCTTCGAAAGTTTCGTCAGAAGCTTCGTCCATCCATTCCCGCCAGTTTCCTTTGGCAATTTTTCTTGCCAGTTTCCGCAACACTGGGATCCGCACACCAAGTAAACTCCGACTCATCTGCGGTACAAGTGATAAAGCAAACTGAGCATACTGCGTATCAGCCTCCTGCAAAAGAAAGTCACGTACGGACTTTTGAGTAAAATGTTCCATATTATATCCGTTTCTCTAATTCTTGTTCTGATAACAAACTAACGCCGTTTTCCGAAACGATTAATTTTATAAATAAAAGACAACATACAATAACTGTGAACTGATTCATAACGGGTATCCCGTCTGGACGATGCCGTAATCACTCGATCCACATTACTGCTCTGATTCAACAAGTCGTAAAAACGCAAAGATACAGTCGCTGCTTTCCGTTTCAAAAACGATTGTGAAATCTGAATATTCCAGACCCATTCATCGGTATTCATGGCTGCATCACTATACCCCCGACGACTGCGCTCAGAAAAATCCGAACTGATATTCATATCCCAAGGCAGTTTAAAAAGAACATCCACACCATAATCATACTGATAAGTGTCCAGGTTACCGGCCGAACGGGCTGTACTTCGGGAATGATTGTAGCGTGCTCCCATTTTCAAGCCACATTCCAACCATTCATTCCGGTATGTACCCCGCATATCTTGTTGAACCACCAATGTTCCCGTTCGGTTTGTCCGAGTGATCTGTTCGTCATTATCATAAACATATCCCATGGCATTCGTATAATTGGTACGTGTATTGCTGTTCACCCGAAAACGTGGATTGCGCAAAGCTGTATTGAAATTAAAATGCGCAGAAGCATTCCAGTTTCCATTAATGTTTTCCGGTTTGGACACCCGCCCTCCGGTCACGTCATTGTATTCCGTACGCTGGGTCACTCCATTTTGCGTCTGCCGATAATTGACGCTCAACGTATAACTACGCTGATTTTCTTGCACAAAGCGGTTATAGTTCATCGAAATCTGATGTGTAAACGAAGGTTTCAGTGCGGCATTTCCCAATCGGATATTCAAGGGATTGGAATTTTCCAAAGTGTCTGGAATTAAATTCAAGATATCAGGCTGTCCTGTATTACCCCGATAAGTAAAATGAATCTGTTCCTGTTTGGTAAAACGATATCGGAAATCGGCCGTCGGTGCCATATTGACTACAGTCTGACCTATTTGAAAATGCTTTTCTCCTTTTGTGTAGTCCGTATATGAAGTTTGCGGTTGAACATTCACTCCAGCTGTCAAATAATATTTCTCCTGATTCACCCGCAACTGCAAACGTACATCGTGGTGATAATATCGGTTTTCTACATTCTGACACTGACCGGTATCCGGTCGGGCTTCCTCCCGCCAGTTCATATAATTATCTCGATTACCACCAAGTTCCTCAATCTGTTCGCTGAACAAAGAACGGACATCACGAATATTATTCTGATAACGCATCCGAAAATGATAAGTAAACTGAAGGAATATATGGTCATTAAGAGGTTCACTATAATTAAATCGCGCACTCCAGTTATAATTATGGTTTTGCGTTTCATTATATTGTATTTTACTATAGAGCGAGTCGCCACCATCCTGCGCCAGCAATTGATAATAATCCACCAGAGAATATGCGTCCTGGCCTTGATCATTTTGCCCCCATCCGCCTTCAAGAACACCACCGACATTACGCCCTTTCTTTCCCAGTTTCCGGTTATATTGCAGAGAAACATTTCCGGAAAGATTATTACCCGTTCCACGCTGTAAATAGAAATTGTGGTTCACACCACATAAATCAGCGATTTCATCCAGCTGTTTCAACGGATCTGTAATTCCTTCAAACGAATAAGGATCTTCATGAAAGGAAGCCGATTCATTTTGCCGATCGGAAACATTCCGGTTCCAATTCAAAGCCGGACGAAAAAGTATTGTTGTCATCGTATCTGGCCGCCATTCCATACGATAATCGAATCCTAACGAAACAGCCTGATTCCGGTTTGTCTGATTTCTATTTGAAAATGCAGCAAGTTTGTTCTCGAATGATTGTGAACTTACCCAGGTATTTCGTTCCATACCGTTATGCTGTATCCGGAAATTGCCTCCGGTTTCCAGATCGGGCCGATCCAAGGAAAAATTAAAGCCTAACTGCTGACGTTGTGTATTTCCACCATTGGCTGTATTATTCGCATTTCCAATAACGCTGTATTTCTGGGTTTCAGTAAAACGGTTGGCATTCCCTTTTCCGGAATATCTGCGATGCGTCCCTACGCCCCCACTCACCTGTCCGAACCATCCTTTTTTCATTCCCTTTTTTACCGAAAGATCCAATACGGTTTTCTCATTACCGTCATCGATACCAGTTATCCGGGCATTGTCGCTCTTCTTATCATACACCTTAATTTTCTCGACAATATCTGCCGGCAAGTTTTTTAAAGTAACTTCCAGATCACTCCCGAAAAACTCCTTGCCATCCACCAATATTTTCGAAACATCTTTGCCATTGATAGTCACCTTGCCATATTCATCAATATCCAGTCCTGGAATTTTCTTCAACAATTCCTCTACCATGGCTCCTTCAGGTACAGGGTAAGCAGCGGCATGATGCATCACCGTATCATCAACCATGGTTATTTCCGGGACCTGAGCTGTCACAACAGTCTCAGCCATCTTCACGGTGATCTCATCCAGAAATACATCCATCGGTGGCATTGAACGTGCCCTGCCTGACAATTTTATCTGAAATAACTGTGGATGAAATCCCAAAAAAGAAACCCGAAGACGGTAATTGCCGGCCGCAACATCTGACAAGAAATAACGTCCATCCGTCTGTGACGTACCAGCTTTAACGACATGCCCCAAAGAATCTAGCAACTGAACATAAGCTCCCGGCAAAGGTTCTGCCTGTTTTTTTTCATAGACAACCCCTTGCAACGTAAAGCGATCTGACCGGGAAACAATCTGTGCATCTACCGTCAGAACCAAAACGCAAAATATGAAAGCCAGTCTGAATCTTTCAATCATAGTTATCTGATTCCTGTTTTTCATGCTTCGGAACAATCCTCTCACAGAAAATCCGATTGAAAAAGGTTTTCTAATTAGACGTACTCCACAAACAATAGTTTAATCAGGAAATACAATAAATTACGAACTTTATCCGAATAGACAAATATATTATGTATTTTTACAGCATCAAAATTTAAGCAAACAAAATAACACATTATGAAAGAACTATACTGGAAATATTCACTGATTATCTTTATCATTGTCATGGGACTGTTTTTAGTTCGTCAGGCACAACCGTTCACCAACGGCATCCTGGGAGCTTTTACACTGTTTGTTATGCTGCGACGTCCTACTTATCGTTTGCAAAAACGAATCAAGCCCAATGCTGCCGTATGGATTATGACCATAGCCACCGTACTTTTCATTCTGATTCCTGTATCACTGCTCGGCTGGCTTTTAGTCAACGAACTGGTCAGTATGAACTTAAATCCGAAAGAAATCATCGCTCCTATCATTCAAATCATACGCCTGATCAAAGAAAAGACAGGCTTTGACGTACTCACAGAAAACACCATCACTTATTTAGCCTCGCAGGTACCGGCTTGGGGCCAATCCCTGATGTATGGGGTCAGCGACGTTCTCATGAATATCGTAGTAGCCGTCATGCTGCTCTACTTTATGCTCAGTGGAGGAGAAAAAATGGAAGCCTATATTGCCACTTTACTCCCTTTCAAAGAGGAAAACAAAAAGGATGTCCTGACTCAGATAAAACTCATTGTACGGTCCAATGCAATCGGTATTCCCCTATTGGCCTTAATCCAAGGTATAATCGCCCTGGGCGGTTATCTTTTATCCAGCGCACCCAACCCATTACTGGCGGCTCTGCTCACCGCTTTTGCATCGGTCATTCCACTTGTAGGAACAGCTCTGATCTGGGTTCCCATCGCCCTTTATCTGCTCATCATGGGTGACTGGATCAACGCTCTGATTCTTTTAGGGTATGGAGGTATCATAGTGTCTCAATGCGACAATCTCATCCGCTTTATTCTTCAAAAGAAAATGGCTGATACCCATCCGTTAGTTACCATTTTCGGTGTCGTTGCCGGTTTACCTGTTTTTGGTTTTATGGGCGTTATTTTCGGTCCGCTACTGGTTTCGCTGTTTCTGCTCTTCGTAGAAATGTTCCGTAAAGAATATCTGCTAGAACCATCATCAAAATAAAAAAACTGCCGAAAAATCGAGATGCCCAACTGAGCATCACCAGATGCCCAACTGATTATCACGAGATGCCCAACTGATTATCACGAGATGCCCAACACAAAAGCCATAATACCGACATAAAAAAAAGGAGTTATCCGGAAGTGTCCGGATAACTCCTAAAGATAACCTCTTAATAAACCTTATTTATTAACCTTAACCCATTTTTTCTGAGGAATATCTAATTCGATTGTGTCACGACCAGCTGTCTCCTGAGGAACAACAACCTTCACCCGACCGCCCCGCTCTGAATAAACTTCGAGCGAAGCCATTTTACCGTTTTCCATTAATGCTGACACTAAGTAACCGCCCATAGCACGCAACTGTTTAAATGAAACGTCTTTCCATGTCTTGGGAATAGCCGGGAACACCTGAATCACACCTGTATGACTTTGCAACAACATTTCCTGAATACCCGAAGCAAAGGCAAAGTTTCCTTCCAACGTAAACGGACGGTAAGTAAACAGCGATTTTCCCGTACCGCTCTGATCCCCGTTGGCATGGAAGGTATTTTTCAGACAAAAACATTCGGCAAACGTACGCAAAGCCTCAGCAGCCCCTTCACCGTCAAACATACGCGCCTTCATATTGCCAAGCCAACTGTAAGAATAACCCGTCCAATAATCCGGACCATACTGGTCCAGACGGTTCACGGTAGCCCGAATGATGCGCTGTGCTTCGGCCCCATCACTCCAGTCAATCAATCCCAAAGGATGGAAAGCCATCGCATGAGAAAAATGCCGGTGTGACCCCTGATAGGGGAATCCTTTTGCAAAAGTCAGACTACCATCTTCGGCCAGATCAAAATCCGGAAGCTGCGCTCCGATTTCGGACCAATGCTCTGCTTCGTCCTGTAAATCCAACGCCGACGCCATTTCAGAAGCAGCCTTGAACAGGATTTTCATCAGCGCCAGATCATAATTCGTCATCGTCGGGAACCAGGCCTGAAGCGAATTGTCAAATATCTCCGGACTGGAGCTGAATTCCAAATGACGGACTCCGTCCTCGTTCACTTGTGAAATCTGCTCCAAGAAAGTGGCAACATCACGTACATACGGATAACCCTGCTCACGCAAGAACTCATCATCGGCAGAATATTTCCAATGCAGATAAAAATGCTGGGCAATCCAGGCACCTGCAGTCTGCGACATGGAATATTGAATCCAACCACCCATAGCCTCACCAAGTAAAGTGGCAACGCCCGGTACATTCAATCCATCAGTTCCAAAATACTGACGCGTCCACTTACGATAAGTTTCCCGCTGATTCCAAATCGTATTCAAATAACCTAAACCCTCATTCAAATGATTTCCGATATAGGCCGGCCAGTAACTGAGCTGCGTATTCAAATCATGATGATAGTCGCCCTTCCAAGGTGGAAGTTTACCATTGTCGGCGGTCCATACCGCCTGCAAAGATATCGGATAAGAATCTTCACGCGTGGCAGAACCGAATTTATACATTTCATTGTCATACTGTTTTTGGAGAACTTCGTCAGGCAATGTCACGGACGACGCCGCCCAATAGTCGTTCCAAAACTCCATATGCTCCTGATAATCTTTATTGACACCGCGATCCCAAGCTTCCGTAATTTCTTCATCAGCCCGGTCTTCAACCAGCGACGAGGTTACACTCCAAACCCCTTGCAGAGTTGTTCCCCGACGTTCCCATTCAACAGCAACATCGTATGCAAAATCTCCCCACCCGGGTTGATGATAAACAATACGGTTCGGCGATTCCGTAATCGTACCCTGACGGTATCCCAAACGCTCCAAATCCGGTCCGGAATGATCATTGGCATGATCCGTTGCCGAACGGTCATATACAGGCGGAACGATCATCGGTTGTATCGTATCATTCAGATTCCGGAAAACAAACCATCCGACCGGCTCTGATGCATGTACAAAAGTCTGTAACCGGGTACCGTTACTCCAATAGACTTCACATAATGCATTATTTAAATATAAGCGTACAGAATCCGGTTCACCTAATTTACCTAAAGCAAACTCTAAAGCTGCTCCGGGAATCTTCGACGGGGCCGGATCGCGGTCGTATGGCCAGTCGAATTTCTGTTGCACCGGCAAATAATCCTTTTTACGAATTTGCTCTTTAACCCAAGAGAAACGATAACGGTCTCCCGAAAGACTATCGCTCGGACGCAAATCCCACAAATCGGTCCGGTCTAAAGAAAAGCGCAACGAAGAATCTTTCTGCCACACTAATGCTCCGACTGTGGCATTACCTAAAGGAACCGCTTCATCCCAAGTTTTTGCCAATTCTGTAAAAACCAAATCTTGCGGTGTGGGGGTAACCTCACACACGGTTACCCCACTACAACCTGTAAGGAACGTTATCGCCCCAATAAAAAGCAATCTGTGTTTCATAAATTGATCAGTGTTATTTCTTTTCATTATTGTCCACGAATTTACTATTTTTTATTTGACCTGGCAAAAGAAAGGGCTACGTGATTAAAAAACATTGATTCAAATCAACATTTTGTTATTTCCTCTCTGCACGTTCTAACAGAAAGAATGTTTTTTTATACATTTGCCCATGAAGCAAAAATATATTTCTGAACTAAACATTAACTATCCGATGAAAACAAGAATTCTCTATCCGGTTGCTACCTTGTGTACCTTTTGCCTTTTAGGATGCAGCAATCTATCATCAAGTCCTCAATTTCCAGAATCACCGTCCAGGGCTGCTTACGAAGGTTTTTCGTGGCAGGACGTTTCAGGAAGCGGATTGAGGTTTTGGGCACAATCCAACGGGAATATCCGGATTGAAACCGACGATAACATCCCCGGAGCACAAATCGTATGGTTCAACGACAGTTCATTTTCGGCACGTACGGTATTACAACTGTTTCCACTACCGGATAAGAACATTCAAAGCCTGACAAAAATTCTGGCTAAAGAACCCGGTTGGAAAGACATTGATTGCTCATTCCGGGAAATCGAATCCGGGCGTACTGGCGTGAAACGCTACGTATTGGAACCATCAGGTCCTGACGCTCAAAAATTCAAGGAGCAGAGTTCCAAAGAGCCAATCCCAACCACTTGCAACGGATGGGGCATGGGCAACAGTGGCTCACGCTATTTTGAAGTCCATGAAAATCGCCCCGATATAGCTTTGTTTGTAGAAATCGGACAGGATGCACCATTATTTGACGAACAAAGCCTTGTCATAACCGACACAACAAAAATAGCATTGCCCGACAACACCAAACAACACTTGAAAGGAATCCTGACGTTCGGGCACGAAGTACGCTCATTCCGTCCTGAGAACGACAGTCTGGAATATTGGATTGTGGATAAAACCGGAAGTTTAAGCAGAATATACGACCATATAACCCAAGGCACAAAAAACGGAACACCCGTTGAAGCCGAAATCATCGTAACCGATGCCGGAAAAACGGATGAAGGCTTTGCTGCAGAATATGACGGTGTGGTCCATCTCAACGGCATCATCTCCATGAAACGAACTGCACAAAAAGAGCTTTAAAGCAATATAACCCGATAACATGAATCAATCTAAGAAAAAACAAGATGAAACGTATACAAATGAAAAAAATTGGTTTTGCAGCTGCCATAATTTGCTGCAGTCTGAGCGCTTGTAAACAAGAACCGAATCTGACCGGAACATGGTTGGAACCAATACCCGGAATAGAAGATCAGACACAAGGATTTACATTGAAAGGCGATGGAACCGCTGCTTCCATGAATATGGCTACACTGCAATACACCGCATGGACTAAAGAAGGCGACCAACTGATCCTCAACGGCAACAGCATCGGCAATGGTGGAACTTTTCCATTTGCAGACACACTGACCATTAAAAAACTTACAGAAGACAGTCTGGTGCTTCAAAAAGGCATGCTTACACGTTCTTTTGCAAGAGCAAAATAGAAAATTAAATGTGCTCCAAAAGTTTTTCATTTAACTTTTGGAGCACATTGTATCTGAAGGATATTACCCAAAAAACACGGAACTATACTTGCTCCGGAATGAAAATTACCCCATTCGGCAATCAAAAAATCCGACTGGAAAAGAAGTCACTGCAGTATTTCATTATGCGCTTTTCCAAATCCAGGCATTGCTGGCCAATACACGTATTAACGTCTTTTACTCCATCAGCATTAAAGGCATACCACACTTTGAGAATGGTCGTATCAACAACGGTCATTTTCCCCGAATTTCTATGATTTGGAATGATGCAATCTGAGTTCTTTTTGGCTCTCATAATTATCGGTTTATAACGACTAACACAAAAATCGGTTTTTAATTATATAATTGCAAATTCTATGCCAATTTATTAAAACCCTTTTAATCAATTGATTAACAATAAACAGCGATCTATAAAATGTCCGTTTTCGTACGCTAATCGCACACTGTATCCAGCGAATAATCAAAATAGATTCCGTATCTTTGTTCCGAACAAGCCGATTTATGAAACAGGGAAAGATATTAATTGTAGATGATAACGAAGACATCCTTTTTACATTGAAGATGCAGCTTCGTCCTTTAGCTGAAAAAGTGACCACTTTATCTGATCCGTGTGCCATGCTTCCGCTATTATCACGTGTGCGCCATGACGTGATTTTGCTCGATATGAATTTCCGGGACGATGCCGTGAGCGGACGCGAAGGCTTTGCCTGGCTCGAAGAGATTCTGAAACTGGATCCGCAGGCATCCGTGGTTTTTATTACGGCATATAGTGATACAGAAAAGGCTGTACGGGCCATCAAACAAGGAGCTACCGATTTTATACCCAAACCCTGGCAGAATGACAAACTTCTGGCTACCGTTTCATCTGCTTTGCAACTTTGTTTCGAACGACGGTCGGAAAAAACAGTCTCTCCTGCAAAATCTTCTATGGAACTGACGGAACAAACGGCCGCATCAACTGCCGGGCCGGCACGTATCATCGGGAAGTCGGCTGTGATGCAGCAGGTACTGCAAATCGTTGGAAAATGTGCCGATACCGAGGCACACCTTTTGATCTTGGGCGAAAACGGTACAGGCAAGGATCTTTTGGCCCGATACATTCACGAACAGTCGTCCCGCCGTGACGGTCCTTTCGTGGCACTGGACCTGGGCAGTATTCCCGAATCGCTTTTCGAAAGTGAACTTTTCGGCTATGAAAAAGGTGCTTTCACTGATGCCCGACACAATAAGCCGGGACGTATGGAAGCAGCCGTAGGCGGAACCTTGTTTATGAACGAAATCGGCAATCTCAGTCTGCCTATGCAAGCCAAATTGCTTTCCGTTTTAGAACAGCGACGGGCTTCACGTTTAGGGGCGACCACTTCCTATACGGTCAATGTCCGTTTGATTTGTGCCACTAATTCCGATCTTTATACCGCCGTCGAACGCCGGGAATTTCGTCAGGACCTGTTATACCGCATGAATACAATAGAACTGCGTCTGCCTCCTTTACGGGAACGGGGAAACGATCTTTTCCTGCTGGCGGATTTTTTCCGGCAGCGCTTTGCCAACCAATACAAAAAGCAAGTAGAAGGCATCAGCAGGGAAGCACAACGGCAGATGCAACAATACCGCTGGCCCGGAAATGTACGCGAACTGGAACATGTACTGGAACGGGCTGTGATTCTTTCTTCAGGACCGTTGCTCACTTGTGCCGACTTGCGTCTGCCCGGTTCGTCAACTGATCCCGCATCAGAAATGGAACGGTATCATTTGGAACGTGTCGAACGGAATCATATCGAAGAGGTATTGCGTCTGTGTGGCGGAAATATAACCATGGCTGCCGAAATGTTGGGAATCACTCGTCCGGCTTTGTACCGACGGATGGAAAAATATAAATTATAGTCATCAACTTTCGCGCATTGGAACATTTAGCAATCTGATATGCAAAGAGCACAATTCTCTGCGTTCAATCGTTTTTCAGATCAATCCGTCGCGTTATTCCCGTACTGCAGTCCGGCTGATCGAATAGGTTTCTCCACGTTCAGTCTGGAAGGTAATCACATCGCCGTCTTCTGTCACGGGAACCTGACGCCCCGAACGGTCCGTCACACATACCCGGCTGCCGTCCCAAGGATTTTTCAAACGACAGATCCCACCGACAGCAGCTGTCAGACGGCATGTACCATCCCCAACCACTTCACCGCCATCATAAGCAGCTGTTGCCAGGAATCCGCCTTTCGTACGCAACCGTGTGAAAGAAGCCCTGCGCGATGCAGGCCAGTTGGGAAACAGCCGGATCACTCCATTGACCGTCTGCAGCATCATCGAATGAATCATCTCTACTCCGGCCGTCTTCTCCAGACAATGATGGCCGTCAGTGATCAGGAAGTTACGTCCGGACGTAGCCACCAGTTCGCCAAGTTTGGCAAGTAGGATATCCGGATCGAAACCTGCACGCGCGCCCATCACAAAAGCGCTCAACCCAAGCTCGTTCATGGTTCCGGTAAACCCATTCTGTGACACGCCATAGTAATAAATCGTATTACGGGCCACCTGCAATGATTCGGGATCGGAATCCAGATCCATCACCTCGCAAGGATATAATGCATGCAACTGGATCATGTGTGCCGGAGCGTCCCAACCATCTTCATTCTTGGCATAAACCGGCAAGCCCTGATTGGGTTCACGCGTCGGCTGAATCACTTTATATTGAGGTAAATGAGCCTGAATGTCACGCCACAAGGCGCGTCTGTCGGCATCTACATTCAAAAGCTCGCTGTAGCGCAACAACAACCGGAAAGTCAGATCGACAAACGCTACATCAGAAGGCGGATTCAAATCCCATGAATTCTCATGTCCGCCCGTACGGATTGAATACCGGTAACTGCCGTTCCAAGCCTCCCGAACCAGATAGTCCTCATAAAAATCGCCACAGGCACGGATATAAGGATAAGCACGATCGCGCAAAAACTCCATATCACCCGTATAATCATAATACCAGCTGAACAAGGGGATGCAGAACGGCGCATTCATCGTCTGCTGCCAATATCCTCCATAAAAACGTCCGATGCCTGAAGCACTCACCGGGAAAAGCAAACCGCGACAGGACCGTCCGGCCAACGACGGATGCATTTGTCCCATTTCCTCACGCGCCCGACGGGCTCCATCGGGCATGACACGCTCCACAAAATCAAAGAAGGGCAAGGCCAGCTCCGGACGATTGGCAGAAAAAGCACTGTAGAAACCAGCCTGACTGTTGTAGTTCAGATGAATGTCTCCATGATACATCATCCGGTCGTCCATATTCCACACACCATACATACCTCCACATGAAGGAGCCTGTGCACGATAAGCCGACGCCATCAAATAAATTGATGAAAGATAATAACGGTCTAACAGACTGTCGCCTGTCTCCACATAAGAACGGCGCCACATATCCTGCCACCACCGGTCCTTCTCGGCCTTCGCTTCACTTATCCGACGTGGCGTCAATCCCGAAAGCCGTGCGCAGGCCTCCGTCAAACCAGCCTGCCCCGACATGCCTCCGCCGGATACACAAGAAACGACATAGACTTTATGATCTCCTGAAATATGGAACGTATGACAAACAGAAGAATCCGAAACCACCTTTAATTGAGCTTCAGTTCCTATTATTCTCGTGGAAATACCTGCACGCGACACCCACTCTACATCGGGAGTCGATTTTGTCGTACGCGTCACCTGCCCCACCCGATTCCGTCCAAGCTGAGCCGAAGCACCATAAAAACCGGTTGTACCACCGGCGAATGTCTCCACGGTCACGTCGACATCAGCTTCCGGGTCCTGAACGGTCAGTTCCGTAACCAGCAGATTTTCGATGGCGGCCAGCCAACTGCACATACGTACAGGAACCTTTGTGGCAGTCTGCATCTCCAGACGATTGGCCAACAGATCCATACGATAGTCAAATCCGGAAGCTTCCGGAGCATCTATGGTAACCCGAACACCACCGACAGGCAAAGCCGCAGCACCGTCGCCAGCCCAGTCGCTCCAGCCATCGGTCACGAAATCGACCTTCGACAACAGCATCGTCTGACTGTTATAAGCCGTAGCGGCCAGACACCCGACATCTCCATTACCCAAAAACGGTCCTAAGGGCGCATGACTGGTACGAACTTCCTGACAAGAAAAAGGTTTATCCCAAACCGCTGTCAGCAAATGGCGTCTGGCCGAAAAATAAGCATCATCTGTATTCTGAACGTCTTTTGATAAGCCACAAGATGTCTGTAAAACAACGGTCATCATCATGACCGCTGTACCGATAAAAGAACGAATGTACATCATAATCTGGCAACTTTTACAATTCAACAGACTCATTGATAACCAACCGATATAGTCCGGGCTACACGAATACGATCACCGGATTTACACACCAGAATTCCCGATGTTTTACCCTGAAAAGCGGTATGATTCCAATGGATATTTTGCCCGGAAACAACACCTGCGAACATCCGTTCGGCCAAACAACGCCCGGAAAAATCATAAAAAGCCACCATCAAATTTTCGCATGAAAATGGAGCGGAAAACTCCAGAATCCCGTTTTTCAGAATGGGCTTCAGACGATGGTCAGAACATGCATCAGGCGACAAGGCAACAGAAGTAGGATTCTTTCTTCCGGAAACATCCAGCTCGTTAATCCGAACATGCGGTCCGTCTGTAGCCCGTCCGTCAAGGATTTCCAGTTTCAAATATCGTGCAATAAACGAATCGTCGAGCAATACCCGGAATGATGCAGCTTCAGCCGGTGCATCATCATCTGCGAAAATCAACTCCCATTCCTTATTATCCGTACTACCATAAAGACGATAAGACTTCACGTAACGGTTCGTTCCACCGCTCATTGTCATCTGAAACCCTTCTACTACATTTTCCTGTTTCATATCAACCGTAATGTGATGAGGGTATGACGAACCGCTCCCCGTCCATTGTGAATGCCAATAAGTATTCAAATCACCATCAACAATCAAAGCTGCACGTCCATTTTCTCCTTCTCCTGAGGTTTCTTCACTGGATTTATCCATGATTGTCCAAGCGGTCTTATCCAATTTATTCTTGTTAAACTGTTCTTCAGCTTCTATAAGCTCTTGCTCACGGGCTATGGCTTCATCCACCCGGGCCTCCAGTCGGGCCAGATCAATGGTATCGACCGGCGTATTCTGCACATTTAAAGCAACCACATTCGATTTCTGTATGGTTGGAAGATAACCTCCGGTCTGCATAAAGAAAGCTCCGGTTTCCGTTTCTGAGACTCCTTGACCATAGTCGTTCCGATTACCCGGATTGTTTCCTCCATCCGTATGTCCGAAATCTACCATATTGAAATGATACCATTTTTTCTGGTCTTTTGCACGACCGTAACCATTCCGGTAAAAACCCTGACGAACAGCCTGTCCTGTAGACCAGTTGTAATTTTCCAAAAATGAATACCAGGAATCAAAATATCGGTTGTTATTCGGTAAACGCAGTGTAGACATATATTGCCATCCTTTTCCATCCTGAGCGTTGAACCAGGTTGAGACAAGCATATTCTGCTGCGTATGTGTCTGTTCCACCCCATTGACAACTGTGGTATAGGTTGCTGTCTCCGGCCGGCAGTTGGTCAGAAATTGCACATACGTACCACATTCCCAATGATGTCCCCGATAATAAGTCTGCATTCCAGTTCCTTCACCACCGAACCGGTTAACCGTAGCTTTCGGATCATGATCGACTACGGACGCCCGGCAATACATAGGCAAATCGGGATCTTCATCCGTACTGCCATCGTCCCACATCGAATAAAGAACTTCATGTTTCGACTGTCCGTTTTCATCATAGCCATTCATCTGAATACCCATATATCCGCTAAGCACACCAAGCGACATGACATATGTGCCAATAATATCGGACGTGGCCGGCATCATAACTTCCTGATAACACCAGTCGTAGACAGCACCCTTTGGAGCGTCTGACTTACTGTTCCGCCAATTACTCAAATGAACAGACGGAGAAGAAAGCCATCCGGCTTTATAACTGACTGCAGCCTGATCGGAACGGACAAAAAAACGATCTATTTCACGAATATCCTGCCATCCTTTCAGACATTCTATCTGATAACGGTAATAATCCTTCCGGGGTATGTTGATTCCCAGGATATCAACAACTTGAGCTTCACCCGTACCCTTCAGTGCAATATAGTTGACGGCCATTGGTTCCGTAGCATCAACAGGATCCCACAAAGTTATCCGGAAAGAGACCTCAGCATCTTTCTTCACCGTCAGTTTCATTTGCGTATCAATAACCCCTTGCGGATGATTAAAATAATAAACAGCCATGGCATTACCCGATATCCAGTCGGTCAACTTACGTGTCACCTGAGCCTGGCCGTTTTCACGGACTTCTTCAGGGATATTTATTCCGGTAGCGCCCGGTGCTCCTTCCAACGTTTCTACATAACCATGGGCTGCCGACAAGACTGTTTCATTAGCATAGTCCACTTGCTGAAAAGCAATATCCGTAGTATCGGGTATCACGCTTACTCCCGACCCGGAAACTGCGATGACCCGATAATATCCCGGAGCAAAAACAGACATTTTCAGATCTTTCTGTGTTGCCCCCGGAATATCTATGAAAGACTGACAATCAGAAGAAACTTGCCATTGGTAATGTTCATATCCTTCAGGACCCGCCAAAGCTATTGTTTCTCCCCGGCTCAATATCGGCCGCTCCTCCGACATAACCAACAATGGAGACAGACAGGCCATGCCTAACAACATCTTTAAATTCATAGTATTTCTTTTTTATCATTAATATTACATCTACTTATTGGTAAACCTAAACCAGTTAAAGTCAGCAATGCCATCGATTCCTTCATCGGTCTTGGAATAATTAAACAAAGCAAAACGATTGGCCGTCCAGGGCAAACCAAGTCCCATGCGCAAGTCTGAACCTAATTTATGGAAATGGACTCCATCCAGACTATAGAAAAACGAAGCGACAAAATCACGATCGGTAGTACGGGCACGAATCCAGACTTTGTCTCCCGGAATATCTTCCACTGCTTCCTGTTCCACATCATCGATACACATCACCAAACGGTTCTTACCCTCGTGGCGCACAACTGCTATATAAGCATAAGGAAACTCAAAAACACCGAATCCGGCCACATTACCTTCTTTCAAGGCACTGAAATCCATTTCTACGGTACCTTGTGAAAGAGGTCCCTGTACACGCTGCGTCAGTGTATTTCGCGCATTCTTCAACACATCTGCTTTTGCCGCTTTCAACCGCATATATCCTTTACGTTCCGCCAGTGACCATCGTGTCGGATCGGGATTATGATTCCACTGCCATTGCAGTCCAAGTTTACGCCCATTGAATTCATCCGAAGTGGCCGGAGAAAGTATGCGGCTGCGTTTCCCTGTATCGGGTTTCGGATAAGTTACAACATCTTTTCCATCATCACCAAGCATCGGCCAACCATCTTTCCAGGTGACGGGAACCAGACAAGGAACCCGACCGATCGGACCACGATCCTGCATGATGACAAACCACCAGTCACCATTCTTCAATTGCACCATACCACCCTGATGCAAACCATTGGGCGGATAAGACAAACTGTCGTTCATAATCAGACGATGTTCATATGGACCGTAAATATGATCAGAACGCAGACAAATCTGCCACCCTTCCGTACCACCGGCCGGACAGGTAATGTAATACTTACCGTTTATTTTATAAGCATGCGCACCTTCCATACCAAAGCCTCCGCCCAATTCATACGCATTCTTGAAACCACCCGACCAGATCTTTCGTGGTTCGCCCAAAACCGAACGGGCGTCTTTTGCCAATTCGGTTACATAAAGTGTTCCCTGACCATGTACCACGTAAACCCGGCCATCATCATCAAACAACAATCCCGGATCGTACATATACTCCGGGAAAACTACCCGTTCCCACGGTCCCTCAGGACGATCGGCAATGCACATGGAAAAATTCCCCTTTTCACGGCCCCAACCGTATGGCGTGCAAAAACCGACATAGAACTTGCCGTCACGATAACGCATCGTTGCCGCCCAGGAACCATTCAGATACAAACTGCCCCCCTGCAAATCATAACGCGGATCTTCATCATAACGTTCCACGGCATATCCGACCATTTCCCAATTAACCAGATCCCGCGAATGCAGAATCGGACATCCGGGAACATAATGCATACTGGTCGACACCATGTAAAAATCATCTCCGACCCGGATGACATCCGGATCCGGCCAATCGCCCCACAACAATGGATTGGTAAATGTTCCGTCACCATTATCCGGATTCCACACCTGTTGCTGACTGAATCCCCAACCAGCATATAACAAACTGAAAAATAAAATCAATTTTCTGATTTTAAAACTATTCTTTTTCATCATTTAATCAATTCTACAATGCCATGCAATCCTGTTTTATTCATATAATGTGATTTCTGCCAATCCGGCACGTCCTCCGGTCACACCATCAATGGTAACCCGAAAATATTTCATGTTTCGTTCGAGTTTTACCGGTTTGAAATCCCAACCCGTACACTCCCGTTCATAAGCAGTCTGCCAATGAACGCCATCTTCCGAATACTCCACCCGATGCCGATAGGACGAACTGTCTTTTTGGAACCGTACGCGACAGGCAAATACCGAAACAGGCTGTTCCAATTCCAAAGTAACGGTCTGCGGGAAATCATCGGAATCGGCAATCCACCAGCTGAAATCATCCCCGTCAGTAATCTGGTTAGCCGGAAAATCAGAATGTGCGGTAGTTGTCTGCACTGCCTTTACAGGAACCTTCTTTCGGCTGAGAATCACTTGTTCCTCACGTGTCGGTTTCACCACAACACCGTCTTCTTCTTTTCCATTAAGAATAAGCCCATCACCACCGGGAAGAATCTGTTTGTCCGAACGTTTCGTCCGGACCACGAGCGAACCTTCCTGAAGTCCTTCTGCCTGAGCTGAAATCCGGATCTTGCCTGCACGACGTGCCGTACGGACAAAAGCAAAACCGATACCGCCTTCCACACGCTGCCGACTGATTCCCAAACGCTCGATGCCCTCACCGACCAATTGCCCGGCTCCGGAAACTGCAAGCTGAATCTCCAGGTCAGATTCCGATACTAACGTACCACGCTCGTCACAGATTTTAAAATAAACCGGAATCAGATCGCTTCCGTCTGCCACCGGCTGAATCGGATAATCGGGAATAAATACTTCTATATGGTGCGGTTTTCCTGGAGTGTGAACCGTATGTTCGGCCACACACCGGCCATCGATAAATCCCCGTGCCTTCAACTCACCGGCTTCATAGGAACCGGCATTGAATACAAAGGCCGGGCTACCGCCCCGGGCTACGATCTCCGGATAGTCCTGAGCACATTCCGAACGCGATTTCCGCCCGATTTCCTTCCCGTTACGCAACAACTGTACCTCATCACAATTGGAAAAAACCGTAATGTTTTTACTGGCCGAAGCATATGCTGCTGAAGAATTAAAAGATGCCACAAACACCATCGGACCGCCGAATGCACCTCCCTGCTCCGTCTGTTGTGGCCGCATGCTCTGCAGCATGTAATACCCAAACTTCGGCCAACGGTTCACATCAACAACACCGGAAAACATGGTTTCTACCTCCGCACCGCGATTATAGTCATTATAACTCCACATAAAGTGTCCGGCCATACGGGGATTTGCATCCAGCATACACCAGTCAAAGTAACCATCACCACACAAATGTTTCATCCTCGTAGTACACTGTTTCAGTTGTTCCTCTTCGTTTTCCATCAGACTTACCCGAGGTTTCTCACCGACTCCATCGCCCCACTCACGTGTAAGCAATGGTTTTACGGCGATCTGATCTTCCAGTTTATTGGTCATCACGTTGCCATCGCTGGGAAAACGGGCCACCTGTTTATAGAATACATCGTAATAGGGCTCCGTATCTTCATGTCCGAAATAATCGCCGGCTGTGTAAAACTGGTCGCCCGGATATTCACTATGGGCAGCCTCACTGATGCGCCGGACCACTTCCAACGGATAACCGGTCTCATTCAGGGCTGTTTCCCACAGAATGATGGACGGATGATTCCGGTCACGCCGGATCATCCGGCGACAAACCTCTTCCAGACGGTTGGAAAAGGTTGGATCAGAATTAAAGTATTGCCATCCGGGAATACATTCAATTACCAGCAATCCATACCGGTCGCAGGCCTCCAGAAAAGCGGGATCCTGCGGATAATGCGCGGCACGTACCGCATTATACCCACCCCGCTTCATATCAATCACCTCACGCTCCTGCATGGAATTTGAAGCCGCATCACCCACGTAGGGATAAGCCTGATGGCGATTGGCACCAACCAAGAAAAGTCGTTGGCCATTAATGAAGAAACCTTCTTCAGTAGTATAACAGATCCGCCGGATACCGATCATTTGTTTAACCCTATCTATGATACGTCCATTTTCTATAACCCGACATTCCAGTTCATAACGATAGGGAGTATCCGGGAACCACAGATGTGGGGCATTGACCGTCAAATCCGTCTTTAAGGTTGTCTGTCCCCCAGCCAAAAGATGGAAAGGAACACGGGTCTGAGCAACCGACTTGCCCTCAGCATTACGAAGTACAACCTCAAGGTTTCCGGAGCGGTCAAACCGACTGTCGTTACCCACATGTGCTGATACGGCAACCAAAGCTTCTTCACGATCAGCCTTAGGATATGTGACAAACACACCGCCACCGGCTACGATATCCTCTTCGAGCGGATCCGTAATGTGCAACTGGTCCGTAACCCGAAGCGTCACATCACGATAAATACCGCTGTAATAATAAAAGTCCATACGTTCCTGAGGCTTTCCGGGAGGCGTAAGCGGATCATATTCAGCCGACACGCGCAAAGCAAGAACGTTCTCAGAACCATAACGTAACGCTCGCGACAAATCCAGGGTGAACCCTACATACCCACCATGATGACTATAGAGCGAATCACCATTAAGATACACCGTGCAGGCATTCATCACCCCTTCGAAAGACACGGTCACCCGTTTGTCCCGATAAGATTCCGGAACAGTAAAACAACGACGATACCAACCTACCCCATCGTAAATCACGCCACCACCGCAATGTTTCCGTTCCAACTGCATGATATGCGGTAAAGCAACCGGCATCCAGGAAGTGACATCCAAGGAAGGACGTTCACCATCCGGAACATCCCCCCGCCAAAAAGCCCAATCCTGATTCATGTCATAAACCACAGGACCTTGTCCTCGACCAAAGGTCAGCACGGGAACCACCCATAATATCAGACCTAAAGTCCAACTCTTCAGTATTCTCAAAAGATTCATCTTTTTTGGCTTGAAAATCATTATAATGTTATCAAAGAACCGTTTCTATGATTCAATTTTCCATACGATACTCCGCATCTTCATAATATGGCAGAATCTCCATACTTTCCAACAGAGCCCCAAACTTTTCTGACTGCCGTAATCCAATCACCAGCGTATTCTCTGCCCCAAATTTAAGCCAACAATCCGGCAAATAGAACTCACGCTGAGGACCCTCTTCCCAGTAACGACCCAGATTATGGCCATTCAACCAAATATAGCCCGTTCCAGAAGCATTGATCAAAGCACGCCAAGGTACCCAAATTCCTTTTTCTTGAACCGGAAGATTGAATTTCACCCGATACCAAGTAAGCAGACCATCACGCTTCCCTTGAGGTTTATAACTACCTTTTCGTGGAACATTGCCTTCAGTTTTCAGCGTACAGGTTTTCCAGGTAACCGAACCGTCTTCGCCATTCTGAAAACCGGAACAGATACCTCCCAAATCAGCGGAAACTTCCCATTGCAACGGCTTCAGAATGGTCAAGGCACGATATAACCGGACAGCCTTAAGCAAACCACCCGCACCGCTACCGTTCGTCACCACAATAGCAACCTCGTTTGCTCCTTCATGCAAATAGGCAGCCAAATCAACAATGAAGGGCTTATCCCATTCATGATGTTCAGCTACACGTTTTCCGTTAACCCAAAGAACACCACCATCATCCACACAGGCAAATTCCAGTACAGTAGTTCCTTCACGCATCATTTCCGACGTCATCTGTAAAGTTGTCCGATAAACGGCCGTTCCCTGAACATGCTGCAACACCCATGCAGCAGGCCATTTGGGTTGTTTCAGTCCGGCTATCTGTAAAGTCGCCAAATCGGCAACTGTCTCGGCATCGAGCATGATTTTCTCCCATCCCGTAGCATCACGTAGTACTGATGAAATCGTTTTATCCGAAGAGTCACTGACTTTTTTCACCTGCCATTCCTCTACAGGAATCACTTCCGAAAGCCGGGCACCCAATCCGCCACGACGCATACCGCTCAATTCTTCCATCGGCCGGTAACCATGGGCATGACCACGATTCTCATATATAGCCAATATCTCATTCTCACCTACTTGCAAAGTCCCTTCCTGCAACAGGAACGTATTGTCCAACTCATCCTGTGATGCCCGGGGCACCACCTGACCATTAACCTGCACATACATCGGATCCCCCGTAAACATATCGAAAATTAAAGAACCATACTTACGGATTTCCTTTTCGGACAATCGAACCACACTCCGATACATCGAATACCGACAATCATTGATATCCAATTCCGGCAAGGAAGTACCTCGTTTCAGTTTCTGCCAACGACCACAGAAAGGTTCGTGTGTATATTCTGCCCGGGTAATCCGGATAGGTTCCGGCAAAATCGCCGGGCGATCGGAAGCAGTTCGTCCGTCGGCAAAAGTATTCTGTTCCTGCGGATACCAAGTGCCTTGAGTTTCACCAGGCCGTACTACCAATACCCTACTGTCTGAAGGACCAAGTACACAGGCAACCGGATAAACACGTCCGTTTTCCATCGTGATATGCACCGATTCCTGGATTTTGTTCTTTTGATCACGATTCAGGAAAAAGAAGAACAAAGTACCGTCTTTTGCCTGACGAACCGCTGAAGTCATTCGTTCCTGCGATACATTTGTTGTATAAGTAACAGGCTCGCTTTGAGCCAACTTTTCACCGAAAAGCCCGACGAAATGTCCAATCCCTTTCACCGCAAAATACTTCTCGCCAACACCTCCATTTTCCTTCAAGGCTGCACCATAATCATAAGTTGTCGTCATACGACGTGCACCCCACCCGGCAAAATGCGTCCCACCGAAAAACATATAATAATTCAATCCTGTAGCGCCGCCAGCCATCGCCATCAGAGCCATTCCACGCGCATGACGTCCGTCGAGATAACTGTCCTCACTCAATCCGCCACCGACAGTAGAAAACCATCCGCCCTGCAATTCGCAGACAAAGGCCGGAGCATCGGGCTGTTCACGTTTAAGTTGCTCGATCCGACTTTTAGCTTCATGCATATTCCACCAAACATACTGATTATCCATATCAAACAACTGATCAACAATAGGCTCCTTTGCCCCACGTACTTCTGGAGTAACGCAAGTAAAAAGCGGCACATCAATACCATTTTCGGTACAAGCTTCTGACAAAAAAGCCAATACTTCTTTTTTCTTCTCACTTTCCATGCCGAAATAGATATATTCGTTTTCCAACTGCACCATAATGATTCCTTTCTGACCCGGCTGTTTACGCGTAATCTGTTCTTCGGCAAAAACAGGCGTTACGGCATCATACCAATGACGTGCCCACTTCAAATGCTCCGGATGATTGCTTCTCAACCAGAAACTTGTCTCATATTTCTCCGGACAATATTTTGCCAGCCAACGGGGATAGGCACCGCCAGCCCATTCGGCACAGATAAACGGACCGGGACGGACAATCGTATAGAGCCCGAACTCTTCGTGAGCCATACGGAGCCAGGCTTTCAGATCGGTGAAGTCACATTGTGAAAAATCACGCACATTCTTCGGCATATTCCGTTCATGCCAGTTCCAAGGAACATAGGTTTCTACCGTATTAAACCCGGCTTCTTTTATTTTACGAAAACGATCGCGCCACAATTCCTGAGGTACTCGAAAATAATGAAAGGCTGCACTCAACACAAAAACATCACGACCTTCTATTTGAAAACAATTCCCGTCATAACGAATTCTATCAGGATGAGCAAACTCTTTAGCCGCCCGCAAAGGGAATACTGCGACTGTAAATAAAAGCAAAACAATCAAATGTAAATTTCTCTTTTTCATAATGATATAGATTCATTTATAAAGTTTATTATCTTTTATTCTTTTTCTTCTTTGAAATTAGATTCATCAATCATTTTGCCCTTTCCTGCAGACTGAACATTAACGTCAGTTACATCAGACTGATAAAAGAAACTGTCTGTCAATCTGATATCCTCGTATGAACTGCCGACCATCACTTTGAACTCACCAGGTTCTACAACCCGTTCTTTCTGTTCGTTTATGAGAATCAAATCATCAGGAACTATGTTAAAAGAGACCTCTTTACTTTCACCAGGCAGCAAGTGGATACGTTCAAAACCTCTAAGATTCTTCTCATAGGTAGTAGTAGAACTTACTACATCGTTGACATATAATTGTACCACTTCGTCTCCAGCTACATTCCCCGTATTAGTTACCTGACAGGTTACTCTGACACGAGCACTCTGAGTATGAATGCTATCAATTTTCAAATTATCATAACGGAAAGTTGTATAGGACAAACCATGGCCAAAACAATACAACAGTCCTTTATTAGCCGCAGAACGATATTTCACAGGTTCCCAGTTAGCGTTTGGTTTGGCCGGTATGTTCATCGGAAGTTGACCAACAGTTTTGGGCCAGGTACCCGTAAGTTTGCCTCCCGGATTGTAGTCACCCTTCAATGCTTCTGCAATTGCCAGACCACCTTGTGCACCGGGATATCCTGCTGCCAAAATACCTTTACAATAACGGTCAGCAAAATTGATGGTTGCAGGACGTCCCCAAATGAGAACCAATACGACAGGTTTACCTGTTCTAACCACAGCTTCCAATAACTGTTCCTGATGTCCGGGCAAATCAAGACTACTACGTGTACGACTCTCACCGGAAGTGCGCTGGTCATCTCCCAATACCAGTACCGCCACATCGCTACAACGTGCCAGATTCACAGCTTCCTGTATGGATTTTTGTTCTCCGGCTGTCAATGTATCGCACATCAGTTCATTTTCAGGCCACCCCGGATTAACCATGTCGATCCCCTTAACGTAGTTGATTTCTACGTCTTCATTCTCATATACTCTTTTAAGTCCGTCCAGGACACTATAAAAACGCTTAAAACCCATCGGACCATAGTGCGCAGGAATGTAATTGTCAGAGTCGGCGTTGGGACCAATGACAGCTATCTTACGGTATCTGTTCCGGAGGGGAAGCATGTTGTCGGTATTCTTCAGTAGTACAAGGCATTCGCGTGAAGCGCGCAAAGCAATATTCATATGTTTTTCACATGAAACTATATCAGAAGCTTTCTCAATGGAACCCGTATAGGGATTGTCGAACAGACCCAACCAGAACTTAACATACAAGACATCTCTGACCAGTTCATCTATCCGCTCCACAGATAGTTTGCCTTCCTGAACCAATTCACGGAGATTCGTAATGTATTCCGTAGGATCATTAAACTCTGTACGTACATTTAAACCTGCCTCTATAGCTTTACGCCCTGACTCTTTAAAGTCAGGAGTCACTTTGTGTACCCCATTCAGACGGCCGATGGCATAACTGTCTGATACGACATAACCTTTGAAGCCCATTTCCTTACGTAACACTTCCGTCAGATAATGGTAACTTCCAGCCATGGGTATACCATCATAATCATTATAGGCACACATCACACCTAAAGCTCCTGCTTCCTGAAACACTTTTCGAAAAGGATATTCATGAATGTAATACATTTCCGAAGGAGTGATATGTGGATCAGTACGTGCATCCCATTGACGGGCCGCTTTACAGTCACCGTAACCAACATAGTGTTTGGGTGTGGATACAACCTGCTGACTCTGTATACCTTTACTCATAGCTACTCCGATACGTGCAACTAAATAGGGATCTTCACCAATAGATCCTTCCCATCGTCCCCAACGTTGGTCTCTCGCAACATCAAGAATAGGAGCATAAATATTAGTGTATCCCATAACCCGGGCCTCCCTACCTTCAACAACACCTTGCAGATAGGCCAATTCCTTATCCCATGTACATCCTAGTCCATTCATCGACGGGAAACTGGTAGCACTATGCGCACATAGACCTCTAATTCCCTCATTTGTAAAATCCACAGGAATACCCAATCGAGTATATTCCACAAAAAAACGCTGAGTTTCAGCCAGTGCTTTGGCCAATGTATCAGGGTCACCAATTTCCTTATTCAGATGTTCGTCAATGTTGGCTATACCATCTTTTAGAATGTTCGTCTTCCAGCCAACAGTAGGTACACTGTCTTCCAATGCTTTCTTATAACCGTAATAGGTAGCCAATTGACATGTTTTTTCCTCTAAAGTCATCTGTGAAATCAGGTCATCAATCCGCTTCTCAACATCCTGATTGGGATCTTCATAGATATCCTTCTTTCCGTTTTTGTTGAAGTCGATCCAACCCTTTTTATAGATTTTCTTTTTATAAGGAAATGGATCTTGGGAACGTGCATAGCTTACCGATAACAACAGAGCACAAACTGAAGTTAGAACTATTTTTTTCATATCAGTAACAAATAATTTTTCAAAGAAAAATAATTTTAAGCATATTAAGATAAATGAGACCCAATATTTGTTATTTTCCTTGATTTAAATCATCATTTTTGAGCCCTTCTGCTTCTAATGCGACTTAAGGTTTCAGGCGTTACACCAACATACGAAGCAATATCCTTAATACTTACCCGATTTAATATATCCGGAACCCGCTGCAATAAATCCAAATACCGCTGTTCTGGCGAATCTCGCCGAAAAGACAAATTTTTCTGTAACAAATCAAAAGACAGACTCTCCACAAAACTGTGAATATACACTGTATCAGCAACCACAATTTGAATTTTCTGTAACAGTTTATCCAAAGGAATCACTAAAATTGTAGAATCTTCCAATGCTTGGACATTAACCAATGCCACAGATCCTACTCTTGGAGGCAGATAACAGGCCACCAGTTCATGATCAAAAGAAAAAGACATAATCTGTTCTTTGCCCCGATAATCCTGAATAAAGAATTTAAATCCACCACGTAACACATAAGCGATTTCATCATGATAGACGCCAGCCCGTATAAAAAATTCTTTTTTGTGAATAACTCTCCGTTCCCCTTTCTTTTTTATAAAAGCAATCAAATGGGACAATTCTTTGTTTTTATGCAATAGATTAAGATCAGCCATAGTCATTTTGTTAGTAGATTACAAAGTTAGAAAAATCAACTAACAATAGCCTCCGTTTAATCTTTTTTCATTTATTGAAAAAAAAAGAATCTACATTTTATTAAAATTATTTGTAAATCCGATATTCAGGACAAAAGATAGATTCTCATACAACGGAACAAATGTTATATCTGACATCTTTAACATATAAAACATGTTTCATGTCAGACAAATCTCATACTTTTGCATTTAGAATCCGATCAGGTCAGACAATTGACCATACGGTATTTCTCGATCTGCTAACAATGATTACTTTGAAATACAACTAAATTAAAATACACATGAAAAAGATTTGTTTACTCTTATTCTTATTCTCAACTTTTCTGCTCCACACGTCAGCAAAACAACGGTTCACAGTACTTCAGTGGAACATCTGGCAGGAAGGAACTATGGTCAAAGGAGGTTATGATGCCATTATTAATGAAATAGTCCGGCTAAAGCCCGATTTCGTCACATTCAGCGAAGTAAGAAATTATCATAATAGTCGGTTTTGTGACCGGATTGTCTCTTCATTAAAAGAAAAAGGCGAAACCTATTACTCATTTTATTCCAACGATACCGGATTACTGAGTAAACATCCTATATCCGATTCAACCATTGTCTTTCCTTTGGAAAATGACCACGGAACCATTCATCGCATGCTCACCGAAATCAACGGTCACCCAATAGCTGTTTATACGGCTCATTTAGATTATCTCAAAGACGCCTATTATAATGTCAGAGGATATCATGGTTCCACCTGGGCTGAAATCCCCAAACCTGAATCGATCGCAGAAGTATTGGCTTTTAACGATGCTTCCTTACGTGATGATGCCATAAAAAAATTCATCACCGCAGCTAAACAAGATATCGAAAACGGAATTATCGTAATCTTGGGAGGAGACTTCAACGAACCGTCACATCTTGACTGGACACGAACAACTAAAGACTTATATGATCATAATGGTATGATCATACCCTGGACCGTAACTTTACTATTGGATAATGCCGGATTTATTGATACATACCGGGAAAAATATCCGGATGTCCTTAAATATCCCGGATTTACTTTCCCTTCTGACAATCCGTTAGTTGAAGTTAACCGACTCACCTGGGCTCCCAAATCAGACGAGCGCGACCGGATTGATTATATTTTCTATTATCCGAACAAGAAACTAAAATTGAAAGATGCCGTAATCTTCGGTCCTAAAGGAAGCATCCGGAAAGCAGAACGAATCCAAGAAACGTCCCGTGACCGTTTCATCACCCCATTGAATGTCTGGCCTACAGACCATAAAGGACTATTTGTGACATTTGAACTTAAAGAATAACTATATTCTAACTTTAAATACTAAGATAATTATGAAAAAAATTGTTTTCATTCTGTTGCTGTGCAATTATATTTCGGCTTTTGCTATTAACCAGAAAACAGTGTATATTGCCCCTCAGGGAAACGATAACGGAACAGGCAGCAAAGACCAGCCTTTCCTTAGTCTTGAAAGAGCCTTACAAGCTTGTAATACTAACCTTGATACTCTTTTTATTCAAGTGGCTCCAGGTGACTATATAATGAAAAAACCCCTTGTACTGTCACACCCGTTAAATTGCCCAATAGTGATAAAAGGAGCAGCGGAACAGTTACCCCGCTTTATCGGAGGAATTAAAATAACCGGTTGGGAACAATACAAAAACAATATTTACCGTGCCTATATACCCGAAGTCAAACTTTACAATTATTCCTTTGAACAATTCTATGTAAACGGCCGGAGAGCTACATGGGCCAAAACTCCGAATAAAGACTGGTTCTTTGTACGTGGATCAAAAGAATTTCCTTATGTTCGGGGCATCCGTTCTGCTAAATATGCCACACAAAAAATTTTATTTGATCAGACTGATTTGAAATCCCTGAGCACATTGTCGGCTGAAGAACTGACAGATGTCCGTTTTCGTTTCTACCATAAATGGGATATCACACAAAAAAAAGTAGCTTATGCCTGCCCTGACTCAGGTTTTATTTACATACAAGGAAAAGGTATGCAGTCATGGAATCCCATATCAGGAGGTGCCAGATACATCATGTATGGTTATAAATCTGCATTAGACGTTCCAGGAGAATGGTATCTCGACCGAAAAGAAGGCTACTTATACTACATACCTAGAGAAGGAGAAGACTTGACGGATGCAGAATGCGTCGCTCCCACCCTGCACCAATGGCTGATCATGAAAGGAGATACAAATGCTCCTTTAAGTGATATCCGCTTTGAAAACATTTCTTTTCAATATGCAGCATACCAGATGCCCCTATATGGAAACGAACCTATGCAAGCGGCAGCTACCACAGAGGCAGCTATTGAACTGGAACATACCCGTAACATTTGTTTTTTCAATTGTGAAATGCAACACACCGGCGGATATGCGATATGGTTAAACTGGAATTGCAAAAACAACAGGATTGACCACTGTTATCTCTCAGATATGGGAGCCGGTGGAATTAAAATAGGCAATCCTTGCTTCACAAACGACCCAACCCTGATCAGCAGGAACAATATTGTAAACAATTCGATAATCACCCATGCCGGAAGCGAACTACCCTGTGGTGTCGGCGTTGCAATATTCCACGCCTCTGACAACCAAATCACGCATAATGAGATTTCTGACCTTCGTTATTCCGGTATTTCTGTCGGATGGATTTGGGGCTACAACCACTCTAACCAGGTTTGGACCAATGCACTTCAAAAAGATGGTACAGTCGATTTTGCTCAAATGAAACTGACCAGTCCTGCCGTCAGGAATCTGATCGCATACAACCATATCCATCATATCGGATGGGGAGAACTGTCTGATATGGGAGCCGTATATACCTTAGGCGAATCTCACGGCACACGAATTGTCAACAACATTATTCACGATGTTCTATCGTACGATTATGGAGGATGGGGCTTATATACCGACGAAGGATCTACTGGAGTTGAAATGAGTTCCAATTTGGTCTATCGCTGTAAAAGCGGAGGATTCCATCAACATTATGGAAAAGACAATAGAATCGAAAACAATATATTTGCCTTTGGGCATTATTATCAGGCTCAATACACCAGAGTAGAAAACCATTTATCGTTCCATTTCAAGCATAACATCATCCTCCAAGATCAAGGGGAAACGTTGGCTGGACCTTGGGAACAAGGCCATTTGGATATAGACTACAACATGTACTGGCATCTCAAAGGAAAACCTGTATTTGGGAAATATACCTTCGAAGAATGGAAAAATAAAAAAGAAAAACATTCAATCGTTGCAGATCCACTTTTCATTGCCCCCGAAAAAGATGACTACCGATTCAAATCATCCAAAAACATAAAAAAGATCCGTTTCCGCCCCTTTGATTTATCCTTAGTAGGCGTTTATGGTTCTGACGAATGGAAACAAAAAGCCCAAATGCCGGAATCACAACTTCATGAATTTCAGGAAATCTCTAAAATTAGGCTTAATAAATAAACAGGAATCTTTATTAAATGCAAGAAATAAATTTTTCTCTATTGACATCTATCAGACTCTCACAATATATTTAGAGGTTATACTGATATACATTACTTACAACTCTAATTCTTCTAATTAAAAATCCATTGTAATTGGGGATATTGGTGTAGTTATACTTTTATAAGATACACGCTCCCAAATACAATGGATTTCTATTTGAATCATATAATGTATTATTCAATTTTCTGTAATCCGACTCATAACATTAAAAGAACAATCTTCTGTTATAATCCTTTAGAAACAAAATCCTACACCGATAGCATGACGTTGTTCGTCTATAACATCTGCATATTTTTTACTAACAGCAAAACGATACTGGAATGTATAAC
Source organism: uncultured Paraprevotella sp. (assembly GCA_944320775.1). Taxonomy (GTDB): domain Bacteria; phylum Bacteroidota; class Bacteroidia; order Bacteroidales; family Bacteroidaceae; genus Paraprevotella. The sequence goes on along the minus strand of CALUIV010000001.1, from coordinate 19,929 downwards.
GGATAGCAAAATGCCAAACTTTAAGAGTGATACCTAATTCTGGTGAAATTGCACTGTAAACTTTAAATTTTGGTTCATCAACTGTTTCATCCTCTCCTTCAGCACCTTCAACAAAACTTCCCGGCTGATAAATCTCACCATCCTCTGTTTCGTAACGGCAAACGCCAGTATATCCCAAACCAAAAACAATCCAACAATAAGGATATTTATGCACAGGATTAACAGTCCATCCTAATGGGGTTATAGAAAATTCAGCTTTTCTGCATTTATCAAAGTCATTACGGATAGCAAAAAACAAATCCGGATGCAAAGTAAAATTAAAATAACGTCCAGTTTTTTTATTCTTATATGAACCATAACTTATTCCTACAGGCGCCGTTTTGCTATATTCATATAGTAAAACATGTGAACGTTGTCTTCTACTCTGGAGTAACAAACGAATATTCTTTACCTCTTCACTAGCCAACAAAGCATTAGTACAATTTGCATCCAAAACTTTTTGATATAATTCTAAAGCTTTCTCATATTCACCATCTTCTTTATAGATTTCAGCCATATCAAAATACTTTTTGCAATCCGTATTATACATCTGTTTACATTCATTACGTCTGGTCGAAGCATTCTCATCTAATGGATTCAATTGTAAGATTTTTGAATATAGTTCCTCAGCCAAATCATACTTCAATAAAGCAAAAGCCTCTTCAGCCTGTTCCTGAAAACAAACAATAGAATCTATATTCGCTATCAATTCATCCAAATTAGCATCGGGAGGACAATCAGAACATTCTTTTGCTATACTATATTGTTCTTTTGCCTCGCTATACATACTATTCTGGAAAAACTCCGTACCTCGCTTACGATATTCATAATAACAACCGTAAACAAATTCAACATCCGGATCTATTAACTGATATTCCTTTAGTTCTTTAGGATTCAATTCAATCGGAATAACAACTAAAGAATAGCCTTGCGTTCGAATAAACAATTTTCGGCCTACATATTTGCGCCCCGTATTAAATCGCAAATAATAATAGTTTTGCTCTCCCTTTACTTCTTTATTAAAGACATCAACTTTTTTATCATGTGATGACTCAAATGTTAGTTCCAAATTACTTGGACAGGAAACTACAACACCAGCTTCAGTATCTTTTCCAGAAAAGACATTCAATCCCGTACTAATATCCTTTACCTCCAGATTTCTTTGACCAAAAGCCGCAACAACGATAAAAAGCAACGTTGACAATAAGAAAGTTCTCTTTTCCATATTACTCAATTAATCATTTACTAATGAACGTACAATATCAAAATCTCCAAGATTAAAGACCTCATCACGCGCCAAAATCTTACCATTCAATTTTTCTGGCTGCCAAGTTCTTACCTGAATCAAAGGATGTAATTCATCCTGAAAATCAATCATCAGAAATACAAATCCTACATCTCTGTAATTACTTGAGTTCCATTCCTGTTTTAACGTTACTCCATAAATATCTGTCAACTTCGGATGCTGAATAACTTCTACTTCATCAAAAACAACATTCAGATATTTATTAGAAGCAAAAACCTTTTTCAAGTTTGCTATATATTCTGCTTTAGTTCGTTTTTGATATACTATTTTTTCAGGACTAAGAGAACGCATTGCATAATCAGAATTCGGTTTCACCCGTATCACCTTACCGGTAATTATCAAAGCATTATCACTAAACACTGATTCTATATATTTTAAATCTTTACGATTATATGAAGTACGATAATTTTCGACAAAATCAACAATCACCTGTCTGCGAAATAAATCCTCAACAGTCTCATGTTCTGCCATAATTTCCTTATACTTGTTTTCTTCAATTGCAATGGAAATATCATCAATAATACCTGTCTGTGTCAGATTAAAAACCAATTCTTGATCTTTTCCTTCTTCATCAGCGGCCATCATAGTTATTGGAATATTACGAACTTGATAACCGTTTGGTGTCTTCAAACAGATTTCTTCTATTTTTGAAACAGGACAAGACATTGGACTTGTTTTCCACATAGCTTTCAAAGACTTACGTGCATCACTCGTCAACATATCCTTTACATCAGGTTTTTCCCCATTCATTACTGCTTCATTACATGCCACCAAAAAATCAGTAATGTTCTGTTCGATAGATTTTTTTAAATCACCATTTTCCAAACCGTCTGTAATAACAACCTTCGTCTGTTCTAATTGTGCATAACCAGCCAATGAGAACAACAAAGAAAACATAATTAATTTTACCTTCTTCATTTTAATAAACTACTAATATAATGTTGTGGTATATTGGAATAAAAATCTGCCTTCAATACGGGTGAGTTAATAAAGAGTTCCTCTTTATTAACATGAACCCGAAGCAAGTGTATATAATTCAATATTTTGTGCTTGAACACAACTATAGTTTCCAGTTCATTCTGTTTATTATAACCTGTATGACAAGCTACAAGAAAATCATTTTTAAAACAAGCCAAAAAATTATTCAAAGGAATTGTAAATTCAGGCGTAAAATACCCATATTGTCTATGAGTAACCAGTAGTGTTTTTCCTGCTCCATTCTGATAACTCAGAAATAAATTATTCATAGAATACTCTGGATACATCGGAGTAAAAATCAAATGATATTTTCCGTTTTCTTCCATATAATATCGGTCTGAAGTCAGTGATTTAATCATAAATGTTTCTCCTTTATATACATAAACATTTCCAGTTTTATGTACTAAATTCTCGTAAGAAACATCATCATCTGCATCATATATAGAATCACAAACCGCAACTCGCAACAAATTATAGACTCCTTCATCAGATTCCTTTTTATCCATTCCATCAATCAACTCACGATACAAAGGAAATTTCATCTGTAAATGCATTCCAACTGACATCCAAACAGCTTCAGCATGCTGATCTTTGTGAAACAAAGAAAAATTCACCGGCATACATATATTCTGCATTACCTCTTGTAATGAAGAAAAATTTTCAGCACCAAATTTTTGTCCATTTAGCAACAATTCGATATGATCTTCCGTCAATTTACGAATAATACTTGTTTTATCACGTAACAATAACAATTCCAAAAAATACCGTTCAAGAAAATTACAAATATCAGTTCCAATCATTTCTTTAGTTTCTCTACTGAACATAGAGAGTCCCATATGGACAACCTTATTATTATTTAAATTAAACACGATTGCCTTACCTTTTATAAATTCCGGAACTTCCATTATAGTATCCACTGACGGTATATCACGTAAAGGTAACCGTTTTGCCATATCTTCCAATTTATGACTAGCAAAAGCCCTATGTTCCTCCTTCATAATACTGGCTGAAGACAAGAGGATTAATATTATAGCTACAAATGTACCCAACAAAATTCTCCTCATACATTCTATTCTGATTTAGGATAAAGGATTGTTTTAACCTTTGATTTTATTGTATTAAATCCCTCTATTACAACATCATTTGCTTCCATAAACCGATATTGCCATTCTTTTGCTGTTTTGAAATCAGGTTTTACTCCTATACCTTTCAAATACATTTGAGACAACTCAAACATCGCTCGTGCATTTCCCTTTTGAGCAGCTTTTAATAAATAATCATAGGCTTTATCATAATCCTTTTCAGTCATATTCCCATCACGATACATTATACCAACATCTGTCATTGCATCAGGATATTGCATTACAAGTGCCTGTTGATAATATTCCCATGCCTTCTCTATATTTTGTTCAACCCCCAATCCCTCTCGATACAACCATCCTAAACGATAAGCTGCAAATGGACAACGTTTCAATACAGCTTTTTGATAACAGGCTAACGCGTTTTGATAATCCGATACTGTATCTGCCGCATCTTCCAAATAAGTGTCTCCACAAAAGACCATTGCATCCGTATAACCAGAATTATAAGCACGATGATAAAGTTCCCGAGCTTTTTCAACATCCTTTTCTACTCCTAATCCATCACGATATAGCTGAGCCATATTCAACATGCCGAATAAATTATTTTTCACTGAAGCTTCCATAAAATAAGCCACAGCCATCTTCATATTTTTTCGAATTCCAATACCAGAAGCATACATACAAGCCACATCATTTAAAGCAGAAGTACTCGAACCTGATTCTTTCATTTTCTGATTAAGCAATTCTCGTAATTCACGTTTAGAACTTTTTACACTCTCAGAAAGGCCATTGTAAGTAAACCCCTGATAGTCAACAGGAGCTGGAATAAATTCACATGGTTCTGACACTGCAGAAAGAACACGCTCATCCTTACCTGTTCTTTCCACGATCTGATCTAAATAAAATCCCGATAATTTATAACCATCGTATCGTAAACGGAACTCACTAACATATAATATTTTAGGATTCACCACAGCAACACTGTCTACGACAGACGCACTCGAATCCGAAACAGACATAGACAATGTATCCACATCATGCCCGACTGAATTATTTGATCTGTTCGTAAACTCACTTATTCGCTCCATTCCGGTATCAAATAAATTACTAACAATCATCCCAAAATCTTCCAGAATATTTTTTTGATCAACATCTGCAGTCTTTTCTTTTTCCGAATAAAAATCAAAAACCAACGTGTCATTGTTTTCATTAAAAGCTATTGCAACACTACTGACCTTATGTTTCCAGTTTCCTACTTTCAAAACATAAGAAAAGTCTGCCAATGACATCTCCATTTTATCCTGCAACGACTTGACGTCAACAATCCAAAATTCACGACCATTTTCTCCGAGTTTTTCTGAAACCCAACGTCCAGACAACCGTAAATCTGGAGCTGCTATTTGCCGTACAGGCACAGAAACAGATGGTATGGTATCTGTAACAAGAAGACTATCAGTATCTACTGCTGCAGTATCTTTTTGAGGTTCCTGAATATCCGATGCAACAGCAGGTACTACCACTACTATTTTTTCTTTTTTAACCATTTCCTGTTGCTGGATTGTATCTTCTTTTGTAGCTGAAGCCAAAGAAGTTTCCAAAGCATCAATTTTTCCCTGCAAATCTTTCACTTTGTTTTCAAGTAATGGTACTTGAGACGACTCCGGTTTCAATTTTATATAAGTCAGATAACATATGCAAGCTTTCTTTAAAGCAGCGGCATCATCAGTGCGACCAGCATAAAGATTACCTAATTGTAAATATGGATCCGGTAAACCCGGAGACCGTTTTATAATCTCCGTATAAGCATCAACTGCAGCCTGATAATTATTTTCTTTTACAGCTGTATTTGCCTGATAAAACAATTTAAGCAATTGGTCACGCGTAATTTGTTGTCCGTAAACAGAGGACAATCCAGTCGTCAATATTAAAAATAAAGACAAAAAATATTTTATAGGAACAGACATCATACAATATTTTTCACATTGCAAAGATAATGAAAAAATAAGATACAAACAAAAAGAAAAGTTTTTATTGTATGTAAAATAAGCTATAAACGATACCAACTGAATAAAGAAACAACCATTCTAACATTTTCACATATACATTTTTGTTATTCTAACTTATAATATTATACTAATTTACATTAATGAAAATACAATCACATTATATGAATTCAAGTAAAAGTAGGGCCTGAATAAACTTTCCAATTACTATTTAAATCAAAGCCAAATATTCGTTTTTCATTTCATAAAAACATTATATTCTCATATTATAATAATCTATAAAACAATATATTCACGAATACTTCCTGATAAATAGAAACAGAACAAACGCTTAAAAACGCCAATTAAAACATCAATATTTATCCATACAAATATACAAAACAGCTAAATTATATCGAATTAATAAAGCTACATATCAGATAAATCCTTTTATTAATTTTAAAACAACTGTCTATATATAATTTTAGATTAATTACAATATATAAAATCAATATCCTAGTATTATCTTATATTTATGTTTTTACATATTAAGATTAATATTAGACTATATAGTCCAATATAACTCATATATTTTATGAAATTACTTATTAAGTAAGTTATTCAAAATATTTAACTTGAATAATTTTATTTTATTTGTACTTTTATCAAATAAATATGTAAGTCATAAAGATCTTCAGCTATTTTATAGAACAGAAATCAAAGTAAAAACAAAAAAACGAGTAATTTAAAAATATATTCAATATGATCACCTGGAAATATTTTAAAAGAACCATGATTGCCCTTTTCATCATTATCTTGATGGGAATCGGAATTCCATTTATCACATTTGTAATTTTTCACTACTTCATCATTACTCCAGAAAGACTCACCCAACAAATAGTTCGTGAGGTTAATAATAAAACAAATCTTCTCTTTGAATGCAAGAAAATTGAATTAAACTATCTCGATTCGTGGCCCTCAATTAGTATCAGTATCCACGAAGGAAACATCCATATTCCTTGCCAAGAAGACGCAGATTCTATTTCCGATATGTTTAAAGTTAAATTCAAAAAGGCTTTTGGCAGCATTCAATTTGTAAAACTACTAAAAGAACAAACTTTATGTATAGAGGATATTTCTATTGAACAACCCGATGTTTTTATTGCCCTTGATCAAAAGTTTCCCCCTTTAATAAAGGATAAAACTGGGAAAAATAATAAAATTCAATTTGATATCAATCAAATAAACGTTTCAAATGCCCACATAAACTTCAAACATTTCAAGAAGAATATAGAAACCCAAACTAACCTTTCCTCTATTCTTCTTAAAGGCAATATGGCTGCTAAAGAACCTACATTATATATAGAAGCGATATGTCCCTCTTTTATTAATAAAGGAAAAACCGCACTGTTTGAAAAAGATACAATATCCATAAATCTACAAGGATATTGCAATATAAAAAGGAAGTTTAAAGATATTTACTTAAAAGACACAAAGCTACTTGTCAACCAGTTTCCATTTGAAATAAACGGTTCTTTATTAAATCTTGGGAAGAACAATATTCCCTACATCGATCTGCAATTTGGATTAGAAGCTTCCAGTTTAAAAGATCTTTTAGAGTTTGTTCCTGAAAAATACCTGCCAGAAAAAAACACCTACCTAATCACTGGAAATACAGAACTCAAAGGAGAGATCAAGGGTAAACTGAAAGGCAACAGACCTGACTGGAAAATAGAAGGATACATCAATCAAGGAAGTTTTTTTAAAAAAGGTATCAAACAAGGTATAGATTCTATTAGTCTTGATCTGAAAGCCTGTTATCAAGAAAACTATCCCGATTCTTGTTTTATTTCCCTCAACAACATTCATATTAAAGGCTTGAACAGTTACATTCAAATGAATAGTCATATCAACAATTTGAAAAATGAACCATTCATTACAGCAGATTTGAAAGGAAACATTGATTTTGACCGTATCGGTAACGAATTTATTTCAGTAGAACAAGCAACTCTTAGAGGTAAAATGGAAACAGACCTTTCTGTTGCATTTAATTTAAAAGACCTCAAAGCCAAAAGATTCAATCGGATATGGGCAGACGGAATGATAAAAACTCAATTCATGGAAATTCATAGTCCCCATTATCATTTAGATACATATATCAGTGGACTGGGAATGCAAATTGGATACAAAAAAAACAAGAGTGATTTTATTGATCAGGCCGAAATATTAAGCGGAACGGCCGATATTGATTCTTTAAAAATCACTTATAGTAAAGATATTAATATCAATCTTTCAAAACTACACTTACGTTCAAACACAGCATTGTCTCAAGATACGAGCAAAACTATTCCTGTAACAGCACACTTAAACTGTGCAAACATTCAGGCGAAAACAAACAAAAGCAATTGGGTATCAGCAGAAAAAATAGAACTTCATGTAGGTACAAAACCTTCAAGCATCAATATAAAAGAATTGGAAGGAGCCTTAGTTTTAAAAGCTGAGACTTTGAAATATCTGGATACTCACCATCAGAATGCAATTGTATTCACTCAAAGCAATTTCATCACAGAAGCAAGACCCCAAAAAAAGAAGATAAAGGAAGCATCAAAATGGAATATCAAAGGCCTATTAGACTTTAAACACGCACAAGTATACAGTAGTTATTTTCCTTCAATTATCAATCTCGAACAAACAAGGATTGGTTTTGAAAATGATCAGCTGATTCTAAACAGACTAAAAGTCAAATCGGGAGAATCAGACTGCATGCTTTCCGGAATGCTCCGTATAGAGCCATCAACCGACAATAAATCCAAACAACTGGCAGGCAATATCCAAATTCTGTCTGGGAACATTAATTACGATGAATTAAAACAAACGTACCTCTACGGAGAGGCACAGCTACGTACTTCCCAAAAAACAAACAATCCGATCATTACTCTCGATAATATGGAGCAACTGCTAAAGCCAAAAAATAAAACAAAAATACAAGAACATCCGCTTTACATTCCGAAAAACATATGCCTCGATATTCAAATGGACATCGAACATATGAATTATCGCGAAATCGATTTACAGCAGTTATCCGGAAATATGATGATCGAAAATCAACAAATATATTCAAACCTTTCTGCACATACGAATCTTGGAAAAATCGGTCTGTCTTTATTATATGACAGCCGTAAGAAAGAGCAAGTTAAAGCATGTTTTGATCTCAACCTGCAAGACATGCTCGTAGGCCAGGTACACCGGGTCTTTCCGTCAATCGGAACCCTGATTCCACTTACAAAATCAATGGATGGACTAGTTGATTGCCACATCACCGCCGAGGGATTATTAGATGATCATATGCTTCCTGTTCTCAAAGGGACCAAAGCAGCATGTAGTTTACACGGACAGAACCTGACTTTAATGGATAATAAAACATTTCAAGAACTTGCCCGTAAATTAAGATTTAAAAGTAAAAACAAGAATATCATCGATAATCTTTCTACAAATCTTATTTTACAGAATAATCAAATTAAAATCATCCCTTCACTTATAGAATGGGACAGATATCAAGCTGTGGTTGGCGGTACACACAGTATCGATATGAGTTTCAATTATCATATCACAGTTCTTAAATCGCCTATTCCATTAGATTTCGGCATTAATCTGACAGGAACTCCAGAACACTTTCAATATAAAATCGGACGATGCCGGTTTAAAGAATTATATAAAGACGGTGGTGTTGAACACAAGAAAAAGACAGATATGCAGATTCAGACATTCCGGAACGAAATTAATCAAAAAATTAAGCCATTACCTCTTCTTGAATTAAACAACTAACGAATACAACATACTTTTTCATGAATCAGAGAAAACAATCAAGAAGAATTTTGAGTAACTTTGTTTCATATAACGCTACAAACCTCTTTGTTATGAGAACAAAAAAAATAGGATTTATCGGCTGCGGTGCCATTGCCGATAAAATGGCACAAACCATTCATAACCTTCCAAACATGGCCTGCTATGCTGTAACTTCCAGAAATCCGGAACGTGCTGAAGCCTTTGCCAGAAAGTGGAATTTCACAAAGACCTATGATTCTTGCGAGGCTCTTGCAGACGATCCCGAAATTGATCTCGTCTATATTGCCACACCGCACACCTTACACTACGAACAGACCCGGTTATGCCTGAAAAAGAAAAAAGCGGTGTTATGTGAAAAGCCATTCACCGTAAACGCCCGTCAGGCCGAAGAACTGTTTGCCCTTTCCGAACAAGAAGATGTTTTTGTCAGCGAAGCCCTTTGGACACGCTTCATGCCGCTTTCGGTCAAAATGCAAGAACTGTTGGCAGATGAACATGCAATCGGAATCCCCCAAATGCTTACGGCAAATTTGGGATATACACTAACCCATAAAGAACGTATTATTAAACCGGAACTTGCCGGAGGCGCATTGCTTGATGTAGGTATCTACACCCTGAATCTGGCCGCCATGGTTTTCGGAAGCGAACCACAAGCCATACATTCCGTATGTACAAAAACAGACAGTGGAGTCGATGCCCAGGAAAACATCACCTTGCTTTATCCCAACGGCAAGATAGCGGCCCTACAATCCTCCATCATGGCCACAACCGACCGCATGGGAGTCATATCCGGAAGCAAAGGATACCTGATCATTGAAAACATCAATAACCCAGAACGCATCCGTCTGTTAAACAAGCAATATGAAACGGTTGAGACCTTTGAAGCACCCCGACAGATCACAGGATTGGAATACGAACTCTATGCATCTTTGCGTGCCATCGAAGAACATAAAATCGAAACCATAGAGATGCCTCACAAAGAAACGCTGCGCATCATGCGGCAAATGGATAGTCTGCGCAAAGAGTGGAACATCGTCTACCCGGCAGACCAATAAGATACAAGAACCATAATTCGGGTACAAATATCCGTAATTAAGACACAAGGAAAAAAACTGGTAACCGCTATCTTTGTTCATGAAAACAAAAATAGCTAAACAAAAACCAGAATGAAAACAAAAATACTCCTTGCATTCGCTGCATGGACGTTAAACACAACAACAACCATGGCACAGGAAAAAATCAAACAAACAGCCGGACGCGACCAGCTTGGAAGCTTTGCTCCTAAATTCGCGCAACTCAATGACGATGTATTATTCGGTGAAGTATGGAGCCGTACGGATAAACTCAATCTGCGCGACCGCAGTTTAGTCACCATCACCTCACTGATCAGTCAGGGCATTACCGACAGTTCGCTTACCTACCATCTCCAGACAGCCAAACAAAACGGTATCACCCGTACGGAAATCGCAGAAATCCTCACCCACATCGGTTTCTATGCCGGATGGCCGAAAGCATGGGCAGCATTCCGCCTGGCCAAAGAAGTCTGGACTGAAGAAACAGATGCTCAGGATGCCAAAACAGCTTTTCAACGTGAAATGATCTTTCCTATAGGAGAGCCCAATACTGCCTATGCCCAATATTTTATCGGCAATAGCTATCTGGCTCCGATTTCAAAGGATCAGGTCCCCGTATCAAATGTTACTTTCGAACCGGGATGCCGTAACAACTGGCACATTCATCGGGCAACAAAAGGAGGCGGACAAATGCTGATTGGTGTAGCAGGCCGAGGCTGGTATCAGGAAGAAGGAAAGCCGGCTGTACAGATTCTTCCCGGTACAGTCATCCACATTCCGGCAAATGTCAAACACTGGCATGGAGCTGCAGCAGACAGTTGGTTTGCTCATCTGGCCTTTGAAGTACCGGGCGAAAACACCGCTAACGAATGGTTGGAACCAGTTACGGACGAAGCCTACAAACAACTGAAATAATCCCTATACCCATACAAACAGAAATGGCCGGCAGAAAAATCTGTCGGCCATTTCTATAAGAATCAATCCCTTCCGCTAAATACTTTTACCGGCATCATAAGCAGTCTTCAATTCTGGTCTGCCGGCAATCTCTCCAGCATGCCAAACGCCTCCACAAAACAAATGCCCTTTGACCGTCGGATGTTCCAGACAGTCAAAAAATCCCTGAAAACTTTCAGCTATGCGATTCATTATTTCAGGATCATCCTCGGCGGCAGTCGCCAACAAATAGAAATCCTTATTTTTCATTTCCGTATACAATCCACAGCAACGATCCAACAAGGTTTTCATCTGAGCACTCATCGCATAAAAGTAAACAGGAGTTGCAAAGGCTATGACATCTGCCTGCAACATTTTTTCGATAATCCAGGCTGCATCATCGTTCTGAGGACACGGTTTCTTTTGATAACTACAGACACTACAACCCCTGCAATAATTGATTTTACAGTCTCTCAAAGCGATCTTCTCGACGAGATGCCCTGCGTCTTTTGCCCCTTCCATAAAAGAACGGCACAAAATTTCAGAGTTACCATTTACCCTCGGCGTACTCGACAATATCAAAACGTTCTTCATCATTCCATTATTTTAATACCATACCTCATCGTTTATTTCAGATTGGTACGCATGAATTGCTCAATCTTGTCGAAAGGAATCACTTCCAGATTATCATACAGATCTACATGATTTGCTCCGGGAATAATCAGTAACTCCTTGTTGTCTCCCTTCAGCTTCTTAAACGCATCCTCACTGAAATATCGCGAATGTGCCTTTTCGCCGTGCAACATCAGTACGGCACTTCTGATTTCTGAACTATAAGCCAGGATCGGCATATTCATGAAAGAAAGAGCCGAAGTCTTGTTCCATCCGTTATTGGAATTCAACGAACGTTCGTGATAACCTCTTTCGGTCTTATAATATGCATAATAATCTTTCACGAATTGCGGTGCGTCATCAGGAAGCGGATCAACGACTCCTCCGGCCAGGGCATAACTGCCATTACGGTAATCCTCCGTACGTTGCCGGTTCAACTGCCGGCGCAGTTCATACCGTTCGTTTTCTCCCATCGCGTCGAAATATCCGTTAGCATTTACACGGCTCATGTCATACATCGTACTGGTCACCGTAGCCTTGATCCGTGTATCAATTGCAGCCGCATTCAGCGCCATACCTCCCCAGCCGCAAATACCGACGATACCGATACGTTCCGGATCCACATCCGCACGCGTACTTAAATAGTCCACGGCAGCACAAAAATCTTCCGTATTGATATCGGGCGAGGCTACATAACGCGGTTCGCCACCACTCTCGCCGGTAAACGACGGATCGAAGGCTATCGTCAGAAAACCACGCTCAGCCAGCATCTGGGCATAAAGTCCGGAAGATTGTTCCTTCACTGCTCCAAAAGGACCGCTCACCGCTATGGCAGGCAACTTGCCGGTTGCGTTTTTCGGCACATATAAATCAGCCGCCAATGTAATTCCATAACGGTTGTGGAAAGTCACTTTCGAATGATTCACCTTGTCGCTTTTCGGGAACACCTTGTCCCATTCCTGTGTCAGATTCAATTTCTCTTCCATAATCCATGTATTTAAATTTGTCCGTTCATCCGTTTCTGTAATTATTGCCGAATGAAGAGTACCTGTAGCCGTCAGAGTCGCCGACACCAGATATAGTTTTAAAATGAAATGTCTTGTCATAATCCTAATTTTAGGATGCAAATATAGCAAAACCGCACGTCATAGCCTGTACCTGAATTACGGATTACACATACACAAATAACCACGATTACGGATTATTCTGCCAAACAATGCTCATCGGCACAAAATCCATAACCCGAACAACTGTTCCAATCAGAAGTTTCCTTATTTTTGCAACATTTCTACATTTAAGACCCCACAATACACGAAATCATGAAAAGAATCTATACCATTATGCTACTTTCGGGCTTCACCATCCTGAAGCTCACAGCCCATCAGTTACCGCAAGACAGCCTGAGCATCCGACAAGCACGCCCGATTAAGGAAATTGTCGTAACCGGCACACGCAATGAAACCGATGTGCGCCATCTGTCGCAGACCGTATCCGTCGTCAGCCGGACGCAAATAGAACAATCCCTGCAACCGTCTTTGTTGCCCCTACTTTCCGAACAAGTGCCCGGCCTGTTTGTCACCGCACGCGGCACTATGGGCTACGGTGTTTCCAATGGTGCAGCCGGCAGTATTTCCCTCCGAGGTCTGAGCGGCGGCAGCGGCCGGCTGATGGTGCTCATCGACGGACATCCGCAATATGCCGGCATCTTCGGCCACCCGATCTCCGACGCCTATCAGTCATTCCTTGCCGAACGTGTGGAAGTGCTACGCGGTCCCGCATCCGTACTTTATGGTTCAAACGCCATGGGCGGTGTCGTCAATATTGTCACGCGCCAGATGCGGCAGGACGGGATACAGACAGACGTTCACGCCGGCTACGGTTCTTACAATACGACCGAGACGGAACTGACCAACCGTATCCGGAAGGGACGTTTCTCCAGTATCATTTCCGGTTCATATAACCGCACAGACGGACACCGTACCGATATGGAATTCGAACAATATGGCGGCTATGCCAAATTAGGATATGAAGTCACCAGAAACTGGAATCTGCGTGCCGACATAAACCTCACCCATTTCAATGCTTCCTATCCCGGTCCTGTGCATGCTCCTTTGCTAGACGGCGACCAACGCATCACACGCGGCATGACCTCTCTGGCCATCGAAAACCATTATGGAAAAACATCCGGAGCCGTCAGCTACTTCTACAATTGGGGCAACCACTGGATCAACGACGGCTATACCCCATCTTCAGGCGAAGGACCGCAGGACAGCCGATTCCTTTCGCGCGACAACATGACCGGCCTTTCCCTGTACCAGAGTGCCCGGCTTTTTAAAGACAACCGCATTACCGTGGGATTTGACTGGTTCCGCTATGGCGGTCACGCCTGGAACGAATTTGTCAGCGGCGAACAGACCGGTACAAAATCAGATCTCGTCGACAAACATGAAGACGAACTGGCCGGTTATCTTGACCTGCGTCAGGACATCGACACCTGGCTCACATTCCATGCCGGACTGCGGGCCGACCATCATTCGCGTGTCGGACTGGAATGGGTTCCCCAGGCCGGACTGATATTCCATCTGCCCCACGCCATGGAACTGAAAGCCTCCGCATCAAAAGGTTTCCGCTATCCGGTTCTTCGGGAAATGTATCTGTTTCCTCCCCAAAACCCCGATCTGAAACCCGAATCCATGTGGAACTACGAACTGGCTCTTTCAGGTCGCCTGATGAACGGACGGCTCAGTTATGGCCTGAATCTGTTCTACATCGACGGTAAGAATCTCATTCAGACCCTCCCCAACCCCAACGGCAGCGGCATGCTGAACCAGAATACCGGCAACATCCAAAACTCCGGCATCGAGGTACAAACCGCCTGCCAGATCAACCGCCACTGGTCTGTCGACGGAAACTACAGCTTCCTGCACATGAAACATCCGGTTGTGGCAGCTCCCGAGCACAAGCTTTATGCCGGAACCTGTTACGAACAAGGCCGCTGGCAGATTTCATCAGGTCTGCAATATATAGCCGGACTCTACACACAGACCGTTCCGGCCATAACCGAAAATTTTGTACTGTGGAACGCACGCGCTTCATACCAGGCCACCTCCTGGCTCTCACTTTGGGCACGCGGTGAAAATCTGCTCGCCCAGAAATATGAAATCAATGCCGGCTATCCCATGCCGCGTGCTACGGTAATGGCCGGTGTCCACATCCGTTTATGAAGAATAATCTGAACAAGTAATTTTATAAACCAATCATAAAAAGTAACCATGACAAAGAAAAACATTTGGGCGGCAACGCTATGCGCCGCAAGCTTACTCTCTGGATGCAGCAACAACACAACAAATAAGAATGCATCCGAAGAATATTATCTGCTTATCGGCAGTTATGCCCCTGCTTCGGAAGAAGGCATCAAAATCTATACTTTTGACCAAAACAACGGTAAGAGCGAATACGTCAGCGGTTTGAAAGGCATCTCCAATCCATCTTATCTCACGCCATCGTCCGATGGTACACGGGTCTATTCCGTAGCCGAAGACGAAGGCGAAACAGCCTCTCTATATGCCCTGAGCTTTGACAAGGAAAAAGGCACTCTTTCCCTCCTGAATGCAGAACGTACCCAGGGAGGCGCCCCCTGCTATGTAGCCTTGTCGCCCGACGAAAATTATGCTGTGACAGCCAACTATTTGGGCGGAAGCATTTCCCTTTTCCCCATCGGTCAGAATGGAAAGTTAGGTACTGCACAACCAATCGTCTTTTCAGGTAAAGGAACAGATCCGGAACGACAGAAACAGCCTCACCTGCACTGCATCCAGTTCACACCCGACAAACACTATCTGCTGGCCAGCGATCTGGGGACCGATCGGATTTATTCGTTCCCGTTAAACGCTTCGGAAGGACTTATTGACACCTCTGCCCGAAAAGACATCTTATTGCCACCAGCCAGCGGACCGCGCCATCTGACTCCATCCCCCGACGGCAAGCATATTTACCTCATGACCGAATTGTCGGGCGAAGTCGTCGTACTCTCATACGATGAAGCGCAATTGGATACGATGCAGACCGTACTGGCTGATACCTGTCATGCACAAGGCGGAGCAGACATCCATGTTTCTCCCGACGGTTACTTCGTCTACGCGTCCTGTCGCCTCCAAAACGACGGCATAGCTATTTTTGAAGTATCCGAAGACGGTAGTCTGACTAAAACAGGCTATCAGAACACCAGTGCCCATCCGCGTAATTTCATCCTATCTCCGAACGGAAACTATCTGCTTGTAGCCTGCCGCGACGCCAATACAGTTGAAATCTATCAGCGGGATCCCGAAACCGGATTATTGCAGGACACCGGCAAACGGATTGAAATGTCCAAACCGGTATGCCTGAAGTTCATCAAACGATGACGGTCATCCCTTCGGTTCATAAGTACGATACACCAGATAACGGCCTTTCGCCGTTATCTGGAAAGTATCCCCTTCCACTTCATTCAATGTCCCCTGCCACCAGCAACGGAAATCATAAATCGGATACTTCAATCCCTCACTCTTCAACTGAACCGCATCAACATTAAAAACCGACACCTGCTGCCGGGGGAATCCATCGAACACTTCCGTATCCACCGCCGGAACAAAGAAGCCATAATCGGTCAGCATCACCACCTCCAGGCCCATCTGCTGATACTCCATCAGCAGACTGATGTTGCCCAGTGTATGATCCTCCCGTTTGCCCGTTGCCCCCACAATGGCTATCCGGCGTATGCCTTGCGAAGCCAAAAAAGAGACCGCTTTGGTCTGATCATTTGTCTCCTGATCCGAAATCCGGCGAATGCGCTCCTGAAAACGGTCCCGGTTCGCTTCCGAAAGCGAATCCCCATCCCCTACTATCCAGTCGGGCAGGCGCCCGCTTGCTATCAGTGCATCCGCCCCACCATCGCAGCAGACCACACAAGGCGTCCGCTCCAGAACAGCCAACGGAATCGGATGCGCAGGAAACTCACCGTTCCCCACAACTACCGCCTCAAAATCATTCATCGTCCAGTTCTTTTTCATGATTCCGATCCTTTCTTTTGATTCATTTTCAGTATACCTCCATCCATCAAAGCCAGCCATTTTTTCCATCCAAAGAAAGCGACTACGGCATACACTCCGTACAATGCAGACGTGAAATACAACCCCTTGTAAATATAGAGTGCGCAACACACCCAGTCCACAATCATCCACGCCCACCACTGCTCCACATATTTGCGCGCCAGCATCCACATGGCAATCACGCTCAAGGCTGTCGTGAAACTGTCCGTCCAGGGCACACTGCTGTCCGTCCACGTAATCAATATCCATGCAATAAGCAGCCAGCAAAGGACGAACACCGCCGTAAGTGGAAAATAACTACCCCGCGGCATCCGGGTGATGGACGCTTCCAGCTCTTCCTGCCGGACAGCACTCTTTTTCCGACCTCTGCTCCAGGCAATCCACCCGTAGACCGAAGCTATCAGATAATAGACATTAATTCCAAAATCAGCATAAAGCCCGGCCCGATAATACACCACCAGATAAATGGCCGGCATAACGATACAGGCGAGCCACAAATAAATACTGGCCCGGTATTCAAGCCATAAATACACGATCCCTACAAGGGTACCAATCAGTTCCAGATAATTCATGCTGCAAAGATAGCAGAAAACGGTGGATACAGACACCATTTTGAAAGCTACTCAGGCGATTATTTAAAAATTTCTTTTTCACGAATATCCGCCTGAAGTGTATTCGAATCCCCCTTTATTATATTCCCAATTCCCGTTTTAACCATACCACCATGACGGGATCAGGAATCACGACCTGGCGTTTCTCAATCTCTATAAGTTCTTTCTTGACCAAAGCCCGTTTTACAATACTGACATTGGCTGATGAACCGAGTTGATATTTATGCAGAACCTCCTGTGTCGTAAACTCGCTGTGAGTTCCGTCAATAACGGCCCGCAGGAAATTCATTTGATAGGTTGTCAGACTCTCGGTCTGCTTCTCGAACAACGGAGTGTTCTGGTCGATGATATCCTGATATGCAGCCTCAAAATCCTTTTCCGTTGCGACTCCATCCGTATGAATCCATACCAGCCATGCCAACTGCTGCACATACGAAGAATGATTATCTACTCTTTGGCATATCTTCTCGGCCAAATCTTCTGAGATTTGCTTGCCTGTAACTTCAAATCGTCTGCAAATATATTCTATCCAATCTCGCGTATCGATTTTTGACAGATAAATTGCATCTCCAAATTTATAAAACGGGTAACTCTTTTTTTCAAACAGTTCGTTCATCAGATGTTTCTTGCTCCCGAAAAGGCAATAGGACACGGATTTCTGTAACTGCCAAACCGTACGCAAGCGCTTCTGAAAGGTTTTGGAATCCTTAAACTCTGCAATCTGTTGGAATTCGTCTATGCAAACAACGATAGGACATCCTTTCTTTTGAGCTATTTTCTCGGGAAGTTGCAGGATTTCATCAATATCGTTGCTTTTGGGATTCATTTCAAGCGATATCGAAAAATCCGTCATCGGATCGGGCCCGATAGAGATTTTTGGAGTGATACGCGCCAAAAACAGCTTGGCATTTTCAACCCACTCCTCTAATTTTGAGGACGTCTGTTTGAGGATTGCTGAAGCAAATGCATCATAGAAATCCTTGTCGCTACGGCAAGAAAAAATATCAAGATATACCACCTTCAACTGATCGGATTGTGCCAGACGACATACTTTCTGTACTAACGAAGTCTTTCCCCAACGGCGAGGAGAAATCAGTACGGTGTTTATACCATGACGGAAGTTCAATAACAGACGCTCCGTCTCTTTTACTCGATCCGTAAAGTTATCTCCCGAAGTTGCAACACCGAATATAAAAGGTTTATTTTCCATGAGCACGCAAATTTATTCTAAAGCAAAAATAAGAAATATTGTTATTACTAACAACTTTATTACTAATAAAAATATTACAGCCCTTTCCGTTCGTAGAGTCTGCGTCCATAAAGTTCAAAAGAACATTCCGACTCCAACCGTTTTCGAGCGTTTTTCGCACAAAGAACATGGCTTTCTCAGGTTCGTTGAAACATTTGTCTATGATATATTTGTGATGTCTCCAAGGAATACGCCAAATGGCGCTCTCTTGTAATTCACCCCCAACTTGTGGGTGAATTGTAAACCACTCATTATAAACCAGATAAAATCGTTTAGCATATCCAATACTTGTTTCCGAAAGTCCCTTTACCCCCGGAAGTTTGGCACGTAGATCTGAGCTTAAATTTACAAAGAATTTTTCGCCCCATCGGCTTTCCGCATGAAGCGTCACAATATCCTTTCCCAACGACCAGTAAAATTGCAGCATTTCACTGTTCACATGGGTTGCCGCCTTTATCTGGCTATGCTTGTACCATTGGCTGAGTTCCTCAATCCAAGAGGTATAATCTTTATCTATGTTTGCTAAGTGGGTCATGATAATTCATTTATATCTTTCTTCAGATATCTGAACCTAGATAATTTTAATATGAGTTTCTTCTTGGGATACAGCACAAACGTTTTTATTCACGATTTATTCTTAGAAAGTATCCTTAAAAAGTCAATCTCACTTCTTAATTATCTGATTCATTACGAATTGAATTATTATTTTCTTCTTCTTGAAATAAGAAGATTTATAAAATTTATTCATAGAACTTAAATCTATTTTATCTTCATTTCCCCTTATTTGTTTAAGCATTGCTTTAATAAATTGATTTAACAATTTATCCGAGTCTTTACACCTAATTTCAATATCTGTTTCACAACAATTATAAATCGATAAGGAGTCACAAAGCTTCTCTTTAATATCTGTATTTTCATTTAT
Organism: uncultured Paraprevotella sp.; assembly: GCA_944320775.1. GTDB lineage: Bacteria > Bacteroidota > Bacteroidia > Bacteroidales > Bacteroidaceae > Paraprevotella. The sequence continues at coordinate 209 of CALUIV010000001.1, read as the reverse complement.
CTTTTTTACCAACCATTTTGTAAATATAAACTCTTTTATTATTCTTTTCTCTTCGTAAAATTCATTATAATCAAATAAAAACTTGCATAGAATATTTTCAATTTGAATTGTTTTAAAAACAACAAATTCTACAACCCGTTGGCGGAATTAAATTGATAAAAGATTTATGAATAAAAAGTTGTGCATATTGTTGATATTTAGTAAATTAA